>JAYSRA010000158.1:0-18786 GCA_043721275.1 Burkholderiales bacterium
ACCCACCCCTTCCCATCCCGAACAGGACCGTGAAACGGCTCAGCGCCCATGATAGTCAGCCTTATAGCTCGCGAAAGTAGGTCAGCGTCAAACTAAACCCAAATACTTAAGACCCTCGGCGGACATGCCGGGGGTTTTTTTTTGCCAAATCGATAACATTCCAACTTGGAATACGAATTTCTTTTGAAATAGGTTAGATCATGACTACGTCCCAACGCAATGTTCTTGAAGAAATCGAGCACACTATCGCGAGCAACTCGGTTGTACTTTTCATGAAAGGGGAACCGCGTTTCCCCCAATGTGGCTTTAGCGCAGCGGCCGTCAAAATGCTCGCCGAAATCGGCGCTCGCGATTTCGCATTCGTAAACGTTCTTGAAGACGCGCAGATTCGCGAAGGCATAAAGGCTTATTCGTCGTGGCCGACGATCCCGCAGCTGTACATCAACCAGGAATTTGTGGGTGGTGCGGATATTATGCGAGAGCTATACGAATCCGGCGAATTATCCCGTCTTATCGGCAAGTAAAGACTGGTGCCGCGCATGCGGACTGCGAGAAGTGGCACCTGACCGGACGACGCTAACAACGCCAGGGACAGAGTTTAGCTCTTTCAAACACGCATCAAGTTTCGCGTGAGAGCGTAGAAGAACCGTAAAAGCCAACGTGGCAACAGGGCCAGTGGCGCTTCGCGTTGACAAGCTCGCGACCGCGACAACGTTTATTCCGCAATTTGACACGGCTCGCGCGCAGTCAGCCAACAAACCATTGCGGTCTGCGGATTGCACTACTAATTCTGAAGGCAAGGCATGTGCTACCCGCACCGCCCAGACTGGCGCAAATACGTCGTTCGATGCCCGCCCTTCGTTCCGTCGGGGGCAGGCAATGCGGTGAATTTTGACGCCCGAAAAAGAGCCCACGGCTAAGACTGCATCACCTGCAATGGGCATGCAAACATCGCAGTATTTCACGCCAGAAATGGCACGACCATCCAGCAACAACCGACTACGCGCGTCAGCAGAGTTGGTGAAACGTAAAAGACTTTCTGCGCCGGAGCCTAGTAACTGCGCTGCTACAGCAAAGGCGGACAACTCGCCTGCACCAATGCGACGCCACAGATCTTCGCGAGTAGACGCACCGCACGACTGCGGCAACCTCGGCAAATTAGCGTAAAGTGACGCATCCTCAGTTTCGGCAACACCGGCAGCGTCCGCAAGCAACCTACGACCGAGTATGGCGGCGTCAGCCTGCGCTGACTCACGCATCCACTGCCTTAACTTCGCGCGACTCCGCGGCGACCTAAGAGCGGTCTCCCACTCAGGAACAGCTAAAATTTTGTCACCGGCAATGACTTCGACAATGTCACCTGACGATAGCTCGACCGTAACGCCGCACAAACGTCCGTTGATTCGAACCGCGCTCGCGCGCAAACCTAGATCAGTATGGATTGCAAACGCAAAGTCCAATCCTGACGCCTGCCGCGGCAGAGATAAGCGCCGCCCTTTCGGGGAAAAAACAGCAATTGCTGTGTGTTCGACCAGTTCACGCAAGACTCGCGTGAAGTTACCCGTGTGATGGTCAGCGCTGGCTACAGCAGCAAAATCGTCACCATCCATGCTTTCGTCGAAAGCTAATGAACGCGGCCTTCTCGCAACGCCAGGAAAGAAAAAAGCAAACTCTGCCACAAACGCCTTACGACCAAAAAGCACTTTTGATGAGGCAACGCCCTCGTAGTTCAAGCACACAAAGCTGCCTGGCAGGCACTGAAAATGTCGATGTAAACTGGCTATGCGACCATGAGCGTCTTCGATTGATTCAGTTGCATCGTAGAAAGTTGGAATCGCGAACAGCGCGCGGCAGGCTCGGTCAGACCCCAAGCATGCAAATGCGCGAATTATCATTTCGTTCGCCGCTCGTTCACTCACCGGGAAAGAATCGGACAAACCCGCCGAGCCTACCTCTGCAAACATAGGAAGCAATCGCCGACGATCAAACCCCGCCTTATACGCTGACCACTTCGCGAGAATTAACCAGCGCCAAGGAAAACGCCATCGCAGGGACAACGCCTCCAGTTCGACCGCAATTTGTTGAAACCCTACATACCTAGCCAAAGGTGCGTAAACAAGAGATGTCTCCAATGCAACTCGGCGTTGCTTTGCCCGACCGACCGCGCCAAGCGTACGCATGTTGTGTAGTCTGTCGCATAGCTTCACTGCAAACACGCGCCAGTCCCGACCGCCCGCTGCAATCAGCTTGCGTAGTGTGTTTTCTTTTGATGACGTGGTTGTGCCAGCAGAAGCATTAATGGACTCTAGCTTTGAGACACCGTCAACAATATTGGCTACGGTATCTCCGAAATCGACGCGAAGGGCGGCGAGGGGCATGTCGGAGTCCTCGACGACATCGTGCAGCAAGGCTGCACAAAGCGCGTCGGCATCCGCACCAAGCAGGTCGTGGAGAATCTCCGCTACCGCAAGCGGATGAGTGTCGTAGGGCTCGCCGGAATGACGCACCTGCCCGAAATGCGCGGTTTTCGCAACTGCCCAAGCGGACTCGATTCGCCCAAGATCCGTTGCCGTGAACCCGGCTGCAATCTTATGGAAAAATCGATCACTGGTCGGGGCAAGCCCCATAACATCTCAAAGGCCGATTTTTTTCAATACAGATCGATTGATTTTGCCGGTAGCGATCTCGCGCAAAGCAACGACGATAGGCTTATCTCGCTTTGCATCATCAACAAGCGCCTGATGGCCAGCAACCAACTGTCTCGCTCGAACGGCAGCCGCTAACGACAACTCAAAACGGTTACCAATATGCCCAAGACAGTCTTCAACAGTAATACGTGCCACAGCCATTCTCCTAAACGAAAGTACGACGTTGGAATCGCAAACAGTCCTCCGAAATCCCAACAATTCAGATGCTCCTAGTATAAGACAGCGAAGCGGAGTAGAGTGTTTCGCCATTAATTCATAGAACATCAATGCCGACTAGGCCAGCGGAATTTTTAGCACGCCCAACCTTCTTGTTGTATGCTCAAACGCAAGTATGACAATTTGATTTGTCCTATGCTCAGCCCTGATCCTGATGCCTACAATTAACAATCCCGCGCGCGCAATCGCCCTAAGTCAACCTGATCTGATTTCCGCTTGCAATCTAAAGCATTTGGCTTTAACTTTTGCGCGGCGGCAACTGCTTTGTGTGCGGTCAGCACAATCCTGTACGAGGTGATACTAGGTTATGTCCGTCGTTGCCAATAGAGCATTACCGCAGGGTTACAAGCTCCATAACTACAGAATAGACCGAGCTATAAGCCGTGGCGGTTTCTCAATTGTTTACCGCGCGGTTGACGACAACGGTACGGTCGTGGCGATCAAAGAGTATTTGCCTAGCGGCCTTGTTCTGCGCTCGGAGGGCTCTCGCGTGCATGCGAGCTCTATAGAAAACCTCGACTCTTTCCGTTTCGGAATGAAGTGCTTCTTCGATGAAGGTAAGGCACTAGCAACGATTAATCATCCCAACGTAGTTCGTGTACTCAATTTCTTTAGAGCGAACGAAACCGTTTATATGGTGATGAAATACGAGCGCGGTCGAACCTTACAGCAGTACATTCAGGGTAATCAAGGCATGTTGCCTGAAGGCCTTATTCGGCACGTATTCTCTCGTTTGCTTACCGGACTGCGAGAGGTGCACTCTCGGCGTCTGTTGCATCTTGATATAAAACCCGCCAACATATACATCAGAACAGACGGCTCACCGGTTCTGCTGGACTTTGGCGCAGCGCGCCAAGTTTTAGCGTCGCGTGGCAGCCGTGTAACCCCAATGTACACACCCGGCTTCGCTGCTCCGGAGCAGTACCGAGAGGGGGACTCCGACCGCCTTGGGCCGTGGACCGATCTTTATGGCGTGGGCGCGTCTTTGTTCGCGTGTTTTGCGGCTTTCGCGCCGCAGGCGGCGGACAGCAGGCAGAAAGAAGATCATTATGTTTCGGCAAATAAGTTGTGGATAGGAAAGTACTCGCCCCGGCTATTATTGCTGGTGGATCAATGTCTCAAACTTGATCCGTTGCAACGCCCACAGTCCGTGTATCAAGTCCAAAAAATGCTGCTTGCTGCGCCCGATCAGGCGAAGCTTTCACTTCTCGTCCGAATATCACAGCGATTAGGTCTATCTGCGCGGAAGGACAACCGTGCTTGACGGCAACCCCAGTACACCTGCTCAGTACCGCTCTAAACGTATACGAGCCGGAACCGCGTAGCCGTGGAATTTTCAATATTTCAGGAAACACGACGCGGAGGTCGTAAGGTCAATCAGGATCGCGTCGGCTACATATACACACGCGACGCGCTTTTCGTTGTTGTGGCGGACGGAATGGGCGGCCACGTGGGCGGCGAAATCGCAGCGCACATCACGGTGCGGCTGCTGCTTGAACGATTCGAGCAAGAGGCCAAGCCCATTCTGGCTTCACCCGTGTTATTTTTGCAAAACGCCCTGAAAGCTGCTCATAGCGCGCTCGCAGACTACGCTCAACGGTTTCGATTAGTGGACACGCCGCGTACTACCTGTGTGGCCTGTGTCATTCAGGACGACGCCGCCTATTGGGCACATGCTGGCGACTCTCGGCTCTATCACGTTCGACGTGGCTCGTTGGCAGCGCGCACTCGCGACCATTCCAAAGTGCAGTATTTGTTGGACAACGGAATTATTAACATCGCCGAAGCAGGCAAACATCCGGATCGTAATAAAGTATTTAGCTGTCTAGGCGGCGCTTTCGAGCCAACGGTCGACTTTTCGCCTCGCGTGCCGCTCCAGGCTAATGATTTGTTGTTGCTTTGCACCGACGGCTTATGGAGCGCGTACAACGACGGAGAACTGGTTTCGCGCATGGGTCAAGCGGAGCTAAGTAAAGCAACGCCAGAAATATTAAACGACGCAGAGCGCCGAGCAGGTGCCGATTGCGACAACTTGAGCATCATCGCAGTCCGCTGGGCAGGTAGCGCAGGCGAGTGGGCTGACACCTACACCACCACACACACAGAGACCTTGGCGATGGGCGAGTTCAGCACCCAAATGGATCGCACCATCACGCTCGTGGAGCCAAGCACTGGGCGACGCGCACTCAGCGACTCCGAAATTGAATTGGCTATCAAGGAAATACAGGACACATTAAATCGCCATGGAAGCACTTGAACGTCTCGTGTTTCTAGACACCGAAACAACGGGCCTTGATCCACGTCTGGGCCACCGCATTATTGAAGTTGCTGGCATAGAAGCTATTGGTCGGCAAACTACGGGCAAGTTCATCCACTTCTATATTGACCCCGAGCGCGAAATTGATGGAGGCGCGACAGCTGTGCACGGCTTCACTTGGGATGACCTGCGAGGCAAACCAAAGTTTGCTGCCGTCGTAGACCCGTTGATGCAGTTTTTGGCCGGCGCGCGGGTAGTCATTCATAACGCTGCCTTCGACGTTTCTTTTCTCGACAGCGAGTTGGCTCGGCTTCGGCAACCCGTGGTCGCTAAGCGAGATTTTTCGGTGGACGACTCGCTTGCCATGGCGCGCCGCAAATACCCTGGAAAACGAAACTCTTTGGACTCGTTGTGTGACCGTCTCGGCGTTGACAATTCGCAACGCAATTTGCACGGCGCCCTGTTGGACGCGCGTTTGCTGGCAGATGTTTATTTTGCGATGACAAGGGAGCAAGGCTCTCTAGAAATAACTGCGTTCGAACCCGTTTTGCAGCCAGCTCGCGTCGACACGATAGACAATGCACCAAGCGAACCCGTGGAAATGTCCGTCGTCAACGTGCCTGACGCGTTTCACGCGGCGCACGAGCAATACGTACAGAAGCTCAATGAGCAGTCAGGGCAGTCGCGCGTCTGGTAGTTGCATCGCACCACGTAAACTGCACCGATACGCCGTCGGCTCCGGAGGTGATGCAAAGATCGGGCCGACGCAACGCAAATATGCCGTTGCATATCGCCCCGGGCCATTGGTTAAGCGCCGTTTCCAACGCCACAGGTTCGGCAAATGACAGCCCTATTAAGTCAACAATTGAGTTTCCATTGTCAGTTGTGACACCCTCACGAATCGACGGCACGCCTCCGAGTGCCACCACGCGGCGACAAATAAACTGCGTAGCCATTGGAATGACTTCGATTGGCAGAGGAAATTTCCCAAGACGTTCGACTCGCTTTGACTGGTCGACTATGCAAACAAATAACTCGGCCGCGTTGGCAAGTACCTTTTCACGAGTAAGTGCTGCGCCGCCACCTTTGATCAACGCCAAATCGGCGTCAACCTCATCCGCGCCATCAATGTATACGGGAAGATCTGTCACTGCGTTTGCGTCGAGCACTGTTATCCCGACGTTTCGCAGTGCAGATGCGCTGCTCTCAGATGCCGCCACCGCGCCCGGAATGCAATGAGCCACATTCTCAAGAAGTGCGATAAAAATGTTTACGGTGCTGCCGCTACCAACCCCGAATACGTGGCCCGACAGCACATATTTGAGCGCTTCTTGTGCTGCCGCAAGTTTGGCCGCGTTCTGATGGGTACTTTGCATATTGCGAAAGCGCGCTTCGACGATCACAACGCGACGACTAGAATTTGCGGGATTATGTATCGCAATCTCAATTCACGATATTTACGATGAAAACGTCGCGACTCGCCTATCTCAGGACACTATTTTGGACTATCTAACCCGCATTTTAAATGCGAAGGTTTACGACGTCGCCAAAGAAACTTCGCTGGAACACGCTCAGCTGCTCTCAGCCCGTCTTGGCAACAACGTGCTCATCAAGCGTGAAGACGAGCAACCGGTGTTCTCATTCAAGCTGCGCGGGGCTTACAACAAAATGGCGCACTTGTCGGCAAGCCAGCTGGCCGCGGGCGTGGTAGCCGCTAGTAGCGGTAACCATGCGCAAGGCGTGGCCTTAGCCGCTCAAAAGTTGGGTGTCAACGCAACTATCGTCATGCCTCGCACGACTCCGACCATCAAAATCGATGCGGTACGGGCGCGCGGTGCCAAGGTGATCCTACACGGCGAGTCGTATTCCGATGCCTATGAGCATGCTCAGAACATCGTAAGAGCTGACAAGAGGGCTTTCATTCATCCGTACGATGACCCCGATGTCATTGCAGGTCAGGGCACGATCGGCATGGAGATACTGCGTCAATACCAAGACGATATTGACGCGATCTTCGTGGCCGTCGGCGGGGGTGGGCTCATTTCGGGCATTGCCGCCTACGTGAAGGCGGTGCGACCCAAGATCAAAATCATTGCGGTGCAAGCGGCTGATCAGGCCACAATGATCGAATCACTCAAGGCGGGTCATCGCGTCAAGCTTAAGTCGCTCGGTCTCTTTTCGGACGCGACTGCGGTCAAAGAAGTGGGTACCGAGACGTTCAGGCTTTGCCAGCAATACGTCGATGACACGGTGTTGGTAACCAACGACGAAATCTGCGCGGCAATCAAGGACATATACACGGACTGCCGGTCTATCCTCGAGCCCGCGGGAGCAACGGCGATTGCGGGGCTAAAAAAATACGCGGCCAAGCATCGCTCTCGCGACAAGACGTTTGTGGCTGTGGCGTGCGGGTCAAATATGAATTTTGATCGGTTACGCTTTATCGCCGAAAGAGCGGTGATGGGCGAGTCACGGGAGGCAGTGCTCGCCGTAACCCTGCCCGAAAAACCCGGTAGCTTCCGTGCATTTTGCGAAGTCCTTGGGCCTCGATCGGTCACCGAATTTAACTATCGGTACGCTGGCGGCGCGGCGGCGCATGTGTTCGTTGGCGTGGAAATCGCGCATAAAAGAGAAGTTGCCGATCTCATCAAAGAGTTCAAGCGCGCGGGTATCGGCGCGGTTGATCTGACCGATAACGAGATGGCCAAGCTGCATGTGCGCCATCTGGTGGGCGGGCATTCACCCGGCGCGCGGGGTGAGCGTATGTTCCGGTTTGATTTCCCGGAACGTGTGGGGGCGTTGGCGCAGTTTTTGCGTTTAATGAACGTTAGTTGGAATATCACGCTATTTCACTACCGCAATCATGGTTCAGATGTGGGGCGTGTGTTGGCGGGAATCCAAGTGCCGACCGGCGACAAGCGGCAGTTTGCCGACTTTTTGCGGCAGATTGCTGGCGCCGGTTACTTTGCGATAGAAGAAACGGACAATGTGGCGTACAAATTTTTCTTGGGACTCAAGGCAAGTTGAGGCGTACTGAGTGGCATTCCCATTAGGAAGTTATATTTTCGAGCAATTTGTTCGGGTTGCCGTCAGCATTAGCCGTTGTACCGTCCCGACAGCGCAACAAAAAGTCGTAGAAAAGTCTGGGGATCAGATGCAAAGTAGGTTAAGTCATGGCAAACTACCTTGGATGTTTTTCGCTCACCATTATGGTCATGACTTTGACTACTCCTAGCGTGCCCCCTTCTGATGTCGGTGGCCTTAAAGTTATGGTTATTGACGACAGCAACACAATCCGCCGAAGCGCCGAAATATTTCTGCTCCAAGCGGGTTGTCAAGTGATACTCGCCGAAGACGGATTCGATGCGCTCGTCAAAATCGCGGACCACCGTCCCGACGTGATTTTTGTCGACATCATGATGCCACGTCTAGACGGCTATTTGACTTGCGCTCTCATAAAAAAGAACGCCAAGTTCAAGTCCACACCTGTTGTGATGCTGTCATCGAAAGATGGTTTGTTCGACCGCGCGCGTGGCCGAATGGTGGGGTCTGATCAATATTTAACCAAACCGTTTACGAAGGAAAGTTTGATTTCAGCAGTTGAGTCGTTTGCCGACCGACGAGCAAATTAGGCGGGGAAGAAAGACTATGTCCGTAAAAAAGGTTCTGGTTGTGGATGACTCTCCCACCGAACGCCACGCAATTTCCGAAATACTTAGGAAGGCGGGCTACGAGGTAAACACCTGCGATAGCGGCGAAGAAGCTGTAGTACAGTCAAAAATGCTGCTGCCTGATCTCATTTTGATGGATGTGGTTATGCCGGGACTCAATGGGTTTCAGGCGACACGTGTTATCTCGCGTGACGACATAACGAAGCACATCCCCGTTATTATCTGCACCACAAAAAGTCAGGAAACCGACAAAATCTGGGGCATGCGTCAAGGTGCTCGCGACTATGTTGTTAAGCCAATACTGGCGAGTGACTTGCTCGAGAAAATCGGTCGTCTGGAATAGCGCGCAGCAATGTTCACAGAATTTAAATTAATGCCTTGCAGCGCGGCCTCGTCTGCGAATAGCGGAGTCGCTCGCTGGCGTACCGACGTTACCGCCGGATTCTCGGGTGGTGTTTGTGGCGCGTGACCGCAATCGTCTTCGCGACTTTCAACAGGCGCTTGCGCAGCGACTGCGTTTGGCGGCAGAGTTGCCTCAGCGGCAATCTCGCTTAGCGGTGCAGGTCGGTGACCGCGGTTATTTGTTGAATTTGGACGATATTTCTGAGGTGGCACCGATCGGTCAAGTGACGCCAGTACCGCTCACGCAATCTTGGTTTATGGGTGTCACCAACGTCCGAGGAACGCTGTACGCTGTGAGCGATTTTGCTACGTGGTTGGGATTGCACTTCACATCAGACATTGGTGCCCGGCGATTAATATTACTCGGGCAACGGCTCGGGAAACAGCGGTCAGGGCTGGTAGTAACGCGAGTGGTGGGCCTGCGTTTGCTGGACGAAATGAAACCACACGACACCTTGCCTCGGCGATCTTGGGAGAGAGCCTCGTGGCTCGACCGGGACGGTGTGGGATGGATCGAGGTAGATCTTGAGCAACTCGCGTCAGACGCTGAGTTTTTGCAAGTTGTTCGCTAAGAATATTAAAGGGTAGGGGCTATGAAGCTGAAATTGGGGAAAGTCTTCAAAGGCAAGGGATCTGCAAACATTGCGGATATCCCGACGGTAGTAGCTGCGCCGTTGGCGGGTGACACGGGGATGGCGAGCGCGTACGACCCAACTCGTGCGGTGTCTGTGGTTGAACAACTACGGGCTGCTGCGCGCGGCGGGAAAGCGGTACGGCAATTACCACTGATTGGACATCTTTCAACCGCAAAGCAGTTTCAATACCTAGGCGCTGCGTTAGTCACATCATTCGTTTTGATGTTGATTCTTTTCGGGCTTTATGCGATTGAAGCGCGCAAGAATTCAGCGCAGGTGGCTGCTGCGACAGAAATGCAAATGCTCGCGCAGCGACTGGCGCGCGGTGGCGCTCAGTCCGAAATGGGCGGCGCGACTGGTTTTGATGTGCTGCAGTCGAGTCGAGAACAGTTTCGCGGTAACCTGAAGGCGCTGTCAACTGGCGGCGATTACCGCGGAGTAACAGTTAGCGAACCGCAGTCCGAAAACGTTCGTGGTGCGGTTACTGATCTTGAAAAGCGGTGGACGTTGGTTGACGGAAAGGTCGACGAGTTAGTCTCTGCCCGTGCAATTCTCACTTCGTTGTCGCAAGCGGTGAGTAACGTGAACCAAGGCAATCAAGGTTTGCTAGAGCTGGCCGAACAGCTCGCTACTCAGCTTTCAAACGCGAGCGGACGCGAATTTGCTCTGGCCAATAACCTGGTGATGCTCACACAACGCATCGCCAAAAATGCCAACGCACTGATTGGTGATGAGGTTGATTCTGACGTTGCATTCCTGCTCGGCAAAGACACGGCGACGTTTCGCGACATTGTCAACGGTTTGCTGCAAGGCAGCGAAGCGTTGCGCGTCAGCGCCATTCGCGACGGAGAGGCTCGGCAAACGCTTACTGAACTAGGCGCGAGGTTTCAAGAAACCGAACGTCGTCTGGTCGAAGTTTTGCGCGCCATGCCGCGGTTGTTAGCCGGTAAGCAAGCGGCCAAAGTGATCGCCACCGAAGCCGAACCGCTAATGGCTGGAGCAAAATCATTGTCTACTGCTTACGAAGGCGCTGGCAACGCCGCTAATTTTGCGCTCTACTTTGCCGCTTTGTTGGGGCTGCTGTCGCTACTGCTAGGCACCGCTCTGGGCTATTTGTTTCTAAACGAAGCTCGTGTTCGGGCTGCTGAAAACGAACGAGAGAATCAGCGAAATCAAGAGGCTATTTTGCGTCTGCTCAATGAGATGGGCACTTTGGCAGACGGTGACTTGACGGTGAAGGCGAGCGTGACTGAAGACGTGACTGGCGCAATTGCTGACTCCATTAACTTCACGGTGGACGAATTGCGCAAAGTGGTGTCGGACATTAACGCCACGACGGGCGAGGTTGCTGGTGCGACGCAGGCGGCACAAGCTATTTCGCAACGTTTGTATCAAGCCTCGCAGCGACAATCCGGCGAAATCCAACGCTCCAGCGCCTTGGTGTTGCAAATGGCGCAATCGATTAATGAAGTATCCGAGTCGGCAACTCAAGGCGCAAAGGTGGCGCAACAATCGCTAAGCGCCGCAGAACTGGGTTCGACTGCGGTGCAAAATCAGATTTCCGGCATGAACGAAATCCGTGCGCAGATCCAAGAAAGCTCCAAGCGGATTAAGCGACTCGGCGAAAGCTCTCAAGAAATTGGAGAGATAGTGGAGCTGATTTCCGACATTACTGAACAAACCAACGTGCTAGCACTGAATGCCGCCATTCAGGCGGCTTCGGCCGGCGAGGCGGGGCGCGGCTTCACAGTAGTTGCCGAAGAAGTGCAACGATTGGCCGAACGCTCCGGTGAAGCGACAAAGCAGATCGAAGCCTTGGTGCGCGCCATTCAGGCGGATACCCAAGACGCTGTGAACGCGATGGAAAAAACGACGCAAGGAGTGGTCGAGGGAACGCGTCTCTCCGACGCCGCCGGTCAAGCACTGTCTGAGATCAGCCGCGTTTCGAGAGATCTGGCAGGTTTGGTGGGCAATATCTCAGCGCAAACGCAAACGCAGTCGACCTCGGTGTCCGAGGTGACGCGTGGCATGCAAGACATCCTTGCCGTTACTGAAGAAACCTCTCGCGGCACCCAGCAAACCAACGTTTCTATCGAAGAATTGGGACGATTGGCACAAACGCTCCGCGGCTCCGTCGCGGGCTTCAAGGTGTAACCAGGCAGGATCGGGAACACCGTGGCGATTGATATTCCACTCGAACTGGATAGCGGCCCCATCACGTGGGTAAAGGCGGAGATTGATAGCGCCTTACTGCGTGCTTTGGTCGGCATTGAAAAGTTGCGATCCTCACCGAACGCAGTACTGCAAAGCGCCGTTCGCTATGACCTGCACCAAGTGTCGGGTGCCTTCGAATTGGTCGGCATCGAGGGTCTTGCAGTTCTCGTTCAAGAGTTTGAGAAGCACTTTGCCGCTGACATCGACTTGGTGCAGCTGGAGGCGCTCGAAGTTATCGACCGCGGCTGCAGGCGCTTGCTGTCGCACCTCAAAGAGATGGCTAGCGGTTCGCCGCCAGTGCCGCTCAAATTCATCTCCGAGTATCTTGCGTTAGGCAAGCTTCGACGCTCAAAATATGGCCCCGCCGATTTGTTCTTCCCGGACTTGTCTCGTCGCCCGCCAAAGGTTGTGAACACCGAGCCGCCCGAGCCATCGCGAATGCCTGCGTTTCTTCTGCGTCAACGGCGTGATTTTCAGCAAGGCCTTTTACAGTGGCTGCGCGGCAGCGAATCCGGGCTCGACCAGATGCGTCACGCAATTGCGGAGATAGAAGCTGCGTATCCGCTGCCATCACAGCGCTCCTTCTGGTGGGCTACGCACGCCCTGCTTGAGGCCGCGCACGGCGGGCAGCTTGAATCATCCACTGCGCTTAAGCAGTTGATGGCGCGTGTCGATTTGCAAGTGCGCAGATTCGTTGAAGGCTCCACTCGGGTGGCTGATCGCCTACGTCGCGAAGTGCTCTACCACGTCGCGCGCGCCCAGACTGGCCACCCACTCGTTGACAGTGTCAAAGCGCTGTACGAACTCGAAGTGTTGGTGCCGAAACGCATTCCGCGTGAAATCGATGTGGTCACGTTGCAACCGGCAATTGATGCGCTAAGCGCTATTTTGACGCGCTGTAAAGATGCTTGGACGAGCCTCAGCACAGGGCGCAGCAACGCGTTGTCCCGCCTTCGTGAATCCGTCGCTGACTTACCTGCGGCGTGTGACGCATTGCAGATGCCGGATTTTTCCAATCTCGGGCGCAGCATTGCCAACGCGGCCACTTCGGTCACCGAATCAAAATCGGTCAGTGATGACCTGTCGATTGAGTTTGCAACTAGCCTGATCCTGATAGAGACGGCGTTGGAGCACATTGCAGCACTCCCCGCATCATTCCACTCGCAGGTGGATCGTGCGGTGCAACGACTTTCATATGCGGTGTCCAACGCGCCCATTCCGCCCGAACTGCGGGCGGAAATCGAAGCAAACTCATTGACGCGTCTGGCACAGGAAAAGCAGACTATTTCTCAGGTCGCGCGCGAAATTCGGGTCAACATGCGCTTGGTTGAGCAGGCGCTTGATGCGGTGTTCCGCGACCGCATGGCTGCTGACGAACTAAAGCCTGTGCCCGCGCTATTAGGGCAGGTGTCGGGTGCGATGCGCATGTTGGGATGGAGCGAGGCCAACGAGTTGTTGACCAAAACGTCAGATCGATTGATAGATCTGGTGCGTCGCGACGAAGCCTTGAGTACGCAGGAAATTGATTCGCTGGCCGACGTGTTGGCCGGATTGAGTTTTTATGTTGACGTGCGTGAGCGCCGCGATCAAGACGCTGAGGCCATCTTAGCTGGGTTAATGCGACGGTTCAGCGGCGAAGTTGAGCAGGCAGTTGCTGATGGCGAGGAGAGCGTCGAAGCGTCTATCGCTGAGCGTCAACGCTTGTTGCGCCCGCTCGCGCGTGCCTTCAACGATGAGCCGGACAGCGCGAAGCTGCGCGACTCGTTGCGCTCCACGCTTCAAGGTGTACGGCAAGACGCTGAATTGTTATCCGATCCCGGATTATCGGAGGCGTCCAACGCAGCATTGCGCTTATTGGATAACGAAAGTACGCAGACCGCCGAGCTCACCGCAGCGGTAGCAGCTGTCGTAGGCGGTAACGTGCTTCTACCGCCAACCTCGCAAGAAACGTCGCGGCTGGTCGAATCTCGGCAGGACGAGCAGGACGTCGCGCTGCTTGATATATTCGTCGAAGAGGCGCTTGAAGTCGTTGCGGCGCTTCGTGCGCAGCACGCTGAGCTTTCTGTGCATCACGATCGCCGCGACCTGCTGGTCGATGCGAGGCGCGCGTTCCACACGCTAAAGGGCAGTGGTCGCATGGTCGGTCAAACCGATTTAGCCGAGGTCGCGTGGCGTGTTGAGGGAGTTCTCAACGCAGCACTTGAGACAGAGCGTCCGTTGAACGAACCAGAGCTCAAGCTGATAGGCGCGGCTGCGGAGCACTTCGCATCCTGGATAGAAGATTTGCGCACCAAACATCACGTCACGCTGGACGTATCAGTGCTCGACGGCTTGGTCGAAAACTGCACGCCGCGCTTCGGTGGCAGCGGTGCGAAATCTGCGGCAGACCCTGCCCCCAGCGCTTTTAAGCACGCGGAACCGCCGGTTTTCCTTGCAGAAACTCCGCTCTTTATTGGATCCACTGACTTCATCGATATCGGCGAAGCCGAGCTCGACGTGTTATTGGCAAACGCAGTTGCCACGTTGGCCGTCAACGAACCCTCTCCGCCAGCAGTTTCGGCACCACTCGAAATTCCTGCTTTTCACGGCTTTGCGGCTAGCGAGCCGACACCTGAACAGGTTGACGTTTTCCATCCAGATTTTGATTTCGTAATGAACTCGCAGGGCGACGACATCGATGTGCTCGGCGTCTCTGTTTCGCGCGCATTGTTCTCGATATTGACTGACGAAACACGCGTGCACTTACAGACGCTCGACTATGAACTGACGTTGATGCAGTTCGATACCGAACTTCCTCCAAGTGATGCGATGGTTCGCGCCAGTCATACTTTGTGCGGCATTCATCGCACAGCCGGTTTTTTTGACATTGGAGACTTTGCAGGCTTGGTCGAAAGCGCGCTGATGGCGATTCGACGTTCAGGGCGCACTGCGTCCGTCATAAGCGTGTTTGCCGCAGCAATCCAGTCCTTGCGCACCGCCACATTGCGTCTTCAGGCGCAGTCACCAACTTCACCCGAAGAGCGCGTCTACATTGAGCGCTCCCGAGAGCAGTTGCACGGCCTGATCGCCGACGCTGGCAATGCCGATCTGGGCGTGGAAGTTGAATTGCTGGAACAAACCCACGCCGAAGAGCGAGCATTTGAATTGCCGGTGACGGCACGCGACTGGAATGTCGCTGCACCGGTCGCCCCAACTCAATCAGTGGATGTTCCACTGGCGGTTTCCGTCGAGTCGCCGCCTCTGGCGTCGCAGAGCCACGATGCCGCTCAGACGGTGCAGTGGCCAGAAGCGCCAGTTTTCGCGATAGCACCGCTGATCGAAACATTGGACGCCACGGTGGATCCAGTCGCATCGCCGCCCGTTGTTGCCGCCTTGCCGCCCGTTGCGCGCGTGCCCGCACCTCCAGCGCGAGTATTGACCGCGCCTAGCGCCCCAGCCGTTGTAGGCGAGTCGCCTGCCGTGGCTTTAACTGCGGTTGCCGTGGCAACGGTCAGTACTTTTGCGGGCAATAGTTTTGTTTCTACGCCGCCCATGGTTGCGGCCGCTGTTGCTCCTGTATCCATTGCGCCCACCGCTGCAACAGCACGCCTCGTACCATCCGTCGATCCGCGTCCCGTCGCGATACCCGTTTCGCGCAGCACCGAGGACCCGCTGGCAGACGTTCGCGATGATATTGACGATCAGGTGTTGCCCATCTTTATTGAAGAGGCGCAGGAGTTATTTCCAACCGCCAGCGCACAGGTCAACACGTGGCGCAACGACGTTCGCAATCCCGCGCATTCCGACGGCCTTAAGCGCACGTTGCACACCCTAAAAGGCAGCGCACGGATGGCCGGCGCCATGCGGTTGGGCGAAGTGGCACACAACCTTGAAACGCGTTTGCTGGACGTGGGCGACGAGCCCGCTCCGGCGGTGTTCGACAATTTCGACGAGTACTTGGACGACATTGCGTTCTTGCTGGAACGCCTCACGCGTGGCGAAAAAGACGTGGTTTTGCCGCGATTCGCTGCAGCAGCCGCGCCGCCAGCAGAGACTTTTGAGTTAGAGCTTGATGCGGTTGACGCAGACGTTGTCACCGAGCCGACGTCCGCAGCGACGACAGAAATGGTCGCGCCTGTGGTGACCACGGTAGCTGTAGCGCCGCCGCGTTCGTTGACCGAAATCGCGCGCAGTCTGGCCATTCGCCCGACGGTTGTCGCAGCGCCTTTGGCCGCCGATGTTGGCACGGCCTTCTTACGCGTTCGCAGCGACTCGGTTGAGCAATTGGCCGACGAGGCCGGTGAGATTTCTATTCACCGTTCGCGGATTGAAGCCGAGATGCGCAACCTCAAAGGGGGTTTACTCGACTTGACGGCATCAGTGGTGCGCTTGCGTGGTCAGCTGCGCGAAATTGAAATTCAGGGCGAATCACAAATTCAGTCGCGCTTGGATCAAGAATCCGAATTCGATCCGCTCGAATTTGACCGCTACACCCGATTCCAAGAGCTCACGCGCGGCTTGGCCGAAGGCGTAAACGACGTTGCAACCGTGCAGCAAAGTTTGCTGAAAAACTTGGCAGATGCCGACATCGCGCTGCTCACCCAAACACGCTTGTCGCGGTCGGTACAGTTGCGCCTGCAAACGCTGCGCACCGTGCCGTTCTCGAACGTGTCTGATCGACTGTATCGTGTGTTGCGGCAGACCGCAAAAGAGCTCGGCAAGCGCGCCAACTTGGATATCCAGGGCGGCCGCATCGAGATTGACCGCAGCGTGTTGGAGCGGCTCGCGCCGGTGCTGGAGCACTTGGTGCGCAATGCGTTGGCGCACGGCGTTGAAAGCGAACAATCACGTCTTTCGCTCGGCAAGCCGGGCATCGGCGAGCTCACGCTGAGCGCCCGCCAGCAGGGCAACGAAGTCGCGATTTCGCTGGTTGACGACGGCGGCGGCATTCCGCTAGACAAGGTGCGCAACCGCGCCGTAGCGTTGGGCCTAATCACTGCTGACGCCGCAACTACCGACGGCCAATTGTTCGAATTTATATTCCAGCCTGGCTTCTCTACGGCAGAGCAAATCACCGCTGTCGCCGGTCGTGGCATTGGCATGGACGTGGTGCGCAATGAAGTGGCAGCACTCGGCGGACGCGTTGAAGTGCATACCCAGAAGGGCATCAGCACGTCATTCACGTTGTCGGTGCCGCTCACGCTGGCTGTGACGCAGGTGTTATTGGTTGGCGTCGGCAAGGCTATTTTTGGTGTGCCATCGTCGCTGATTGCGCAGGTTCGTCAGGTGCCCGCCAAGGAGCGTGCGTTGGCTGTCGCCTCGGGTCAGCTTAATCACGAAGGTCGCGCGCTTGACTTCCGTTCGCTGGGTGACCTGTTGCGCATCGGCCATGATGTAGATGCGCAGCGCAACGCGCCGGTGATCGTGTTGCGCGCGGGCGATTCAATGGCCGCGGTGCAGGTGGATCGCATCATCAGCAACCAGGAGGTTGTGGCCAAGCCGTACGGCCCGCAGCTCGCACGGGTGCCCGGTCTGGCCGGGCTTACGGTGCTGGCTAACGGCACCATCGCCTTGTTGCTCAATCCGCTGAACTTGATGCTGGCACGCGAAGGAGATGCGTCGCGTCGCGTTGCGACTCCGCTGCCGATAGTGTCATTGCCTGCGGCAGCTACAGCAGCTACTGCAACTGCGCCCGCTGCTTCTGCGGCTGCCGGTGCGATGTTAGGGGGCTCCGCAACGCCCGAGGTTAGTTTTGCGGCCGCACCCGTCGTGATGGCGGCCGCGCCGACGCTTGTGTTGCAACCGCCAATACCAGCTGAGTCGACGGCACCTTTTGTCGCCCCCGCGCCTTCCGCGTTTGAGCGCCTGCCAGTGCCAGATCGCGCCCCTGCGCCAGCGGCAGAGCCTGCCCCCGCAGCGTTTGATACTGTCGCCGAGTTCACCCGACCTGCAGCTTATGTGCCGCCAGAGCCGGTACCGATGGAAGCGGAACTGCGGGTGCCGGTGGTTTTGGTGGTGGACGACTCGCTGACCGTGCGCAAAATCACCACGCGTTTGCTTGAGCGTGAGGGCTACAAAGCGCTCACCGCTAAAGATGGCCTAGACGCACTGCAAATTCTGTCGGATGCCAATCCTGACGTGATTTTGCTCGACATTGAAATGCCGCGCATGGACGGGTTTGAGTTCGCCAAAACCATTAAGGCCGACCAACGCCAGAGCCACATTCCCATCATCATGATCACCTCGCGCACGGCGGAAAAGCATCGCAATCATGCGATGGAACTCGGCGTGAATGAGTACATCGGCAAGCCCTATCAGGACGAGCAATTGATGGCGTTGGTGGTTAAGTACGCCGGTAAACCCGGCTAGGTTGCGGCTCGAAGGGCGAGCGCCGTTGACCGGCGCTCGCGTTGAACTGGCATTAAAAAGTGAAGTCGGCCGATAGGCCGGGTTCTGTCAGCGCTTGGTTTTACCCGCGCGCCGTAGCAGTCATTCCTCTAGGACGCGTGTTACCACGCGCCTCAAGCTACCTACCCGCATGCTCCAACGAGCCGCCTTGTGTGAGTGGTTGCCCACTCACTGCGCATGCCTATTTGATATTGCTCCGGGTAGAGGTTGCCGCGTTTCACCGTAACTTAATACGCTCGTCTCTGTGGCCCTAGTCCTCGCCTCACGACGGACGGTCATTAGCCGTTACCCTGCTC
>JAYSRA010000159.1:0-6451 GCA_043721275.1 Burkholderiales bacterium
TGGGCATGACGGTGCTCCAATCGTTCAAATGCGTAACTGTACGCAAATACAGCACTACCGTCAATACTTCATGAGCCAGCTTGCTAATCAGGAGTCGACAATCGTCATAAACGCCGCTCAGCCAAGGTTAAACCACGCGTTTACGTAAAAGTTGATGCGTTCAATCAAGGCCTAAATGAAGCGTTCAAGCAGCCGATTTAAAAAATGCCGGCCGCGTTCAGTCGGTACGATTTTCGTGAAATCGCGCGTGATCAAACCGTCTTTCTCGCCCGCATCCAGCGCCGCGTTGACGAGCGTAACTTCATAGCCAGTGCGCTCGGCAAACCACGCGACTGGAAAGCCCTCGTTCAGGCGCAGCGCGTTCAACATAAATTCAAATCCGACTTCGCTGCGCTTGACCTCGCGACGCTCAAATACGCAACTAGTCGGATCCACGCTCAACGCTTTTTGCATGTAATCGCGCGGCTGTTTAACGCGCTCGGTACGCACAATTTTCGCGCGCTCGTTTGAGCCGGGCGGGCCACCAGGCGACGAGATTTTTCCGTGCGCACCGGCGCCAATCGCCACGTAATCGCCGAAGCCCCAATAGTTCAAATTATGCTGGCAACGCATGCCGGTTTTGGCGTACGCGGACGTCTCGTAATGCTCGTAGCCCGCAGCGCCAAGCAATTCTTCCACGCGAATTTGCATGTCAGCGGCTTGGTCATGATCGGGCATCGGTGGCGGCTTTTTTGCGAACACCGTATTGGGCTCAAGCGTGAGTTGATAAAACGATAAATGAGGCGCCTGAAAGGCCAGCGCTTCACGCACATCCTGCTCGCATTGGGCCATCGTCTGCGCCACGCCGCCCGTTCTAGCCGCAGGCAGCGCAAACATCAAATCAATGTTCACATTGCCGACGGTCGCGAGGCCAATTTCAATCGCGCGCTTCGCCTCCGCGCTGTCATGCACGCGGCCTAACGCGTGCAGATGCGCGTCGTTAAAACTCTGAATGCCAATTGACAATCGCGTAATACCCACGGCCTTGTAATCCGCAAATTTCTGCATCTCAAACGTACCCGGATTCGCCTCCAGCGTGATCTCGGCTTGTGGCGACAAACGCGTCCTCGCGCGCACCCCCGCGAGGATGTCGCCAATGCCCTCGGCGGAGAACAAACTCGGGGTACCCCCACCGATAAAGATCGTGTGAATAGTGCGTCCCCAGAATTCCGGCAGCTGCACCTCAAGGTCACTCATCAACGCGTTGATGTATTCCTTTTCGGGCAGCGCGCCACTCTGTTCATGCGAGTTGAAATCGCAGTACGGACATTTGCGGACGCACCATGGAATGTGGATGTACAGCGAGAGCGGTGGGAGCACCGTGAAATGGGGGCCGAGCATGGGTGTGGTCAGTACCCGTGAATTGCATTGTCTGGAAAACTGAGTGTTTTCACTTCCGCCACATACGCCGAAATCGCCTCGTCAATCCCTGCATAACCCTGCATAAAATTCTTCACGAAGCGGGGCAGTTTGCCGCGTGTGATGCCGAGCATGTCGTGCAGCACGAGCACTTGGCCTGAGCAGTCGACGCCTGCGCCGATGCCAATCGTTGGGATGGGTAGCAGACGCGTGATTTCAGCGGCGAGGGCGGATGGAATCAGCTCGAACACGATCATCGCGGCACCTGCGTCGGCGAGCTCTTTTGAGCGCTTTGTGAGCGTTGCGGCAGCCTCATCGGTTTTGCCTTGGATTCGATAGCCGCCTAGGGCGTGGACGGACTGTGGCGTGAGGCCTAAATGGGCGCAAACGGGCACGCCGCGTTCGGTTAAAAAACGCACGGTTTCTGTTGTCCAGCCGCCGCCCTCAAGCTTGACCATCTGCGCGCCCGCTTGCATCAATACGCTCGCGCTCGCCATCGCTTGTTCGCGTGATTGCTGGTAGCTGGCAAACGGTAAATCACCGATGATCCACGCGGTTTTGTTGCCTGCGGCTACGCTCTTCACGTGGTACGCCATCTCGTCGAGCGTTACCGGCAATGTGCTGCTGCGGCCCTGCAAGACCATGCCGAGCGAATCGCCAACCAGCAGCATTTCTACACCGGCTTCATCCAGCACACGCGCAAAGGTGGCGTCGTAGCAGGTGAGCATGGTGAGCTTTTCGCCGGATGTGTAGAGCTCGCGCAGGCGGTGCAGCGTGACGGGTTTGCGGGCGCTGTTGGCGTCGTGTGGGTGTGAAGACATCGGTTTAAAAATTGTGTTGTGGGCGCGTTGCGGTTGCTACGCGCCAAGCTGCACGCGCAGCGAAGTCAGCGCATCTTCAAGCTCAGCAACCTTTGCTTCGAGTGCTGTTACGCGCTCTGCGAGCGCGATTTCGCGATCTATTTTTGATGGCGGCAGTGTGGGCGCACCCGCCTCCGGCAGCTCGCCACCGAACAGCATATGTTGCCACTTGGCGGCACGTGCGCCGCCTTCGCGTGGCAATTGCACAACGAGCGGCGGCGTGAGTTGACTCATCGCTGTCAACGTGTTTTCCACCTCGGCCAAATCGGCAAACGCATGCAGGCGTTCAGCGCGTGAACGCAGCTCGCCGGGCATCTGCGCACCGCGCAACATCAGCTCGCACAACAGCGCGGTTTCGGCGCGTTGCAGGCCGAGGCGTTCGGCGAACGTTTCGGAGTATTTGGGCACGCGGGTGGCCATTCCGGTGTAGAGGCCGGTGAAGCCGCGTTCGCGCAAACGCTCAACAGCGCTATTCACTTCCGCTTCAGACAACGCGGTCACCGGCGCGCGATTGTTCATCTGGTTACAGCCGTTGACAATCGTGTTGATGGTCAGTGGATACGAGTCGGGCACCGTGACGCGCTTCTCGATCATGGTGCCGATGACGCGGGCTTCGATCATGTCAAGGACGGCTTGCATGTGGGCCTCCAGCGCTGTAGCGTTGATTCATTTCCAATAGCAGTTTCGCCAGCGCTTTACCGCGATGCGAGCGTGTGCCTTTTTGATCGAGCGGCATTTCAGCACCGGTCAGGCCAAGTTCCGCATCGAGGAAATACGGGTCATAACCGAAGCCACCAACACCGCGCGGCACATCAATAATGTCGCCGTACCAGCGGCCCTCAGCGATGATTGGTTCAGGATCGGCCTCGGACAGCACGAGCGCGAGCACAGCGGTGTAGTGCGCGCTGCGATCAGAGACGTTTTGCAAATCTGAGATGAGTTTTGCGTTGTTGTCAGCATCACTTTTGTGAGCGCCCGCGTAGTACGCCGAGTTAACGCCGGGATGACCGTTGAGCGCGTGAACACAAATGCCTGAGTCATCAGCGAGCGACGGCAAACCGGTGTGACGCGCCGCGTTACGCGCTTTAGCTAACGCGTTTTCGAGGAACGTGCAATGCGGCTCGGGCGCTTCGGGCACATTGAACGCGCTTTGCGCAATGACTTCGACACCGAGGGGCGCAAGCAGGCGCTCGAATTCTTTAAGCTTTTTTGCGTTCCCCGTAGCGATCACTAGTTTGGAAATAGGCGTCATGCGCGATGTGACGCTACGCCGCCGCAATCGCCGCGACCTGCGCTGCGTTCAACTGATTCAAGCCCTCGGCCGCAAGCGCCAACAAGGCGTCCATTTCAGCGCGGCTGAACGGCGCGCCTTCCGCCGTGCCCTGCACTTCAACGAAGCCGCCGTTACCGGTCATCACCACATTCATGTCGGTTTCGCAGTTTGAATCCTCGACGTAATCGAGATCAAGCACCGGCATACCTTGATAAATCCCGACCGACACGGCGGCCACTGAATCATTCAACGGCGACACCGCCAATGTGCCTGCTTTCACGAGTTTGTTAAGCGCGATGGACAGCGCGACATAAGCGCCAGTGATCGACGCGCAGCGCGTGCCGCCGTCCGCTTGCAACACATCGCAGTCAAGCGTGATTTGGCGTTCGCCGAGTTTTTTCAGATCGACCACCGCACGCAGGCTGCGCCCAATCAGTCGCTGGATTTCTTGGGTGCGACCGCTCTGTTTTCCACTCGCCGCTTCGCGACGCGAACGCGTGTGTGTGGAGCGCGGCAACATGCCGTATTCAGCCGTCACCCAGCCTTCACCCGAGCCTTTTTTGTGCCCGGGCACACCGTTTTCAACGCTTGCGTTGCACAGCACGCGCGTGTGCCCGCATTCAATCAACACCGAGCCTTCGGCATGCACCGTAAAGTGCGGCGTGATTTTGACGGGGCGGAGCTGGTTGGCGGTACGGTTTGAGGGACGCATGCAATGATCGTGTTTTGTTGGGCCGGAGGCGAATTGTAGGTGTCAGCCCCTATCGGTGCTAGCGCCAGCGCCAGCCGTGCGTATTAAAAAAACGCAGCGCGCTGCGCAGAAAGAGTTTTAAGTGCCTCGCGCCCTTCTTCGCTGCGTTGCCGCCGTGATGAATAAGCGTCACGCTAGGGTCGCTCACGACGCGACCAAGAGCGGCCAAACGCAGCGACAAATCAAGGTCTTCAAAGTGCAAAAAATAGCGCTCGTCGAATCCGTTCACCGCATGCAGTGCGTCGGTGCGGCAGAGCATGAATGCGCCCGACACCAGCGTGACATCACTCACGCGATCAGTCGGCAGATCACGATATTCATAACGCGCCAGTCGTTTTTCAAACCGTTTTTTTAACCACGCGGGTGCAAAACCGCGCAGGTAAAACACGCCGATGCTGGGCATGCGTTTTGACAGGTAGCCGGGTTTGCCAGCAGTGTCGCGACCGACCGCGCCGACCAGCACGCAAGCCTGCTCCGACAATGTCAGCAAACCGTGGCGCAACGCGTCAGGGTCAAGCTCCACATCGGGATTGAGCACCAAGTGTGTCGCAGCTGTCGTCGCGCGAATTGCCAGATTGTGACCTGCGCCGTAGCCGATGTTGCCGTGACCGGAGAGGACGACCGCGTCGGGCCAACGCGTCGCGCTCGCCACATCACGCAACGCGCCAGCAAGCTCGCTCTGCTCGCTGTTGTCGACGAGCGTGAGCCGTGCACAGGGCTTGGGCAGCCGATCTGCGGCCAGCCGCAGCGTGAGCAGATTGCGCCGCAGTTCAGGCGCGTCGAGCCGATGCACCACGATGCTGATGGAAAGAGAACTTGTGTTGCCGACAGTCATTGGCTGCGACGTAGCATTCGAAGACGACATGACCACGAGTGTATGAGAATGAATTCAACCGCAACCCTTGTCAGCAGCAACGCCACGCGCTACCACGCCACCGACTTGGTCGCGTTTTGCGAGGCGCTGTATCTTGCATGCGGCATGCGCGCCGACATCGCCGCGACCTCCGCACGCATTTTGCTGGAAGCCGATTTGCTTGGCCACAGCACGCACGGAATGGCCCTGTTGCCCGGTTACATCAAAGCACTTGGCGACAAAACGATGCGCGCGGCGGGCGAACCAGTGGTTGAAAATCAACGCACCGTGGCGCAGCTGTGGCATGGTCAACAACTGTCCGGTTTGTGGCTCACGGATGCAGCCATTCGCACAGCGACCGCGATGGCGAGAGCGCACGGCACCGGCACCATCACCATCAAACATGCGCATCACATCGCCTGCCTCGCGGCCTATCTGGAGGCGCCCGCACGCGACGGCTTCATGGTGATCGTGCAAAGCGCTGACCCGTGCTCCGCAAGCGTTGCGCCGCACGGCGGCATCACGCCGATCATGACGCCCAATCCGATTGCCGTCGGCATCCCGACCGGGGGCGACCCGATCATGATTGACATTTCAAGTTCGATCACCGCGAACGGACCGTCGATGCGACTCATGAATGAAGGCAAGCGCGCGCCGGGCATTTGGTTCGTCGACAGCGACGGCCACGGCAGCGACGACCCGTCTGTCGTCTACGTCGAGCCGCCATTGCCAAGGGGCGCGCTGCTGCCACTGGGCGGGTTGGACGCGGGGCACAAAGGTTACGGCCTCGGCTTGATGATTGAATCGTTGACCTGCGGGCTTGCGGGATTCGGTCGCGCCGATCCGCCCGAGGGCTGGGGCGCGAGCGTATTCGTGCAGGTGATCGACCCGGAGGCGTTTGGGGGTCGTGCAGCGCTCGAACGTCAGACCGATCATCTGCGCGAAATCAGCCACGCGTCGAAGCCGCGGCCCGGCGTTGAACGGGTGCGATTACCCGGTGAACGCGGGCTGGCGCTGAAACGCGAGCAACCGCAGCACGGCGTGCGCCTGCATGCGTCAATTCTGCCGACGCTGTTATTGATCGCAGCGAACTCAAACGTGGCGTTGCCCGAAGGTATTTGACGCAACATTTCTGACTTGTTGACGATATAGCTTTTTTGCTTTTGACCCCGGAGCAACTGGGCTTCACAGCGTTCTATCAAATAGTCGATAAACGCTATAAATCGACTCCTGATTAGCAAGCTGGCTCCGGAAGCCGTATCTGGGATAGCGGATGAGGCTTGGAGGCGACGGCAGCATGGAGCAATCTCGGCAGC
>JAYSRA010000160.1:0-18277 GCA_043721275.1 Burkholderiales bacterium
GTTTCGGGCCGTTCCGCTTTTTTCTGAGCATCGCAGGATCAGGCCAATCGTCGGGGTCGCCTTTTTTGGGTTACCTTTTTTGGCGAAGCAAAAAAGGTATCTGCCCCCGCGGCATGAGCGGGATGATCGGCGCTCATCCAAGCCCGAGCCCCTCACCCTAACCCTCTCCCGCAAGGGGAGAGGGGACGGAAGCTACTTTAGCCCCGCCGCCGCCCGCAACACCGCCGCCTTATCCGTGGCCTCCCACGTGAACTCCGGCTCATCGCGCCCAAAATGCCCGTACGCTGCGGTTTTTTCGTAGATCGGGCGCATCAGGTTCAACATGTTGATGATGCCTTTTGGACGCAGGTCGAAGTGTTCGTTGACCAGCGCTTCAATGCGCTCGTCCGAGATCACGCCGGTGCCTTCGGTGTACACCGTGATGTTCATCGGCTTGGCGACACCGATGGCGTACGCCACCTGAATCTGGCACTGCTTGGCGATGCCGGCGGCGACGATGTTTTTTGCCACGTAGCGGGCTGCATAGGCAGCGGAGCGATCCACTTTGCTCGGGTCTTTGCCTGAGAACGCGCCGCCGCCGTGCGGGCATGCGCCGCCGTAGGTGTCGACGATGATTTTGCGACCGGTTAGGCCACAGTCACCTTGCGGGCCGCCGACCACGAAGCGCCCGGTCGGGTTAATCAAATACTTGGTGTCTTTGGTCAGCCATTCTTTCGGCAGCACCGGCTTGATAATTTCTTCGCGAATCGCTTCATAAAACGCATCGGTCATCTTGTGACCGAGGCTCATTTCGGGTGCGTGTTGGCTTGACAAAACCACCGTGTCGATGGAGTGCGGTTTGCCGTCGATGTAGCGCAATGTGACTTGCGATTTCGCGTCCGGGCGCAGGAATGGCAAGCGGCCATCTTTGCGCAACATCGCTTGGCGTTCCACCAAACGATGCGCGTAATAAATCGGCGCTGGCATCAGCGAAGGGGTCTCATCGCAGGCGTAGCCGAACATCAGGCCTTGATCGCCCGCGCCGGTGTTCAGGTGGTCGTCGGACGCGTGGTCGACACCCTGCGCAATGTCGTTGCTCTGCTTGTCGTAGCAGACCATGACCGCACAGCCTTTGTAGTCGATGCCGTATTCGGTGTTGTCGTAACCGATGCGTTTGATGGTGTCGCGTGCGACCTGAATGTAGTCAACGTGGGCGTTGGTGGTGATCTCGCCTGCGAGCACGACCAAGCCGGTGTTGCACAACGTTTCAGCGGCCACACGCGAGCGAGGGTCTTGCTTAAAAATGGCGTCGAGAATCGCGTCGGAGACTTGATCGGCGACTTTGTCAGGATGGCCTTCGGAGACGGATTCGGAAGTGAAGAGATAGTCGCTCATGGTGATGTGCCTTGTGTGCAAGCGTCTGAAGTAGACTGCATTGGATGTTCGGATGGACTCTAGCGAGCCGATGCGAAAAAACAAGATTTCACGAGCGGCGACGCTTTAGCGGAAGGGAACCGGGGACTTCACTTAAACAGCAAAATCTCCAGCGCCCGCCCCGCAAGTAGTCGAGTAACTCAGCGCGCGCTGCCTACAATTCTAGAGTAATCACAGCTCCATCTAAACGCACACGCCGCCTTTGTCCGATCTCCTCAGCCGCATCGCCGCAGCACTTGCCACTTGGCTTGGCGGGCGCTCACTCGCAACGCAAGCGAAAATCGGCGCGGCGTTGGGTCGCTTGATGTTGCTGTCCGGCGGCATGCGAAATCGGTTGCGCGAAAACCTCAAGCAGGCGGGTTATGCCGACAAAGTGACGCTGACACAGGCGGCGACCGGCATCGGGCAAATGGCAGTTGAGACGGCGGGATTGTGGCGAACGCCTGACGCGGTGCTGCTCGCTCGCGTGAAAATCGTTGCCGGTTGGGATGCTGTGCTCACCGCACGAAACGCGGGACGCGGGGTGATTTTTTTGACGCCGCATTTGGGCACTTTTGAGATCGTCTCATTGTTCATCGGCTCACAAATGCCGATGACCGCGATGTTCCGAACGCCGCGCGTTGCTTGGGCCGCGCCGATGATGCGTGCGGGCCGCGACCGGCTGCAGATTCGCGCTGAGCCCGCCGAAATGAGCGGCATTCGCGCCATGCTCAAGGCGTTGCGTCGCGGCGAAACCGTGGGCTTGCTGCCCGATCAAGTGCCCGATGCCGGCAGAGGCGGCGACGGTGCGTGGGCCGACTTTTTCGGGCGACCGGCGTACACGATGACGCTGGCGCAAAAGTTCGCGAAAACGACCGGCGCGTTGGTGGTGATGGTTGCGTGTGTGCGTTTGCCAGCGGGCGCGGGCTATCGATTGGTGTTCGCGCCGCTCGCAACGTTTGCTGAGGACGCGGCCCAAGCAGCGCGCGAGCTGAACGCGGCGGTGGAACAAGCGATTGCGCTCGCGGCCGATCAGTATTTGTGGAGCTACAACCGGTACAAAGTGCCTGCGGGAATCAAGCGATGACGGCTGCCGGAACCGCCGCGCGCATCGGCAGCAAACTGCTCTCCAAGCTTCCGATGCGCGTCATCGCTGCCATTAGCGGCCCACTCTCCACCGTCGGTTGGTGGCTCGCGAAATCGCGTCGTCGCATTGCGCTTATCAACTTGCGTTTGTGCTTTCCGCAGCTCAGCGAACCCGAGCGCGAGGCAATCGCCCGACAACATTTCCGCGCCTACATGCAGGCGGCACTTGAGCACGGTTTTTTGTGGCATGCCAGCGGCGAGCGCATTCGTAATTACGTGTCGCTGCATGACGAACAGCAATGGAGAAAATTTCGCGACGGCGAACACATGCGCCCCGTGATCTGGCTGTGCCCGCATTTCATTGGTCTTGACGCGGCGGCGATTCGCATTTCAGTCGACACCTCCGGTTGCTCGATTTACAGCGAGCAGAGCAACCCTGATCTCGATCAGATGATGCTCGCCGGACGCACCCGCTTTGGCGACTCTAAGATCATTGCCCGTACCGCTGGCGTTAAGCCGATCATTCGCGCGATGAAATCCGGGCTTCCGTTCTACTATCTACCGGATATGGATTTTGGCGCGCGTGATTCTGTGTTTGCTTCGTTCTTTGGCGTCAAGGCTGCGACCATCACCGGGGTGTCGCGTTTGGCGAAATTAACCGATGCCGTGGTGGTGCCGGTGATCGCAACGCAACGACCGAACGGCGCGGGTTACGATGTGCGTTTTTATCCCGCTTGGGACGCATTTCCGTCAGACGATGTTGACGCGGATGCGCGCCGTGTAAACGCGTTCATCGAAGATCGAGTGCGCGAAAATATCGCGCAATATTTATGGACACACAAGCGCTTTAAGACGCGTCCGCCCAACGAGCCCAGTCTGTATTCATGAAACGTCCCAATAGTCCTTTTATCGAGCCACCGAGCGACGAAAACGTCAGCCGCGCTGTTGCATCGTTGCGCGCGGGCGAGGCCATCGGCCTGCCGACTGAAACGGTGTACGGCCTCGCCGCCGACGCGAGTAACGCTAGCGCCGTCACCAAGATTTTTTCGGCAAAGGGCCGACCGGTTGACCACCCGCTAATCGTGCATGTGGCATCGGTTGAGGCCGCAAAAGCGTGGGCCGCCGAGTGGCCCGATGCGGCGGACAAACTCGCCAACGCCTTTTGGCCAGGCCCGATGACGTTGATTGTGAAGCGCGCGG
Organism: Burkholderiales bacterium; assembly: GCA_043721275.1. Lineage (GTDB taxonomy): Bacteria > Pseudomonadota > Gammaproteobacteria > Burkholderiales > Casimicrobiaceae > Casimicrobium. Next base: position 3,679 of record JAYSRA010000160.1, read on the forward strand.
CGCACGTGCTTGATGCCGTCACCGGTGGGCAAGATACGGTGGGCTTACGCGTGCCATCGCACCCGGTCGCGCAGGCGGTGCTCAAGCATTTCAGCGCTGCGCATCAAGGGCTCGCCGCACCGTCGGCCAATCAATTTGGGCAGGTCAGTCCGACCACTGCGGCGCACGTCGCGGCGGAGTTTCCTGATCGTTTGTTGATGATTCTTGACGGCGGTGCGTGTGAAGTGGGCGTTGAATCCACCATCATCGATGTGAGTGGCCAGGGTGAACAGGCGGTGCGCGTGCTGCGTCCCGGTCGCGTGCGCGCGAGCGAAATTGAGCGGGTGCTCGGCGCGTCGTTGGCGGCGCACGATGAAGACATGCCAAGAGTCTCAGGCACACTCGCTTCGCACTACGCGCCGAAAACGCAAACGCTGATGCTCGCTACGGCGCGCCTAAAAATGCAGTTGCGCGCGTTTCGGCAGGCGCAGGATCGCGGCCCGATGCGCTGCGTGATTACGCATTCGTTTGATGCCGAACCGGCCGAGCGGGTGCGCGTGATTCGCCTCGCGCCCGACGCGCACACTTGGGAGCGCGAGCTGTACGCGTTGCTGCGCGCGCTCGATGAGGAGCGCTACGGCACCTTGATTATCGAGGCACCGCCCGAGACGCCTGAGTGGGATGCGGTGAATGATCGCGTGACGCGCGCAACGCAGCGCCATCGTGACGAAGTGGACGAAAATATCACCGAATGAAAATCGTCCTCGCGCCCGATTCGTTCAAAGGCTCGCTTTCTGCGGAGGCCGTTTGCGCAGCGCTTGAAGCGGGCCTGCGGCGCGTGTTGCCCGATGCTGAAATTGTGCGGCGACCGATGGCCGATGGTGGAGAAGGCACGCTCGATGCAGTGCTTGCGGCGTTGAAAGCGACTGATAAAAATACCGGCGCGCGACGCAAGCAGGCGCTGGTTAAAAATGCTGCTGGACAGTCGACCGAAGCAGGTTACGCGTTGATTAAACACGGCCTCATTTACGAGGCTGCGCTGATTGAAGTGGCGCAGATTGTCGGCATCGAAGACGCGCAGAATATGGCCGTGCCGGTCGGTGATCGGTCGAGCTACGGCGTGGGCGAATTGATGCGCTTATTGATTGCCGATGGCATCCGTCATTTCTTCATCGGCCTCGGCGGCACCAGCACCAATGATGGCGGCGCGGGCCTGCTGGCGGCCCTTGGCGTCAAGTTCACCGGCACCTTTCGCCGCGAGATTTCGCCGACGCCCAATGGTCTTGCAAAACTGATTTCAGTGGACGTGACCGGGCTCGATTCGCGGCTTGCCGATTGCGAAATCACGCTCCTCTCCGATGTCAACAACGGGCTCACCGGCGAGCACGGCGCGACCGCGATTTTCGGAGCACAAAAGGGCGTAGCGAAGGCCGACATCGCGAAAGTGGATTCGGTGATCGCAGCGTACGCCGAACGGCTGGAAGCGGCGCTACAAAGGCATGCGATGAACAAACCGGGCGCGGGCGCTGCGGGCGGTTTGGGCTATGCGCTGCAATTGCTCGGCGCGAAATTTGAGTCGGGCGCGCAGACCGTCGCGCGGCTCACCGAGTTGGTTGCCGCCTGCAAAAACGCCGACTGGTTGATCACCGGCGAAGGCCGCAGCGATGCGCAAACGCTGCTCGGCAAAACACCGTTCGCCGCAGCGCAGATCGCCCGCGAACACGGCAACGCGGGCTTGAAGGCGACGCTCATTAGTGGCGGTGTTGATGCCGGTTCGCTTGCGGCATTGAACGCTGCATTCAACGGCGGTTGCTTCTCGATCGTGCCGGGGCCGATGGCGCTCGATCAAGCGGTGATCCGCGCGCCGGAGTTGTTGGCCAACGCGGCGGAACAAATTGCTCGAATCGCTGCGATCAACTCTTAACAGCTTTAGGCTGAAACGCTGATTTAACGTGGGCATAAATGCGTTTTTGGATTTTATCGACTATTAGCGATATCTGGCGTCAGCCCAAATAAAGTGGGCGTTGCAGCCAAAAGCTGTTACCAAAAAAGCGCTCGATTAAGCCCGCAATTCAACGCGCTCAGTTTGCTCGCACAACGCCTCAATCACGTTCTCGACCAAGTCGCTTTCAACGAGGTAAGGATTGAAGCCGCTGTCGTCGTGCCAGCGCGCTGAGTCTGGCGCGGCGGTTGATAAATCCGGCGTAAAGCCCATGTCCCATATCGGGAACAATCGCCGCCAAGGTTCGACATAGCGCAGCAGCGTGACGTTGCCGTGGCGCGGATCGCTCACGATCAGGTTGTACAGCCCGTTCACCGAATCGCGATCACCTTCGAGGCATTGCAACGCGTGCGTCGGCGACACGCAGAGATAACCGGTGATACCGAGCGCGCCGTTGCGCCGCTGGCTGGACGCGAGAATCTGCTGAATATCCGCCTTGGACATAGGCCCAACGAGACTGCTGGCGTAGATGAGTCGAATAAGTTTCATTATTGGAGTCTAGGGCGTAAACGTTGGACAAACCAGTCCTCGACAAGCGCTGATTTGTCGACGTGTGGCAACGCTTATGGCTTGCCAACACCGAACAAAATCCGCTGCGCCTCGGCACCTGCAAGCGCTGTCGGCGAGGTGTTCATGTCTTTGGCGATTTGATAGGCGCGGATGGTTGCGGGCCGTTCTTTAATGGTGTTGAACCAGCGCTTCAGGTTCGAGAAATCATCGAGATTCATCTGTTGCCGCTCGTACGGAACCACCCACGGATAACAGGCCATGTCGGCGATGGAATACTCACCCGCAAGAAATTCGCGATCCGCTAATCGCTTGTCCATCACGCCGTAAAGCCGCGCTGTTTCGGCCACGTAACGGTTGATCGCGTACGGCAATTTTTCTGGCGCGAAGGTGCCGAAATGATGGTTCTGCCCGGCCATCGGACCCAAGCCGCCCATCTGCCAAAACAGCCACTGAATCGCCTCTTTGCGCCAGTACAGCGACTTGCGATTCAAGAATTTTTTTGACTTGTCGGCGAGGTACAAAAGCATCGCGCCGCTCTCGAAAATTGCCAGCGGCTCACCATCGGGCGTCGGCTGCATCGGCTGGTGATCCACCAGCGCCGGAATGCGATTGTTCGGCGCGATTTTCAGGAACTCCGGATCGAACTGTTCCCCCTTGCCAATGTTCACCGGAATGACGCGATATTTCATCTTCGCCTCCTCCAAAAATAGGGTGATTTTGTGGCCGTTTGGCGTAGTCCAGTAGTAGAGGTCGATCATGATTTAAACACCGTTGAAATTAAGGTGCGGACTGTTCTGCCCCCTCTCCCCCAGAGGGAGAGGGTTCGGGAGAGGGGGAAGGGTGCCGCGTTGCTCCCAGCTTGATTCCGCAGCCCAGTTCCCCCTCTCCCCCAACCCCTATCCCGCAAGGAGAGAGGGGAGTAAATCAAAGCTTCACCGGGCCCGAATCCACCACCACCGCCGTGGCCTCGCGCGCAGCTTGGTGCCGCACGCGATCCACGTACTGCTCGGCGCGTGCAATCTGGTCGTGCAGCATCGCATTGTTCTTGCCCATCACGTCAATGGCCTTGGTGCGGAAGCTGTCCATCGCGTCCATCGCCTTGAATGTTTGATCAAACATTTCTTTCAATTTATCGATGCCAATGCCGGGGTTTTGCGCAAACTCGGTGGTCTTCTCGACGTGGGTGTTGAGCTGCTTTCCCGTCTCCGCGATCAGTCCTTCAATCGTCGAATTAACCCCTTTGAGCATGTCCATCACCTGCAACTGATTGCCCGTCGCGCGAGCGACCGTTTGCGCCACCGCGAGCGCGCTCATGCCGGTGGTGGCCACGCGCGAGCAGCCGTTGATCATTTCGCGCCCGGTTTTTTTGAGCACGTCGAGCGCGAGATAACCATTGATGCACACCGCCTGCTGCGTCAACATGTCCTGCAAATTCTGCCGCGCGTAAAACAGCACTTCTTGTTGCAACGCATGCGCGCGACGCGGGTCGGTCGCCTGCAACGCTGTCACGCGTTCGGCCAACGCGCTGTCGAGCTTTTCTGAGAAGTGAATCGCAGCCGCAAGTTTTTGCATCGCATCCCATAATTTGCCGCGCACCGACTCAATTTCGATCACGTCTTTTTGCATGTCGTCCCGCGCCGCGTAGAGCTGCTGCATACTGGTTTGCAACTGCGAACCCGCGCTTTGATATTTGCGGAAGTACGCCTGCAATTTGTTGCCGTACGGAATGATGCCCAAGAGCTTGTTCGGCTGAAACAAATCGCCCTCTTTGCCCGGATTTAACTCATCCAATTGCCCACGAATTTCCGAGATCGCTTTGTACGCCGGACTGCTCTCCACGCCGACAAAATTCTGCGCCATAAATCGCCCTTGCATCATGGTTGAGGCAATCGAAATCTCTTCGCGGCCCAAAGCAAATGCGCTGTCGAGTTTGCCCTTGAACGCAGCGCTCTCCACGTCCTCAGCCAGCAAAGCCGTGACGAAACGGCTCACCTGTTCGTCGACCGCTGTTTTGGTCGCCTCAGGCAATGGCACCGCGCTTTTCGACGCGGCAGGCACCACCGGCGTAAGGAGCTCCGGTGGCGTGAGTTGAAACGTAGCGACAGCGGTAGCGGGGGCGTCAGACATGGCGGGTCTCCCAAATAAAATTTGCGACAAGGCTCACAGTGTATTTGTAGGCGTGGCGTGGCTGCTTTATCGGTAAATGCGCAAGGCTTCTGCTACTTCGATACGCGACGGGCCTAAATGAGCGACTCGCCTGCCACTCGCCGACGACTCAAGCTTGCATTGCTCGCAGAAAATCACCGGGCGTAAGTATCTGAACGCCACGCCAAGGATGAAACTCAAGCAGGTCTAGGTCGCCGGTGACAATGAACTCCGCCGCGCCATCAAGTGCCAGCGCGAGAAACTTGTTGTCATCGGCGTCGCGGCAGTCGGTGATGATGGATTGCACAACGACGTGTTTAACGACGCGGCCAATTGTCTTGACCACTGATTCGCGTTGTGCTGCGAGATCGCCGAAATAGCGAAACAATTTCGGTCGCTCGATGCGGGTTTCAAACTCGGTCCACGTCGCCTCGCTCACCACAATTTCAAATTGCGCAGCGGCCAGTGTGAGCGCTTGGTTTGAGACGGAGTGCTGCAAGATGGCAGCGCTAATCAGCGCGTTCGTATCAAAGACGATCCGGCGCTTACTTTTCATCAAGGATTGCGTTCAGACCATCCTCGGTTAAGCCCTCAGCATCAGCGCGTGCCCGAACCGGTGCGAGCACACGCCCGAGTTCCGCCGCTGCTTCGTCCCCGCGCAGCGGAAACATCTCGCTCATTGCGCGGCGGTAGGTGTAATGATCGATGACATACGCCACGGTGCGGCCCCGGCGGGTGATGGCAACCGGCTCACGCTGTGCGGAGTCAATCAGCTCGCCGAATTTGTTCTGCGCTTGTAATGACGATAAGGTAAGCATATAAAAACTCCGTGTACGTTTTGCGTGTTGATGCTGTTACAGTCATAATAGCTGTTTTAGACACCTCAAATTTTGGCAGCAACCGACCCGTTGCACCTGTGTGCTTAACTGACGATGCGAAACGACTCTAAAGTCTCTCCGCCAGCAACCGCCTTGCGCAACCACTTTGGTTGTAGGCCGCGCCCCGACCAAGAATTTCCGTTTGCATCGCGAAACCGTGCGGGCAGCACCTTGCCTGCCGTTGGATGCGATTTTGATCGCACAGGCGCGTGGCCGAGCGCGCCGCAAGTTTGCCGTACATGGGCCCCGAAACGGGGTATGCCCGACGCAAACTTGAGCTCGTTCGGCGCTATGTCAAACGCAACGATCAAGTCGTTAATCGAGCCAATTGCCGCACGTTTCTCTGCTTTTAGGATAGACGCAGCCTGCTGTTGTAAATCCGCTATTTGTGCCTGCAATCGTTGGTATTCAGACATACGTTCTCTCTCTTTTTTAATTGGGGTCAGACTCGAATTATTATTGTGTTTTTGGGGCGTCCTGCTCGTTGTGGAGTTACTCGTCGGTCTGATAATTGTGCCAGCTGCGCGAGGAATTGTTGGCCGCCTAAAGCCCAACCCTTGTTTACGCTTGCGCGAATTCCGGTGAGCTCTGCCTCAGTATGGGCAAAATCAAATAATGCAGTATATGATGCTTGGCGTGCTCGATCATTAGTATCTATTTGCATATATACCCAGTGCGGCGTAACCAGCGTATCAATCACCCCTAACGCATTCGTGCGATAGCTTGACCACTGATAGTCCTCAGCGCGTCTCACCATACCTGCTCGGACTGGATTTAACTCGATATAGCGCATTACATGAATCAAATATGTTTCTGCCTCAACCGCCGTCGCGCGATAGCGCCCCTCCCAAAGCGTTCCTGTGCGGCGATAACGCCGATTGAAATACTGCACATATACTCGCCCGAGTTGTTGCAGCGTTTTCGGCGTGCTCTCGGCTCGTGCGGGCGTCGCGAGCAAATGCACGTGGTTGGTCATAAATACGTACGCATGCACCAATAAACCATGCTTACTCGCCGCGCTCATGAGTGTCGTGCGAAGCATGAGCAAATCTTCATCGTCAGCAACGATGACTTTACGATCGTTGCCTCGCAGGATGATATGCATAGGGACGTTGGGGGCAAAGAAGCGTGGAAGACGGGCCATAGGCAGAGTTTAACAGGCCGCGTAAAATTCGAGTCTGACCCCTAAAATATGCTAAAAATATGCTAAAATATGCTGACAGGTGGCTGACCGACATAGTCAAAACTATTATCAGGGCGTAATATCGCGTCACAACTTTGCCCAGACTGTACTCCTGAAACACTGTATGTGAGCGTAACTGTCTGGCCGCGGCACACATCGAGAGCAGATGCAAAACTAAAACTAGCGCTTAATAAAAATAATAATGAAAACAAGATTTTAAATAATTTCATACTTATATTATATCAGTATATATAAATATATTTACTAAAAATATATTTTGTGTTGTGTATAAAGTATAAAAATAATTTACTTGAAAATATAGTAAATAAAAAACGCCCCGCAGATTTCTCTTTTGGGACGTCGAGCGAATTAAAAATATTCGCAATTAGAGTGGACAAGTTACTGCTTCACTACCACGAACGATTGTGGTGAGGTAGCAAAGATTTTTAACTTTTGCTAGTAAGCCATTTTTGTTTGTGTTGACATCGCTCATACCGATCAAATACTCAGCAGGAGATGTAAAACAAGCTTGACTCGTTCTTGAATCGTTGTAGTAAGCAGCAGATCCATCGTGCGCATTGACTGGAGTGTTGCAATAACCGTTTCCGCGAGGATTGAGAAAAATTGCGTACCACACGTTGCGGGGGATGCCGTTGATATCGGCTGCCATTTCGCCTGTTTTGACTATCTTTACGTTGCCATTTTTTAGATTAGCTACCCAGTCTGGATTATCTCCAATATTTGAAGCAACCGGTGACATGGGTGTCCACACGGTTACGGCTAGACTGGGGTTAACTGCACCGTTCACGATGCCCGGCTCGATTAACGTTTTCACATTACTGAGCCAAGCAACCTGCGTAGCACTGCTACCCGGAACGCAAGCGACGATGCCGTCTGCGGTCCAGCCACTACCTACGAGGTTGCTATACAGCGTGAGGTTCGTGGTAAAGCGATGATTGGGATCATCAGGAAAGTTTGCACCTCCCCGATAAGCACGATAGAGCGGAGTAGTCTGAGCTCGGCAAGTCTTATCACCAGCTATATCCTCCATCATCGGAAAACCGTAACCGTCTATGCCCTCATACAGTGGGATAATCGGCCGGGTGACGTTGACAGGGTTTTGCTGCGTCAAGTAACTATTTTCTGCAGGAGACATGGTGTAGACGTGACTGTAACGCGTACCATTTTTTGCGAGTGCCGGAAAGGCAAACCTAGAAATGGGTAGCGTACCCGAGGCGACGATCTTGCCATTTAGGTTTTGTTCGGCGCTGACTGGGTTTATGAACACATCAAACTTTTCACCCGTGCGAGCCCAGCCTGAGGCTAAGTCTAGCGTGGCGATTTCGTTTGCGCGTGCAGTGATGAAGTAATAGTCGAGCGGCGCATAGCGATACTCGATCATGGTCTTTTTTGGGGCGGCGGCGATAGCGGCAGGCTGGGTGATGGTTTGTGCGCGCGCAGTGGTGACAAAGCCCGCGCTGGCGGCTAGGGTTGCGAGCAGGGTGAGCGTAGGGGTTAACTTGCGTTTCATGATTTTCTCCTGTCCAAAGCATAACGCTTTAATTGCGCTCGCGGATTGGCTGCCTAGACTTGATAGAACACGGCGATACATAATGCGCCGAACTCATTTTCACAAGCCGTTCCCGTCATGAATCGCACCGCGAAAACCATTGTCACCGTTGTTCTGCTTGCTACATTGGGTGGCGCGGTTTTTTTCGCGCTGCGTGGTACCCAGCTTGAGCAGCTGGCAAGTGGCCAAAGCCCATCCTTGAGCCTGCCCGGTATGCGCGGCATGCAGACGGTGGAATTGAGCGGCGTGATCGCGCTTGATGTGGAGCCGTTTTTCAAAGATTCGCGCGTGATTAAGGTGCTAAGCGACAACGGCTTCAAGCTCAACGTCACGCGCATTGGCTCGCGTGACATGGCGCAGCGGGTGGCACCCGCCGGTGGGCCAGACTTTTTGTTTCCGTCAGGGATCGTGGCGGCCAATCAAATACTGGACGCCGCCAAGCGCGCCAATCTTTCTGGCACGCAGTACACGCCGTTCTATACGCCGATGGTGATTGCGTCATGGAAACCAATCGCAGGAATTTTGCAGGCGAATGGGTTGGCCACACCGCTGACCGGCGGCGCGTTCAGCGTGGATCTTGTCAAGCTCGTGGCATTGATGCAGGCAAAAACGCGCTGGAAAGATATGAAGGCGAGCTCCGCGTTTGACGTGAATAAATCAGTGCTCGTCTCCACCACCGACGTGCGCAAAAGCAATTCTGGTGCGATGTATTTGGCGCTTGCTGCCTACGCGCTCAACAATAACGAGCTGCCCGTCGACCGCGCGAGCGCCGAAGCTGTGGCAAAAAAAGCGGCGGATTTGTTCAAGCGGCAGGGCTATCAAGAAAATTACGTTAACGGCAATTTTGATGACTACGTGGCCATCGGCATTGGCAAAACGCCAATGGCGTTTATTTACGAAAACCAGATGATTGCGTACGCGCTGGCAAAGCCGGTCGCCGCGGATATGACGCTGCTGTACCCGAGCCCGACCATCGTGAACAAAGTCGTTTTCGTTGCGATGAATGAGCGCTCGAAGCGGTTGGGGGAATTGCTGACGACTAACGCGGAGTTACTGAATATCGGCTTGGAATATGGGTTTCGCACCAGCGACAACGCAGCGTTTTTGCAGAAAGTGCAGGCGGCAAAATTGGGTGTGGATGAGAAGTTAAATAACCTCATCGATCCGCCGTCGTTTGAGACGATGTCGTTGATGATTGATGTTGTCAGCAGAGAAATGTCGCAATAAATGCTCCGAAGGGAGACGTCGCAATGAATCACACCAATCGTTGGGCCAAGTTTGCGCTAGCTATCGCGGGCGCAGCGCTGTTCACGGCCTGCGGCAAATCTCCCGACCCAACTCCGATCCCTGCGCCCAAAGCCGCCGCGACCGTTCCCGCGCAGGTTGAAAGCAACACACTCGCCATCCTCGCCACCACCGACCTGCGCGACATTTCGCCGCTGGAGGCGATGGTGCTTAAGGCGACCGGCGTGACGCTCAAGTTCACGTTCGGCGGCACGATGGAGAGCACCGAGCAGGTGCTGACCGGAAAAACGAAGGCGGATGTGGCGTGGTTCGCCAACGCAAAATATTTGCTGTCAGACCCTCAAGGACAGGCCAAGGTCAAGCTGCAAGAAAAGATCATGCTCTCTCCAATTGTGGTCGGCGTGAGTGAATCGGAAGTTCCGCGTTTAGGCTGGACAGATGCGAGCAAAGTGACGTGGAAGACGGTGATGGAGGCCGCGCGTTCAGGCAAGCTTAAATACGCGTTGTCGAACCCCGCAACATCGAATCAAGGCTACATGGCGCTGGTTGGCGTGGTGGCCGCGGTGTCGCAAAAAGCCGAGGCGTTGACCGCCGCTGACATTGATCGCAAGGCGGTGGCGGACTTTCTCAAGGGCTACAAACTGGTGGGCGACAATTCCACCTACCTGAGCGAAAAATTCATCGAGCAGCAGGGCATTTACGTCAACGCGTTCATCAACTACGAGAGCTGGGTCTTGTCGATGAATCAGTCGGGTAAGTTGAAAGAGCCGCTGCGGCTTTTTTACCCGCGCGAGGGCATCGCGACCGCTGATTACCCGTTCATGTTGTTGAACGAGGCCAAGCGCGGTGAATATCAAAAGGTTGTAGATTATTTGAAAGGCGAAGAAGCACAAAGCTGGCTCGCCCGCACCACGCTGCGTCGCCCAGTCAACCCCGCCGCCGCTAGCGCCGCTACGTTCCCGACCGCCACGCTCGTCGAGCTGCCGTTTTCGCCGGATCGTGGTTTGGCGGACGGCTTGATTGACGCGTACCTCAACGAATTCAGAAAGCCGATAGCGTCCACCTTCGTGCTCGATACCAGCGGCAGCATGAACGGCGGCACGCGGCGGACGGACTTGATCAACGCGCTGCACAGCGTGGCGGGCGCGGACAGCTCACTCACCGGGCGACTGGCGCGTTTGTCGAGTCGCGAGCGCATTTGGATGTTGCCGTTTGCCGAGCTGGTGAGCGCGCCAACTTACTTTGAAATTCCCGCAGCGACCGCAGCCGATACGCAGAAAAAAGCCGATGCGTTGGGCAACGTGCGCGACTACGCCACCGCGCTCAAAATGCAGGGTGGCACGGCGCTGTACGATGCGATTTATGACGCGGTGGTATTGATGAATCGTGAGCAGGCCAAAAACCGGCAGTATCAGTATTCTGTGATTGCGTTCACCGATGGCGAAAGCAATAAGGGCCGCGACCTAAATCAGTTCAAGGCCGACTATGCCGCGCTGCCTGAAGACGCTCGTGCGATTCCAGTGTTCACGGTGGCCTTTGGCGAGGCGAGTGAAGCGGCGTTGAAAGAAGTCTCGAAGCTTTCGGGCGGCAAAAGTTTTGATGCCCGAAAAATGCCACTGAGTGCCGTATTCAAGGAAATCCGGGCGTATCAGTGAGGCTTGCAAACGTCGTAGAAACGCTCACACGCTTTTTGTTAACGCCCGCCAATTGGATCGGCCTCGCATTCAGTTTGGGCGCAGTTGCGCTAATACTGGCGGGGTTTGTGAGCACCCGTTGGCTGGGTATTGCCGCGCTGGCTTACGGTGTGGGCTTCGTCACTGGCGGGTTGTGGTTCGGTTGGCCGCAGCTCGCGGGCCCGGCTTGGGACGAGCTGACTTTCGCTGAAAATGACACGTCGCGCGATGCCCCGTCACTCGCGCTGGCGGGCATCCGGCGGCTGGTGACCGGCAATCCCGGACGTCGACTGTCGGCCATGACCGGTGCCAAATTGCTCAAACTGTGCGACGACATCGAGGCGATGCTTGCGCAGTGGGAGCGCTCGAAGGGGCAGTTATCGATTGAAGATTCGTTTCACGCCCGATACATTGCGCTGCGCTATCTGCCCGATGCGCTGAAGCGTTTTTGGTCGATCCCGGCGCAGTTCGCGACCACTCGGCAGCTGGAAAACGGCCTCACCGCGGACGCCACGCTGGGCAAAACAGTTGACGAATTAGGGCAGAAAGTGCGCCAACTCAACGACGCGCTCGCCGCGCATGACGCCCAAGCGTTTCTCGATCACTCGCGTTTTTTGTCAGACAAGTTCGGCAGCAAAGCGACCGAGGACGAGGCGGGGCCTGTGGTTTTGAAATAGCCGCTTAGTAATCACTCACCATCGTTGTCAGCCAAACTGGCACGGGCGCGTTAATTGCTTGAAAAGCTCGCGTCCCGCCCCACCTTGGAGACCATGATGCAATCCTCTAGCGCCACGCTCCTGTCAGCCGCCATGACCCCGATGTTCGACACCTTGACGGTGGCGATGAGTGAAGCCGCGTTTGTACAAGTCGGTGACATCGTGTTCACGGCCGACTATCTGCATGCGCCCGACGAATTTACGCGTCCCGACGATGTGCTGGTTGAAGGCACTCGTGAAGACCAAGAATTGTTGTTGATTCAACGCGACTTTGAAGGTGCCAAGCTCACCGGCGAGGGCGAAATTTGCCTGCGCGACGGCACGCTGATTCGCTTTTTGCGGCCCGCCGCAGTTCATTAGCCGACTGATCACCCCACGGTTCGCGCGCGCGAGCCCATGTGCGTTGACATAGCGGCGGTGCCCGCGTAAAACAGGAGTCAATAAATACCGACCCAAGGTGACGCGGTGGACGATTCGAACGCGACGGTTCTTGATAAACCGGCATCCAGTACGACGCAAACGCTTGCCAGTGCGCGAAAACTGCGCCGCATGCGAAGCATGAACCTGTCGCTGGTGCTCATTAGCGCCACCGCGCTGGGCGGCCTTGCGGGCTGCGGCAATCTTGAAAGTGGTGCCAGCAACAGCCGCGACGTGTACGCCAACCTGGAGGCTTGCAAGGCTGATTGGGGCACGCCCGGCGACTGCGAAGAGGTGGACGCCAAGCGCTCCGCCACCGGCAGCAGCGGCTTTTACGGGCCGCGCTATTCGTCCCGTTCAGGCGCTTACGGCTACAACCCCACGCCGCGCGCGGGCTCGCGCTCGGTGGGCAGTGTGTCATCAAGCGCGTCGCGCAGCGGCTTCGGCGGGTCAGCGTCACGCCATAGCAGCGGCTCTAGCTCGCACGCGTCGTCGGGCGGCTGAGCAGCATGCGTAGAGAGCACGTACCCAAGCGCGAGAACTGGCAAAAGCGCTGCGAAGACGCGGGTTTTTCGTTTCATTCGCTTGACGGCTTGTACTGGGACGAAGGCATCTGCTATCACTTCACGCCAGCGCAAATTCAGACGCTGGAAAAAGCCACCGCCGAGTTGTACACCCTATGCATGGCGGCTGCCGAGCACATCATCGAGAAAGAGCGCTTCAAGGAATTGGCGATTCCTGAATCCGCTTGGGCGCTGATTCGTGAGAGTTGGGATGGCGATCATCCGTCGCTATTCGGTCGGTTTGATCTTGCGTGGGACGGCACGGGTTCGCCGAAATTGCTCGAATTCAATGCGGACACGCCAACCTCGTTGATCGAGGCGAGCGTGGCGCAGTGGCATTGGTTAGAGGACGTTAAACCGAAGGCGGATCAGTTCAACAGCCTGCATGAGGCGCTGATTGCGCAGTGGAAATGGTTGAAGGCGGAGCACGGTTATGAGCACGTTCATTTCACCTGCGTGGGCGATCATGAGGAAGACGGCGGCAATCTTGATTACCTGCGCGATACGGCCATGCAGGCGGGCCTGCAAGCGCCCTGGATTGCGGTGGAGGAGATTGGCTGGAGTGAGGCCGATCTGGCATTTGTCGACGTTGACAATCAGCGTATCGAGACGCTGTTCAAACTCTATCCGTGGGAATGGTTGCTGGCTGATGAATTCGGCAACAACATCCGCAAAACCAAAATGCGCATCATCGAACCGGCATGGAAAATGGTGCTTGCGAACAAGGGCTTGCTGCCGATTTTGTGGGAGCTGTATCCCGATCATCCGCTGCTGCTGAACGCGTCATTCCAGCGCCACAAAGTGCTCGGTGATTACGTGAAAAAACCGCTGCTGTCGCGTGAAGGCGAGAACGTTGAAATCTATAAAGGCGGTGAAGTGATTCGCGCCGATGGCACCTATGGCGAAGAAGGGTTTGTGTATCAGCAATACACGCCGATTCCGAGCTTCGAAGGCAACTTCGTCACCATCGGCAGCTGGATCGTGGGCGACGCGCCAGCGGGCATTAGTCTGCGTGAAGATGCCACCGAAATTACGATGAACACGTCGCGGTTTGCGCCGCATTATTTTGACTAATGGGCACTTCTATAAATCGAATTTATAGAAGTGCCTTAATTTTTTACGGATAGGCAAAAAGGACACCCATGACCTACACGCTCAACGAATCGATCCGCTATTTCGACGATTTTCTCATCTATTTTTCAGTGGCGCTGCTACTGCTGGCGGCGTTCACCATCATCTACGTCAAAGTAACGCCGTATAACGAAATCGCGCTCATTCGCGCAGGCAACACGGCGGCGGCCATCTCGCTGTCCGGCGCGCTGCTTGGCTTTGCACTGCCGCTTGCCAGCACCGTGGCCAACGCGGTGAACCTGCTCGATCTGGTGTTGTTTGCGCTGCTTGCAACGGTGGTGCAACTGATCGTATTTGTGTTCGCACGCATGCTCATGCCGGGGCTCACCGTGTCGATTGAAGGCGGCGATGTTGCAAAAGCCACGTTCCTCGCCGCGGTGTCCGTTTCAGTTGGAATGCTGAACGCTGCGGCGCTGGTTTTTTAACGCTTACGGCTAACAGCTTTCGGCTGAAAGCGCCCTTGAGATAGGGCTTAGGGGCTGTTTAGTCAATTATCGACTCCTGATTAGCAAGCTGGCTCCGGAAGCCGTATCTGGGATAGCGGATGAGGCTTGGAGGCGACGGCAGCATGGAGCAATCTCGGCAGC
>JAYSRA010000161.1:0-54017 GCA_043721275.1 Burkholderiales bacterium
GTTGGGATTGACGGAATTTAACGTGTAGCGGGTGGTCGTAGTGAGCCCGGCTGTGGATTTGAAGCGCTGAATAGCATCACAGCTTTTGGCTGAAACGCCCATTCGACGTGGGCATAGTGCTTATTTTGACGTATAGTCGATAAGTTATTTAATCAAGCGCTAGCCCCAATGAAATAGACGTTCCGCGACAAAGTTATTGAAGTTTTGGCAGTAAAAGTCAGGTTCGCGACTCGTTAGACCTGACCCAGCCAAAGCACCGAATTGGAAAACTGAAAGTGAATATGAAAAATTACAAACTAAAAAAACACACGCGACAAACCCAAAGCGGCTTCACCCTGATGGAGCTGCTCGCCGTGATCGTGATCATCGGCGTGCTGGCTGCAACCATCGGCAGCCGATTCCTCGGTCAGACAGAGGGCGCAAAAGCCGGTGTCGCCAAGGCCGAAATGAGTCAGATGGTGCAGGCGCTTGACCTGTTCAAACTTGAAATCGGCCGCTATCCGTCGTCGCAGGAGGGCCTTGAAGGGCTGATCAAAAACCCCGGCGGTTTGCCGAACTGGAATGGCCCGTATCTGCGCAAAGACAACATCAAAGACCCGTGGATGAACGACTACAAATACACCACGCCCGGCCCCAGCAACACGCCGTTTGAACTCAAATCCCTCGGCGCCGATGGCAAAGAAGGCGGTGAAGGCTCGAACGCGGACATCACCAAGGGCTAGGCGGCGGCCTGCTAAATCGGGTTGATCGTGAAGCGTCGGTTGCTCACAGCACGCCCTGTAGGAGAGCCTCGCGCCGCTCCTACAATGCAACGCTGCGCCCACGGCTTCACGCTGCTTGAATTGATGATCGTCATCGTGATCATCGGCATCGTGCTCGCGCTGTCGCCACCGCTTTTTTCCACAGGCGTTACCTCGGCCGAGCAGCGCGCCGTGACGCGCGCCGTCGCGCAGACGCTTCGTTTTGCGCGCTCTGAGGCCATCGCCAACCGCACCGATGTTGGCGTTGAATTCAATCTCGAAGACCGCACGTATCAACTTCCGGGCGGCAAAAAACGTGGCAAATGGCCGGAGACGATCCAGCTCGATCTCACCACCACCGCCGCTGAAACTGTAGATGCAAAACACGCGTACGTGCGTTTTTATTCCGATGGCGGATCGACCGGTGGTCGCGTCACGCTCAAAGTGAAAGAGCGCGAATACCGCATCGACATTGGCTGGCTTAACGGTCGCGTTGCGATTGAAGAATCGTGAAGTCGGTGAAAGCCTCGCAGCAGGGCTTCACGCTGCTCGAAGTCATCGTTGCCGTGGTCATCGCAGCGCTGTGTCTCGGCGCGCTTTCGCAAGTGTTTGCCACTGGCGTGCGCGCAGCGGGAACGTCAAGCGACTACATGCGTGCGATGACGCTCGCGCAGTCGCTGCTGGCAGGCGTGGGCGTTGAAAAAGCGACCTCGGACGGCAGCGAATCGGGCACGTCAAGCGATGGCCGATTGACGTGGACGGTGACCATTGCTCCGGAGCCCACCGACGAAGCTGAGAACCCGATTCTTCCGCCGCTCGAACTGAAACGCGTCATCGCCCGCGTGGTCGCTGCAGGCGGGAACGATGCCCCCGGCAATCGTGGTCGCACGGTGGAATTGGTCACGTTGCTAGCGGTGCCGAGGCAAGCGCCATGAACGGCCACCGCCACCGCAAATCACGCGGCTTCACGCTCATTGAATTGCTCGCGGCGATCACGCTGCTTGGGCTGCTCGCCGCCATTCTGATGGGCACCGTGCGTGGCGCGGAGCGAAGCACCACGGCGGCCACCGACGTCGTCGAGCGCACCGAGCAATACGCGCGGACGCAGGCGTTTTTGCGCGACCACATCGGCGGCGCGCTGCCGCTGCGCTGGCGGCGCGAAGTGAATCAGCCGCTCAAATTTAAAGGCACGCAAAACACGTTGACGTATTACGCACCGGTCACCTCGCAGATCGCCGAGGGTGGCGTGATGTGGTGGCAGCTCGCGGTGGCAAAGTCGTCGAGCACCGATGAGGCGAAAAAAGGCAGTCAACTGGTGCTGCGTCGCCTGCCGGTGGTGCCCGACGAAAAAGCGGTGCCCGACCTCGCGAGCGCCGAGGCCATCGTGCTCGCCGACAATATCGAGACGCTCACGATCTCGTACTTTGATCCGGGCGACGATCCGCTGACCAACCCGGACGGAGGAACGTGGCTCGATAGCTGGGACGAAAACGCGCGCATGCCGTCGCTCATTACGCTGCGTGTTACCGAGGCAGCCAATCGCCAGTGGCCTGATTTGACGGTGCCACTGAAGCTATCGCAAGCCCTCGGCTGCAACTTTGATTTTCAGCGCCAGCGCTGCATCATCCAAGGCGGGGTGCTGCGGTGAGGCGCAACGCGGAGCATCGGCACCAGTCGGGCATTGCCTTGATCATGGTGCTGGGCCTAGTGATTTTTCTGACGCTGATCGCGCTGCCGTTTTCCGAGAGTCAGCGCGTGAGCACGCAGGTGGCGGCAAACACGCTCGGCTCGGCCACCAGTCAAGCCGCTGCCGACGGTGCCGTGAATCGCATGGTTTACGAGCTCAGCCGTGCGCGCTCAGCCGATGCGCAAATTGCGCTCACGCAGTGGAAAGCCGACGGTCAGGTTCATGCGTGGGCTGAAAACGGCATGCAGATGGCCGTTACGGCCAAAAGTGAGACTGCTAAAATTGATTTGAACTTTGCGGCAGAGCCCCTGCTCAAAAAGGTGTTCACGTTCGGGGGAGCGACAGAAGAAGAGGCGGACGGCATCGTTGCCGCCGTTAAAGACTGGACGGACGCGGATAATCTCAAGCGCCCGAATGGGGCGGAAGCAGACGACTACAAGACCGCCGGTAAAAAGGTGCTGCCGACTAATGACTTTTTTGTGGCAATCGAGGAACTTCAAAACGTGATGGGCATGACGCCAAAACTCTACAACGCCGTTGCGCCGCTGCTCACCGTACACGGTCGCTCTCCTGGCGTTGACCCGCAGGTCGCGTCTGCCTTGATTCTGGGCTTGGTGCCCGGTATCGACGTTGCGCAGGCGCAAACGTGGGTGGAGCTTCGCGATCAGGCGCTGCGCGACGGTGTGCCACCGCCGCCAGTGCCGTTTAGCAGTCCTTATTTTGCGGGTGGACAAAGCGCTATTCGTATTCGCGCCGACGCCATTACGGCGGCTGGCATCAAATCATCGCGCGAAGCGAGCATGCGACTGGGCGGTGTGGCGCGCGGTCGTCCGCAGTTTTATTTGTGGCAAAAAGGCTTGCCAGCTGACGCGCAGGTCATGCCCACAGCCAACGCCAGCGGAGCCGGTAATGGCTGACACCTACTCAACGCAGACAACGCGGTCGAGCGCGGCACAAAGCTTCAATCAATTCATATCGTGGTGGCAGCAGCAGCTTCGAGAATGCGTGCCGCTCAGCTTGCGCAACAAGCTGGCGCAGGCGCGCCGGCCTGCGCTATGGTCTCCCGCTGATGATCGAGTGTGGCTTGCTGCTGGCGCACTCACCGAATCAAAATCGTTTTTGAGTTCGGCCCTTGCGCAGCGCGGCGGGTCGGCGGCGGTGGTGATTGGTGAGGCAAATGGATTTCGTCGGGAGTTGGAAATGCCGCTTGCGGTGCAAGATCGTTTGCAACAAGTGCTGGGCTACGAGCTAGATCGGTTGACGCCGCTTAAAGCTTCTGAGCTTTACTACGACTTCCGCGTCAAGCAAAAAAATTTGTCGGCGGGCACCTGCACAGTTGAGCTGGCTGCGGCACCGCGCATGCGTGTTGATCCGATGCTCGCCGAGGCGACACGTCGCAACATCGTAGTAACGCGCATGCTTTTGTCCCCGACCGATGTGGATACCCCGCTCGATTTACTGAAAACCGCGCAAGCCGCAGCCGACGACGGCAACAAGCCACGTAGCTGGATTACTCCCGCGCTCATTGGCCTGTGCGCAGCCATGGTCATCATGCTGGTCGCTTTGCCGCTGTGGCAAATGCGCCAATACATTCTGGCGTTGCAACCCATCGAGGCGCTCGCTAAGACCGATGCCGAGGTGGCAAGCGTGGTGCAGCGTCAACTCGAAAAGCAGATTGGCGAATACAACCTGCCGCTCGCCCGCAAATACAGCGGGCCGCTGGTGGTGCAACTGCTCGATGATTTGAGCAAGCGGCTGCCGGACGACACGTGGGCGCAATCGATCGAAATCCGCACCATCCCGACGCGAAAAACCAAAGAAGTTGTGTTGCAGGGCGAGACCGGGAGCGGCGGCAAAATTCTGCAAATCGTGCAAGAGTCGCCGTTGATTAAGGACCCCACGTTCAAGGCAACCATGACCCGCGTTGCGCCGAACGCTGAGCGCTTCCACATCGCTGGCGAAATCGTGGCGGCTGAATTGCCAAAAGCATTGTTGCTCACCGATGCAACTGCCGTGATTACGGTGCCTGTGTCGCCAGCAGCGCCGGCCGGTTCGCCGACCGCCGCGAAAGCGCCAGCGGTTGCACCCGCCCCCGCAGCCATGGTCACGCCCGCACCTGCAACCGCACCGGTGACCACAACTTTACCCCCGCCTGCCACTACGCCGGTTGACGCAGCGAGAAGGCCCGTTGCGCAACCCGCTGCTGTTCCTGCCGCGCCCGCGATGCTGCCCGCGCCCGCGCAAACTTTGCCGTACAGTGGCGCGACGCCAGAGAAACGCCCATGAATCTACCCACCGGAATTCGTGGTCGTGCACTGGCAGTATTCCTGGTGCTACTTCTCATAAGCGCTGTCGTCGCGGCGGTTGCTGTGCCGGCATACATTTTTTATGGTCGGTACGATGAAGCGCGCAGCGCAGCTGAGGGCCGAATCGAGCGTTATCAGCGCATCGCATCAGTAAAAGGCGAACACCAGCGCGCGCTGGACGTGCTCAAGGCGCGTGAAAGCGGTCGGTTTTTTCTGAAAAATTCTGCGCCTAATCTCGGTGGCGCGGAGTTGACCGACCTCGTTCGACCGATGCTCGAAACGAACGCTGCACGCCTTACGTCCATCCAGCCTGTCACGGTTAAAGACGAGGGCGGCTTTCGTGTGTATTCATTG
The DNA here is from genome assembly GCA_043721275.1 of Burkholderiales bacterium. GTDB lineage: Bacteria > Pseudomonadota > Gammaproteobacteria > Burkholderiales > Casimicrobiaceae > Casimicrobium. The sequence goes on from JAYSRA010000161.1 coordinate 5,088, forward strand.
AACGTCGGCTTCAACGGCACGCCCGCTGCCTTGCAAAAAACGCTATTCGCGCTTGAGACGTCTATTCCGTACCTGTTTATCGAAAATGTCACGCTCCGCGCTACCGTACCGCGCGGCTACAAGCCCCCACCGAATCAAGAGCCTGAAGTGTCAGCGCAGATTGAGGTTCAGGCATACGGGCCCAAAGTCACGCCGCCCAAAGGCAGCCAGCCATCAGCCGTCGTGGCCCCGGGCGGGGTAAGAGGATGAGCGCCTTGTTTACCCTTCGCAATGCATTGGTCGCGGTGGCCGTGGCCTTATTCGTGGCGCTCGGCATAGAGACCGACTGGGGCAATGCTTTAATGACACCACCGACTCAGTCGCGTTCTGGTGCCGTCAAGCATGACGCAACCTCGGTGCTGCCCGATTTTCGACTGGGCTCTGAGGCCAGCGCATACAGCCAAATTGTCGAACGCCCGCTGCTAAACCCGAGTCGCAAACCAGCACCAACGCAGCTAGTGACCGCCGCGCCTGAACCGCCCAAACCGCAAGTGCGTCGTGGCCTGTATCAGTTGATTGGCATCACTGATCTCGGCGCTATAAAAATTGCGCAACTTCGAGAAGTGGCATCGAACCGCGTAAAAAGCGTTCGTCAGGGCGATCAGCTGCAAGAAATGACTGTGGCTAAAGTCGAACCTACGCAAGTAACACTCGCTTTCCAGGGCGAAACCGATGTCATCGAAATGGCGAAGTTCACCGCCTCCGGTCGCGTTCCGCAACCAGCGCCGCCGCCGCAGGTAATTGCGCAGGCACCGCCGCCGATGGCTCCTCCAACGCAGCCGCCTTCTCAGTCGCTCGCGGCGACTGCGTATGCCAACCCGATCATTGCCGCGCAGCTCGCGGCATCCGGTCAAGTTGCACCACCTGCGGCGCCCGCCCCGCCTGCAGCCACCCCGCCCCCACCCACGCAACCACGTGATGTCATTAGCGTTGTAGAAATGCTTGAGCGCAGGCGCTTAGCTCGGCAGCAAGCGGGCGGTCAATAGGATATGGATATGGACATCGAGATGAACAATCACAAAAACAAAAGCGTCGTCGCGCAATGGAGAAAGGCGTGGCCTTTAGTGCCGATGACATTTTTATTGGCGGCATGCGCGAATAATGGTGTGAGTCCAAACGATACCGCTTCGCAAGGACAGTCGAAGAGTTTGATGCCCCGCGTTGCGGCCAGCGCGCCCGGCCTTAGCGGCGAACCATCGCCTCCCGCAACTGGCTCGTTAAACGCGCCGGAGAACGAGCGAGCGAAGATGGTGCTTGGCAATGGCGGCACGTTTCGAAGCCCACCTCGAAAGACGGCTGAGGCGGATGACGCGTCTGGGCCGATCGTCTTAAATGTTGAAAACGGCGACATCCGCGAAATCGTGCGCAATCTGTTGGGCGATGCGCTAGGTGAGGGCTTCATCATTGATCCAGCCGTGACTGGCACGGTAACAGTTCGCACGGCAAAAGGCATCAAGCGGTCCGACATTATCCCAACGCTAGAAATGCTGCTTCGCTCGGTTAAAGCGGTGTTGGTGAAAGATGGCAACTACTGGCGCGTACTGCCAGAGGGCGGCGTGAATCTGGGCACAGTACCGCCCCGCGTTCAACTGCGCCCGGGAGCGGGCTCAAGTGTGGTGATCCTGCCGGTTAAGCACATCGGTGCCAAAGAGCTTGAGCGGGTCATCACGCCATTTGCTAAAGCGCCCTCCACTGCCGCTATTCGCGTAGATGAGTTGCGCAACCTACTGTTCCTATCCGGCACCGAGGCCGAGATTCGCAACATGCTCGAAATCGCAGAAATGTTCGATGTGAACCTGCTCGCGGGCATGTCATTTCTGCTGTATCCGCTCGAATCGTCTGACGTTAAGACCGTGGCCGCCGATTGGGAGAAGATTTTCCCGGTGACAGCCAATCCTTTTGCGGGCTTGCTGCGTATTGTGCCGATTGAGCGCATGAATGCTATTTTGTTAATCTCTCCTCAGCGCGACATGATCGTTGACGCTCGGCAATGGCTTGAGCGGCTGGACAAGGGCACGGATGCGGGCGGTGGCTCACGGCTCTACGTCTACAACGTGCTTTTCTCACAAGCGGAAAAATTGCAAGTCATCCTGCAACAAGCGATCAGCGGTCGCGCCAATCCCGCGCAGGCAACGGTAGCTCCAGGGCAAACCGCTAACACGTTGACCGCGCCTGTTTCACCCATTGCGGGTCAGGGGTTAGTGCAGCCCGGCAACACGCTCAATAATGTTCAGCAGCCAGCGAACGTTGCACAAAGGCCAATTACGGCAGCAACTGGGACCGCCAACAATCAGGCGATTGGACTGGCCCGTAACGCGACGGTGATTGCTGACAAAGATAGAAACGCGCTTCTGATTGTCGCTACGCCCTCCGAGTACGCAGCGATTGAATCGGCTATCAAGAAACTCGATACTGCACCGAAAATGATTGCCATTGAGGTTCAAATTGCGCAGGTAGCGTTAAGCGGCGCGTTTACTTACGGTATTTCGGGCATGTTTACAGGCAAGCCGGAATCCAATGCGAATCGCTTGACTTCTGAGGGTGGAGTGGGGCTTCTAAATCAGGTCAGCTCAGCGACTGGAGCAGTAGTTCCTGGATTCAGCTACACCTGGCAAGGCGCGGCGGCAAAAGCAATTTTGAGCACGCTGCAGACGACGGGGCAATCAAAAACTTTGGCGTCGCCCACGATGATTACGCTCGATAACCAAAAAGTGTCGTTCCAGAACGGCACCCAAATCTCTGTGCGCACGCAATCGACCGTGGCCAGCGGCACGACACAAGCAACCGATTCCTTTCAGTACATCAACACGGGTCTAACGATCAACATAACTCCCAGGGTGAGTGGCGACAATGTTTTTATGGAGATTCAGCAACAGAACAGCAGCGCCGTGCCAAACGCGGATAAAAACAATCCGAATCCTGACATTTCACAGAACACTCAACAGACCACAGTAATGGTGGCCAACGGCGACACCATGCTGTTAAGCGGGCTGTTCGTCGATACGGCGACTAAAGGTACAGACGGGCTGCCCTTACTCTCCACCATTCCGTTGTTCGGCGGACTATTTGGCACCCAAAGCTGGAGCTCTAACCGCTCGGAGCTCATCATGTTGGTGACGCCGCGTGTAATGGCCACTGTGGAAGACACTCGTGGCATCGTGGACGAGCTGCGGCGAAAGATGAGCAACACCGAAGCATTGCTGCCATACGTGGGCACCCGTGAAATGCCGACATCAGGCGATGTGCGCAAAGAAGTTCAGGCGCAACGAAATGCTGAAAAGATACCACTTGAATTTAACCAATCGCTGAAGGTTCAACCAGGCGCATCCCAGTAGTCGCGCTGCAATTGTTGTAACTACGCAACGTTGTTAGCCCTCTGGCCAAGTCAACTAGTGACTAATGAAAACTTACTTATGAACACATCCATCACCGCCGTTATTCGTCAACTTTTACTGGGAATGTTCGTATCGGTAGCCGTAGCTGGATGCGCAACGGGCCCGTCTTCGATGGCTGAAAAAGTAGTCCCTTTTGACCCGCAAAAACGAGCAATCGAGCGCTCCACGGCACGATGGAAAGCCTTGACTGATAAGCGTTTCGACGAAGCATTCGGCTTCTTATCCGATGCCTCAAAGGTGGGCATTAGCGCGGGTGAATATGGGGCCGTCATGCAGCGCTTGGGCTACTCCAGCGCAGACGTGCAAAGTGCGTCCTGCGAGGAGGCGGTATGCACTGTCAGGTCGACAATTACCCTGCCCATTTTTGTCCGTGCCGTGGGCGCTCGTCCGCAGACGATCCCGGTGGAAGAGCGCTGGATTGTGAATAACGGGGAACTTTGGTTGATCCGCCGCTAAATGTTGGTGTAAACTTCGTAGAAGGGCGTTTGTCCGACATAACTAATATTGCTGTTGGTTCTAAAGTGATCACTCAAAAACTCAATGCAGAGGAGTCAAAACTAATTATGAATAATTTCAAGCAAAAAGCGCTTATCTCCGCCCTAGCAGGCGCAGGCGCTCTAGCAATGGCCGGTGCGGCGAATGCCGTTTACGTCAATCAAGACGGTCTCGGTCAAGCACTCGTATACCCGTATTACACCGTTCGCGGTGGTAATGTAACTTTGGTGTCAGTGGTCAATACGACTACCCAAGCCAAAGCGGTCAAAGTTCGCTTCCTCGAGGGTAAAAACTCGGTAGAGGTATTGGACTTTAACTTGTTTATGTCTGCTAAAGACGTTTGGACAGGTGCAATTCTGCCTACAGCAGACGGCGCAGCAATTTTTACGGGTGACCGTAGCTGTACCAACCCTAAGATTCCCGGCAGCGGCGTTGCGTTCCGCAACACACTGTTCCTGAATGACGCTGCTGCGCTCCAATCATTGGATCGTACACGTGAGGGTTACGTCGAAATGCTAGAAATGGCAACGATTCCTAACACTACTGCGTTGGGTGTTGCTGTAACTCACTCGGCAGGAACCGCTCCTTGTACAATCGCACGCATCAACGATGCAGGCTTCACGAGCAGCACGGGCCTTACGCCCCCATCGGGCGGTTTGTTTGGTAACGGCACGATCCTTAATCCGCTGGGCGGCATGAGCACTGGTTACGACGCTACAGCGTTTGACGGCTGGTCAAATCGTGTTTTCTTAACAAACGCAGGCAGCCTCTTCCCGAACTTAGGTCAGGGCAGCAGCAAAGTCAGCGTAGTGAATAACAACGGTGCTGTTTACATCGCGAACTGGTCAAGCACCATTGATGCGGTATCTGCAACTATCATGCACTCCGCTATTTACGGCGAATACGCATACACCACGGACAAAGTGATTGGTACGGATTGGGTCATCACGATGCCCACCAAAAACCAGTATGTCACCGCGACCTCCGTGTTGACGCCTTTCCAAAGCCCGTACAACACATCGTTGGGTCAGTCATGTGATGACGTTTCGTTGTTAGCATATGATCGTGAAGAAGGTACTTCTACGACGCCAAACGATTTCTCGCCGCTTCCACCGAGTGGTCGGAATCAGCTGTGTTATGAAGCAAACGTCGTTGCATTTGGCGGCCCTTCAACACTAGCCTCTACTAACAGCGTTTCAATTCCTAGCCCCATTCAAAACGGCGGTGTGGAAGTGGCAGCTGCTGGTAAAGAAGGCGGTTGGTTGGAACTTGGCTTCACAGCCACGACTGCGCAATACGGCACACCTAGCGGTTCGATCACCACGACCAGCACGGGTGTTGCTGTGACGACCACAGGCCCGCAAACCTACTTTGGTCTTCCAACCATTGGGTTCGCATTGTCCGCGAGTTCCTTTAAAGCAGGTAATCCACAGCAGAATTACAGCTCAAGCTACAGCCTGCGCTTCCAACGCACAATTACTGGCGCTGTTGGCCCATAATCGTCGACATGTTGTGAACTTGAAAAGCGGGCTTGCGCCCGCTTTTTTTTGGCAAATTAATAGTGATTTGAGATCGCTTACGCGTAACCAAGTCTGCCTTAAACACTGTCCATGCAGAGACAGAACCAAATCAAGTGAAACCACATTCACAGCGATTACGTCAAGTAACCTACTCGCGGTGAACGCAACACGATTCGTGGGGTTTAACCGCCAAATCGCCTTACGGGGGTGTTTTATAATGTACTCGAAAGATTTAAAGGAAACCCATGAAATCGCTAATGCAATTTACGAGCGCAACGCTACTTGCAGCTATAACGATCTACTCAAGCGGGGTCAGCGCTCAGTCGGCATCTGCAACATCCCCAGCAGCCTGTAGCCAAAGCGGACAGACCGTTACTTGCACCACCACGACAACATTTAGTCTTCCCTCCGGCTTGAATCTTCAAGCGCAGACAGGCGGCAGCGGCTTCACGCTATCGTCCGGATCGCCAGTAATTGTTGGCCCATCGAACTGCGCCGTTACGCCCGCTGGCCAATCAGTCACCATAGGTTCAACGCCTACCTTGAGCGTGACATGCGGCACTGGCAGTGGCAACTACACGTTTCAGTGGTCAAAAAATGGAACCAATATCGCGAGCGCTACGGGCTCAACTTACACGCTCAGCCCAAATACAGATACGTCCGCAGCTAATGCTTCAAGTTATAACGTCATAGTGGCCAACACGGGTGGCAGCGTATCGGCAACGGCCGCAACGGTTACTGTTTCCACACAATCCGTAGTCGCTCCTAGCTCGTGTAGCGTAACCCCCGCGGCCGCGACTGTTCCTGTTGGAAGCACGCAAACCTTGAGCGCAAGCTGCCTAGTCGGCACTCCGGCATTTAGTTACGCTTGGTTTAAAGGCGGCGTGCAGATTGCTGGCGCAAACTCGTCAACCTACACGCTGACAAGTGCAGACACTGCATCGGCAGGCGCGCAAACCTACCGCGCTGACCTTACCAACACGGCTGGCACGGGCACCGCAAGCAGCACTGTGACTGTAAATCAAGCCGTAGCCTGCACCAACAGCGGATCGGTAAATTCCATTATTGATGTGAATGCGGGCTACAAGCAGGTCAGCTCTTCCAACCTGTTTGGCACGGCAAACACATACATCATTCGCCTTGACGTGGGTGCTTCGTCGACTACGGTGGGCGGGTTGACCGCATTGCTCTCTCATACTGAAGGAGTTGGATCGCAGCGCGCGTTCCGCAGCCTAGTTCTTTCGCCTTGCTCTGGCGACATGACGAGCGCTGTGTCCGTTCCTTTGTCGACTAACTCCGTTGGAACGTCGATTGACTTGTCAATTAACGATCCAGGCCGCGGCGTACCGAACTTAACGACCGGCACTTGGTACGTGAACGTGAAAAATACGGCGTGTACCGCTAATACCCGCTGCGATGTGTTTATTGATTGGTTGCATTACTAATCTTTATACGGGCGTCAGGTACGGCGTTTGCGCAACGCCTGACGCGCTTTCATGCCGACAAAGCGGCTTGACACAAGCGCTGTAAAGCCAAGCTTTGCAGCGCTTTTTTGTACGCGCTAAAAATTAGTACTTAACGTTGCAAACATTGGCGTCCCAGACACGCGACTACCCTTCGCGCCCGTTTCAAGCTTCCCCTAAATAAGGTCAAGCCGCGCCGATCAAAGCGGCGCGCCGTGCAATCCAGTTCCCTACAAGAGAAGCTAAAACTCGCGGTCAAAAGGCATATCCAGTCAATGGAATGAAACGCGTGAACCAGCACAACTTACGCTGAAAAAGTTGACTATTTAAGCGTCCATCTTTTCTGTTTAACTGCCAACCGAGCTGGTCAGTCCGACCACCTACGTTTGACTTGCAACTTTGCGTGCACGTCTCAGTCTATAAACGAAATCATTCAGAAAATAGCAGCACCGTTTATGCGCTTCTACGCCCACATTACCTTCGCCTTAGCTGCCTTTTCGTTCGCAGCAGCTGCAGCGACACTTGCGACTTACGATGAGCTGTCTGCAACCACGGAGGACTTTCAGGCGCTGCATTTTATGAATGCGCCGGCCAAAGTGAAGGCGCTGCGTGACAGCCCAAAAGAGATGGAAAGTTCAATTAACGAGATACTCTCGCCTCGTGTGTATAACGCTAAGAAATCATCGCAACTCGCTCTGAACCCTGATGAAGCGCGCTATGTGGTGATGCAACAGGAGCGGGCACCGTTGAACGCGGCGCTTAATATCGCTGAACGCCGCGCCCGCGCGGCTTTCAACGTTGCTGAGCCGCTGACTATTGCTCGCAGCCGAGAAATCTGGCTTGCCGATACAGCGACTTATTACGCAGACGAAACGGCTGACTTCACGCAAATCTTTTTTGATTTGAGTAAACGAAGCTACACAGAAGCGGCTGAACGAATTGCGCTGGTAAAGGCCGAGCTCGCAAGTGGTGTCGCTTTCGAAGCGGTTTTGCAGAAATACACGGATGACACCAACGCCGCAACGAACAGAGGTCAAATGAAAGACATGGTCATTTCGCGAATTGACCCGATCATAGGCCGCCTCATTTTCAAAAAACTGGAAGTCGGTCAAGTTTCCGACGTGATTCCGTCGCGCGCAGGGTTGCACATCATCCGCTTGGATCGTAAATCGCCAAGCGCCAAAAAACCGTACGACGAAGTGAAGAACGTGATTTTTGAAAGGATGATGGAGGATGCTGCCAAGACAGCAAGACTTAGCGTCCTCGAAAGCTTGAAGATAGAAAAGATCAAGCCAAATCTTGACGCGATCATTGGCGACAGAGCGGCCACTAATGCGGCGCAGGAAGAAAAGATAAAGGCATTGCACAGGGATATGGGTATGCCTGTAAGCGAGTCTCTGCCGCTCTCATCGCCAAAAGCAATTCCTTAATCCTACAACGCATAGAGCCTATTACTGAGCGCCGGTAGAGCTCAGCGGATACTGCCTCGCGACTGGTTTTGGCGACGAGTGAAAAAACACGCTTGCCGATAAAAATACGGGCAACGCAAGGTGGGAGCCTATGGTGCCTGCAACAGTGTCGTGTGACGAAGCGGTGCGCACGATATTCATAGACCGACTAACCGATTGCGCAAGCGCTACAAACTGCGCAACAGACTGTGCCACGTTGCCGCCCTGTCCCATCTGCCGCATGATTGCAGCTGATTGTCGACCGCGTAAGAAAGGCCCCTCAAGCGTGATCACCGGCAAACCTACGGAGAGTGCATCAAGCGTCGTGCTGCCGCCGGAAAAGCCAAAGGTGTCGAGGCCAACGTCGGCAGCGCGGTGGATAGCGAGGTAGTCCTCGCGCGCCAAATTGCCAACGACCGTCACACGACGCGCGTAATCAAGGTCGCCGTTTAGGAATTTGCGTCGCAGCAAAAGCTCAAACGCCCGCGAACTGAGTACGGAGTTCTGGACGAAGTAAACCAGCCTTCCGCGAACGTCTTGCCGCAACACTTCGATCACCGCGTCCATGAAAGTCGGCGACCACTTTTGCAACTGTTGGCTCACCAAGTAAATGCGTTCATCCGCAGAAAATCCGAACGACGCGCGCGAATAAGCGCCAACCGTCGCTAGGGGGGCAACTGACGTGCCAAGTCCTTCCAGGCGCACCACGTGCTCCCGATAGTGCAGCTGCGGTTCAGGCACCTCTGCCGCATCAGGCACCAACATGTAGTCCATCGTCGCTAAGCCCGTCGTCAGGGGGTTGCCGAAGGCGGCGCACTGAATTGGGGCAAGACGTAAGCCTGCGACCAACTCAATCAACTGCGATCCCTGTGGTTCGGGATATAGCAACACGTCGTTGCGATCCGCATACGCGCGATCTGCCAAGATTTGCCAGTGCTCGATCTCATCGGTGGCGACGCGAAACGTAGTGAATTCCCGCGTCAGCGCGTCGGTCACTGAGTCCGCTGCGCCAATAACGTAAAGCCGCACATCAAAGCCATCCGATTTGAGCTGGTGCAGCCAAGGGTTAAAAAATCGCCCCGCGCTGCTGTCGTTGAAGCGGTTGGAAATCACGCCGATGGTTTTCACCGCTTGCGGCAACGCTGACAGTTTGCGATAAGCCTCGCGCAGCGGCGCACACACCGCCTCAACAAAGTCGCCCCAAGCGAACTGAATTTCGGTAACGTCACGCTCGAAGTACGCTGCAAAAAATGGCGTTGTCGCGAGGCAGTTGCCGCGTGCTTGACCGACCAATTTACTCTCATGAGCAAGCGCGGTCAGCGCGCGAATCTCGGTCAGCAGCCGCTCCCACCACATGTCAGCAACCGCTGCCGTTTCGTAAAACGCTGGCAGTAGCAGAGCCGCACGAACAGTTGCTGCGCTCAGCACACGCTGTTCTGGCCGCCAATGCACTCGATCCAGTAGCTCTAGCGCATCCACCGGGTACTCACGAACCACAAATTCGGCAAACGCAGATCCTGCGTCTTGATGATGCGGCCACTTCGCCAAAACGCGCTCGAACTCAAGCAGTGCTTCGTCGCAGCGGTTTGCTGCCACCAGCAAAGTCACCAGAGTTATCGCCAAATCGGCGTCCTGATTGATGCGCGCCCGATGAATACCCGCCAATTGCAAAGCGCGCTCCGGAACCGCCGCTTTAATACAAGCGTCTGCGAACCAACGCCACCAGGAAACGCTTTCTTTGTTCAAAGAAACGGCGTGCTCCCAGCGAGACACACTCTCCGCAAAGCGGTTCAAATCAAACGATATGCGCGCGGCTAAGGCCCACGTCGGCGCTGCGGGCGAATGAAGCGTGGACGTCGGTAGATGGGCAGTCAGGATTGCGTTCGCATTCACGAGCTGACCCAGCTGTGCGTAAGCGGTGGCTGCCATACGTGCCGCAACTTCCTGCGACCGCTCGCTGGCAGTAGCGCGCTGCCATGCTGCAACTACTGCGGGAAAGTCACGTTGCTGCGTTAGCGCTGCCAATCTCTCGGAAAGTGACGCATCCATTTACGCTGCTTGCTCCGCTATTGGTGCTTGAAATCTAGCCAGCGCCGGAAACTCGCTGCATGCTGCTGCAAAACCGCGCTCCTGCAGCGCTGTTAACTTTCGCTGAAAATCGTCCGGCAGCGCGCTCATCAAATTGCGCGCCACGCGAGCGGCTTCATCGCGCGTGCCCACTTGTACGGAGATCCATTGATTCGTTGCCTCAGGGCCGCGCGGCAAATTGTGCTTGCGCAAAAATCGTTCTGCGTGTTCGCGCCATCCTGCGTCAAACGAGCCTTGCGACAAATGATTGATCGTAACGTCACGCGCCACACCGACGCGCAGCCCGCTGTTCCGGGCGCGAAGACAAAAGTCGATGTCATACAGGTGAAACGAATCGAACGCTGCCTCATCCCAACCGAGCGATTGAACCGACGCTTTGCGACATGCAATAAAAAAGCCGTCGCCGCCCGCGAGCAAGGACAGCGGATTCGGGACGCCAATAATTCCAATCGAGTAGTGGCCGCTTTGCGCGTCCGTCGCGGCGATCACGCCTTGGCTATAGGTTGCGTCGCGGCACTTCCAGGTCGGGCCATCAACCACGCTCGAGCCCACACAGCAAGCAACATCAAAGTCTGCGAGCGCGTTGATCAGAGCGCGATGCACGCCGTCGGAAATAAATTCAATGTCGTCATGACAGTAAAGGAGCAGCTCGCCCGTCGCCGCTTTGCTGCCGCGGTTGTAGCCTTCGCACATTGATTTCGCGTCGGCGATGCGAATGATCTCGAAATGTGAGCTGCGCAGCGCGCGCTCACATTCAGCAACAAACCTCGCGTACCGCTTTTCGTCGCGACTGCAAATGATGATGCTGAGCTTGGGACAGCGAGCGTCAACAAACGTATCCGATCGCGCGGCCGCGTCCGTGGCGCCGTATCCCGCTGGCAGACGCGCCATATCCAATAACGTCTCAAGCGCGACCACGCGGGTCTTGCCATACAAACTGGCCGCCGCCATCATGCTGGTCGCCGCGTTTAAGTCACGGCGCGCAAGGACGGCACTCACCGCGTAGCGCAACAGCTCCACTTCGCCTTCGCACTCACGCGGCAGCGACAAACTGCGAAGCGCTACCCACTCGGCTGCCAGGTGGTGCGAGAGGCGTTGCAAGGCAGCAAACGCGTTGCGCACGCAGAGACTTGCCTCGGGCGATTTATTTGTTGCGTGGATTGCGGCTGCGGACAAAAATGTGTCGGCTGACGCTGAAAAATTACCGATGTGCGAATAGGATTGCGCCGCAATTTGCAACGTGGCTACGTGCGCCGCGTGGTCTGACATTTCTGCTCGCCGCACCGATTCAAAACAATCTACCACCTTTTGAAACTGTTGCTGCGCATACAGCGCATTCAGCGCGGAAACCTCACTGGCAGCGTTGTCAGTGAGCTTGGTTTCAACCACTGCTAGACGGTCAATCGATATCACGCTCAAATATGCATCACCGCCAACACCCCCACCGCCGCGCCCAGTGCTGCTACGCCGTACATGCCGTACTCTACCCATCGCTTCTTAGTGAGTAGTGCAATCGCCGCTAGCGCAATGGCGATCTGTAACGCCGTTGTAGCTTGCGCCCAGCGATGATGTTGGTGCATTTCGGCGTCACTCTTTTTGTCCCAATCGGTTGATGCGGCTTCCAACTTTTCGGCGTCTTTTTTGATGTCAGCTTTCTCGGTTTTATAGCGCTTGATTTCTTCGGTGTAGAACGCTTTTTTCGTGTCTGGGGCCAGTTCGATGGCCAACTCGCTCAGGTTCTGCTTGCTGCTCTTGGCTTGGTAGTAATTCCACTGATTTGACGCTTCAGTTTTCTTGATTGCGGCGTTGTTTTTGTACAGCCCGGCGTTGGCCTGCGTCGCCCCGCCCTGATACGCGAAGATCGCGCCGATCGTGGCAATGATGGCAGTGATCACCGCAATGCCGCCGGCATGGGTGTCGCCATGCGCGCCTGCGTGCTCCAGCTCGTGATCGTGGGGGCCGTGTACGTGAAATCCGCCTGCTGACATGGTGTATCTCTCTATTTCAAAGTGATGTGTTGATTAACGCTGCCCGCGCGGTCGTGTTTGGCGGATAGGCCGATGCTAGCGCCTGCCTTCGCGCGCACAATCCACGTAAAGCGCTGGCGATCCTGCGTGGCGTTTGCGCCGGGGAAAAAGCTCACCAGCGTGTGATTGTTATTGCGGCCTTCGAGCTGTGTGCCCTCGACCCGCGATTTGCCTTCGACCAACGTCGCGCCGTCCGGCAACGTGATCTCCGCGACCACGCCGCGCACATGCTTTTTATTGCGCGTGAGTTTGCTGATATCGGTGGGTAAATGGCCGGTGTTGTGCACGCCAAGATCAATGCGCCACAAGTCGTTGCCAAGGCCTGTGACTTTGGTTGAATGCAGCTCCAGCTTCGGCGACATCAGCGCCTGAAAAATGATCCACGCTGGAAACTTCTCAACTTCTTTTTCCATCAAGTGTGGCGGCGGATTGCTGAACGTGTAAATGCGGTTCCAGCCACCAAGTTCAACGCGGCCCAACTCCGGATGGTCGTACGAATACCAGTCGACGTAGCCCTTGCCTTGGTGCGTTTTATCGCTCCATTCAAGCAGCTTCAAATCGTCCTCCACCGGATGATCGCGGAACCAGTCGATGTATTTGTATCCCGTGATCCCGGCCTCACGCATCGGGCACCAAATTTCCACCACCCAGCAATATGAGCCGAGCTCGGTGTACAGCCAGTCCTGCGTGCCAGTGATAACTTCTTTGGGGTGATATTTGAACTCATGAAAGACGCTGATCGCAGGGTAGCCGGTGAGCTCCTCGCCCTTCTTGCCCTGCGTCTGAAACACCCACAAATCCTCGGGCGGCATGTCCTCGTCGGGCTTGGTGCCGAACGGTCGCAGCAGCACGCCGCTCCAGGTGTGGAAGAAAAGGCCACCGCAAATGTTCTTATGCGTGTTGATGAACTCCACACAGGCGCGCACTTCGGGTTCGCTGGTGGGGAAGTCACCGGCACCGAGTTGCTGCCCCTCAGCCCGCCATTCTTCAGGGAAATTGCGATTCAGATCAAGGCCCGTCTTCGGGCGCGCGACCGGCAGATTGAAACCGTCGTACCCTTTCACGCGGCCTTCGCTAACAATGCGGAAATAGTCGCCGCCGACCTCAATCGGATCGCGGCGCACCATCAGCCGCTGCTCGGTCGCGTGCTTTTTCCACGGGCCGTTTACGTCCGGAATGCGCATCATCAAAATGCGTCCGTCGCCGTCAATGTCCTCGGCCTCAAGCCCCTCGATGGCGTCCTCGTTGTAAGGATACGGTCGCGTTGACGAGCGAATGTATTTCGGCTTATCAGCCATCGCCCATTCCGCGCCGTCCGGGTTCACGCGCGGGATCACGTACAGCGTGCGCGTGTCCAAGAGACGCGTGATGTCGTCCCGCTTGCCGTAATTTGTGAGCAAGGTGTCGATGAGTTTCAGCGCGGCCACCGATCCCGAAAGTTCGGTCGCGTGAATGTTGGCGTCGACGTAAAACGCGGGCTTGGTGAGCGGCTCGCCGGTGGCGTAATTGGTGATGGTGATGGCCCAAATCGAGCGGCCCTCGTAGCTCGCGCCGATAGCCGCCATGCGCGCCAAATTTGGCTGCGCATCCACGGCTGCGCGCAAGAGCGCGGTCAGTTCTTCAAACTTGACGAAACGATCGTAAGGAAACATCGTGTGCAGCACCAAAAGACTTAATCCACGATTGTGCCAAACCTCAGCAGTTCGGCGCGGTTGATGACGCTACGATTGATTTGCTGCGGAACGCGCCTATTTTTAAGGAACAGCTTTTTGCTGTAACCGCCAAATAACAGGGGTTAACATCGATTTAAGCAAATAGTCGACTTAAGCGAAAAAAACCATCTAGCCCAAGCAAAATAGACGTTTCACGAAAAAGCTGTAACGTGGGCAACACGTTGCCCACCCTGCGTCAATACGATCCGCAGCCGCTATGCCCGCGCCTCCAACGCCGCCACCGCAGGCAGTGTTTTGCCTTCCAAAAATTCGAGAAACGCGCCGCCAGCCGTCGAGATGTAGCTCACTTTGTCTGCGATGCCGAACTTGTTGATTGCCGCGATGGTGTCGCCGCCGCCCGCGATGGAAAACGCGGATGAGGCCGCAATGGCCGCCGCGATGGCCCGCGTGCCCCCCGCAAATTGATCGAACTCGAACACGCCGACCGGGCCGTTCCACACGATGGTGCCGGCGTTGGCGATGATGACCGCCAGCGCCGCGCTGCTGTCTGGGCCGATGTCCAAGATCAGGTCGTCGTCGGCCACGCCGTTGATCGATTTGGTCGTCGCGACTGCGGTCGCGGCGAATTCCTTCGCGCACACCACATCCGTCGGCAGCGGCACGCTCGCCCCGCGCGCCGCCATTTTTGCCATGATGCTTTTTGCCTCGGCGACGAGCCCGGTTTCAGCCAGCGACTTGCCGATAGCGTGCCCTTCTGCCGCCAGAAACGTGTTGGCAATGCCGCCGCCGACGATTAACTGATCCACCATGTCGGCGAGTGACGCGAGGATGGTGAGCTTGGTTGACACCTTAGAGCCCGCCACAATCGCAACCATTGGGCGTTTGGGCGCGTTGAGCGCTGCGGACAGGGCAACGAGCTCGCTTGCCATCAGCGGGCCCGCACAAGCCGTTTTGGCGAACCGCGCGATGCCCTCTGTGGTGGCCTCAGCGCGGTGCGCAGTGCCGAAGGCGTCGTTGGCGTACACGTCACAGAGGGCGGCCATCTTGCGCGCCAGCGCCTCGTCGTTGTTTTTCTCGCCTTTATTGCAGCGGCAGTTTTCAAGCAATACCACCTCGCCGGGGGCCACGGTAAATCCGCCGTCCACCCAATCGGCGATTAAGCGCACCGGCTGACCCAACAATTCGGCGAGCCGTTTGGCAATGGGTGCCAACGAATCTTGAGGCTTCACCACGCCTTCAGTCGGGCGCCCCAAGTGCGACGCCACCATCACCGCCGCGCCCGCCTTCACGGCAAAAACAATACCGGGAATCGACGAGCGAATCCGCGTGTCGTCGGTGATGTGGCCCGCATCATCCTGCGGCACGTTGAGATCAGCGCGAATAAAAACACGCTGGTTTTTTAGTTTAAGGTCAGTGAGTTTCTTGAACTTCATGGCGCGCGCTGCATTGCCGCGCTAAACCGCTGCCATCAACACGACCGTCGTATCGAGCATGCGATTGGAAAATCCCCATTCGTTGTCGTACCAAGAGCAGACTTTGACTAAGCGGCCTGACACTTTGGTGCAGGTGGCGTCGAAGATGGACGAATGTGGATCGTGGTTGAAATCGCTGGATACGAGCGGGCCGTCGCTGTAGGCGAGCACATTTTTCATGTTGCCTACACTGGCTGCTTTCATGATCGCATTGATCTCGTCAACCGTGGTGTCGCGTGCGGCGACGAACGACAGATCGACGAACGACACGTTGATGGTCGGCACGCGAATGGAGAAGCCGTCCAACTTGCCGTTCAATTCCGGCAACACGAGGCCCACGGCAGCCGCTGCACCGGTTTTGGTGGGGATCATGTTGTGCGCGGCGGCGCGGGCGCGGCGCAGGTCTTTGTGGAAAACATCGGTCAACACTTGATCGTTGGTGTAGCTGTGGATGGTGTTCATCAAGCCGTTCACAATGCCCACTTTTTCGTGCAACACTTTGGCCAGTGGGGCTAAGCAATTTGTCGTGCAGCTCGCGTTGCTAATCACCGTGTGACTTGCTTTGAGCACGCCGTGGTTGACGCCGAAAACAACCGTCGCGTCGACATCTTTTTCGCCCGGTGCTGAAATAATCACTTTCTTCGCGCCGCCCGCCAGATGCGCCTCAGCGCGAGCTTTACTGGTGAACAAGCCCGTGCATTCAAGCACCACATCCACGCCCAATTCGCCCCACGGAATTTCCGCCGGATTACGAATGGCAAACACTTTAATGTGGTCGCCCTCGATCACCAAATTGTCACCCTCAACGGCCACCGATTTGCCGAATTTTCCGTGCGTGGTGTCGTAGCGCGTCAAATGCGCATTGGTCTCGCTGTCGCCCAAATCGTTGATCGCTTTGATCTCGATATCAGTGCGACCCGACTCGTACAACGCACGAAGAATGTTGCGACCGATGCGCCCGTATCCGTTGATGCCTACTTTGATTGCCATTTGCGTTCCTTATTTGTTTTTCCCCTCTCCCCTTGCGGGAGAGGGTTAGGGTGAGGGGGCTCGTTGCGTACAACTCATCGTGGATTAATGCGCAACCAACCCCCTCCATCAATTTATCCCGATCATCCTGAGCCCGTCGAAGGGCCGCGAAGGGAGAAGGGACCCGAAGTGAGCGCGGCGCTAAAGCAGCGCCTTCGCTTTCGCCACCACGTTCTCCACCGTCAAGCCAAAGTGCTTCATCAGCACCGGCGCAGGTGCCGATTCGCCAAACGTGTCGATGCCGATGACCGCGCCGTGCAGGCCCACATATTTCCACCAACCGTCGGTCACACCGGCTTCAATCGCGAGCTTCGGCAAGTCAGGTGGCAACACGGCGAGCTTGTAATCAATGGTTTGTTGGTCGAATATTTCAGTGCACGGCATGGACACTACGCGCGCTTCTACGCCGCCCACTGCCAGCGCTTTTTGTGCGGCAAGTGCTAGGCCGATTTCTGAGCCCGTCGCGATGATGACCAGCGTCGGGGCGAGCACTTCGGACACGATGTAACCACCGCGTCGAATCAGCGCCTCATGCGATGCATCGCGCTTGATGACCGCCGTGTTTTGTCGTGACAAACAGAGCATGGTGGGGCCGTCTTTGCGCTCGATGCCGCTGGCGTAGGCGACCGTTGATTCCATCGAATCAGCAGGCCGCCACACGTTCAATCCCGGGATCAAGCGGAGGGATGCGACATGTTCCACCGGCTGATGCGTGGGGCCATCTTCGCCGACGCCAATCGAGTCGTGAGTGAAGATGTAGATCACGCGCGCTTTCATGAGCGCGGCCATGCGAATCGCGTTTCTCGCGTAATCGCTGAACACAAGGAAGGTGCCGACATACGGAATCACGCCGCCGTGTAGCGCCATGCCGTTGGCGATGCTGCACATGCCGAATTCGCGCACGCCGTAGCTCACGTGGTTGCCCGTACCGTCGCTTTTTACGGCGGTTGACTGCTTGTGATTGGTCAAATTCGATCCGGTCAAATCGGCTGAGCCGCCAATCATTTCCGCCAGCGCAGGGCCGAAAAATTCGAGCGCATTTTGTGCGGCTTTGCGGGTGGCCACTTCTTTGTCCACCGCTATGGCCGCATCAATTGCAGCCTTCAAAACACTCGCGTAATTGCCCGGTAATTCGTTGGCGAGGCGTCGCGTAAGTTCCGGGTCAGCGCTCGCAAACGCCTTGTTCCACGCGGTCTCCAGCGCAGCACCACTCGCCTTCGCGTCGAGCACGGCGTACGCCTCGGCGGGCATTTCAAACGGCGGCAACGTCCAGCCGATGTTGGCGCGCGTCGCCGCAATTTCGTCGCCCATGACCGCTGTGCCGTGCGCTTCACCTGTGCCGTGTTTATTCGGTGAGCCGTGGCCGATGTCGGTTTTGCAGATGATGAGCGTGGGGCGCGACGTTTCTGTTTTGGCAGCGACGATGGCGGCGTCCACTGCGTCAATGCTTTGCCCGTCAATCGGGCCGATCACGTTCCAGTGGTACGCGCGAAAACGCATCGCCGTGTCATCGCGAAACCAGCCTTCAACATGCCCGTCAATCGAGATGCCGTTGTCGTCGTAAAACGCGATCAGTTTGTTGAGCCCCAGAACCCCTGCTAACGAGCACACCTCGTGCGACACGCCTTCCATCATGCAGCCGTCGCCCATGAATGCGTAGGTGTGATGATCGATCACGTTGCCATATTTTTTCGCGAGTAATTTCTCGGCGAGTGCCATGCCGACGGCGTTGCCGATGCCTTGTCCGAGCGGGCCGGTGGTGGTCTCAATGCCGGGCGTGATGCCGACCTCGGGATGGCCTGGTGTTTTGCTGTGTAGCTGTCGGAAATTCTCAATTTCCGACATCGGCAAATCGTATCCCGATAAGTGCAGCAGCGCATAAGGCAGCATCGAGCCGTGGCCGTTACTCACCACGAAGCGATCACGGTTCGGCCAGTGCGGATTGGCGGGGTTGTGTTTCAAATGCTTTGCCCACAACGCCACCGCAATTTCCGCCATACCCATCGGCATGCCTTGATGTCCCGATTTGGCTTTGGCCACGGCATCGACCGCGAGCATGCGGATGGCGTTGGCGGCGGTGTGCAGATCAGTTTCGGAAAAGGGTGCCATGCAGAAATCTTAAAGGAGGTAGTGCGCCGTGGGCGCGGGAAGGCCTTTAATTATCGCTGACTACTGCGGCTGATTTGGCGTTAGATTTTGCCGCTGCTAACTGAACAGCTTTGTGCAGACAGGCCCGTTTCACTTGGGCTAAGCGCAATATTCGTCAATAGTCGACAAACACCATTAAACGGCTCAAGCCGTCATGAAACGAGGCTTACAGCGTAAAGCTATTCGAACAGCGCGCGCTTTTCTCGGCTCGCCAGCTGAATTTCGCGCTTCATTTCGCGAACGCGTGCCTCGACGTAGCTGGCCTCAAAATAGTCCCCGTCGCCCGCTTTTGCTGCAAGCTCAAATTGATCCAACGCGCCGCGCAGATTGGCCTGCTGCGCATACAGCTCGCCCAAAAAGCGATGCTGTTTCATCCTGAGTCCAGCGTCCGCCGAGGCGCGCGCCGCGAGGTCGAGCAATTGCACGTCTTCGGGCTTGCGCAACAGGCTTTTCTCTAGCGATGCCAACGCGCGCTTGGGCTGTTTTGCGCGCAGCAAAACCTCCGGTAAATCGTAGTGCAATTGCCAGTGGTTAGGATAGTCAACAATCGCGCGTTCAAAAAACGTCACGGCAGGCGCAATTTCTTCCGCCTGAATCAAAATCTGGCCCATCATCGCGGTGATCATCGGATGCTTGGTGCCGGCCGATTCGAGGGTGGCCAATTCACGTTTTGCCCGCGCAAAATCACGCTCGCGCAGCACCGCTGCGGCAAGGCCGTAACGGGTGGCTGCTTGCGACGAATATTTCTTGTCTGCCAACGCCGATTCGAAATATTTGACCGCGGCTGGGGCCTCGCCTACGTAGCTGCGAATCAGCGCGCGAACGTAGTGAAAATCCACGCTTTCTTTGGCCAGTTTGAATTCGTTTTTGCCCACCCGATCCTGTGCGTCGGCAATGCGCTCAGCGGTGATCGGATGAGTGCGCAAATAGCCCGGAACGATGCCGATATCGTTGATGCTTGATGAGCGTTGTAGTCGCTCCATAAACGTGCCCATGGCGGCTGGATCAAACTGCGCGCGCGACAAATATTGAAAGCCGATGCGGTCCGCCTCACGCTCGTTATCGCGCGAAAAGTTCAGGTAATTTTGTGCCACTGCGGCCTGTGAGCCGAGCAGTGCGCCCTGCGCCACGTCGCCCTTGCCCGACTTCGCTGCAAGCACCGCTGCCGCCAGCCCCGCGATGCCCATCCATGCGTTTTTGCGTTGGTCGTCCATCATGCGCGCATAGTGCTTTTGCGTGACGTGCGACATCTCGTGCGAGAGCACGCCCGCAAGCTCACTTTCCGATTGACACAGCAACACCAAACCCATGTTCACGCCGATATAGCCGCCGGGCATGGCGAACGCGTTAACGCCCGGATCGGCCACCGCGAAAAACTCAAATCGGTCGCGAATGCTAGGGTTCGCAGCCAAAATGCGCTGCCCCAATTCGTTCAAATACGCGTTGACCTCAGGGTCGTTTAAATACATGCCGCTGCCACGGATTTCACGCATCGCCTCCTGCCCGAGTTTGCGCTCTTGCTGAGCACTCACCAGCGCGCCAGAACTGTCACCCAACTCAGGCAACGACGACTGCGCCGCGGCAGGCGCAGTCACCAGCGCCAGCGCGGTTAGCGCGGCCATAGCGCGCGCCGCATTTTGCAAAGCGCGAGGACGACGGGCTGGTGTTTGAGCGTCATGCATAACGCTAAGATAGCTGAAATTCGTTTCCAGTTCCTTCACAAGGTTTATTTCGTCATGGCTGAGGCAAATCCATCGGAACCATCGGCACCATCGCGAACGCAAACCTTGACCCACTTTGACGCAGCCGGTCAGGCGTATATGGTGGACGTGGGTGCAAAAGCCGAGACGCATCGCGTCGCGCGTGCTGAGGGCACCATCACCATGCTGCCCGCTACCTTCGCGCTGATCGCAGCCGGCTCGCACAAAAAAGGTGACGTGCTGGGCGTGGCAAGACTAGCCGCGATTGGCGGCGCAAAACGTTGCGCCGAGCTGATTCCGCTGGCGCATCCGATTCCGCTGACCAAGGTTGCGGTTGCCTTCAGCAGCGACGCGGGCAGCTGCACCGTACGTATTGAGGTGACCGCAGAAACGGTGGGGCGCACTGGGGTGGAAATGGAAGCGTTGACCGCCGCGAGCGTGGGTTTGCTCACCATTTACGACATGTGCAAAGCGGTGGATCGCGGCATGGTGATTTCAGCGATTCGGGTGCTCGAAAAGCAGGGCGGGAAGTCTGGGCATTGGAAGGTGTAGAACGTGTGTTTTCGCTCGGTCGCAGCAGTTTTCTCCCTCCCCCAGCGGGGGAGGGTTGGGGTGGGGGAACGTTCGCACACCACCGCCGTATTGAATCGCGACCGCCCCCTCCCTAGCCCTCCCCCGCTGGGGGAGGGGACGCAAACCTAGTCTCTGGTGCCAACCGTCCTAATCCTCTGCGCATTCGCCTTCGCCGTTGCTGCCGCGCAACTCATTCCGCAATTGCCGACGCGCGCGCTGTCGTTAGGCGTGTTCGTTCTTGCCTTGTCCATCGGCCTTTGGCAACTCGTGCGCCCGTGGCGCGTGGGCGTCGTGCCGCTGCTGTGCGTGGCTCTCGCGCTCGGCGGCAGCTATACGTGGCTGCGTGCCGACCTACGCATGGCGCAAGCGCTGCCCGTCGACTGGGAAGGCCGCGACATTGAGCTGGTTGGCATCATCGACGAGTTGCCGCAGACCGATGCGCAAGGTGTGCGCTTTGCATTCGCCGTGGAACGCGTGCTCACGCCAAGCGCTACCGTGCCGCCCAGAATTGCGCTCGGCTGGTACAAAGCGACCATTAAAGAACTGCAAGGCGAGCCGCTGCCAACGTTGCATGCAGGCGAGCGCTGGCAACTCACAGTGCGGCTGAAGCGACCGCACGGTTACGCCAACCCGAACGGTTTCGATGTCGAAGCATGGATGCTGGAGAACGAATTGCGCGCCACAGGCAGCGTGCGTGGCGACGAGCCTAATCGTCGGTTAAGCGCCAATGCCGGACGCCCCATTGATTATGTGAACCAACTGCGCGACCGCATCCGCGAACGCATGCGCCAAGCGCTTGCTGACAAGCCGTATGCAGGCGTGCTTATTGCATTGGCAATAGGCGACCAACGCGCCATTAACGAGTCCGATTGGGCGCTGTTTAACGCCACCGCCGTGTCCCATTTGCTCTCCATCAGCGGTGCCCACGTCACGCTGTTTGCCACTTGGGTCGCGTGGCTTGTATTCGCGTTGTGGCGACGCTCACCGCGCCTCATGTCGCGCATGCCCGCACAAACTGCCGCAGCGATCACTGCTGCCGTGATTGCGGTTGCGTACGCGGTGCTGTCCGGCTTCGCGGTGCCAGCGCAACGCACCTGCTACATGCTGCTCACCGGCGCGCTCGCGTTGACGTTGCGTCGCGCATTGTCGCCGTGGTTGATCCTCGCGTGGGCGCTGGTGGTGGTGCTGTTGATTGACCCGTGGGCGGTGCTCGCGGTTGGCTTTTGGTTTTCGTTTTCTGCGGTGGCGATGTTGATGTATGTCACCGTGGGCCGTGTCGGCGAGCGGCCGTGGTGGCACACGGTGCTGGTCACACAGGCGGCAGTCACGTTCGGCCTCGTGCCGATGTCAGTCGCGCTGTTTCAACAGGTGTCACTGGTCGGCCCGATTGCCAACGCGGTGGCGATTCCGTTGGTGACGATGGGGGTGGTGCCGCTCACGCTGATCTGGATGGTGATTCCGATTGACGCGCTGCTCGCCATCGCACATCAGCTCATCAGCTGGCTCACGCTCGGCTTGCAATGGCTGATGACATGGCCCGCGCCGCTGTGGACGCAGCATGCGCCGCCTTGGTGGACGGTAGCTCTGGCGTTCATCGGCAGCGCCGTGTTGCTCGCGCCGCGCGGTTGGCCGCATCGTTGGTTGGGCGTGCTGTGGTGCGTGCCGCTGTTCGCCATCACGCCCGAGCGACCCGCGAATGGTGAATTCAAATTGACGATTCTCGACATCGGGCAAGGCACGTCAGCGGTGGTGCAAACCGCAAACCACACGCTGGTTTACGACACCGGGCCTAAGTGGACAGATACCACCGACGCAGGCTCTCGCCTCATCGTGCCGTACCTGCGCGCGGCAGGCTCGTCGCACATTCACGGGCTGGTCGTCAGCCACCTCGACATCGATCACAGCGGCGGCGCGAAATCGCTGCTGAGCAGCGTGCCGGTCGGCTGGATGTTGACGTCCGTTTTTGCTGAGGCAGGTATCGTAAACACCGCAGAGCAACGCGGTGTAACAACGTTGGGCTGCGCCGCGGGGCAAACGTGGCTGTGGGACGACGTGCGCTTCGATGTGTTGCATCCAAACAAGGACAACTATAGCGATGCAAAACTCAAAACTAACGACCGTTCTTGCGTGGTGAAAGTGACGGCCCGTTCGTTCAGCGTTTTGCTAACGGCGGATGTTGAAGCGATGAGCGAGGGGGGCATTATCGAGCGCTACGCCGCACATCCCGAGGTGCTTAAAAGCGACGTGCTGATGATGCCGCATCACGGTAGTTTGACCTCGTCAACGCCAGCATTTATTGAGGCTGTTGCGCCCAAGTTGGCGGTAATCAACGCCGGTTATCGAAATCGATTTGGCCATCCGCGCGACGGCGTGTTGTCGCGCTACGTTGAACGAAATATTCCCGTGCTGCGCACCGATTGGCACGGCGCGATCACGCTCAATTCTGCCGAAGGTTTAACCAACATCGCAACAGAGCGCAACACGCGACAACGCTATTGGGTAGATCGACCTGATCCTGCGGATCGGCGACCGATTGAGTGATTTTGTCCCCTTTCCCCCAAGAGGAGAGGGGGGAGGCCGAGAGGCGAAGTAAATTTGGCACTGTAGTCCACCTTCCCCCTCTCCCCCAGCCCCTCTCCCTCCGGGGGAGAGGGGAGCAGCAACTCGTGCCAAAGAATTTTTCGCTCCTAGAATGCCCGAAACTGCCCAATCCGCACCGCCGTTTGCCCCACTTTAGGATGCGGCACAGGCATCACCATCACCGCATTCGCATGCGCCGTGCGCACCTCTCGCTTGCCGTCCATCGCAAGCAGCGTACTCGCGCGTGCAATCACCTCCAGCCCGCGCACCGGTCGAATCCAGCGGAAATCTGCGTGGGCGCATGTCACCACCGTGCTGATGTCCACCACGCGCTGCGGCGTCATCGCTGCCGCGTCCAGATGCGTTGCAATCCACGCTGAACCCAACACGTTGAAGTGCTGCAAAAAGCGCAGCGTGACCTGTTTTGCCACATCACCCACGGCACGTTCCCAATGCTGCCCGCATTCAATGAGCACCGCGCTTTTCGGACTCAGCGCATCGCCAAATCCCGCGTAATCGCGCAACCGTTTTCCGGCTGCATGACCGGAATCAACCAAGATATGTTCTGGCGTACTGATCGCACGCGCCAGCGCCAAACCCTTCGCCGTATCGCCCGCGAGCGAGATCGGCGGCGCGGGTTCCAGCATTGAATGCAAATCGAGCAAGTGATCCACGGTGTCGTAGAACGGGCGCAGTTCGCGCGCCCGGCGCAACTCGCGTGAATCACGATTACCGTCAAGCGTGGCCTCATCCCACAGCCGATTGAAATCTTCTTCAACGCAGCGCGAATCAAACGGCTTGTTGGCATCAAACGACTGATACGCATCAACGTTCGCGAACGCCACCGACAACGCACCACGCACGGGTCGCAGTCCCGCAGCAAGCTCGCGCAGCAACCAGTCCGCCGCGATGGCACCGCACACCTCATTGCCGTGCACCAACGCGTTCACGCATACATGCGGGCCGGGCGCATCCGCCGTGTGCGTCCATACGTGGGCGAAGCGGGTGTTGCCGATAGCCCACTCGGAAATGTCAGGAAAAATCGTTTCGATGCGTGCGTCCATGGGTGCTACTCGATCATGCAGTCGGTTATCCTGTGGCCTCAAAATTCAGCCGGGAATAACCGTGGGTTCAACAAAAAAGTGTGTGCGAACGATTATGGCTTTATGCGCGACTGCCGCGCTCAGCGCATCGCTGTTTGCACAATCGATCACCATCGGTCTCGCGGGTGAGATCACCGCGTTTGACCCGCACTATCACAACGTCGGGCCGAACAATGCGTCGGCAGGACACGTGTTTGAGAGGCTGGTGGGCATGGATGAGCGACAAAAATTGGTGCCCGCTCTCGCGCTGTCGTGGAAGGCCGTGGACGATTTGAATTGGGAGTTCAAATTGCGCAAGGGCGTCAAGTGGCATGACGGTAGCGACTTCACAGCGGAAGATGTGATTTTCACGGTGGATCGGGTGCCGAAGGTGCCGAATTCGCCGTCGTCCTTTTCCACTTATGTGCGTCCGATCAAAGCCATCAAGGCGACCGATTCGCACACCGTAATCATCAGCACGGAAAAGCCGCATCCGCTGTTGCCAAACGACCTTTCAACCGTGTACATCGTCTCGAAAAAAGCGGCGACGGGTGCCAGCACCGAGGACTTCAACAGCGGCAAGGCGGCGGTCGGCACCGGGCCGTATAAGTTTGTGCGCTTCGCGAAAGGCGACCGCCTTGAGCTGGCCAGATACGACGCGTGGTGGGGCGGCAAAACGCCGTGGGACAAAGCTACGTTGCGCCTGTTGACCAACGACCCGGCACGTGTCGCAGCCCTACTGTCGGGTGATGTGCAAGCTATCGAAAATGCGCCGACCGCCGACATGTCGCGACTGAAAGCCGACAAGAATTTGTCGTTGTCGCGTGTGGGCTCTAACCGCCTAATTTATCTGCACCTGGATTCGAACCGCGACCTGACGCCATTCGTTACCGACAAGCAAGGCAAACCGTTGGCGAAGAATCCGCTTAAGGATCCGAATGTGCGCAAAGCTATCTCGCTCGCCATCAATCGCGATGCGATGGTCAGCCGCGTGATGGAAGGCGAAGCGATTGCCGCGGGCCAGCCGTTACCGGACGGTTATCCGGGCACCTCGAAGACTTTGAAGCTCGATAAATTTGATGCCGCGCAGGCGAAAAAATTGCTGGCGGAGGCGGGTTATCCCGACGGTTTCGCGATGACCATTCACGCGCCCAACAATCGCTACGTCAACGACGAACAAATCGCGCAAGCTATCGCGCAGATGCTGTCGCGAATCGGCATTGCGATGAAGGTGGACGCCATGCCGTCGTCGGTGTACTTCACGCGGGCGACCAAACTCGACTTCAGCTTCATGCTGCTCGGCTGGTCGGCAGGTTCCGGAGAAATGTCAGACAGCTTGCGGCCTTTGCTTGGCACGTTTGACGCGAAAAAAGGTTGGGGCAACGCCAATCGTGGGCGTTATTCAAACGGCAAGTTTGACGCCATGCTGGAAGACGCATTGGTGACGATCAACGACGCCAAACGCGAGGCATTGCTTGGCCGCGCCACCGAAATCGCGATGGCAGATCACGGCATCATCCCGCTGCATTTTCAGATGAACGTGTGGGCTATGAAAAAGAACCTGACGTACACGGCGCGCACGGATGAAACCACGTCGGCTTGGATGTTTGAGCCTGCCGGGAAATAGGTCGCGCTCCGCGCGCTCTACATAGTCCCCTCTCCCCTTGCGGGAGAGGGTGAGGGTGAGGGGGCACGTAGCGTCCAAACCAACTGCGCAGGACAAAAAATGACAACCCATTTCATCAATAACCTTCGAGTAGCAGGCAGCACAGGAGACACCATCCCCGTGCTCGACCCTAGCGACGGCCAGGTCTTCGCGCATCTCGCACGAGGCAACGCCGAGGACATTCGCAAAGCCGTCGCCGCCGCGCGCAAAGCTGCTGATGGCGGCGCGTGGAGCTGCCTTGCCCCTAGCGAACGTGGTCGTTTGTTGCATAAATTGTCTGACGCGATACTGGCGCATTACGACGAGTTGTGGCAACTGGAAATGCGCGACTGCGGCAAGCCGGTCAAGCAGGCAAAAGCGGACGCCACCGCCGTAGCGCGCTACTTTGAATACTACGCCGGGGCCTGCGACAAACTGCACGGCGAAACCATCCCGTACACGCCCGGTTTCGCTGTCATGACGTTCTACGAACCGCACGGCGTCACCGGCCACATCATCCCGTGGAACTACCCGATGCAAATTTTCGGGCGCTCGGTCGGCGGCGCGCTCGCTGCGGGTAACGCCTGCGTGGTCAAGCCTGCGGAGGACGCGTGCTTGTCGTTGTTGAGAATCGCGGAATTGGCCGCTGAGTGCGGCTTCCCGGAAGGTGCGCTGAACATCATCACAGGCTATGGACACGAAGCAGGACAAGCGTTAGCTGAGGCTGAAGGCATTGACCACATCTCGTTCACAGGCTCGGCGCGCGTGGGCACGATCATCGCGCAGAGTGCGGCGAAACGGCATGTGCCGGTGACGCTAGAGCTGGGTGGAAAGAGCCCGCAGATTGTGTTCGCTGACGCTAATTTGGATGAGGCGATTCCCGTCATCATCAACGCCATTATTCAAAACGCAGGCCAGACTTGCAGCGCTGGGTCGCGCTTGTTGATTGAGGCGAGTGCGTATGAAAAAGTGCTTGCGCTGGTGGGCGAAAGGATCAAAGCGTTGAAGGTCGGGCCCGCTGCGATGAACCTCGATGTGGGGCCGTTGATTCGGGCGAATCAACTTGAGCGCGTGAACGGTTTTTTAGCGCCGTTTCTTCTCCCCTCTCCCCCAGAGGGAGAGGGGTTGGGGGAGAGGGGGAAGGTGGGAGTATTAACGCAGCCGACTCCCCACGCGAGCGTCCCCCTCTCGCCAACCCTCCCCCTCCAGGGAGAAGGGGGCAGATTGATCGCCCAAGGCACAATCACCGCCGATGCCCCCGCCACTGGCTTCTACGCCAAACCTACGCTCATCGCCGACGTGCCCGCTGACGCGCTCCTCGCACAGGATGAGGTCTTCGGCCCGGTTCTCGCGGCCATGTCGTTTACGGATGAAGCCGACGCCATCCGTCTCGCAAACTCCACCGCGTACGGCCTCGTTGCAGGCGTGTGGACAGAAAATGGCGCGCGTGGAATGCGCATGGCGCGCGCGGTGAAAAGCGGACAAGTGTTCATCAACAATTACGGCGCAGGCGGCGGCGTGGAGCTACCGTTCGGCGGCGTGAAATCGTCCGGCTACGGTCGTGAAAAAGGGTTTGAAGCGCTGTACGGATTTAGCGTGCTGAAAACGGTGGTGATAAAACACGGGTGATCACCGTCGAAGTCCTCAACATCCGCTCTGCCGTCGTCCTCGCGGAAGCGAGGATCCAGAGCGTGAGCTGGCCCAGAACGCCAATTGTGACCTGATTTACAGAATCAACTTTTTCGTTAAAGCCCCAATTAATGGGGGCTAACAGCTTAAAACGTCTGACGTCGATAATTGACTATAACGTGCCTTAGCCCCAGTGAAATAGGGCGATCAGCGTAAAGCTGTTGCCCAAAAAACGCCAACAAAAAGTGGTGGCTCGACTTAATTTCAGGCGCAATGAGATCGCATTTAAGCGGCCTGCGCGCTGTGCGTTCGGTCTGGATTCTCGCCGTCGCGGGAATGACAACGGCAAAGCGCGAAACCTACGCGCTAACCGCTCTCGGCGCAATTTTTGCGACGGCGTCCATCATGGCGCCGATGTGCGCAGGTGTTGTGCCGCAGCAACCGCCGACGATATTGACCAAGCCGCTCTGCGCGAATTCTTTGATGAAGCCAGAGGTCATCGCCGGCGTCTCGTCGTAGCCGGTGTCTGACAGCGGGTTAGGCAGGCCTGCGTTGGGGTACACGCTGATGAACGTCTCTGGTGCGATCTTTGCCAGTTCTTCGATGTGCGGGCGCATGGCAACCGCGCCTAACGCGCAATTGATGCCTACCGAAATCGGCTGCGCGTGGCGCACGCTGCTCCAAAACGCGGCGACGGTTTGACCGGACAGCGTGCGGCCCGAAGCGTCCGTGATGGTGCCTGAAATCATCAGCGGCGGCGGATCGTTGTCGTCCTCGAACACGCTCGAATACGCGAAAAGCGCGGCCTTCGCATTCAACGTGTCAAAGATCGTCTCGATAAGCACCAGATCGATGCCGCCTTCAACCAGCGCTCTCAATTGCTCGGTGTACGATACCACCAATTCATCAAATGAAACGTTCCTTTTTGATGCATCGTTCACGTCGGGTGAAATGCTCGCGGTGCGATTGGTGGGGCCAAGTGCGCCTGCGACAAAACGCGGTTTGTTCGGTGTTTTTTTAGTCCATTCGGCGCAGCACTCGCGCGCGATTTTTGCGGCTTCGCGATTCATCGCGCGCACCATGTTTTCAAGCTTGTAATCGGCCATCGCGATGGACGTGCCGTTGAAGGTATTGGTCTCGATGATGTCGGCCCCTGCCTCCAAGTAGCCGTTGTGAATCTCGCGGATCACCTCGGGTTTGGTGAGCACCAACAGATCGTTGTTGCCCTTCACGTCACACACATGATCGCGACACGGCTCACCGCGATAATCCGCTTCGCCGAGCTTGTATTGCTGCACCATAGTGCCCATGCCGCCGTCGAGAATGAGGATGCGTTTTTTGAGCAGGTCGGCGAAATGTTGGCGGCGGTTCATGGGGCACTTATTACTTGGTATTCGTCAAGCTGCTATTTTCCCACGCGCGGAATGTTTGATGGAAACCAGTTTAATCGGCGACGCGGGCACGGTGCTGCGTTTGCGAGGTGGCGCCACGCGCAGGCCCGCAATCAGGGTGCCTACCAGCGGGTCGGCGTGCTTGGCCAAGTCGTACGCAGCGGGGTTCAAGAGCCACTCATGCATCAGGCCCACCA
Organism: Burkholderiales bacterium; assembly: GCA_043721275.1. Lineage (GTDB taxonomy): Bacteria > Pseudomonadota > Gammaproteobacteria > Burkholderiales > Casimicrobiaceae > Casimicrobium. The sequence continues at coordinate 34,682 of JAYSRA010000161.1, forward strand.
TGTAGCCGTGCAGCGCCTGCATGGTGAGCTTGATGTGGGTGTCGGCAGGCAGTTGGCCGAGCTTAACCGCCTGTCGTAACAGTGCTTCAATCTGGCTGTGACATTCTTTGCGGCTCTCTTTTTCGCGCTCAAACATCGGGGCCATTTCACCGGTTTTTTCGCACTTGTGAAACAGAATGTCAAACACCGCCTGCTGTTGCGGTGACACCGCCACTTGCGTCAACGCATGCACCGTGAGCTTGTGGATGGAGCCGAGCGGATCGTTGCCAGCCACGGCGGTGATTTCGTTAAACATCGCCTCCATCGGCAGCGTCGCGCGCTCACACATCGCGTGCACCAGTTCGCTCTTGTCCGTGAAGTGCCAATAGATTGCGCCGCGCGTCATGCCGGCCATCTTGGCGATGTCGTTCAAGGTGGACGCAGCAACGCCTTTTTCCTTGAACACAACTTCCGCCGCGTCGAGCAACGCGCCGTAGGTGTGCTCAGCGTCTTCTTTAGTCTTTCGCACCATATCGCCTCCTTGTGGCTCGTTCCGATTTATACGCCGATCTCGGGTTGGTACGTGGCGCTTATCGACACAACGCACCACCATTGCGCACCATCTCAGCGCCTTCTCCCACAGCGAGCACCTCAATGTCGAGATAACTTTTAATGCCTCAAAAGCGCTGAAAAATATACATTCTTTAAACATACATGCATGAATGTTTATGTTACGCTCAATGCTTCAAGATTGCAATTTCAATGCGTTAACGACGCGGATAATCATGTCTCATTCATCGCAGGTCACACCAAAAATTTTCGCGGTTCGGCCAATCGCCGCCGTTTTCTTGCTGAGCCTGACTTTGCTTAATGCGTGCGGCAAATCCGACGCGCCCGGTGCTTCGGGTGGAGGCGCTGGCGGCCCGCCGGCCATGCCACCACCGCAGGTGAGTGTGGTCACGGTGCAGCCAAAAGACACCGCGATCACCTTCGAATACACCGGGCAAACCGCTGGCTCGCGTGAGACGGAAGTGCGGGCGCGCGTCGCCGGAATTGTGCAGCGGCGATTGTTTGAAGAAGGATCAACGGTTAAGGCGGGTGCAGCGCTGTTCCAGATTGACCCCGCGAATTTGCAGACGCAGGTGGCGTCGACCGATGCGACCATTGCAGTCGCTGAAGCACGTTTAAATCAAACCAAGCGTGACATGGCGCGCCTCGCGCCGCTGATCGCAGAAAAAGCCATCAGTCAGAAAGAATTTGACGACAGCAAATCGGCTGTCGAAACGGCTGACGCGAGCGTTAAGCAGGCGCGTGCGCAGGGTAATGAGGCGAAATTGAACCTTGGTTACACCCGCGTGACGGCCCCGATCAGCGGTGTCACGGGCACGGCAGCCAAGGCCGATGGCAGCTTGGTTAACTCAACCGACATGCTGACCACCATCGTGCAGGTGAACCCGATTTATGTGAACTTCAGCGTGTCGGAAGGCGACCTGTTGAAGCTCAACAAACAGTTGAGCAGCGGGCAAGTGGCGGTGCCCGGAAAGAAGTCGAACAACGGCAGCGTTGCGTTCGCCGTGACGGTGAAATTGAGTGACGGCAGCACCTATCCGCGTCAGGGCAAGATGAATTTTGCGAGCGAGAAGCTGAACCCAACAACGGGCAGTTTCGATGCGCGCGCTGAGATCGCAAATCCCGAAGGCACGCTGCGTCCGGGGCAGTTTGTGCGCGTCATCCTTGGTGGCGCGAGCCGCACCCAATCGATCACCGTGCCACAGCGCGCGATTCTTGACGGCCCGACAGGAAAAATGGTGTTTAAGGTCACGCCAGAAAATACGTTGGCACCGCAACCGGTGGAAGTTGACGGTTGGTCAAACGGCGAATGGATCGTCACCAAAGGCTTAGTCGCGGGGGATCGCGTGATGGCCGACGGCATCATCAAAGCGAACCAACCGGGAATGACGGTAACACCGGTGCCGTTCGTTGCCGGGGCAGCGCCGAATCCTGCTGCCCAAGCTGCAGCGCCAGCAGCCAAACAGTAGCGCATTATGTTTTCGAAGTTCTTTATTGATCGTCCTATTTTTGCGACGGTACTGTCATTGCTATTGGTATTGGCTGGCCTCGCGTCCCTGCGCGTGTTGCCCATTTCTCGCTACCCCGAAATCGCACCGCCGGTCGTGACGGTTCGCGCGATTTATCCCGGTGCATCGGCTGAGGTGATCGAGAGCACCGTGGCCGCCCCAATTGAGGAGCAGATCAACGGTGTTGAAAAAATGCTCTACATCAACTCGGTTTCGTCGGGCGATGGCGTGGCGTCAATCAACATCACCTTCGAGGTGGGCACCGATCTTGATATCGCTGCGGTGAACGTGAGTAATCGCGTGAATCAGGCGCTGTCGCGATTGCCGCAAGAGGTTATTCGGCAAGGCGTGACGGTGGCGAAAAGCTCGGCAAACTTTCTTGTGGTCGCGGCGTTTTATGCGCCAGATGATCGCTACGACACGTTGTTCATCTCAAACTATTTAAGCCAGAACGTGCTCGACGCGGTTAAGCGCGTTCCGGGCACCACCAACGTGCAAATTTTCGGTGCGAAAGACTACGCCATGCGCATCTGGCTCAAGCCGGATCGCATGGCGCAACTGGGCATCACGGTGGCTGACATCGGCGCCGCGATCACCGAGCAAAACGCGCAATACGCGGCGGGCAAAATTGGCGCGCCGCCGAACAACACCGAAGAGCTCACGCTCACGGTCACCGCGCGTGGCCGTTTGCTTGAGCCTGAGCAATTCGCCAACATCATTTTGCGCACCGGCGACAAGGGCGCAAACGTGCGTCTCAAAGACGTGGCGCGCATCGAGTTGGGCTCGAAGGATTACAACTTTTACGGTCGCGTGAACGGCCATCCCTCCGTGCCGATCGGCATCTTTTTGCAGACCGGTGCCAACGCGCTGGATACGCGCGCAGCCGTTGAAAAAGCGCTCGTTGATTTGAAATCAAAATTCCCTGAGGGCCTGACCTATTCAACACCTTACGACACGACTCCATTCGTCACCGAGTCGATCAAAGAAGTGATGATCACGCTGCTTGAGGCGATGTTGTTAGTGTTTCTGGTCGTCTATTTATTTTTGCAAAGTTGGCGCGCAACGATCATCCCGTTGCTCGCCGTGCCGGTGTCGTTAATCGGCACCATGGCGGGCCTGAAATTGCTCGGCTACAGCATCAATACGCTCACGTTGTTCGGCATGGTGCTCGCGATTGGCATCGTGGTGGACGATGCCATTGTGGTGCTCGAAAACGTTGAGCGATTGATGCATGAAGAAGGCTTGAGCCCGCGCGACGCAGCGGTTGAAGCGATGCAGGAGGTCACCGGACCGGTGGTGGCGATTGTGCTTGTGCTGTGCGCTGCGTTTGTGCCTATTGCCTTTCTCGGCGGGCTCGCGGGCGAGTTGTATCGACAGTTCTCGGTAACCATTTCTATCGCAGTGGTGTTGTCTGGATTCGTTGCACTCACGCTCACGCCCGCGCTGTGCGCGGTGCTTCTAAAGCCGGGTGTGCAGCGTAAAAATGCGTTCTTCAACGGCTTCAATAATGGGTTTGCGTGGATCACTAAGCGCTACTCACACGGCGTCGCATTTTTCCTGAAACGTGGTGCGCTGGGCCTGGTGCTTTTTGCCGTGATGCTTGGGCTCATCGGCGTGCTGTTCAAAGCGGTGCCGGGTGGTTTGGTGCCTGATGAAGATCAGGGCTACTACTTGGGCGCTGCGATCCTGCCGGAAGGCGCAGCGCTCGCTCGCACAGATGCTGTTGTGAAGCAAATCGAAGGCGCGATGAGCAGCAACAAAAACATCAACTCGGTGTTTAGCCTAGTGGGCCTGAATTTACTTGGCGGGGGTGGCTTGAAGGCCTCTGCGGCCACCCTATTTTTTCCGCTGCAACCGTGGGAGCAGCGCACGCAAACCGCGCAGCAATTGGTTGGCGAGAGCTACGGAAAAACCGCAGGCATCAAAGAAGGCCTGTCGCTGTTCTTCAACCCGCCAGCGATTCAAGGTTTGGGGCAAACCGGCGGCTTCGAGTTTTATCTGCAAAGCAAGGGTGACGGCGGCGTGCGTCGTCTGGCTGAGATGCTGCCGCAATTTATCGCGGAGGCGAATAAACAACCCGAATTGCAGGGCGTAAAAACGCTGTGGCAGGCGAACTCGCCGCAGCTCTTCGTGAATGTGGACAACGAAAAAGCGCGCTCGTTAAAGGTGTCCGTTACAGACGTCTACAACACCCTTGCCGCAACGCTTGGCAGCTATTACGTGAACGACTTCAACAAGGGCGGTCGCATCTACCAAGTGTTGGTGCAGGCTGAGGGCAATTTCCGCGCGAAGCCGGACGACATCGGCGCGCTGTTCGTGCGCTCAAGCACCGGGCAGATGGTGCCGATCCGCTCATTGGCTGATGTGCAGTTTGCGTCGGGCCCCGATTCGGTGGAGCGCTTTAACGCGTTGCCTGCGATCAAAATTTTGGGCGAACCTAAGCCGGGCTTCAGCTCCGGCCAAGCCATTGCGGCGATGGAGCGAGTCTCCAAACAAATGCTGCCGGCCGACATGGGCTACGACTGGGGCGGTGAATCGTTCCAGCAAAAGCGCACCAGCAGCGCGGCGGGCATCGCGCTTGGCGCGGGCATTTTGATGATCTTTTTGATCCTCGCCGCGCAATATGAAAAGTGGACGTTGCCGTTTTCGGTGTTGCTCGCGATGTTCTTCGGCATCTTCGGCGCGCTCGCCGCAGTGTGGATTCGCCGTGCGTTCGGCGGTGCGTTCGCGAATGACGTTTACTTCCAGATTGGGCTGGTGACGCTGTTGGGGCTCGCTGCGAAAAACGCGATTTTGATCGTTGAATTTGCAACGGTGAAAGTCAACGAAGGCTTAACGCCGGTGGCCGCAGCGCTGGAGGCCGCACGCCTGCGTTTTCGGCCAATCTTGATGACCTCACTCGCGTTTATTTTGGGCGTGGTCCCGCTCGCCTTCTCAACCGGTGCCGGTGCTGCTGCACGGCAATCTATCGGCACCGGCGTGTTGGGCGGCATGATCGCTGCGACTTTCCTCGCGATTTTCTTAGTGCCACTGTTTTTCAAGGTGGTGAATGACTGGAATTTGCGCAGCAAACCGGAAGACTTTGATTACGTGGGCAAAGTCGCGCCGCATGCGCCGATCTCGCCGGCCTCGCCGCGCAAGCCGCACGCGCACATTCCGGTGGCGGGGCAATGAGTATGAAGAGGTTTTCGTACGCGCTTTCTGCGCTTGCCTCAGTTGTCTGGGCGTTGACGCTCGCGGGTTGCGGCGCGCTCGGCCCTAACTACGAGCGGCCCGCGCAGTCGTTACCCACTGCTGCGATCACGCCACAAAGCCTGCACACAACGGCCAATGTTGATTGGCTTCTATGGTGGAAATCGTTTCAGGATCCAGCGCTCAATGCGCTGCTGGCCGAGGCCACCGCGAACAGTCAAGACTTGGCGTTGGCTGCCGCGCGCATCGACGAATCGCGCGCGTCGCTTGCGCTCACCCATGCCAGTCGCTTTCCGACGTTGGATGCAAACGTGAACGCCAATCGCTCGCAGGTAAGCGAAAACGCAGGCAAATTGCAGCCCGGTGCGAGCCCGCGCAACAACACGTTTCAGCCCGGCGTGACCGCTGCGTTTGAGATTGATTTTTGGGGAAAATTTCAGCGTACGGATGAAGCTGCGCGGGCACGCTTGCTGGCGATTGAAGCCAATCGTGGCACCGTGCTCGCGAGCCTGTATGCAAACGTAGCGCTTAGCTATTTCGCACTGCGCTCGTTTGATGCGCAGGTGGCGTTGGCCGAACTCACGTTCACCACGCGCAAAGAAAATTTGCGCTTGCAAACCAAGCGTTTTGACGGCGGTGTGGTCGGGCAACTTGACGTGCAACAGGCGGTGGCTGAGGCCGCAGGCATTGAGGCCACCTTACTCCAAGCGCAGCAAAATCGGCGAGCTACCGAGGCCACACTTGCGCTTCTCGTGGGCCGCAATCCCGCCGCGATCATGCAGCCCACCATCGCGCGCGGCACGGCGATTGATACGCTGTTCAGCCGCGCCACGGTGCCCGCTGAATTGCCGTCCGACATCTTGAATCGTCGGCCCGATGTGATCGCCGCTGAGCAGCAGCTGATCGCAGCAAACGCCGACATCGGTCAGGCCAGAGCCGCGTATTACCCCGCGATCAAACTGACCGCCAGTTTGGGTTTTGAGTCGCGTCAATTGAGCGAACTGTTTAACCCGAGTTCGCTGTTCTGGAACTTGGTTTCCGGCATCACACAACCGCTGTTTCGCGCCGGTTCGATTGATGCGGTGGTTGCTGGTGCCAACGCACGCAAAGTGCAGGCCACGGCGCAGTACGCGCTGGCCGTGCAGGGCGCGTTTAAAGACGTGCATGACGCGCTGAACGTGATCGCCTCAAACGAGGCGTTGGTGACCACGGCCGACAAGCGCATCAACGCGTTGCGCGAAGTGTTGCGACTCGCCAATCTGCGCTACTCGAACGGCTATTCGAGCTATCTCGAAGTGCTCAACGCGCAACGCGATTTGACGCAAGCGGAGTCCGGGGTGATCGACGCAAAACGCGCGCAGTTGGCCGGTGTGGTGGCGCTTTACAAAGCGGTCGGCGGCGGTTGGGCTGCACCTTAAAATTTGCGCAGCCGCGCGGCTTTGCGGCGGCGCAAACTAGGATTAACTTTTTTGCTGAAACCGCCGGTGTACTGGGGCTATCTGCTAAAAAAGCTGCTAGTCGACTTATAACAAAAATACCGTGTGGCCCACGTTAAATATGGCTTAAAAGTAAAAGCTGATGCCTGATTCGACCGCTCATAACCGCCTGATTGCGATTGACCTTGCGCGTGGCATTGCCATGCTGGGCGTGGCTTTGGTCAATATTCATGCGTTTGCGGCGACGTGGTCGTCGCTGTACGGATTGGACATGGCGGGATCAAAGGCCGATGTGGCCGCCGAGACCGTAAACGCGATGCTGTTTACGCACCGCTCGTATCCTGTGCTGTCGTTTTTGTTCGGCGCGGGTCTCGCGTTGCAATGGTCGCATTTGCCGGAATCCACTCGTCGCCCAGCGCAGTTGCGCGGTCGCTTGTGGGCGTTGCTTGCCATCGGCGTGACGCATGGTTTGTTGCTCTGGCCGGGTGACGTGTTGACGACGTATGCGGTGTTGGGCTTGTTGATGGTGAGCCTGCTCAACTTTGACAACCGCGTGACGCTGGGTTTGGCTATCGCCATTTACGCGTTGACGCTGGCGCTGTACGTGAGCATCGGTGTGGCGATGCTGGTTTCGCAAAATCAACCGTATCCGGCCGTTGAAAGCACCGCATCATTCGCTGTCGCTAGTTTGATGACCGCGTTGTCGCTTCACCGCAGCGAATATTTTGAGCGCGGCTTGGTGCAGCTGCTCGTTTCAGATTTTTGGGCGCATGCATTGCTCGGTATGTGGGCTGCGCGCGCGGGCGTGTTGCAACGATTTTTAGCGGCTCCGTTGGCCAGACGTGGCATCGTAGTCGTCGGCGCGTTATTCCTGCTCGCGGGCAGCGCAACCGAGCTCATCGCAGCAAAGTACGGCGGCTGGAATGCGCTCACCAACGACGATTTTGGCTACGGCCTGATGACCATTGCGCTGCTGCCCGCGAGCCTCGGTGGGTTGTGGTTTTGGCTCACCGTGGCGGCGTGTTGGGCGCGCAGTACGTTTGCCCACGGAGGCCTAGCAACCTTGGTCAGCGCGGCGGGCCGCGCGCCACTCACACAGTTCATTGGCCAGTCCCTCGTGTTCGCGGTGCTGTTCAACAAAAGCCTGGTTGGGCTGCACGGCGAGCTGGGCCGAGGCACCTATTCGTTGATCGCGCTCGCGACTTACGTGCTGCTATGCGCATTTATCCGCGCGTGGTTAGCTGCCGGTCATGCACAGGGGCCGATGGAAATGGTGTGGCGGCGGTTCACAAATTTTCTTTCACCGCAACCTACTAAAAAGCCCGCAACAGAGAGCCCCACGCCATGACAACAACTGCTACGCCCCTCACTATCGACATCGTCTCCGACGTGGTGTGCCCGTGGTGCTACATCGGCAAACGGCACGTCGAACAAGCCATTTCGCAGTGGCAGACCAAGCATCCAGATGCTGCGGTAAACGTGCGCTGGCACCCATTTCAATTGAACCCGGATCAGCCGGTTGAGGGCACGGATCGTCGCGATTACATCGAGACAAAATTTGGCGGCCCGCAACGTGCGAAAGAAATTTATGCGCGCGTCGCAGCCGCAGGTCGCAATGCCGGACTCGAACTCAATTTCGACGGCATCAAACGGCAACCGAACACACTCGCTGCGCACGCGCTGATCGCCTACGCACAAACGGCTAACGACGGGGCGCATGCAGACGCGGTGGCCGAGCGCTTGTTCAAAGCGTATTTTGTTGACGGTGAATTTATTGGCGACGTGAACGTGTTGGTGGCCATTGCTACCGAATGCGGCCTTGATGCGGAGGCCACGCGCGCTGTGCTCTCAGAGCGCGCAACGCTCGATCAAATCGCAGCGCAGGACGCGAGCGCGCGCCAGCAAGGTATCAGCGGCGTGCCGTATTTCATCTTCAATAACAAGCTCGCGCTGTCAGGTGCGCAGCCCGCTGATGTGTTGTTGGATGCGATGGAGCAGAGTGCGGCTTAGCCGACGTAGGGACGTGCCCGTCAGCGCAAATACCCACCACTCGCCGCATCCACGCACGAGCCGTTCACATACTCCGGCGCATCGAGTGCGAGCCATTCGATGACCTTGGCGATCTCGTCCGGCTCAGCAAATCGCCCCGCAAATACGATGCGATTGAACTCATCGATTCGCGACTGCGGCAACTGATCGAACATGCTGGTTTTGGTCGGCCCCGGAGCCACCGCGTTGATCAAAATTCCTTGCGGCCCGTACAGTTTCGCGAGGCTTTTGGTCATGTTCAAAATCGCGCCTTTGCTCGCGCCGTACCAAACGTCAGGATGACCACCGAAGCCCGCCACCGATGCGATATTGATCACGCGACCTTTGATCGTATCGGTTGAATCTGTTGCAATCATCTTCGGCACAAGGCAGCGAATCAACTCTGCGGGCGCTTCGATATTGGTCGCGATCACGTCGCGTCGATCCTTCGCGGTGTAGGTTTCGAACGATTGTGCGGTGAGGATTGCTGCGTTGTTCACCAGCACGTCAATGGCTGGCAACAGCGCGCACATCATGCTTATGTCATCGACGCTGCGCAAATCGAAGACGATACGGTCACAACGCGAGCCAAGCTTTGAATCATCGAGATCGAAGTTAGCAAAATTGCGCCCCAATGCGATAACGTGTTGCCCACGCGCGAGCAATCGTTTGGCCGTCGCGTAACCTATGCCGCGTGTCGCCCCAGTCACCAGTATGGTTTTCATCTGAATTAGTGTACCGGGCAAGGTCTTAAAAAGCATTCAATGTTTCCAGTACTTGAACTCAACGGTAATCCTTTTGCACGCGGCAAAATGCACGGCCAGCTGGCACGTGCACAGGTCACGGGCTCGGTGCGCTGCTACGCCGCATTGTTCGCCAGTTGCGGCATTGCGTGGACGGAGGCGCAGCGTCACGCAGCTGAGTTTCACGACATCATCGCGGGCTGCGGCGGCGGCATGATGGAGGAGATGGAAGGCATCGCGCTCGGCAGCGGTTTTCACATCAACGAAATTCTTGCGTTGAATTGCCGCACTGAAATTTTGCCGCCGACTTTTCTCGGCACCGAGGCAGTCAACAGCGACCATGCACGCCGCAAAAACACCGCGTTAGGCCTGTTCGATTTGGGCGAATGCACGAGCGTGGCGGTGTCGGGCAAGCGCTGCGCCGATGGCCACACGCGCGTGGCGCAAAACTGGGATTGGGTGGGTTATCAGAGACAAAACGTGCTCGCGTTGCGTGTGCAACGTGACGATCCGTGGCCATCTTTTTTGACGCTGACCGAGGCGGGCATTCTCGCGAAGATTGGTGTTAATGAGGCGGGCGTTGGCGTCGGCCTGAATATTTTGCGTGCCACCAATGACCGTCAACACGTGGGCATTCCGGTGCATATTTTTCAGCGCATGGCGCTTGATTGTGCGAGTGTGGACGCGGTGGTGACGCTCGCCAAATCGTTGATTTTTGCGGCCTCGTCAAACGCGATTTTGGGGGACACCACGGGGCGCGTGTGCTCGCTCGAATACAGCCCGAACGGCGCGGCCGCAATGCTCCCCGATCAAGGCGTGGTGGCACACACCAATCATTTTGCTGATGCGAAGTTGTTTAAACATCAGGCCCCGCTCGCGCAGATGTTGACCACCGAGCCTCGACTTTCGTGCGCCAATCATCACATCAATCGCTGGCCGGACTACATTGACGACGATCACTTGCAGGCATTGTTACGCGATGAGTCGGGTGATGGCGCGAATGCCGAAAATCCAAAGTACGGTGCGATTTGTCGCTCGCCCGATCCAGCGTTGCCGCCTGAGTTGCAGGTAGAAAGCGTGTTCGGCGTGATCATCAATTGCAACGCGCGTGACATGCGGGTTGCGCCGGATGTGCCTTCGAAGGTAGAGTTCGAGGCAATCGCACTTTAGGCTGCGCCGCAACGGCGCAGAAACTTGGCCATGCCCTCACGCTACTACGCCCTCGCCGCCGCCGTTATTGCCTTCTTGGCAAGCGTTGCGTTGGAGTTCACGGTCATGTCGCAGTACGTGACGTGGCCGTTGATTGCGGTCACCGGATTTCTCGCGCTGGTCGGCCTAATCGACGTCACGCAAACCAGGCAGGCCATCCGCCGCAACTATCCGATCCTCGCGCATTTTCGTTTTTTCTTTGAATACATCCGCCCCGAAATGCGCCAGTATTTCATCGAGAGCGATCATGAGGCAGCACCCTTTTCGCGCGCCGCACGATCCCTCGTTTATCAACGCGCCAAACGCGATTCTGACAAGCGCCCGTTCGGCACGCAGCTCGATGTTTACGAGCCTGGTTATGAGTGGATGAACCATTCAATTTCACCCGCTGTGGTGCACTCGGCGGACTTTCGCCTGCGCATTGGTGGCAATGCGGCAACCTCCTATTCCGCATCCATCTTCAACATCTCGGCGATGAGCTTTGGCGCGCTCTCGGCTAATGCAATCCGTGCGTTAAATCTCGGCGCAAACACCGGCAATTTCGCGCACGACACGGGCGAGGGCTCGATCTCTCGCTATCACCGCGAGCACGGTGGCGACCTGATTTGGGAGCTCGGCAGCGGCTACTTTGGCTGTCGCACCGTCGACGGAAAATTTGACCCCGTCCGCTTCGCCGAACAGGCGCAAAACCCGCAAGTCAAGATGGTGGAATTGAAACTGTCGCAAGGCGCAAAACCCGGTCACGGCGGCGTGCTGCCGGGGCCAAAAGTCACCCCAGAAATCGCCGAAGCGCGCGGCGTTGCGGTGGGTGTTGATTGCGTGTCGCCCGCTAAACACAGCGTGTTTTCTACGCCGATTGAGATGCTCGAATTCATCGCCAAAATGCGCGAACTTTCCGGCGGCAAACCGGCCGGCATGAAGCTCGCCATTGGTCATCCGTGGGAGTTTTTCGCGCTCGCTAAAGCGATGGTTAAAACCGGCATCACGCCGGACTTTATCGTCGTTGACGGCTCGGAAGGCGGCACAGGTGCAGCACCGGTTGAGTTCACCGATCATGTGGGCGTACCGATGCGGGAAGCGCTGCTGCTGGTTCACAACACGCTGGTCGGTATCGGCATGCGTGATCGCGTGAAGGTCGGCGCGAGCGGCAAAATCGTGTCCGCCTTCGACATCGCGAGCACCATGGCGATGGGCGCGGACTGGTGCAATTCGGCACGCGGATTTATGTTCGCGCTCGGCTGCATTCAAGCGCAGTCATGCCACACCGGCACTTGCCCGACGGGCGTCACCACGCAAGACGCGTTGCGGCAACGGGCGCTGGTCGTGCCCACCAAGGCCGACCGTGTGCATGAGTTTCACAAAAGCACGCTGCACGCGTTGTCGGAGCTGGTCGCCGCTGCGGGCCTTACGCATCCGGATCAGTTAAAGCCCGAGCACATCATTCGCCGCATCAGTTCGACGGAGGTCACGTCACTCGCCACGCTTTACAAATTTCTCAAACCGGGTGAATTGCTGAGCGACACGACCAGCCACAAAGTGTTCGCGTACTACTGGCAACGGGCAAGTGCGGAGACGTTTGCGATGGTGGTTTAACGTGGCATTTCCGGCAGTGGCTTTTCATGGAAAGCGCCGCTGAACTCGGGCTAGAGCCGTAAAACGTCGTTAGTCGACTATCGCTATTTTAGCGGTCTAGCCCAAGTGAAACCGCCACCAAACCAAAAAGCTGATACGTACAAACGCTATTTTTTCGCGCTTTTTTTCACCGCAGGTTTCGCTGCTTCTTTGACGACTTCGACCTTGCCGGGCTTGATGAGCGAATCGAGATTTTTCTGCACCGCGTCGGCAATCGTGCCTTTAAACGCGCCGGCCAAAAAGCCCAGCTTGATGTCAATGTGCAATTCTTGTGCGGTGATCAGCAGCGTGCCGTTGACGCCGCTTCGCGTGAAATTCATCACGTCACCCGCCCAAGTGGATTTGAGCTGGTAGTCTTTTTCAAGCTTCACCGCCACTTTGTCCGCCATTTTTCGCGCGTCGGAGAGGCTGCCGTGATGGGCGCGTTTGATTGAAATATCTGCCACGTAAAAAGCTCCTGAATGATGTTTTGCGCTATTGTCGCTGCATGAATCCGCGTCTGCAACTCGCACTCACTTTGGTTCGCCAAACCGGCGTTGAAATCGCCCGCGCTTTTGCGCATCGTACCCATGTGCTGCACGAAAAATCGGCCAATGATTTCGCAACCGAGACCGATCGCGCCGTCGAGCAGCACATTGCAGACGCCATTGCCAGCGCCTTTCCCGGCGACGTGTTGCTCGGCGAGGAGGGCGGCGAGCGTGTGCTCGGCGCTGCACCCGCAACGGGCGTGCGCTGGATCGTCGACCCGCTCGACGGCACCTATAACTTTGTGCACGGCTTTCCGTACTTCGCCACCTCGGTTGCCATTGAGGCGGACGGCGTGGTGCAATGCGGCGTGATTGGCAACCCGTTAACCGGTGAAATGTTCAGCGCCGGGTTGGGTTTTGGCGCATGGCGACATCCCGCGAACGATGCCGCACCGCAGCGCTTATCGGTGTCCGCATGCACGTCGCTCAATCGCGCGCTGGTCGGCACCGTGTTGCCGAGCGGCGCGCATCCATCGTTTGCCACGGTGTTGCCAGCGTGGATCACGATTGCGCAGGCCGCAGGCAGCGTGCGCCGCACCGGCGCAGCAGCGCTTGATCTGGCGCACGTGGCGGCGGGTGCAATGGACGGATTTTTCGTGATGAGCCTCGCCGCGTGGGACGCAGCGGCGGGCGCGCTGATGGTTGCCGAGGCGGGCGGTCGGGTGTGTGATTTCGCTGGCGGCGACCAGTTTTTGCGCACTAACCAGGTCATCGCGGGCAATGCGGCAGTGGTGGCGGACATGCTCCCGCTGCTCAAAGCGCATGCAAAATCGGGAAAGTAAAGTAAAACCGAGCGACACGGCAGAGTCGTACAACGAGTACGCGAATTTGTTTCTAAATCGGGGGCGTCGGCTAATGAAGTTTTTGTGTTCTAGATCGTTGTCGATGTGCGGCGCTGCGGGTGCGCTCATCGTCTTTCTCAGCGGTTGCGCGCAGCTGCCTACGTCGCCAGACACCGCAGCCACCGCGCCTCTGACCGGCACCGTTTTTGCCCCCGTCAACGATCCTAAAGATGCGGCTTGGCGTCCGGTCAATATTCGCTTTAAAACGCCCACCGTCTACCTGTCAGCGGTGGTCGACACGGTGGACTGCATTCGCGCTCAGGCCGACAGCGCGTGGTCGCTGTTGGTGGCCAACGTGCCGCCTGCGCAACAAGACGCGAAAGAGCTGTCGTGGCGCTGGAATGTGCCCGCGCTGATCGCGGACGCCGACAACACGGTTGTCGGCAAAGACGATGCGCCGGTGCGCGTGGTGGTCGCGTTTAAGGGCGACCGCAACACGCTGGACGCGAGCGAGCGCGCCACCATGAGTTTGGCCAAAGCGCTCGGCGGCAACGAGCTACCGTTTGCCGCTATTCAATACATCTGGGAAGGCAAAGCGGCGAAAGAAACCATCGCAGTCAACGGCAACACCAGCCGCATCAAAAAACTGGTGGTGAAGACCGGCGCGGAGGGTCTCAATTTCTGGCAGTCGTTCACCCGCGACGTGCGCGCCGATTTTCGCCGCGCGTTTCCGGGCGAGGAACCCGGCGAAATTGAGAGCATCGGTTTGATGACCGACACCGACACGCTGGGCGGCAAGGCGGAGGCCTGTTACGCCGACATCTTGTTGCGCTGATCGCTGTGATGTCATTGGGGCACGACGACCGCTGAAAGGCGCTTAATCCGAGATTATCCATTGGGATTTTTAACGCAGATTACCGCAGATTTCACACTGATTTGCGCAGATTTTCCTTTGCTCCGGTGCAAGCGAAATGAACGAAAAGGAAATCTGCGTTTATCTGCGTCAAATCTGCGGTAATCTGCGTCAAAAAATCGGGGATTGATCGTTCTTGAACGAGCGATTGGTTTTCCACGAAGCTAATGAATAATCTCGGTTAATCGATCTTTGCGCCTGAGAGCTTCACCAACTCGGCCCATTTGATTTGATCGGCGGCCAACTGTTTAGCAAACGCATCCACACTGCCGCCAGCCGGCAAGTAGCCTTGCTCAAAAAGTTTGGCGCGCGTCGCCGGATCGTTCATGGCTTTGTTCGCTTCGGCGTTGATGCGCTCAAGCACCGCGCGCGGGGTGCCCGCCGGGGCGACCCAACCTTGCCAGCCCGTGACTTGAAATTTCGCGTAACTCGCCTCAGTGGTGGTGGGCGTGTCGGGCAGGGCCGGATGACGCGCCTCGGTGGTCACCGCGAGTGCCTTCAACTTGCCCGCCTTGATTTGCGATAAGCCCACGCTAATCGCGTCACACATCACATCAATCGGCCCGCCAAGCAGGTCTTTCACGGCGTCGCTGCTGCCCTTGTACGGCACGTGCACAATCTTTAAGTCGTAGCTCGAATTCAACAGCTCCAATGCCAAATGCGGCACGCCGCCGTTGCCGCCGGAGCCAAAGTTTAATTTGCCCGGATTGGATCGCGCGAAGTCCACCAAATCCTTCATGGAATTAAACGGCGAGTCCGCGCGCACCATGATCGCCAGCGGCAAATTCACGAGCTGAATCACCGGCGTCAAATCCTTCATCGGCGCAAAACTCATCTTGCCGTACAGCGCCGGGTTGATGCTCATCAGAGCGATGTTGGTGTGCAACAACGTGTAGCCGTCAGGCGCGCTTTTTGCCGCTAGATCCCCCGCAATATTGCTGCCTGCACCGGGCCGGTTATCAACGATGATCGGCTGCCCCCAAAGCTCCCCAACCCGCTGGCCGACGATACGCGCCAACACATCAAGTCCGCCACCAGCAGGGAAGCCGACCAGTAGTTTCACCGGTTTGTTCGGGTAGGGTTGCGCGCTCGCCGCAACGGCGAAAAACACAGCCAGACAGACCGCTAAAAAGTGCTGCATCGTCGCTCTCCTTAAATTGCGGCACCTGAATCGGCGCTCGACATTCAGATACTAGCCGTTGCCGCCAACGTAAAGCTATCGGCAAAAAAATCGTCCTCCGACAACGCGCGCTGTTGCGTGAAGTCAGTGCGCGCTGAATCCACCACAATCGGCGCACCGCAGGCATACACCTGATGCGTGGACAGGTCTGCAAGGTCCTGCATCACCGCGCGATGAACGAAGCCGGTGCGGCCCGTCCATGCGTCCTCAATCAGCGCGTCGCTGATCACCGGCACGTATTTAAATTGTTCGGGGTACTTTTCTGCCCACGCAAGCGCCAAGTGATTCAGATACAAATCTTTAGGTCGACGACCGCCCCAATACAGCGTGACCTTCCGCGTGTTGCTGGTGTAGAACATGTGTTCGATGATGGCTTTTATCGGCGCAAAACCAGTGCCGCTGGCGACCATGATGATCGGTTTCTCCGATTCGTCACGCAAGAAAAAACTGCCGTGTGGACCTTCGATGCGCAGAATGTCGCGCACCTTCATCGCCGGTTCGGTCACGCCGAAAATGCGGTCGGTAAACAGCCCGCCCGGCGTGTGCCGAATGTGCAACTCAATCAGCGCGTCATCGTGCGGCGCGTTGGCCATCGAGAAGCTGCGCCGCTTGCCATCTTTCAGCAAAAATTCAACGTATTGTCCGGCCTGAAATTGCAGCCGTTCGGTGGCAGGCAGCTTGAAGCGCATGATGGTCACGTCGTCCACCACACGATCCAGATGCTCGACGCGGCAGGGCAACGTTTTGATCACCACGTCGCCGGTTTTCCTCACGTCGCGCGCCTCGACCGTCACATCAGTCACGGGACGCGCCACGCAAAACAGCGTTTTTCCCTGCACGCGCTCAAGCTCAGGCAGCGTGGTCGACTGGTAGTTTCCGAGCACCACCTCGCCGTCAATAATGCGCCCCTTGCACGAGCCGCATGCGCCGTTTTTGCAACCGTGCGGAATTAAAAAGCCCGCACGCAACGCTGCTGTCAGAATAGGCTCTTCAGTGCCGCACTCAAAGATGTGGTTACCGGGAACGAGCGTGACTTGAGGCATGATGTGTGGCGCGCAAAGCGCAAAAAAAACGTGAAAAAAACGTAAGAAAAAACGTGAAAAACAGAAAGCTAAAAATACTGATCGTAGGTGCAGGCGACGTGGCACGTCGATTGACGGCAACCGATTCGCCTGTGGGCTTGTGTGACCGCGCAACGTGGCTTGGCCTTGCCCGCAGCGCGGCTACTGCCACGGAACTGCGCACCGCTGGAATTTTACCGATCACGGGCGACCTTGATCGACGCGCGAGCCTCAAGCGCGCAGGTGCGATGGCGCGGGTAGCCGACGCGGTGTTGCACCTCGCACCGCCGCCGGGTGACGGATTGGATGATCCGCGCATGCGACGATGGCTTGCGGCGGCGGCTTTGAATCCTATCGCGCGCAAAGAAAAAAAGTCGAAACTCCGCCCGCAAAAATTACGCAATGTGTATGTGAGCACCACTGGTGTTTACGGGGATTGCGCGGGCGAACGTATCAACGAAACGCGCCGCACGCGACCCGCGAACGCGCGCGCCAAACGTCGTGTGGCGGCCGAGACCCGACTGCGTGATTCGCATCAACACCGCTTCACGATTTTGCGCGCGCCCGGCATTTATGCTGCCGAGCGGTTGCCGGTAGAGCGTTTGCGCGCGGGCACGGCGGCGTTGTCTGTTGAAGATGACGTGTTCACCAATCACATTCATGCTGACGATTTAGCATCTGCCTTATGGCTTGCAATGTTTCGTGGCCGCGCCAATCGGGTGCTCAACATTGTTGATGATGGCGAACTGAAAATGGGTGAATATTTTGATCAGGTCGCTGATGCCACGGGCCTGCCAAGACCGCCGCGCATGCCGCGCGTGGAGCTCGCGCGCACCGTGTCGCCGATGTTGTATTCGTTCATGAGCGAATCAAGACGCATCGAAAATACGCGCATGAAACGCGAGCTGCGTTTGCGACTACGCTATCCAACGCCCGCGCATTTTTTGCGCTTGATGAAACCCGCTAGCGCGTTGCAGCGCTCGCTGCTATGAACTTCAAAAAAATCACCGCCAAGCTCGACGCCTACGAACGCCTGATCCGGCTTGATAAACCCGTGGGCTACCTGCTGCTGCTGTGGCCGACGTTGTGGGGCTTGTGGATCGCGGCGGTCGGTGTGCCGGACATTCGTTTTATTTTTATTTTTGTGCTCGGCACCGTGCTGATGCGATCAGCCGGTTGCGCGGTGAACGACTGGGCGGATCGCGACTTTGATGGCGCGGTGAAACGCACCGCGATGCGGCCCGTCGCGTCCGGTGAAATCAGCGGCAACGAGGCGCTGTGGGTGGGCCTGGCGTGCGCGTTGGCGGCGGCAGTGTTGCTCGTGCCGCTGAACTGGTCGGCGCGCGCATGGGCCGTGCCAGCCATTGCAATCGCGGCGATTTATCCGTTCACCAAGCGCTTCATTGCGATTCCGCAAGCGATCTTGGGCATTGCGTTCAGCATGGGCGTCCCGATGGCGTTTGCAGCAGTGCGGGGCGAGGTGCCGCTGGTCGCGTTTGCGTTGATGTTCGCAAACTTTTTTTGGGTGCTCGCATTCGACACCGAGTACGCGATGGTGGATCGCGACGACGATATTCGCATCGGCATCAAAACGTCCGCGCTGTTTTTCGGGCGCTTTGATGTGCTCGCTGTGGCGATTTGTTACGCGCTCTTCTTAGCGCTGATGGCGGGCATCGGTGTGTGGCAACAACTCGGCGTTTTGTACTACGGCGGACTCGTTTTGGCGGCCGTGCTCGCGGTGCATCACATCACGTTGATTCGCGGCCGAGATCGCATGAAGTGTTTCGCAGCATTTTGCGGCAACAATTTGCTCGGGATGTGCGTGTTTACGGGCTTGGCAGCCGATTATCTAGTGCGCCTGAAAGCGTGGCCGCAGTGGAATTAGCGCGAGAGTGCGTGCAACAGCTTTTTCACACAAGCGCCATTTAACCGGGGCTAAGCGTCGATAACCTCAATTGTCGAGACTCGTACTTTTATCGCGCTAGGAGTCTGCGCGGCAGACGGTTTGTTGAATCGACGATGTTACGGATTTAGCAGATTTTTCGGGACGAGGATCGAGAATGGGTGTGTCACACTTGTCTGCGCGCCTGAGTTCATTCTGCTGGCTGCTGAATGAACGTATGAACGGGCGCATTCGCGCTGCTTTGTTCGCTCAACTTGTATGCATCGTCGCCATTCGACGCAGATTGAGCGCCAGACACACGAGTTTGAACTCGCCGCGCACCTTCTCCATACCTCGCAGGCTGAATTGCCGGAATCCCAGCACGGCCTTGATCCAGCCATTGGGCGGCTCGGCGATCCACTTGCGTTTGCGATACGCCGTTTGCCCCGCCTCGCTCTGAAGCTTGTCGTGCATGGCCGCCGTTCGTGGGTACTGCGCCGCATCAATCTGCAGCTGCTGCCTGCCCTCCCGGCCCAGCGCCACGATCAGATCAACCGTTGATTGACTGAGCTGCTCGAATACCGCTTCGCTTCGGTAGCCCGCATCGGCGAGCGCCTGCGCCGGATCGAGCCCCAGATTGGCGTTGATCGCCGCGAGCATGACTGGAAGTTGCGCACTGTCGGCAGCTTCATGG
>JAYSRA010000162.1:0-53340 GCA_043721275.1 Burkholderiales bacterium
AAAGGTTTGTCAACAATGTATGCGGTCATAAAAACCGGCGGGAAGCAGTATCGTGTTTCCGCTGGCCAAAAATTAAAAATAGAACAGATACCTGCAGACTTAGGCGCAACCATCACGTTTAACGAAGTTTTGGCCGTTGGCCAAGGCGCGGATGTGGTGTTTGGAGCACCCCTGGTTTCAGGGGCGAAAGTCGATGCAACGGTTGTCTCCCACGGTCGCGGCGACAAGGTCACCATCTTCAAGATGCGTCGCCGTAAGCACTACCAACGTCATGGCGGTCATCGCCAAAATTACACCGAAGTTTTCTTCTCGGTGATCTTTGGTGCCGACGGCAAAGAATTGGCAAAAGCCGATGCGCCTGCAGTCAGCGTTCCGGTGGCTTTGGCAAGCGCTGGTGCAGCAGCCGCCGCAGCAAAACCAGCCGCAGCTAAAAAAGCAGCGAAAGTGCGCGGCAAAGCGCGCGACGGCAGCGATGATCTTGAACTGATCGAAGGCGTCGGCCCGAAGATTGCCGTGCTGCTTAAAGCCGCTGGCATCAACACGTTTGATGCACTGGCCAAAGCCCCGGTCGATAAAGTACAAGAAGTGCTTGAAGCCGGCGGCAGTAAGTTCAACCTCGCCAAACCAGCCACCTGGGCCGAGCAAGCATTGCTTGCAGCCTCAGGCGATTGGGCAGCATTCGACAAGCTCACTACAGAGCTAGTCGGCGGCGTTCGCAAGTAAAGTAGGAGTCAGACTATGGCACATAAAAAAGGCGGCGGATCAACCCGCAACGGTCGCGATTCAGAATCAAAGCGTCTGGGCGTCAAGTCCTACGGCGGCGAGCTGATTAACGCGGGCACCATCATCGTGCGTCAGCGCGGCACCGAGTTTCATCCCGGCTTGAACGTCGGTATGGGCAAGGACCACACGCTGTTTGCAAAAGTGACCGGCACGGTATTGTTCGGCGTTAAAGGCGAGAAAAACCGTCGTTACGCGAACATCGTTCCTGCGGTTCCCGCGATGGCCGCTGCAGCGGCGGAGTAATTCTCCAATTGCAAAAAAAGGCACCTTCGGGTGCCTTTTTTATATTGGGGATGCGGATGCTCGATTTTGCCGCTACGTTGTGCTGACATCAGCGCCGCTCCAACCGGTACAGCATCACCGCACCCGCTGACAAAAAGATCAGCCCCGGCAAAATCGCGCCCAAAAACGGTGGCCATTCGTGCAGCAATGCGAGGTACGAAAACAGCCGATTGCACACGATGAATACCAAGCCAAGCAAGATGCCCACAAAAATGCGCGAGCCAATGCCCGCAGAGCGCTGCTGAATCTGTGCGAATGGCAACGCGAGCAACATGAGCACGCAGGTCGCCAGCGGGTAGAAAAATTTGCCCCACAGCGCAACCTCAAAACGCCGCGAATCTTGCTGATTATTTTGCAGATGCGCGATGTATTCCCACAGCCCTGCGATCGACAGGCGCTCAGGCGCAATTTGCAGCACTGAGAGCATGTTCGGTGTCAGCACCGTGTTCCACACCTTCTGCGCCTGCTGCTGCACCACCACGCCCGGTGGCGATCCCGCGCCCACGCCCGCATTCGCGGCCGCCGCAAATTCCGTCACCGTCACTTTGTCCAAGCTCCATACCTGCCCGCCTTGAAACGTGGCACCCTCAGCGAACACGGTGCGGGCGAGGTTGGTGCCGTCGGCATACTCAAACACGCGCACGGTTTTCAGTGCGCCGTCGGACAACACGCTGCCGATGTTGATAAAGGTGTTGCCATCCTTGAACCAGAAACCGGAGTCAAACGCGCGCGCAACCATCGGTCGCGCGCCGGAAAATGCGCGCACCCGAAGGATGAGCTTTTCCGCTTGCGGCACCACATATTCGCCAATCACAAACACCAATCCTGCGGCCACCAAGCTCACACCCAGCAACACGCCGGCCACCTGAATCGTCGAGACGCCGGAGGTGCGCATCACGGCATATTCGCTGTTGCCAGCGAGTTGCGCCAGCGCGAACAGCGTGCCGATCAATGCGGCGACCGGAATCAGTTCGTACAGATGGTTCGGAATCGTGGCGGCCACGAGCACCAAAAATTGCGCCGTGTTGACGCCTTTGAGGGAGCCCAGCTCTGCCAACACGTCGTAGAAAATCCACAGCATTAATAGTGCTGCCAGCACTAACAGGCCCGACAGCATGACCTCTTTGGCGATGTATCGTCCCAGCGTTTTCATGACGCGGGCGCGGCGCTCTCGGGTGCGCGAGAAGCGCTCGCTTCCGATGCGCGTGAGCCGAATACCACGCCGCGATAGCGCCTATAAAACAGGGCTCCTACTAACAATGCCAGCACCGAATGAAATAGCAGCAGCGCCGGGACGAGCCCGATGGCCTGCTGATCAATCTTCGCCTGCATCACGTTGGTCAAGTTAAGCGTAATCATCAGCAGTAATATCGCGATGATGAGATTGACTGATCGACCCAGTCGCGGATTCACATACGCCAGCGGAATGGCCAGCAATACCAGCGACAATCCGGCAAGCGGAATCGACACTCGATAAAACACGTGACCGAGACCGGTCGGTGTGCCCGCGTTCAACAGCGTCAGCGTGTCCTTCAAGCGCTCTTCAAGTGGGTCATCCTTAACCTCGTTGACGTTCATGCGCACGCCGTAGCGCTCGAACGCGGCAAGCTCGTATTCGTTTGGTGTCGAGGTGGCGTTGAGATGCTTCACGCGGTGACCGTTTTCCAAAATAACGTAGCGATCGCCACGCGTATCGGTGTACAAAAACCCTTGCTCCGCTCGCGTCATCCACTGTCCGTTTGGGTCATCCGAGAACACGAAAACGTTCTTGATGCGACCATCGATTAAGTTAACGCCTTCAACAAAATACACTTGCCGCGTTTTGCGCATTTCCTGAAAAATACCGGGTGCCACAATTGACAGTTCGTCACGCGCTTCGAGCACCCGGCGAAATTCAACCGAGCGGCGCTCCGCCCACGGCGAAAGCAGTGTCGACAATGCCATCGCAATAGCGAGCATCGGTAGCGCAAACATCATCACCGGTCGAATCCAGGCCAATAGGCTCTGCCCACTGCTCATCCAGATCGCCATTTCGCTGTCGCGCCACGCTCGCGAAAGCGTGAGCAAAATCGCTACAAACGCGGAAATCACAATCAGCGGTGCCAGCAGCGTGATGATGCGAAATCCGACCAGCGGAATCAGTGCATCGGTCGGCAGTGAACCAGCAGAGGCAGCGCCAATCAGCTTGACCAGAAATTGGGCAACAAAAATGGCGACCAACACGATGAAAACAAAAATCGCATTAATAGTCAATTCGCGCAACAAGGCGCGGCGAAAAATCATGGGCGATAGACCTAAGCGATGCCCGGTGCGGGCTTTAGCGATAATTGCGGAGTTTACCTATTCAACGAATGCGAAAAGAGTCATGATCGATTTCTCCCTCCGCGCTGACCTGCCGTCCAACACCAAGACTGATGTCGTCGCCGTTGCCGTTCATGACGGCCAAAAGCTGTCTGCGGCCGCAGAAGATTTGGACAAAGCCAGCAAGGGCGCACTAAAAGCTGCGCTCAAAGCTGCGGCATTTTCCGGTGCCTGCGGCAAGTTGTTGCCGCTGTTTAATTTGCCGGGCATTAGCGCGACTCGCGTGCTGGCGTACGGCGTTGGCGAGGGCAAGGCGCTCGCGCTCAAGGACGCACGCGCTGCCGGTCGTGCGCTCGCTGCCGCCGCTGTTGAGCTGGAGCTTGCTGAATTGACCATCTTCCCGCTCGCCGAAGAGGCTGTGGAGGCCATGCAGCAAATGGTGATGGGCGTGTCGGATGCGACCTATCGCTTTGATGAAACCAAAGGCATCAGCGCCAAGCCAAAACCAAGCCTCAAGCGCGTGCGTTTTGGCATGCCAGAAGCCGCCGCCAAAGCCGCGCCTGCCGCGCTAAAAGTGTCGGTGGCAACGATTCACGGTATGGAGTTCACCAAATATCTGGGCAATTTGCCAGCGAACTTCTGCACGCCCACACGCTTGGGCGATGAGGCGAAAAAGCTTGTGAAATCACACGGCCTCAAAGTGACGGTGATGGATCGTAAGGCCATTGAAAAGCTCGGTATGGGTTCGTTTTTATCGGTCACCAACGGCAGCGACGAGCCGCCACGCTTCATCGTGTTTGAGTACAACGGTGGAAAAAAAGGTGAAGCACCCACCGTATTCGTCGGCAAAGGCGTGACGTTTGACACCGGCGGCATTTCAATTAAACCCGCCCCGGATATGGACCACATGAAGTGGGACATGTCCGGTGCGGGCACCGTGTTTGGCGTGATGAAAGCCGTGGCTGAATTGAAGCCCAAGCAGAACATCGTCGGCTTAGTGGTCGCTTGCGAAAACCACATCAACGGCCGCGCGACCAAGCCGGGTGACGTGTTCACCAGCATGAGCGGCCAAACGATTGAAGTGCTCAACACCGACGCCGAAGGTCGCTTGATTTTGTGCGACGCGTTGACCTATGCCGAGCGCTTCAAGCCACGCGCCGTGATCGATATCGCCACGCTCACCGGTGCCTGCGTAGTCGCGCTCGGCAGCCATAACGCGGGCATATTTTCAAACAACGACGCGCTCGCTGAGAGCCTCATCGCGTCGGGCAAAAAGATGAACGACCGCTTCTGGCGTATGCCGTTGGAAGAGGATTATCAAGAAGCGTTGAACTCGAACTTTGCCGATATGGCCAACGTTGCCGGTCGCGAAGGCGGCGCGATTACAGCGGCGTGTTTTCTGTGGCGCTTCGCCAAAAAATACGACTGGGCGCATCTCGATATTGCGGGTGTGGCGTACAAAGGTTCGGGCAAAGAGAAGGGCGCATCGGGACGGCCTGTGGCAGCACTGGTTGATTACGTGATGGCGCGGGAATAGGCCCACCACGCGCAGTGTTGAACGCATGACCGAAATCAATTTCTACACCGCCGTTGCCAACCCGCTCACGGCCACGGCGCGTCTGGTTGGCAAGGCCTACGCGCAGGGTCGTCGGGTGCGCGTGGTGACGCCGGATGCGGCCACCACGGCCGCGCTTGACAAGCTTTTGTGGGAGCAACCGGTTGAGGGTTTTGTGCCGCATGTGACGATGACCTCAATGCATGTTGCCCATACGCCGGTGATCGTGGATCACTCGTTGTTGCACGAGGGCGCAGCCGATGTGCTCATCAATTTAAGCGCCGAGCCGCCGGCGTTTTTTGCACGCTTTGAACGTATGTTTGAGATCGTCGGCGTTGACGCAACGCTCGCCACGGCTGGGCGTGAGCGTTGGGCGTTTTACAAGGCGCGTGGCTACGCGCTTTCGCACACGGTGATGAAGTGATCGCACGGCAATTTTTTGCGCGCATAATCAACTCATGAGCACGCCGACGGCAAAAGATCTTCTCGCTCAGGCCGACCGCCTGATGCGGCAGCGCACGCCGGAAGAATTGCCGGTGCTGACCGATCTGGTGATTGAAGAGATTGAGTTCACGAGTTTGACTGAGCGCAGGGACGACGTGATTGCCACGCCCGCGCGGCCCGCGTGGGCTTCCCCGTTTGGCGCGCCGTCGCCTGCCGCGGCACCGCCCCCGTTTGAGCCCGCGTCGCGCGTGAATCCGCCCGATTTCGCGCCGACGGTCGCATCACCTGCCATGCCGTGGAGCGCCGCTGCGCCACCGCCCACGCCAATGTATTCGGCTGCTGCGGGTGCTGACGACTACGTGCCAGACGTTTTCGGCGTTTTGCCGCGCGTCACGCACGACGCGCCGTCAAGCGTAATCATTACGGCAAACGAAGCGGCGTCGCTCACGGCAAGCGCTACGCCGCATATGACGGCAACGACCACCAGCAATGCGCGTGAGCAGTTCAACGCGCAGCTGGTGGCCAAGCTTGAAGAGATGCAACACGGCGTGTACAGCCAGGTGATGCAGCAGCTTGAAATTTACGCATCGGGCACGCTCAAAGCGCATCTTCGCGACACGCTGCTGCCGGCACTCACCGACATCGCTCGCGACATCGCCAATCAGGTCGCGGAGGACACCTCAAATCAAGTGCGTGAGGTGGTGTCAAAAGCGGTGGAGTCCGAGATCGCGCGATTGCGTGAGCAATTGGCCTCCAAGCGACGCATTTGACGCTGCTTTTTGGCCGTACGACCCACAATAGCTTTTTTGTGAAACGTCGATTCGACTAGGGCTAGATCGCTGTTTAGCTAATAGTCGGGTTGACGCGTTTTGGGCTGCTAGCCCAAGTATTGACGCCGTTGTAGAAAAAAGTTGTTAAATCGGTCGGTACAATCAAATGCCCAAATTTTTGAACCACACGCCGCTCGCGCGTTTGCCCCATGATGTCCGCCGACTCTGCCCGCTCTGACCCTTCCAACCAGCCTGCCCTCGATTCGCTGTCGAAATCGTTCGAGCCGAAAGCGATAGAGGCCGAGTGGTATCCGGTCTGGGAAGCGGCCGGAAATTTCGTGCCGAACGGAGATACGTCAAAGCCCGCCTACACCATCCAGTTGCCGCCGCCAAATGTGACCGGCACGCTGCACATGGGCCACGCGTTTCAGCAGACGTTGATGGACTCGCTGATTCGCTATCACCGCATGAAGGGCGACAACACTAACTGGGTGGTCGGCACCGATCACGCCGGAATCGCCACGCAGATCGTGGTCGAGCGGCAGTTGCAGGCCGAGGGCAAATCGCGGCACGATTTGGGGCGCGCTGAATTCAACAGGCGCGTGTGGCAGTGGAAGGAACAATCCGGCTCCACCATCACCGAGCAAATGCGTCGCTTGGGCGCGTCTGCTAACTGGAATTTTGCTGACGCGAGTGGCGCGAAGCAAGGCTACTTCACGATGGACGAGCACATGTCGAAAGGCGTGGTGGAAACGTTCGTGACGCTCTTCGAACAAGGCCTGATTTATCGCGGCAAGCGCCTCGTGAACTGGGATCCAGTACTGCAATCGGCGGTGTCGGAGTTAGAGGTGGAATCGGTCGAGCGCGACGGTTTCATGTGGCACATCCTGTACCCGTTTTCTGACGGCCCGCAGCCCGATCACGAAGGTAATTTGATCGCGGGCATGCACATCGCCACCACGCGTCCCGAGACGATGCTTGCCGACGGCGCGCTGGCCGTGCATCCTGAAGATGAGCGCTACAAACGCTTGGTCGGCAAGCTGGTCGACCTGCCGCTGTGTGACCGCAAAATTCCGATCATCGCGGATGATTTTGTGGATCGCGCGTTTGGCTCCGGTTGCGTGAAAATTACCGGTGCGCATGACTTCAACGACTACGCCTGCGCGCTGCGGCACAACCTGCCGCTGATCACCATCTTCACGCTCGACGCCAAGATCAACGATAACGGCCCGAAACCGTATCAAGGTCTTGATCGTTTCGACGCGCGTAAAGCGGTGCTGCGCGACCTCGAAGATCAAAAGTTTTTGCAAAAAGCCGTGCCGCACAAGAGCATGGTGCCGATGTGCGAACGCACCGGTCAAATCGTGGAGCCGATGCTCACCGATCAATGGTTTGTTGCCATGAGCAAGGCCACAGACAAGCACGCGGGCGGGCTCGCTGGACGCGCACTGGATGCGGTTAAAAACGGGGACGTCAAGTTCTATCCTGAGCACTGGACTGCCACCTATAACCACTGGCTCGGCAACATTCGCGACTGGTGTATTTCGCGGCAGTTGTGGTGGGGCCACCAGATACCGGCGTGGTACGACGCCGATGGAAAAATCTACGTTGCACGTAGCGAAGACGAAGCGTTAAAGCAGAGTGGTGGCAAGTCACTGACGCGCGACCCCGACGTGCTCGACACCTGGTTCTCCTCCGCGCTCGTGTGCCACACCACGCTCGGTTGGCCCGATAAAGTGCGCTTCGAGAAGGACAGCGTTTATCTGCCGAGCAACGTGCTCGTGACCGGCAACGACATTATCTTTTTCTGGGTGGCGCGCATGGTAATGATGACGCTGCATTTCACCGACAAGGTGCCGTTCAAAGACGTGTACATCAACGCGATGGTGCGCGACGCCGAAGGCACCAAGATGAGCAAATCGAAGGGCAACGTGCTCGACCCGATTGATCTGCTTGACGGCATCGAATTGGAACCTTTGGTTGAGAAATCGTTGAAGGGATTGATGCTCGCGTCGCACAAGGAGAAAGCAGAAAAATACATTCGAAAAAACTTCGCGACCGGCATTCCAGCGTACGGTGCGGATGCTGTGCGCTTCACGTATGCCTCACTTTGCACCATGTCGATGACGCTGAACTTCGACTTGAGCCGCTGTGAAGGCTATCGAAATTTTTGCAACAAACTGTGGAACGCCACGCGTTTTGTTTTGATGAATGTGGAGGGCAAGGATTGCGGCATCGGCAACGATGGTGGGAATACGTTGTCCTTCGTCGATAAATGGCTGCTAGGTCGCCTGCAAATCGCCAAGCGCGACATTGCGGAAGGCTTTGACACCTACCGCTTCGACTTTGCGGCCAAGGCGTTGTACGAATTTGTGTGGGACGAATATTGCGACTGGTATGTTGAATGCGCGAAAGTGCAACTCGCCGAAGCCGAAAAATCTGGCGATCAGGCAGCCGCGCGCGGCACCCGCAGCGTGCTGGTGCGCGAGCTTGAAGCGACGCTTCGCTTGGCGCATCCGATCATGCCGTTCATCAGTGAAGAGCTGTGGCAAAAAGTCGCGCCGATTGCAGGGAAGTCGGGTGCCAGCATTTGCAATCAGCCGTTCCCGAAATACGGCGCGGATCGCGTGAACTCCGATGCCAACGCCAGGATGGCGCTGCTCAAACAAATCGTCACCGCCTGTCGCGTATTGCGCTCGGAGATGAAGCTCTCGCCCGCCGAGCGCGTGCCGCTGGTGATGGTGGGCGATGCGCAAACGCTCAAGGCGTTCACGCCCTACATCGCAGCGCTCGGCAAGTTGTCCGACGTGCGCATTGTGACTGCGTTACCCACCAACGATGCACCCGTGCAAATGGTCGGCGAGTTCAAACTGATGCTTGAAGTCAAGGTTGACCCAGTGCAAGAACGTGCTCGTCTCGACAAGGAAATTGCTCGTCTCAGCGGCGAAGTGTTGAAGGCCGAAGCGAAGTTGGGCAACCCCGCCTTTGCCGACAAAGCACCGCCCGCGGTGG
Organism: Burkholderiales bacterium; assembly: GCA_043721275.1. Lineage (GTDB taxonomy): Bacteria > Pseudomonadota > Gammaproteobacteria > Burkholderiales > Casimicrobiaceae > Casimicrobium. The sequence goes on from JAYSRA010000162.1 coordinate 9,148, forward strand.
TGGCGCAAGAGCGGGCGCGGCTCGCTGGATTTGCCGCAACGCTTGAAAAAGTATCCACGCAACGCAAGAGCCTCGGGTAAATGAAATCGTGAATTGCACCGTGCCAAAATCACCCAACTGGCCGGGCAAAGTTGCTGTCGTGTCGCTTTCCGGAGCGGTGCAATCGGATCGCTTGAACGTCGGCGTTGCGCGCTTGCAGGCGCTCGGCTGCACGGTCGATTCGGGCAATCACGTGACCCGGCAATGGCGCTACTTTGCCGGTACCGATGACGAGCGCTTAGCGGCGTTCAACGAGGTGCTAGCGAGTGATGCCGACATCGTGTTTTTCTCGCGCGGTGGGTACGGCGTATCGCGCTTGCTGCATCGAATTGACTGGTCGGTGGTTGCCGCCAGCGGCAAAGTTTTCTGTGGATTTAGCGACATCACAGCGTTCTCGTTAGCCGCACTAGCACAGGCAAATTACGTGACGTTCTCCGGGCCGTTGGCGGCGGTGGACTTCGCGCAGATTGACGACTTGCCCGCGCGAGACTTCACCGAAAGTCAATTCGCGGGCTTGGTGTTAGCCGCAAAATCAGGCTACACGTACCCTGAGTGCACGAGCGACATCGCACACGAAACAAGCACCATACACGGCACATTGTGGGGCACCAATTTAGCGTTGGTTGCGCATGCGATCGGCACGCCGTACATGCCAACGATTGATGACGGCATCCTCGTGCTGGAGGACATTGGTGAGGAGCCGTACGCGGTCGAACGCATGTTCTGGCAACTCAAACATGCGGGCATTTTGAACCAGCAGCGCGCCATTATTTTGGGCGACTTTTCGGATTGTGAGCCTGCAACAAACCAGCGTTACGCATACAAAATGACGGAGGTGATAGAGACTTTGCGCGAGCTCGCGCCGTGCCCGGTGCTCACCGGATTTCCGTTCGGCCACATTCCGGCCAAGGTGACATTGCCGATAGGCGCACCCGCCATATTGTCGATCAGCGGGGCGCAATACCGTTTGAGCGTGCGTGACTACACAGGCGGTTCAGTTTGACTTGTTGAGTGCTGCCATGCGGCTGAGCGCGTCCCCTGCGGCGCGCACAATATTCCATTCGGGCATCACCGTCGCCCCCATCGCTTTGTAGAAGTCGATTGACGGTGTATTCCAGTCCAGCACCGTCCATTCAAAGCGACCGCAATTGCGCTCAACCGCAATTTGCGCGAGCCGCACCAGCAGCGCTTTGCCGTAGCCTTTGCCGCGACATTCTGGTTTCACGAACAGGTCTTCCAGATACAAGCCTTTTCGTCCGAGGAACGTAGAAAAATTGTGGAAGAAAAGCGCGAATCCTATGGCTACGCCGTTCTCCGTGCCCATGATGCATTCGGCGCGCGCGTTGCCACCAAACAGCTCACGATGGAAATCGTCAGGCGTGCTCACCATCAAATGTTCAAGTTTTTCGTAGACCGCCAGATCGCGAACGAGCGCGTGAACGGCGACGACATCCGCTGAGGTAGCGGGGCGAATGGTGAAGGTGTTTGCTGCGGTCATGGACATGATTATCGTTGCTGCCTAGTTGGCGGCCAAATTCAACGTCGCAATGACAAAAGGCCCCTCACCGCCGTCCGTTTTTATGCAGCGTGTTCCGCGCTCGCGGGCGAGGCCGTTGGCGCGAGCTTTGGCGATCTCAGCAGCACGCAAATTTCAGGTGCTGCGCGACGACCCATCGGCGAAACCGGGCCGCCCTTACCGCCACGTGCATTTGGTGCAACGGGTTGATCGGGATTCAAATCGAAATGCGATTTATCGCGGCCGCCTTGATAGTTCGTGGCTCTCGGCTCTGTCATAGGCGGGCGCACGCTACCGTAACCCTCATTGCTGTGACCGCGCGGCGCGCGGGGCCGATCATGCGTTGATGAACCGCGTGAGTTGCCGCCAGTTGACGGCTCGGACGCGCTACGCGGCGCATACCGATCACCATAACTGGACAGATCAGGCATTGGCTGCTCGTCAAGTTTTCGCTTGATGAGTTTTTCAATTTCAGCAAGCAACTTGCCGTCGTCAGGCGACACAAAGGACACCGCCGTGCCGCTCGCGCCCGCGCGCCCGGTACGCCCAATGCGATGCACATAATCTTCGGCCACGAACGGCAATTCGTAGTTCACCACCATCGGCAGCTGGTCAATATCCAGCCCGCGCGCGGCCACATCGGTCGCCACGAGAATGCGAATTTCGCCGTTCTTGAAGCCTTCAAGCGCCTTCATGCGCTCATCCTGCGTTTTGTCGCCATGAATTGCGCTGGTGGAAAAGCCGTCGCGTTGCAGCGCGGTGGCGAGCCGTGCGGTGTTTATCTTGGAGCGACAGAACACCAGCACTTGCGTAAGACTTTGTGAGTTGACGATGTGGCCGAGCAGGCGTCGTTTGTCGTCTCCCTGCACGCGATACACTCGCTGCGCGACGTTAGCTGCGGATTCGTTCCGACGCGCCACCTCGATCAGCACCGGAGCGCGCAACATGCGGTCGGCCAGCGCCTTGATCTCGTTCGAGAACGTCGCGGAAAACAGCAGGCTTTGCCGCTCTTTTGGCAACATGCCGATGATGCGCACGATGTCGGGAATGAAGCCCATGTCGAGCATGCGATCGGCTTCATCAAGCACCAACACTTCAACCTTGTTCAAGCTCAAGTTTTTTTGCTCAATGTGATCCAGCAATCGGCCGGGTGTCGCCACCAAAATTTCGACACCGGCGCGCACCGCGGCCTTTTGTTCTTTCATGTCGACGCCGCCGAACACCACCGTCGAGCGAAGCCCCGTATGTTTGGCGTAAGTCTCCACGCTCTCTTCAATCTGGATTGCCAATTCACGCGTGGGCGCGAGCATCAATGCGCGAATCGGGTGCCGTGCGGGCGAGGGCGAGCTGTTGGCATGCTTCAACATGCGGTTCAAAATGGGCAGCGTGAACGCGGCCGTTTTGCCGGTGCCGGTTTGTGCGCCGCCCATGACGTCAAGCCCGGCGAGAACTACGGGGATAGCCTGCGCTTGAATCGGGGTGGGCACGGTGTAGCCCGAGTCGGTCACCGCGCGCAGAATCGGCTCGGCGAGGTTTAAGGTCGCGAAGGTGACCGGAGCGGGTGTTGCCGCAACTGCGGTTCCCGGCGATGCTTCGACTGGCGTGTCGGCCGATGCAGTTGTTACGAACACAGCATGAGTGTCGAGAGGAGAAGACGAAGAGGTGTTGATGGCGTTACTAATTTCATTCATATTGCCTAAATTTTACGCGAATACCCGGCGGAATGACGCTGGGATGCGGCTTTTCGAGTCATTGCGTGATCGATGCGGACGCGTATCAAGAGCGTTATGTTGAGTTCAGTGGAAAAACCGCTCAACCCCATCGTTTTCTTTCACCCTATCGGATTGCGGATAGGCAGATACTTCGTTTGCTGAGTGTGCGACGGTATGTGTATTTATTCTCCGTCCCGCTGTCTGGCCAAACCAAAATCAGGAGTGCTCCAATGAACCTCAAAGGTACAAAAACTCACGACAATTTGAAAGCCGCTTTCGCAGGCGAAAGTCAGGCCAATCGTCGCTACTTATATTTCGCAAACAAGGCTGACGTTGAAGGCCAAAACGACGTTGCAATGCTGTTCCGCTCGACCGCAGAGGGCGAAACCGGTCACGCACATGGTCACCTCGACTACTTGGCACTGGTGGGCGATCCGGCCACAGATATGCCAATTGGCTCGAGCCGCGACAACTTGAAGTCGGCCGTTGCAGGCGAGACGCACGAGTACACCGACATGTACCCCGGCATGGCGAAATCAGCGCGCGAAGAAGGTTTTGACGAAATCGCCGACTGGTTTGAGACCTTGGCGAAGGCTGAGCGTTCACACGCCAATCGCTACGCCAAGGCGCTTGAAGCGCTGGTCGACTAGTCGTAGTTGACACGTTAAACGGTGCGCTTTGCGCGCCATTGATCGCGGCGGGTTCAACACTCGCCGCAATTGAAGCTTTAGCGCGCGGAGCGCACCACACAAACGTCTCAACATTGAGAGAGTTGCGCTGAAATGGCTGCCCGTCACTTCAGCCTAACTAAAAAAACTCGGAGCGCGAACCATGTCCCGCGAAGGCAATCTAGAGGCACCCACCCGCCACGCCATTGACTGGAAGAACCCTGACTTCTGGAACGAGGATGCGTTAAATGCTGAGCTAGAACGCGTCTTCGACATCTGCCACGGCTGCCGGCGCTGCGTTAGCTTGTGCAACAGTTTCCCGACGCTGTTTGATTTGATCGACGAATCAACTACCTTTGAGGTGGACGGTGTGGCCAAAGCCGACTTCATGAAAGTGGTTGACCAGTGCTATCTGTGCGACGTGTGCTACATGACCAAGTGCCCGTACACGCCGCCGCACGCATGGAATGTAGATTTTCCGCATTTGATGTTGCGCGCCAAAGCCGTTAAATTTAAAAAAGGTGAAGTGGGCGCGGGCGAGCGATTCTTGGCATCAACTGACGTGCAGGGAAAATTCGCGGGCATTCCGATCATCGTGCAAACGGCCAACGCCATTAACAAGACGAAGTTCGCGCGCGGCGTGATGGAAAGCCAGCTTGGCGTCGACAAAGATGCGTGGATTCCGTCGCTAGCCACCAAGAAATTTCGCTCGCTGGCGAAGGGAGCAAAGCACAGCAGCGCGCCGGTCACCAACGGAGCGCGCACCCCCGGCAAAGTCGTGATTTTCTCGACCTGTTACATCAACTACAACGAGCCCGGTATTGGCATGGATTTGTTGAGCGTGCTGACCCACAACGATATCGCTTTTGAGATCGTCAACAAAGAAAAATGTTGTGGCATGCCCAAGCTTGAATTGGGTGATCTGGACGGTGTGGCCGAACTTGCCGCGTTCAACTTACCGGTGCTTGCCAAATATGCACTTGACGGCTACGCGATTCTCGCCTCGATTCCGTCGTGCACGCTGATGTTCAAGCAGGAAATCCCGCTGCTCTTGCCGGACAATGCCGACGCGCAGATTGTTAAAGAGGCGATGTGGGATCCGTTTGAATACCTGATTGCACGCAAAAAAGATGGTCTGCTCAAGACTGATTTCAAGACCGAATTAGGCCACGTGAGTTACCACATTCCGTGTCACAGCCGGGTGCAAAACGTCGGCAAAAAAACCGAGGAAATGTTGAAATTGGTGCCCGGCACCACAGTTAACACCGTTGAACGCTGCTCGGGTCATGCGGGCACGTATGGCGTGAAAAAATTGCATCACAAAACCGCAATGAAAATCGGCAAGCCGGTGTTTAAGGCGATGATGCAGGGCCAAGGTGGTGCGCCGGATTACATTTCGTCGGACTGTCAGTTATCGGGCCACCACATAGCGCAGGGTATCGACGAGTTGAAACTCGCTGTTGATAAAGTGCCTGTATTGGCGCATCCGATAACTTTGATCGCCAAGGCGTATGGCGTTGGTCAGTAACTTTTGAGGGTGCGCGGCGTGCGCAGCTTACGTATTGATTGGATTAGTTTGAATGGCACACCTTAAACCCGCTGACCTGATGACGCTTGAGGCTTACAGCGTTTTTCTTAAAACTAACAAGCCGCAACTCATTGCGTATCGACGTTTGTTGCGCGTGCAACTTGGCGAGCATTTCTCGGTGCAGTTTGAAGACGAACAAACGATTCGTTATCAATTGCAGGAGATACTGCGCGTCGAGCGCGTGTTTGAACAAGAGGGCATTCAGCAAGAGCTTGATGCCTATAACCCGCTGTTGCCGGATGGCAGCAACTGGAAGGCCACGCTGCTCATTGAGTTCCCGGACGTTAATGAGCGGAAGCGCGAATTGGCGCGTCTGATTGACGTGGAGGACCGCATGTTTGTTGAGGTTGAAGGCAAGCCGCGCGTTTACGCGATTGCTGATGAAGACCTAGAGCGCGAGACGGCCGAGAAAACCTCAGCGGTGCATTTTTTGCGCTTTGAATTTACAACTGCCATGCGCGCCGCGCTGCTCGGTGGGGCGGCAGTGAAGCTGGGTTGCGACCATCGCAATTATCCGCAGCACTGCGAGATCACGCCGGAAACGTTGGCGTGTTTGGTCAAGGATATCCGCGCGTAATTCGGCGCGATGATGCACGCGGATTACGTCCGCGTGCCCCCGAGCTTTAACGACTAAAGTTAATCTCTGCCATCACCGTGAAAGCCTCACCGGTCGGCTCATAGCGCCATTGCTGCAATGCGCTGCGCACCGTGCGATCAAACACACGGGGCGGACTTGCCTCAACGATGTCCACGCTGGTGACCGCACCTCGGGCGTCCACTTGCAGGCGCGCGCGCACCGTGCCTTTGTCGGCATCAAAGCCACGCGGGAAGGCGGGTTCAACACGATTGACCAGTTTGCTTTCACGCGAGGCAGCAGGCGCAGCTCGCGTGCCTGTCGCAGTCGACGCGCTCGCGGCAGTTGCTGCGGCCACCTCGGTAGCGGGTGCCGCGGTTTGCGAGGCAGGCGCGGCGCTTGTTGCGGGAGGCGTGGCTGTGACCACCGCTGGGGCCGCTGCGGAAGCGACCGTGGGCACGCTAGGCAGTGTCGTCGCTAGCGTCAACGCGGGCGCATTATTCGTGGCAGGCGCGGCGACCGTCGGAGCAACGCTGGGGCTCGCCGTTGTTGGCGCAACCGTCGCTGGCGTGCCGGCTTTGGTCGGCGCTGGTACCGCTGCGCCAGCAACGGTGGCGGCGGTGGCAGGAGAGGGGGCCGTAGCAGGCGGCGGCACGACCGGACGGCCGGTTGCTGCCGCAGTAGTGTTCGCGGTCGCCGCGGACGCTGGCGCCGCCGCTGCGGCCTTAGCAGCAGCGCCCGACAGTCCGCTGTCTGCGCTGTCGCCGGGGCCGGTGGCGGTGGGCACAGGTGTGTTGCCGATGGCGCTTGCCACCGGTGCTGATGCGCTGGTTGTGCTGCCGCCGCGCAGTAACCATACGCCAGCACCGATGGCTGCCACCACGGCCACCACAACGCCGATTAGCATGGGCGTTCGCGACGGTGCTTCAATCACGCTCGGGCTGCGTAGCTGCGCGGCCATCGGGCTCATCGGCACCGCTTCGCTTGACTGCGCAAAGCCGAGTTTGGCGAAGCGCTCTAGCGCCACCTGCACATCGTCTACCGGCAACGCAATGCGCTTCGCCAACTGCGGCAGTGAGGCGGGTTCGGATAACAATGCGAGCAGTTTTCTCTGTCGAACAGAGAGACCTGCGGCGGTAATTTTTGTCTCATCGAGCGCGAGCGTTGTGGCGCTCCAGACAGCAGCGGAATCAAGTGTTGACATACGTGGCGTGAGAATTTGATATTCGAATTGACGTTTCTGCAAATCCGCACGACATACGTAATGCCCCAAATGTTGCGCGGTCAGCAACCACTCAGTTCAGCGGCGCGTTGGCTTTTGGCGTGGCGTCATCTAAACAATCCGATTTCTATCAGATGTTGCAAATAAATTTGTGGCCTAGTGCAACTTCATGAACCGCGGTGCCAATCACCTGTTAACAGCTTTTCGACAGCGTCCCCATTTTACCTATGCCGAAGGCTGATTTGCTCAAAAGTCGACTTGTATCATTCTTGCTACGCAAACCTCGTGCTGCTGTGCTGCCGCACCGCTTAGTCAGTCGGCCAGTGCTGCGCCAAAAAGTCAAACACCCGCCGAATGCGCGGATTGCCGTGAATTTCGCGGTGTGTGGTGAGCCATACCGGCAGCGGCGGTATTTTGAGCGACGGCAGCACCCGCACAATAGCCGCATCGGTCGCCGCCACGTAGCTTGCAATAAAGCCGATGCCGAGCCCCGCGCGCACGGCCTGCCACTGCACCAAGTGGTCGTCGCTACGCAGCGCAAAGTGCTCACGCGTGATGGCTTCCCCAAAGGCGCGAAAACCGTCGATGATGGAGCGGTCTTGATCGAACCCGATCAGATCGTGACGCAACATGGCCTTGGCAGTCAACGGCGCGCCGCGCGCTTTCAGATAGCGTTTATGTGCGAACGCTCCGACGGTAATGTTGGCGATCTTCCGCGTGATTAAACTTTCTTGATCGGGCCGCACCATGCGCAGCGCAATGTCGGCTTCGCGTCGTAGCAGGTTTTTTATCTCGTTACTAGCGATCACTTCGATCTGAATTTCGGGCGCTTCAGCGCGCAGCTGCGCAAGCAGCCGCGGCAACACAAACGTGGCCACCGTTTGGCTGGCGGTCACGCGCACCGTGCCTGACAGGTGCACGCTGCTCATCGACAATGCGCGCTGCAACGCGTCGGCGTTCGCCTGCATGTCTCTTGCATGTTGCGCGATGCCAAGTGCTGCAGCGGTGGGCAACAGTCCACGACCGGTGCGCTCGAAAAGCGCCACGCCGAGCTGCGCCTCAAGCAGTGAAATGTGCCGCCCGAGCGTTGGTTGCGATTGCTTCAGCCGCCGTGCCGCGCCCAGCAAACTGCCCGCATCAAGCGCGGCGAGGAAGGATCGCATCAGTGTCCAGTCAAACTCTGACACGGGCTCTGACACGGGTTTAGCGATGGCCATAGTTATTCATAAATGCATAGCAGATAGCCTATGTTATGGAATTGCTTTGTTGCAGGCAAGCGCGAAAAATTGTCGCACCACTGACGATTTTGTCGACGTAGAGTTCACAGGGAGCCACGCACCATGACGCAATCCACCGTATTGATTCTCGGCGCACACGGCCGACTCGGCAGCGCACTCGTTGCCGCGTTTTCAGCGAGCGGCTGGCGCGTGATTGCGCAGTCACGCTCGCCGAGTCCAACAAAAGTATCGGGCACCTTGACCGCCGATATGCGCGACGTGGGCCACGTTGTGAAGTCAGCGCAAGCCGCCGGGCGCGTCAACGTGGTGATTCACGCGGCCAACGTGATCTACACGCGCTGGGCGACCGAGGCCATCGCGCTCAATGACGCCGCCATCAGCATCGCCAAAGCGCTTGACGCAACGCTCATGTTGCCCGGAAACGTCTACAACTTTGGCGTCAACATGCCCGAACAACTGCGATCCGACACGCCACAAAATGCGCTAACCAGCAAGGGAATAATCCGCGTCAACATGGAGCGCGCGCTGGCGGCAGCCGCAGCGCAGGGCATACAGGCCATCGTCATTCGCGCGGGGGACTTTTTCGGTAGCGGTGTCGGCAGTTGGTTAGATCTTGCCATTGCAAAAGACGTGCAAAAAGGCAAGCTCACCTACCCCGGCCCGCTCGCCCACGTTCACACGTGGGCCTACGTGCCTGACCTTGCGGCCACCTTCGTCCGCGTCGCCGAAGCGCGGAAAACGCTGGCGCTATTCGAGAACATTCACTTCGCTGGACACGCCGTCACCGGCTACGAATTTGTGCAGTCAATGCAGCGCGTTTTGCAGCGCACATTGAAGCTCGGCGCACTGCCTTGGTGGTTGATTCGTGCCCTCGGTGTGATCAAACCAGCGTGGCGAGATTTGGCCGAGATGAGCTATCTGTGGCAGCGTCCACATCGACTGGTTACCAACGCTGCGCACGCGCACTTGATGGCACCCACAACGCCGCTTGAACGCGCGCTGCAACAGAGTCTGGTCACGCTTTATCCAAGCCTTCAATGTGCGACCGCAAACCCGTCATCGGCCGTCGCGGGCTAATCACATCAAACTGTCACGGAGCATCTAACTTTATGTCAGCAAATTTCACACCCACGCAGGCGCGCTCTCGGCGGCTGCAAATTTGGCTCGCGCTATTCATCGTGATCGAAGCCGTACTCGCCTTCGCGCCGCTCGCGATTCTCGGCCCCGCCATCGGTTGGCCGGCCTCGCTACGCAACCCTGCTTCGCAGCAATTGGCCGCGATTGCGAACGCGCCGATTGCGCTGTCGCTGGGCTACGGCGTGTATCTGTTGTACTCGTTGGCCGTAGCGCCACTGGCTATTTTTGTCGCGTGGCGAGTGACCGATCTACGAGGGCCGATGGCCGCCATGATTGTTGCGTTCGGCGCGCTTTCCGCGTTGGCTCGCGCGCTTGGAATTTTGCGTTGGCTCACCGTCATGCCCGCACTTGCCACCGCATACGCAAGCGCGGACGGCGCGTCGCGCGCGATGATCGAGACGACATTTGTCGCGCTCAACAGTTACGGCGGCGGTATCGGCGAATTGCTGGGCGTGGCGTTATTCGGCGGGCTGTGGTTGTTGCTCGCGATGATCGCGGCGATCAGCTCAAAGCGCCTACCGCTGTGGCTTGCAGCGTTCGGCATCGGGTCTGCCCTGTTGCAATTGGCGCTGTTTGCACCTGCGCTGGGACTAGCGTCACCGCTGCCGGTGGCCGTCGCAGTGAGCGTATTCGTCGCGTGGTTGTTGGCGCTCGCAGGGCACACAATTTTTGCTCGTGAAGCCCAACAGCTTATCGCGGAAACGCTTATTTAACGAGGGGTAAAGCGCTAAAAATCCAAATATCGACTATTTGCAAAAAAAGCCGATAGCCCTAATAAAATAGGTGTTTTACAATAAAGCTGTTGCGCAAATTTACGCCCGCCGCTCGGCTCGCCACGACAGCGCGAGCGCCGCCGCCAACACCGCTGCGCCACACGCCGGCAACCATCGATAGCCTGCTGCTGCAATCACCGCGCCGCCGAAAGTGGTGCCTATGGCTTGGCCGAGATAAATCATGCTGGTGTTGAGCGCAATGCTCGCGCCGGAGAGCTCGGGTGAGGCCATAACCAATCGCGCTTGCTGCGACGAATTGTTGGCGAAAATTCCTGCGCCCCACGCAAAAATTCCAACCAGGCAGGCGATGAATAGCGACCCAAACGCAGCAAGCAGGCTCATGCCCAGCAACATCGAAAAGAGCGAAATCGCAACGTTTGACGCGGCGCCCGCCGTGGTGATTCGACGCGTTGCCCACACGTTGCCAGCGATGCCCGCCGCGCCAAACAACACCAACGCCAGTGACAACGTGTTCGGTGATGGATCAAGCAGCGTGCCGACAAACGGGGCGATGTAGGCAAAGGTGGTGAACTGGCCGGAGGCGGACGTGGCGGTCACCAAAAGTATGGCAATTAACGCCGGATGTTTGGCCACGCGCAGCCACGCATCACGCGACAACGACGCCCCGTGCAAGCCGCGCGGCACCACCCGATAAACCCACACCACACCGATCACGCACACCAGCGCAAACGCAGCAAACGTCCAGCGCCAACCGATGTGCGCACCGAGCCATGCCGACGCCGGACTGCCAAACACGGACGCCACCGACCAGCCTAGAAACACGGCGGTGATGGCCGCCGCGCGGCGCTCCGGTGCAATCACCACACCCAGCGTGGCTGCGGCTTGCGGCGTGAACACCGCCGCGCCCATCATGGTCACGCTGCGCACGATGATCAGTGTCGTTAGGTTCGGCGCGAGCGCGCACAGCGCATGCCCGACTGCGTACAACGCGAGCGAACCGGCCAGCAAAGTGCGCCGCTCGATGCGTGAGGTCAACGTGGCAAGCACCGGCGAGCCGATGCACATGCCGATGGCGGCAATGGTGATCAGCAGCGCGGTTTGTGGCACCGTTGCCGAGAGATCGGTCGACAGCACAACCAGCAGTCCGGGCACCAACATCACGCCGGTGCCGATCACAAAATTGCCGAACAGAAACGCGAGAACGAAGGCGCGCTCTTGGTGCAGAACGCCTGCTGAATTGTTCAAACCGTCAAGCGGCTTTGCTGCGATTAACCGCGCGACCCACACCCAAGCCGATCAACATGGCAACCACCATCGCCAGCGCCGCGCCGATGAAAATGCTGCGCGGCAACTCATGATCCATTAGCCAACCAAAGATCGGTGCCGACACCGCAAGGCCCGCGTCAAGCCCCGAGTAAACGGTGCCATAAACACGCCCCGTAGCCCCCGCAGGCGTTGCCCGCTTGATCAACAAATCACGGGACGGCCCAGCCACCCCGGTGCCGAGCCCCGCCGACATCACCAGCAACAGCGTGCCGATGCCGCTCGCCCAGCCGGTCGCCGCGACGATCAACAACGTCGCAGAGGCTGTCAACGATCCGGCAATAATTTTTTCTGGATCAGCCCACTGTCGACTGATGGCGAAACCACCTACAAGCTGGCCGATAGCACTGCACACCAGGTATCCGGTCAACGCCGTTGCCGCAACCGTGAGCGGTAATCCAGCAATGGCTTGCAGCGCAGGTGTCGCAAAATTCTGGATCGCAGAATTGCTGAACGTGATGACGAAAAAGAATGCGAAACACAGCCATACGACCGGTTGGCGCATGAAGGCAAGGCTTGATTCGGGCACCGCGTTTGCGGATGATTTGGGCGCACTTCCGGGCAACGAGCGCGTGTCAATCGCATCACGAAAAATCACCGCAACCGCCAACACACACAGCGCAAACGCGGCGGCACTTGCCAGCGCGTTGCGCCAGCCAAACTGCTGCGCCAGCACCACCATTACGAGCGTGGCGGACGCATACCCGAGCGTGCCGCTCAAGCCGTGCGCGCTGTACGCATGACCAATTCGCGCAGCGGAAATTCGCTGGTTGATGATGCTGTAATCGACCGGATGAAACGGTGAATTCGCTATGCCGGAAATCACCGCGGTCGCCACCAACATCGCGTAGCCATTGGCTTGCGAGCCGACAAATGCCGCGACGGCAAACAGCAGCAATCCGGCAAACATCACCACTCGCGCGCCCAACCGATCCACCAAAAAACCGGCCGCCGCCTGACCGAACGCCGACACCAGATAGAACAGGCTGGCCAATGTGCCCAGCTCGGCAAACGACAGCGAAAACTCAGTGGCTAACCACGGAAACAAGGGCGGTAGTAAGAGCTGGAAGAAGTGCGACGTGGCGTGCGCGAGGCCGACAACGCTGATGGTTGTGGCGTCTGCCCGAAAAGAAGACTCGGACAGGGAAACTAAGCTGCTCATTGGTTAAGCTTACACGTATGACGACATCAAACCCTACCCCTCGTTCCGGTGGACACCTAGTCGCCGATGCACTCATCACCCACGGCGTGGACACCGCATTCGGGGTGCCCGGTGAGAGTTATCTCGGTGTGCTCGACGGCTTGTATAGCCATCGAAATGATTTTCGATTTGTGATTTGCCGACAAGAAGGTGGCGCTGCGTTCATGGCCGAAAGTTATGCCAAACTCACCGGCAAACCGGGCGTGTGCTTGGTCACTCGCGGCCCCGGTGCAACCAACGCCGCCATCGGTGTACACACTGCGCATCAGGACTCATCACCCATGATTTTGTTGGTGGGGCAGGTCGGAAACGACTTCGTAGAACGCGAAGCATTTCAGGAGCTGGACTATCGCCGCATGTTTGGCCCGATGACGAAATGGGTCGCACAAATCGACGACGCAGCCCGCGTGCCGGAATACATGGCGCATGCGTTTCAGGTGGCCACCAGTGGCCGTCCGGGGCCAGTGGTGTTGGCCTTGCCGGAGGACATGCTCTCTAGCGTGGCAACAGTCGCTAACGCCAAGCCGTATCGACCCGTGCAAGCGCATCCGGGCGCGGCTGACATGGCGCGCGTGGCTGAATTGTTGGCAGGTGCCGAGCGTCCATTCGTCATCGCAGGCGGCTTCGGCTGGACGCGCGACGCAGCGCGGCAGCTGCGCGAATTTGCCGAGGCCAATCATCTGCCGGTGGGCTGCGCGTTTCGCTTTCAGGATTGTTTCGACAACTCGCATCCCAACTATGCAGGCGACGTCGGTATCGGTATCAATCCAAAGCTTGCCGCGCGGATCAAAAATGCGGATGTGGTGCTGTGTATCGGCGCGCGCTTGGGAGAGATGACGACCTCGGGCTACACATTGTTTGATGTGCCAGTGCCCAAGCAAAAACTTATTCATGTGCATGCTGATCCGACGGAATTGGGCCGCGTGTATCAGGCGGAGGTGATGATTGCGTCGGGTGTTGCAGAGTTCTGCGCCATATTGCCCGCAACAAAGCGAGTTGCAAGCGATCTGGCGTCAGTGCATACCGACCTTATGGCGTGGCAAAGCGAACCACCGCTCTACGCCAAGCGCGCCGAGCCCGCCAAACTCAACCTATGGCAAGTCGTGCAAACACTAAAACGACTCGCCCCGCCCGACGCCATCATCACCAACGGCGCAGGCAACTTCGCCACGTGGGCACATCGTTTCTGGCCGTATGCAGGTATCGAAACTGCCGGCAAATCGCAGCTCGCGCCCACCAGCGGCGCGATGGGTTACGGCGTGCCCGCTGCGGTCATGGCGTCCATCGTCGCCCCCGAGCGCACCGTCATAAACTTTGCCGGCGACGGCGACTTTTTGATGACCTCACAAGAGCTTGCCACCGCCGTGCAATACGGCGGCGCGCCGATCTGCATCGTGTTCAACAACGGCATGTACGGCACCATCCGCATGCATCAAGAAAAAAATCATCCGTCGCGCGTGTACGGGACACAGTTGGTAAATCCCGACTTTGCGAAATATGCGGAAAGTTTTGGCGGCAAAGGCTTCACGGTGACCACCAACGCGGAGTTTGGTGTTGCGTTCGCAGCCGCACTCGCCCACACGCGCACCGCGAAAAAACCGGTGGTGATCGAACTGAAAGTTGATCCGCAAGACTTGACGCCGGGGGCGACGCTCGATGCAATCACTGCGGCAGCCGTGCAAGCGGGAGCACACTAACCTACAGCTGAAACTGCCCCGGCCAAATCCACAGCGCGCCGCCAGTCATCACCACGTAGCGCAAAAATTTGCCCAGCGCACCCCAAAAAAAGCATTGCCAAAACGGCAGCTTGAGCCAGCCTGCAACGGTGGCCAGCGGGTCGCCTATGATCGGCAAAAACGCGAAAAAGCAGGCCTTCGGGCCTAATCGTTCAAGCCACGCCAAGGCTTTAGCCTGAACGGAGGAATGTTTGTAATTTTCATACACACGCTTGGCACCAAACCCCATCCACCAATTGATTGCGCCACCGAGCGCATTGCCGGTAGTGGCCACCAAAATGGCTGGCCAGAACAGGCTGGGATTGAGCTTGACCAAACCGAAAACCGCCGGCTCGGAGCCCAACGGCAGCAGTGTGGCCGACACTAGACTGACGACGAATACGGTGGTCAGCCCAAACTGCGGTAGCGCCAACCATTCCAACACCTGTGCGAACCATGTTTCCATGCCGAGCATTTTGCAGCATGCGGTGATAGTTCAAGTGCACAC
This sequence comes from Burkholderiales bacterium, assembly GCA_043721275.1. Taxonomy (GTDB): domain Bacteria; phylum Pseudomonadota; class Gammaproteobacteria; order Burkholderiales; family Casimicrobiaceae; genus Casimicrobium. Next base: position 24,323 of record JAYSRA010000162.1, read on the forward strand.
GTCGTGTACCGCTTGGGCCGCAGCGTGAATGCGGGCATCGCCTTGCCCGCTGATCCGAACGATGGGCGCATCTGCCATCGCAAGTTCGCGCTCAATTAGCTGTGTGACCGGCGCGCGTACATGCGCACCGTCGCGCTGCATGCCGTCGGCTACCCACGCGATGTCGGGCGCGAGCAGCAGCGTTAGCGCGTAGCGCGCGTGCAGCGCGCGAGCACGAACGTAGAGCGACGCGTCGTCGAACACAAAATCGCTGTAGATCGCGGTCAGCAGCGGGGCTGTGTCGCAGAACACGAAAGGGCGAGGGCCATTACCCAGCCGCGCGCTGGCCTGCGCTGCTGTTTCATGGATGAGTTGCGTTTCTAAAATCAGTGACTGCTCGTGTTGCGTCGGGGTGCGCCCGTGCGCTACACAAAAAGCACGTAAGTATTCGGGCACCCACGGGCATTCAAACTGCGCTGCGAGCGTTCGCGCCAGCGTCGTTTTTCCGGTGCTTTCTGCGCCGATGATGCAGATGAGTTTGGCGTTACTCATGCGTCGCGCAAGCGTCTTTGCCAGCCTATCCAGCCCCAAATCGCGAGCAAGAAAAAGATGACGTAAAGAAGCACAGTGAGGTGCAATCCTTTGTAGGCAAACAAGGCAACACTCGCCGCGTTAACAATCATCCACAGCGGCCAATTTTCCATGAACTTGCGCCCAAGCAGGATGGTGCCGACGATGCTGCCAGCGGTGACAAATCCATCGGCCCACGGCACGTCGGAATCGGTGATGCCGCGCAGCAGTAGCGCGCATGCAACCCACAGCACAGCCCATGCGCCAGCGGTGAACATCAAGCCGCGTTGATCCAAGGTGGCGATGGCTAGCGGCGCGTTCGAGTCGGTGCGATGTCCGCGAAGCCACTGCCACCAACCCCACGCCGCCGCGACGACGAAAAACACATTCACGCCCGCCTCGCCGTAGAGCTTGCTTGCGTAGAACAGCCACACGTAGAGCGCGCTGGCCAGCATCGTCAGCGGCCAACCCCAATGAATTTCGAACACGTTGCAGGCGATGTTGGCCAGGGCCAGAACGAAAGCCATCACCTCGAGCCAGGTGACGGCAGAGCCGAGCAGGGTGAAGGCGGTATCAAGCATTACTTTTCTTTTGTGGGAGCGGTGTCACCGCGACGGCGGTTTTGCGCAACGCCGCTCGCGGTGGCACCGGTCTCACAGGGCGAGCGGGGTCTATCGTCTGCCATCAAAACGCCACCGTAACACTAGCTCGCACGGTGCGCGGCATCGACGGAAACAGGTAAATGCCGCCGTAGGATTGCGTCGGGGCTTCGCGCCAGTAGATTCGGTTGCTGACGTTTTCAACATTCAACCGCCACGTGGTTGCTTTGCCCGCAAAGACGTGGTCGAAGCGTGCGCCGATATCGAGCTGCCATGCGTTTCGTAGGCGCACGCTGCCGTCGGCAGTGACTGTTTTTCCGCTCTCGTAGGTTGCCAGCGAGTTCAGCGCGAGGCCCTGAATCGCAGCAATTTTGTAATCGGCAAACAGTGATGTTTTAACGCGAGGGATGTTGGTGACGCGTTGGCCGACCAGCAGCGGATCAACGGCTTGGGTGAACTTGGCATCCAGTGCCGTCATGCTTGCTTGGACTGAGAGCGCATCGCTCACGCGACCCGTCGCTGCGAGTTCTAAGCCGCGATGACGCGCCTGTTTGGCACCGGCAACGCGCAGGGGCTTGCCACTCGCGGTGGTCACGTCGTCGGCATACGGTTTGTCAATGCTGAACAGCGCGCCGGTCATCAGCAGGCGTGAATTCGCTTGCCATTTCACGCCGATTTCGGTCTGCTTGCTTTTGAGCGCCGGCAGCGATTGCCCGTAGTTCACAAAGCGCGACGCACGGTTCGGCACCACTTCCATCTCGGCACCTTCGCCCCATGATGCGTAGAGCATTATCGTTGGCAACACCGACCACGCAAGGCCCGCCCAAGGGGTGCTGACCGTCTGGTCGTAGGCGACAGCACGCGAGCCGTCGCTGCGCTCGCTCGCGCGATTTAGGCGCGACACGCGCAGGCCCGCGAACGATTGCAGCGAAGCGGTCAAGTCTGAGGTGATCGACGCATAAGCTTCAACCGCGCGCTCACGGCTGTCGGTATTCAAATCGAGCGGCGTTGCGTCGGACGGCAACGCAATCGGTGCGTAGATGTTGGTGGTGCCGACGTAGTTATACGCTTGCAACGGTGGAAACGCTTCGCGGCTGTTGCGCCCGCTCGCGCCGATGCGCAGCGCGTGCTTGATGCCCATCGTGTTGAGCTTGCCATCAAGGTGCGCGTCCCAGCTCGACACAGTGCGTTTTTCGCCCTCGCTGCGAAAGTCGTACACATCGACGTCGCCGTTCGCACACAGACCCGGATAGACGTAATTTGCAGCACTGCTGCAGCCATCCGGGAACGCGATACGGTCGTTGATTTTGGTGCGTTGCGTACCGGCTGAAACGCGTGCTGTCCAGTCGGTGTTGAAGCGATGATTCAGCGCTACTTGCCCCGTGGTGCTGGTTGCCTGAAAGGGCAACGACCATGATTGATTGTTGAGGTTGAGACGCGGGTTGATGCGTGTTGGCAGCGTGTCGCCAACGCCATCATTGTTGCTGTCTAGCAATCCGAGTCCGGGCACGGATGGCTGGCTTTTGCGGTGATACTCAAAATCAGCAGAAACCGATGTCGCGGGGGTGATTGCTGTGGCGACTGCGAGGCTTGCAAACTGGCGTGAACCGTTGGCATGATCGAACTGCGTGCGCAGTTTTTCTGCGGCCACATTCACACGCACCCCGACGTTGCCTAGCATCGAGTTGACGTCCACATGCGCCTTGGTGCCACCGTATTCATCAACGCCGAACGTGGCGGTGTTGAACGCCTCTTTATGCGGCACTTTAGTGACGTAATTTACGAGTCCACCGGGTGCTGAAACACCGGATTGCAAACCCGCCACGCCTTTCAAAATTTCGATGCGCTCTTTGTTTTCCAATGCCAACGGCGCGTAGTTTGAAACGGCCAATCCGTTGCGACGAAAGTTCGCGGTTTGCGTGAGCAAAAATCCGCGAATCGACAAGCTCTCGATGTAACCAGTCGTGTTGTAGCTGTCAGCGAGTGATGCGTCGAGCTTGAGCAATTGCGATACCGATTGCGTGGCCGTGGCCGCGAGCAAATCGGCGCCGAATACAGTGATGCTTTGTGGCGTCTTCGCAAGCGCTGTGCCGAAGCCGCCGACGTCGGCGGTTTCAACATCGAGCACGGGCGACGACTTGCCGCTGACGGTGATCGCGTCTACGCGCTGTGGGGCGATTTGCGCGAACGAAGAAATCGTTGCGAGCGCAACAAGTGCAGCAGCAACGGGAGAAAGTTTTAAATGGAATGCCATCGATGAACCTTATTTCGACGGCAGGGGCAAAGCAGAACGTGTCTGGCTGTGGGCCAGTGTGTATTCGGCGACGCTTCCCTGCGCAAGTATTACCTTGATCGGGTGCAAGGGTTTGATCTCAGCCGACTCTCGTGAAAAAGTCAGCACCCCTAGCGTTGACGGGCACGCGTTGTGCGTGCCACGGACAGGATTATAAGCAGCGGGCTGTGGGAGCGGTGCCACCGACATTCACTACCTACGCAATCGCGGTGGCACCGCACCCACAAATTTACCGCTTGCCGCTCGCCCGCTAAACTTCTGGTTTCGACTATTGCATGCTCCCCCACGAGGTTTTTCAACATGCTGCTGGGCTTTGTTTTTTTGTATTTATTGGTCACCATCGGCATCGGCTTGTGGGCCGCGCGTCGGGTGAAAAACACGGCTGATTTTGCTATCGCCGGTCGGCATTTGCCGCTCATCATGATTGTCACCACCACCTTTGCCACATGGTTTGGCAGCGAGACGGTGCTCGGCATCGGCGCGAAATTTGTGCAGGGCAATTTGGGCTCGGTGATTGAAGATCCGTTTGGCTCAGCGTTTTGCTTGATTTTTGTCGGAATGTTTTTTGCCGCCAAGCTCTACAAATTCACGCTGTTGACCATCAGTGATTATTACCGGCAACGCTTTGGAAAGCAGGTGGAGATTCTCTGCTCAATCATCATCATGCTCTCGTATTTGGGCTGGGTGGCGGCTCAAGTTACCGCCCTCGGATTGGTGTTCAATATCTTGTCGGCGGGCTCAATTACGTTTGAGTGGGGCATGGTGATCGGCGTTGCGTCGATCTTGATCTACACGCTGTTTGGCGGCATGTGGAGCGTGGCGATCACCGACTTTGTGCAGATGATTGTGTTGGTCGTTGGCCTATCAATCATTGCCGTGATGGCCGCCGACATGGCGGGCGGCGCGGACAAAGTGTTGGCCTATGCGCAGAGCAAAGAGATGCTCAAATTCTGGCCCGAACCCAACTTAAAAGACATATTGTTTTTCTTCGCTGCTGCCATCACCATCATGCTCGGCTCGATTCCGCAGCAAGATATTTTTCAGCGCGTGATGTCGGCCAAAGACTTAAAGGCCGCCACGCGCGGCCCGATCATCGGCGGCGTGTGTTACTTACTGTTTGCGTTTGTGCCGATGTTTTTAGTGGTCGCCGCGCTGGTGATTTTGCCGGAGGCAAGCACCGAGCTGCTCAAAGGAGATCCGCAGAAAATCTTGCCCACATTGGTGCTCGAAAAAATGCCGCTGGTCGCGCAAATTATTTTTTTTGGGGCGCTGCTTTCGGCGATCAAATCAACCGCATCGGCAACGCTCTTAGCTCCAAGCGTGACCTTCGTTGAGAACATTTACAAGCACTTTAAGCCGCACTTAAGCGACGCGCAAACGTTGCGGGCAATGCGCGTCACGGTGCTGCTGTTTTCGCTGTTTGTGTTGGGCTACGCGATGCTCGCGCGCGGCAAGCCGATTTACGACATGGTGTCCGGCGCGTATCAAGTCACACTGGTCGGCGCGTTCGTGCCATTGGTGTTCGGGCTGTACTGGAAACGGGCCACCACACAGGGCGCGCTTGCCTCGATTGTGCTCGGCATCGGCGTGTGGCTTGCGTGCGTGGTGGCACCCGGTTGGGGCGAGGTTTTTCCGCAGCAATTGGCGGGGCTTTTGGCGGCGTTTGCAGGCATGATTGGCGGCTCACTGATGACACAAAAAATTGCCAATCACACGGGCCACGTGCATCATTTTGTAGGATCGACTGAGCCTGTTTAACCAATACAGCTTTTCGCTGAATGCGCCATTTTACTAGAGCTAACCGTTCATTTAATCAATAGTTGACTATTAGCATAAACGCACTGTAGCCCAAGTCTTACGGGGCGTACACGATAAAGCTGTTAGAACTTTAACCGCTTGAAAATGGCTTCGGGCACGTGCGCAATGACGAGCATTATCAGCCGCCAAAATCCCGGCAAATAAACCACGTCGCGCTGTTTGTCGATGGCGTTCACGATGCCTGCGGCAACCGCTTCGGGTGTTGCCCACAGCGCGCCTTTTTTTGTGATGTGTGCGGTCATCGGCGAATCGATAAAACCGGGCTTCACCGTCACCACATGCACGCGTCGCGCCGCCATCCGCGCGCGTAGGCCCGAGCAGAATGCCGTCAATGCCGCTTTGGCCGCGCCGTAAACGTGATTGCTGCCTCGACCGCGATCTCCGGCCACCGACGAGATCACGGCGATGCTGCCGCCCGCCGCATTTTCAGCGGCCATGCGCTCGGCAAGCCCCTGCGCCCACAGCGCGGCGCTCACAAAGTTGGCGTGCAATTCTTGCGCGAGATAAGCCGCGTCGCCCTCGGCGCGCGCTGAATCGCTCAGGCTCCCGTAGGCGATCAGCGCCACGCGCGGCACGGGCATTGAGCGCACCGATTGGCTGATAAATGCTGCGTCGGTTGCCTCACCAAGCAGCGTGGTCACGTGCGGCGCGCCGCGCAAGCGTGCGTCGGCTGCGATGCGCTCAAGCTCGCTCGCGTTTCTCGCCACGAGCGTGAGCGCGCAGCCGCGTTGCGCCCAGATGCGAATGGCTGCCTGCGCCACGGCCGAGGTTGCGCCCACCACGCAAACGTTGGTTGCATCAGTCATAGTTTCGAATCCAATGATGCAGTAACGCGTCGCCAAAATGTTGACGAAATCGCAGGATCGCGCATCGCCTCCAGTTCGCGCCACTGCGGAAAAAATCGTTGATACATCGCGGATGACATGCGCGCATCCTTAGCCGGATACACGCGACCGCCGACATCGGCGACCATCGCATCAGCGCGGTCCAGCGCCCGCAAATCGTTGCCGTTCGGCGCTGGAATATCAAGTGCCACCGTGGTGCCCGGCATCGGAAAACTCATCGCGCCGGGAGAGGGCAACGCGCCAAAGGTTTTGATCACCGCGAGATAGCTCGCCACATTCGCCTCACGCAAATGCGCGAGGATGCGCGGCACCGTTTCTCGCGCAGCGTCACCCGGCACCACAAACTGATACTGAATAAATCCGCGCTTGCCGTACGCGCGATTCCACGCGTTCACCGCGTCCAGTGGAAAGAAAAATTGCCACAGCGGAATCGTCTCGCGCTGCGCAGTGCGCATCGATTGCGCGCGGTAGTACGCCGCATTAAATGCCTTCGCGCTCCAGCGCCCAAGCACCCATTGCGGCGCGTCCATCGGCAGCGTAAGACGCGCGGGTTGTGGTGCCAACCAGCCGTCCGGGCCGTCGCAATGCTTGCCGCGAAAAAACACGCCGCGCAGGTGAGGGTCTAACGTGTCGATCCAGCCCACCGTGTATTCCCACGCGCTGCTCTCAGCATCGAGCGCGAGGTAATCGTCAATGCCACCGTCGCCGCCAAAAAGCTTGGTTTCTTGCACGATGCCGGGGCCGGGGACGCAGTCCAGTCGGATGGTTGCTTCGTCAATAAGTCCCGTGAGTCCGAGGCCGCCGATTGTTGCCGAATGGAGTGGGTCACCGTATGCAACGTTCTGGAGATCAACGTCGGATCGCCGCAAGCGGAACGACTGTACCGCGTGCCCAAATGTCCCCGCCACGTGATGATTTTTGCCGTGCACATCGTTGGCGATTGCGCCGCCAACCGTTACATAGCGTGTCCCAGGCACAACAGTCGGGAACCATCCCAACGGAAGCATGACTCGCACTATGTCAGCCAACGATGCACCCGCCTCACACGTGAGCACGCCGGTGGCTTCATCAAACGCGAGCAGTCGATCACGACGAAATGTGTGCAGCAGCGCGCCGCCATCGTTCACGCACACGTCGCCGTAACTGCGGCCCAAACCGCGCGGCAAAAAACTCTGAGTAGGCAGCGATTTGTCGCTGGCGAACGCGTGGGTGTGGCTAGCGTTGAAGCCGCGCCCCCACGGTTGGTCAAGTGAAATCGGCTTCAACGCGCGCGCTCAATCCAGCAACAACGGAATCCACAGCGTGCCCAATATTGCGAGCATGCAAAAGGCGATGACCGCCAGCCACAGATTGGTCCAGCGAGTATTGCTTTGCAGCACAATCGGCGGCGTTGGCGCGGCGCGCTGCTCAAGCGCTTGATGAATCAGCCGTGGCACCTGCGGCAACGCGGCTGACAGGTAAGGTGCTTGCTCAAGCAAACGTTTCCACACGCCCTCCAGCCCCACCTGTTCGCGCATCCATTTTTCTAAAAACGGCTGTGCGGTGGCCCACAAATCAAGGTAGGGATCGAGCTGACGGCCCAGGCCTTCAACGTTAAGCAGTGTTTTTTGCAGCAGCGCTAACTGCGGCTGAATCTCCACGTTAAATCGCCGCGACACCTGAAACAGTCGCAGCAACACTTTACCGAACGAAATATCGGCCAAGGGTCGGTCAAAAATCGGCTCGCAAACGCTGCGCACAGCGTTCTCCAGCTCATCCACACGGGTGCCTGGCGGCACCCAACCGGACTCGATGTGCGCACTCGCCACGCGCCGATAATCGCGACGAAAAAACGCCAAGAAATTTTCTGCTAGATAGCGCCGATCCGTATCGGTCAGCGTGCCGACAATGCCGAAATCCATGCCGACATATTGACCGAGATGCTCGGCATCGGTGCGCACCGCGATGTTGCCTGGATGCATGTCGGCGTGAAAAAACCCGTCGCGAAAAACTTGCGTGAAAAATATTTCAACGCCGTCACGCGCGAGTTTTTTGATGTCAACGCCCGCGTCACGAAGCTTCTCGATTTGGTTGACGGGTGTTGCATGCAGCCGCTCCATCACCATCACGTTTTGCTCGCACCAATCCCAGTGCACCTCGGGCATGTAGAGCAGCGGTGAGCCCAAAAAATTGCGCCGCAACTGCGAGCAATTGGCCGCCTCTTTAATCAAATCGAGTTCGTCATGCAGATATTTATCGAACTCGGCCACCACTTCGCGCGGCTTCAGCCGTCGCCCGTCACTGCTGAATTTTTCAACCCACCCAGCAAGCACCGATAGCAACGCCAGATCACTTTCAATCACCGGTTTAATGTCAGGTCGCAACACTTTGACGGCAACCTCGCGCTCCTCAAAAGCGTCACCGATTTTGAGCTGAATGGTGGCGAAATGCACCTGCGCGACGCTGGCGCTCGCGATCGGTTGCCAGTCAAAACTCGCGAACACTTGCTCGGCGGGTCGTCCGTACGCTTTTTCGAGCACGATGCGCACGTCAGCCGCCGGAAACGGTGGCACCTGATCTTGCAATAGAGAGAGTTCGCTCGCGATGTCCGGCGCAATCAGATCAGGCCGGGTGGACAAAACTTGGCCAAATTTGACAAAAATCGGTCCGAGCGCCTCTAGCGCCAAACGCAGTCGTACGCCGCGCGGAGCCGCGTGTTTACGCGTGCCGAGCAGCCGACCGATGCCGCGCAGCAACGGGTTGGGTGCGTCAAGCAGGACGAATTCGTCGAGCCCTTGTTTATGAAAGACGCTAACAATTTTCGCGAGACGGAATAGACGCATCGTTGCATTCTAAAGAGCGACCCGCCGGGTAGGCTGATGGCGTGCATAGCCACGCCGCCCAAACCGCACGAGCGCCTAAAATCGTGGGGTCATTGTTAACACCGTCGCTCTTTACCGTTGCGACACGCTATGCCCGCCACCTCTGATGTTGTCACGCCGATTTTCTGGCAGTTTTCTCTTTCAACTATCAACGCCCTAGCGTGGGTTGCCCTGCTGCTCATCGCCCTGTGGATGGGGCGACGATTGTCGTGGCGGCGGCTGGCCGCAATCACTGCATTTTTAACGCTAGATCTGATCGCCTTCGGTGCCTTTGTGCGCTTGACCGACAGCGGTTTGGGCTGCCCTGATTGGCCCGGGTGCTACGGCCAGTTGCTGCCGGTGCAGGCCACGCAGCAAATCAACAACGCCATCATTGAGCAGGGCGGGCCGCAGGGTGCCGTGAGTCACAGCAAGGCGTGGATCGAGATGCTGCACCGCTATCTCGCCTCGTTCATCGGCGGCCTAATTTTGGTGATGTTTGCACGCGCGGTGATCGCTCGCGTGCGGCAGCGTCGCGCCGCAAATGGTGGCGGCATTGATGATGCAGGCGTGGGCTATGGCTGGCCGTTACTGCTGCTGATTGTGGTGAGTGTGCAGGGCTTGTTCGGCAAGTGGACGGTGACGTTGAAGCTGATGCCGATTGTGGTGACGCTGCACTTGATGGGCGGTATGTTGTTGTTTGCGCTGTTGATCTGGTTTTGGATGCGCGAGCGCGAGCGGGCGGGCGACGCAGGTGCGAAAACGATTGCCGTGACGGGTCGGGTGGCGGCGATGGCGTGGCTTGCGGTGGCGGTGTTGGCAGGGCAAATTTTCTTGGGTGGTTGGGTCAGCACCAACTACGCGGTGCTTGCCTGCGCAGACTTTCCGGGCTGCGGTGGCACGCTGCTGCCGAGCGTTGACTGGCGCGAAGGATTCACCTTTGCGCGCGAGTTAGGGCGCACGCCCGACGGCAGCTTTTTATCGATTGATGCGCTGCGCGCAATTCATTGGGCGCATCGCATTGGCGCGCTGGTGACCACGGTGGTGGTGGTCGCTGCCGCGATCATGTTGATGCGCGCGAATGCTGCGCTAAAACGTCAGGCACGGTGGATCAAAGCCGCGCTGCTGGCGCAAATTGTGGTGGGCATCAGCACGGTGTGGTTCAGTCAGCCAATTGCCTTAGCCACAGCGCACAATTTTCTCGCAGCGGCATTGCTGGCAACATTGGTGGTGGCCGCGTATCGCATTACGGCTGCGGGCTCGACCGCGCCCGCAGGCGCGCGAAGCTCTGGCACACGCGGGTAAATCTTTGTAACGACTATGCGCCGGCGTCAACGCGCTGGCCGACTGCGCCGTTGCTGAAAAGTACTGCACGCGGCGTGCGGCATTCTTTCGCGCTCGTGGCCATCCGTTTTTAGGGAGAATTTCATGACCCAATCGTCGTTATTTTCATCTGCGCTGATGAGCGTTGCTGCGGTGGTTGCGCTGTCCGGTTGCGTGGTGGCTACGCGCATTGCGGGCCCGGTGTATTACGTGGATCGCGCGCCGCCGATTGCCTACAACGACGCCGTGCTCGCCACGCCAGGGCCGGGCTACGTCTGGATCGGCGGTTATTACAGCTGGACCGGGCGTGATTACTACTGGAATCGCGGTCACTGGACGCAGCCGCTGCGCGGTTATTCAAATTGGAATCAGGGCTACTGGCACCGCGACTATCGCGGCCACTATTGGGTGCCGGGGCATTGGCGTTAACCGCAAATGGTATTCGCCGCCGTTGATTACGCGCCATTGATCTACATTAAAGCTGAATTTATTTTCAGCTTTTTTTTGGACTTTTGAACCATGCGCATCGCAATCGGCGGCTTTCAACATGAGACCAACACCTTTGCGCCATCACGCGCATCGTACGAGCGATTTGTGCAGGGCGGTGGCTGGCCACCGGTGTCCATCGGGGATGAAATTTTCGAGCGTTTTCAGAACCAAAATATTCCGATCTCCGGGTTCATGAAAGAGATGGGCTCGGCGCACACGCTGGTGCCCACCGCGTGGGCCGCGGCGAGCCCCAGCGCGCAGGTGACCGACGACGCTTTTGAGCGCATCGCGGGCGCGATTTGCGAGGGGATTCGCCGAGCAAACGCCGACATGATTTATCTCGATTTGCACGGCGCGATGGTCACCGATTCACATCCCGATGGTGAAGGCGAATTGCTGCGTCGCGTGCGTGCCATCGTTGGGCCAAAAATGCCGATTGCGGTGAGCCTTGATTTGCATTCCAACACCACGCCATTGATGTTTCAACACGCTGAAATGCTGGTCGCTTACCGCACCTATCCACACATCGACATGGCCGAAACCGGCGCGCGCGCAGCGTTTTATTTGAAGCGGCGCATTGGCGGCATGGACGCACCGAAACTCGCCTCACGCGAGCTGCCCTATTTGATTCCGATCACCTCGCAATGCACCGATTTATTCCCCGGTAACGACATCTATAAATTGGTCGGCCAGTTGGAGTCCAAAGACGTGATCAGCGCGTCGTTCACACCCGGCTTTCCGGCTGCTGATTTCGAAGGCTGCGGGCCGGTGGTGTGGGCGTATGGCGCAAACGATGCAGCGGCTAGTGACGCCGCAGAAAAACTAGAGCGTCGCGTGCTCGCCGCCGAAGGCGAATGGGATGCGCGCGTGCTGACCGCGATTGAGGCAGTGCGCGAGGCGCAGTTGTTGGCGAAAACCGCGCGCAAACCGGTGGTGATTGCCGATACTCAGGACAACCCCGGCGCGGGCGGCGACAGCGACACTATGGGCATGGTGCGCGCGCTGTTGGAATGTCGCGCTGAGCGTGCCGCGACGGGCCTCATCGTGGACGCTGCGGCGGCCAAAGCCGCACACGAAATCGGTGCTGGCAAAACGCTCAACGTCGCGCTCGGCGGCAACAGTCGAATCCCCGGTGATTCGCCGCTGCAATTGCCGTGGCTGGTTGAGTCCATTCATGACGGAAATTTTGCCGCGACCGGCCCGTTTTATCGCGGCATGAAATTGCGCCTCGGCCCGTCAGCGAGCCTGCGTTATCAAGGCGTGCGCATTGTGGTGGCGAGTTACAAAACGCAGTTGGCTGATCAGGCGATGTATCGCTTTGTGGGCATTGAGCCCACCGAGCAGGCGATTTTGGTCAACAAAAGCTCGGTGCATTTTCGTGCTGACTTCACGCCGATTGCCGAGAAAATTCTGGTCGCCAAAGCGCCCGGCCCGATGGCCGCAGACCCCACCGATTTGCCGTGGAAACACCTTCGGCGCGGCATTCGTTTGAAGCCGTTTGGGAAGATTTTTGAGTAGCAACTTTTTGCTGAATGCGCCGTTTTTAAAGGGCTAAGCGTCGATTAGATGTAAAGTCGAGAAACATCGTAATTGCGCCTCAGCCCAAGCTAAACGGCGTTTCCACAAATAAGCTGTACCGCCGTTTGACGCTGCGCGCAGGGCACCGCGCGTGCCTTCTACAATTCGGTAATGCAGTTTCATCTCCCCGACCCGCGCGTCTTTGCCGTCTACGAGGGCAACCCCGCCAACCCACTCATCGATCTCGCGCTGGCCTCATTGGCGGCCGAGCTTGGCGTGCTTCAAGAAAAGCGCGACACTGAATTGCGTGAGCAGATGGCCGCGTTGCTCATCGCCAACAACACGCTCGAAATCAGCGACGCGCTCACCCGCGCGCCATCGCTCGCCGTGCAGCGGCTCGTCACGCGCGTGCTCGCCAGCGCGCATGTGGAGGCAGGCCGCGCGCGCGGCGACGCGACCCTTCCGACGACCGTTTTTGCAGTCCCCGTGGTGATTGTTGCCGGCAACGCAACGCCGGTGAATATTCCCGGCGCGTTGCCGAAAATCGACGCCGTCATCGCGCTCATGAAAGCGCACGGCGCGCTGCGTGGCAACCAGACCTTTGCGCTGTCCAACGCCCTCGCCGCATCAAGCACGTTTGCGCTCGACAAATTGTCCGCGAGCCTTGCTTGGTGGGCTCCTCAGGGCGACGAGCCAGTACGCGTCGAGCGCGCCGCGATGGCCGTGCCCGAGAACCAAGAGAGCGTGTTTTTGCGCTTTATTGTGGGCACCGCGTTGGCGGGTCCCGGTGTAGATTTGTTGACCGAAAACGACACTGGCAAATGGGGTATGCCGTTCACGCAAACCTTCGCCACCCAGCTCGGCGGAGGCACCTTGTCGCTGCTCGCGTTGCCGCGCCCACCGCGCTCGCCGTTGGCTGCGTTGTTTCAAGGCCGGGCTGCGCAGCGCGAAGTGTCGATGCAGCTCTTTGCGACCAACGCGATCCGCAAATTTCGCGGCAGCGTCGGTGAGCCCGAGGCCGTCATCTCCGCGCACCGCACAGGCAGCGGCGGCGAGGTGCGCTTGAGCCTATCGAACCCGTTCGACGAAAAAGGCGCCGAGGGCTTTCGTGCGGAACTTCACGCCACTGATCGCGCCCAAGATATAGCGGTGGCAATGCAAGATTTGCTGCGCGAATGCAACGTCGAGTCGGTCACCGTGCTCGCGGACGTGTTTCCGGACATCGACAGCGAAACCAAATTGCCGATGCTGTTCCGGGCCGACATGCTAGAAAGCGCGTCGGACAAGGCGCTCAGCGCGTCGATGTTGCATTGACGATAAATCTAGAAAGGCGTAACCGGAGTAGCTTTTGGCTGAAAACCTTATTTCACAGGGGAAAAACACCACAAAACAGCGAATATCGATAAATGGCGAAAACGCGGTTTAGCCCCTGTATAGCCTTGATTCCAACAAAAAGCTGTTATGGCTAACAAGTAGGGTGCGCATCAAAATACGCACCATGTGGGCAAACGCACAACACCGTTCTTTGCCAACCCCGGTGCGCACTTTGGTGCGCACCCTACAAGACTAAACGTCGCCCGTCTCACGCGCGCTCCACGCGTTATTTTTGCCGCCACACTTCATTGCCTTTATGAATTTATTGAACGTTTTTCCGACCCGCCGCAGCGCTTATCTCAGCGGATTTTTGATCTGCGCGGCGCTGATTGCCTACGCGTTTTATTTGCAATATGTGCAGATGTTGGAGCCGTGCCCGATGTGCTGGTTCCAGCGCGTCGCGGTGGTGGCGTTGGGCCTGGTTTTTTTGGTGGGTGCGGTGATGAATCCGGGGCGACCGGGAGCCAAAGTGCTGGCATGGCTTTCGCTGTTGACCGGCGGCTCGGGTGCCGCGCTCGCGGCGCGTCACCTGTACATTCAATCGCTGCCGGCGGACGCGCTGCCGAGCTGCGGCATGGGCATCACCTACATGCTCGAAGCGTTTCCGATTTTTGATGTGTTCACGCGCGCGCTCAAGGGCAGCGTCGAATGCAACAAGATCGATTTGATTCTCGGATTGCCCATTCCGGCGTGGACTTTATTGTTCTTCGTCGTCGCAGTGATCGCTGCATTTTCACTCATCAATCACCGTGCTCAAAAGGCACTTTTTAGGTAACCGCGCACATGAAAAAAGCGTCCACCCTCGCTGCTTCTTTAATGCTCCCCGCCGTACTCGCCACGCAACTCTGCGCCCAACCGATGACCGCTTTAAATCCACCCGCTACTGCGTCCCGTCCGGTGGCTGATGTTGTCAATGGCACCACACTGACCGACCCGTATCGTTGGCTTGAAGATAACAAGGCCGAAGAGGTCGTTAAGTGGACGCGCGCGCAGCACGATGCCGCCCTAGCTTGGCTCGCTAAAAACACGCCCGAGGTGCCCGGCCTGCGCGATGAATTGACGCGCTATACCGATCGCACCATCACCTCGCCGCCGATCTATAAGAAGGGTCGCGAGTTCTTCACGCGCAAGATGAAAGGTGAGGCGCAAGCCAAGTTCTACACCCGTCTTGACGGTAAAGAAGTGCTGCTGTTCGACCCCGTCAAACTCGATCCGTCGGGCAAATCTTCACTCTCGGGCATTGCGTATTCGCGCGACGCGAGCTTGGCCGCCGTTGGCATCCAAGTCGCAGGCGACGAGCTGCCCACACAGTACATTATCGACAGCAAAACAGGCGCGCAAGTGCATGCGCCGCTGGTGCAAGTGCAGGGCGTTTCGTGGACTAAAGACAATGGGGTTGCGTATATCGAACAGCGCACGCCGGAGCAAATCGCCAAGCAACTGCCGCTGTTCTGGCAAAAGCTCACGCTAGGTCAGTCGGTGAAAGACGCGCCCGTCGTTCACAAGTGGGCAGACGCGAAAAACTGGGGCAGCGTTTCTGATTTTGAATATTCGCCGTACACGGTTTACGATCTCGGCGAAGGTTGGCAGCAAAACAAATTGTCGATTGCCCGCACCGGTAGCGCTGATGCACCGCGCGTGATTTTCGATGAAAAAAATGCAGTCGCCAGCATCCAGATGATCGGCGACACGATTTTTGCGCGCACTACCGCCAAATCACCGAACGGTCGCCTGCTCAAAGCGAGTGTGGACAAGCCCGAGTTTAAGGACTGGAAAGAAATCGTTCCTGAAGAAAAAGGCGTGGTGCTTGAATCCTTCGTGGTGACCAAAAAGAACATCATCGTTGTTGAAAAACGTGAACTGTTGAAACGCGTGCGTGTGCTTGATCTCGACGGCAAATTTGTTCGCGACTTACCCGCCCCGGAATTCGGCAGCATCACGAGCATTGGCTACGACCGCGACAGCAACACGCTGTATGCCGCGCTCGCCACCTTCGTCGCGCCGTTCAAGCTCTACAAGCTTGATGCCGACCGCCTCGACTGGCAGTTTTTGTATCAAGACGAATCAGTGCTCAACACCGCTGACATCGAAACCAAACAAGTCAACTACACGAGCCGCGACGGCACCCAAGTACCGATGTTTTTGAGCTACAAAAAAGGTATCAAACTCGACGGCAACAACCCGACCACGCTGTACGGCTACGGCGGCTTTAATGTCGGTATTGAAGTGGGCTACCTCGGCGCGTTTGCCACGCTCATCAATCGCGGCGTGGTGGTGGCACAACCGGGTCTGCGCGGTGGCAACGAGTATGGCGAGGCGTGGCACGAAGGCGGCATGCGCGGCAACAAACAAAATGTGTTTGACGACTTTTACGCCGCCGCTGAATATCTGATTAAAGAGGGCTACACCAAGCCGTCAAAAATGGTCGCTTTTGGTGGTAGCAACGGCGGATTGTTGGTGGGTGCTGCGGCCACGCAGCGGCCCGATTTGTTCAAGGGCATCGTCTGCTCAGTGCCGCTTCTAGACATGGTGCGTTATCACAAATTTCGCATCGCACGCTATTGGATTCCGGAGTACGGCGACCCCGATAAAACCGACGATTTCAACTGGTTGCTGCGCTACTCGCCCTATCACAACATTCGGGTCGGTGTGAACATGCCCACGATGCTCGTGATTGCAGGCGAGAACGACACGCGTGTTGATCCGCTGCATGCGAAAAAATTTGTGGCACTTGCTCAGGCAAACGTCGGCCAAAGCAATCCAGTGATGCTGAAAATGGATTACGACTCGGGCCACGGCAGCGGCAAATCCACCGCGCAACAGGTTGAAGATCGTGAAACGTGGCTGCGCTTTATTCTCGCTGTGACCCAATAATTGTCGGTGCTGGGGCCGCAATCGGCGCTTAGCGCGCGCCGGGTGGAAGGCGAAACATGCGCAGGTGCGGAACGTCGCCGTGTTTGGCCACTCCTACCCTTCAAGCGTAATTTTTTAAGAGAAGAAGATGAAAAAACTAATGTGTATCGGCCTCGTGGCTACATCAATGTTGATCGGAATGACTGCCACCGCGCAGACCGCCACACCAGCAACGCCTGCTACGCCAACAACGCAACCCGCGCAACTCACGCCCGCCGCAGAGCCGGGTGCCGTACCGGCTTCCGGCTCGGCAGCGTCGATTCCTGCACCCGTCATTGCGCCCGGAAAAAACACCGTGGATGCGTTTCAGTGGATGACCGGTTGCTGGCAAGCCAAATCAGCGCGCGACGGCTCAACGATCAACGAAACTTGGTTGTCGCCACGCGGCGGCAGCCTGATGGGCATCGGACAAACCTACCTTGACGGCAAAACCTCAGGCTGGGAGGCCATGCGCGTTTACGACGAAGCGGGCACGGTCAAGCTGTGGCTGCGCCCTGGTTTGCGCAACGAACTGACACTCACGCTGGAAGCCGCTGGCGACGCGTTTAACGCGTTCGTAGTTAAAGAAGGCGACACCATCACCAAGCTGCGCTACGAGCGCAAGAGCCCCACCGAAATGCTGGCCACATTCCGTTTGGAACAGGGCGAAAACCGCCGTGGCGCTGACTTTTTGTTCGCCAAAGTGGAATGCACGGAGTTTTTCGCGCCGGTGGTCAAGGACGCCGCAGCGAAGTAGCTTTTCGCTGAACGCCCCAGTTCATTGGGGCTAAAGCGGTTATTTGGCTTACGTCGATAGTTGACTAAAACGTGCTAGAGCCCCAGCGCCAATAACGATTTAGTCATAAAGTTGTATCAGCGGTTTGTCGCTCCATGCGGCTCGTCGACGGGTCGCTGCCGACCACGGCGCAGATCCGTTTATAATCAAAAGCTTACTTCGAAAAAACAATCGTTTTTTGGGGTGCTTTGTAGACGAAGGTTTGCAGGGTTTCTCCGGCTAACGAATCAAAAGAGAAAGACTCATCATGGCCTTAACGCCCACCCAAACCGCCGCAATCATCACCGAGCATGGTCGCTCCAAAAATGACTCCGGCTCGTCTGAAGTGCAAGTCGCACTGCTCACCGCGAATATCAACGCCTTGGCAGCCGATCACTTCAAAGTGCACACCAAAGACCACCACAGCCGTCGCGGTTTGCTCAAGATGGTCAACAACCGTCGCGCCCTGCTCGCATACCTTAAAAACACAGATCGCGCCCGTTACCAAGCGCTGATCGAGAAGCTCGGTTTGCGCAAGTAATCGCAGCGTTAGTTACGTCACGAGGCCGCTCTCCGCTTGGGGTTGCGGCCTTTTGTTTTTAGTTTTTCCGGTTCACGACAGAACAGTTAACCCCGCGCAAAAAAGCGCAAAAAAGAAAGGTACCAGCCGATGCTGACCGCAACCACTAAGTCCATTCAATATGGCGCACACACCTTAACCCTTGAAACAGGTGAAATCGGCCGTCAAGCCGATGCAACCGTACTGGTGCGCTACGGCGACACAGTCGTGCTCGTCTCGGCTGTAGCCAAGACCAGCGTGAAAGACGGGCAAGACTTCTTCCCGCTCACCGTTGATTACATGGAAAAAACGTACGCCGCAGGCAAAATCCCCGGTGGATTTTTCAAACGCGAAGGCCGCCCGTCTGAAAAAGAAACGCTCACCTCGCGCCTGATTGACCGCCCGATCCGTCCGCTGTTTCCTGAAGGTTTCTACAACGAAATTCAGATCATCGCGCAGGTCATGTCGCTTGATCCTGAGATCGATTCCGACATCCCCGCCATCATCGGCGCATCTGCTGCACTCGCATTGTCCGGCGTGCCGTTCGCCGCACCGATTGCCGCCGCGCGCGTCGGTTACGCCAACGGTCAGTACATCCTAAACCCCAGCAAAACTGAGCTGGTCACTTCCGAGATGAACTTGGTCGTGGCCGCGACCGAAACCGCCGTCATGATGGTGGAATCAGAGGCGATTGAATTGCCCGAAGACGTGATGCTCGGTGCCGTGTGGTGGGGCCACGCCCAACAACAGCCGGTGATCGACATGATCCACGCGCTGGTTGAAGATGCGGGCAAACCGGCATGGGAT
Source organism: Burkholderiales bacterium (assembly GCA_043721275.1). GTDB lineage: Bacteria > Pseudomonadota > Gammaproteobacteria > Burkholderiales > Casimicrobiaceae > Casimicrobium. The sequence continues at coordinate 43,004 of JAYSRA010000162.1, forward strand.
TGGACCGCTCCGGTCACCCATCCTGACCTCGTCGCAAAGATTTTCGCCATCGCCGGCCCCGGCTTTGATGACGCCTACAAAATCAAGAGCAAAGGTGCTCGAAGCGCCAAGCTCAAAGAAGTGGTCGCCGCCGCTGAGGCCGCGTTGATCCCAGCCGATGCGGACACCGTCACCAAGAACCAAATCAAGAACGAAATTTTTGCGCTCGAAGCAAAAACCGTTCGCGAACAAATCCTGCGCGGCGAACCCCGCATCGACGGTCGCGACACACGCACCGTGCGCCCGATCAGCGTGCGCACCGGCGTGCTGCCGCGCACCCACGGCTCAGCCCTGTTCACGCGCGGCGAAACGCAAGCGTTGGTCGTTGCCACGCTGGGCACCAAGCAGGACGAGCAAATGATCGACGCGCTCGCCGGTGAATACCGCGACCGCTTCATGCTGCACTACAACATGCCTCCGTTCGCCACGGGTGAGACCGGTCGCGTGGGCACGCCCAAGCGTCGCGAAATTGGCCACGGTCGTCTTGCAAAACGCGCGTTGATCGCCGTATTGCCAAGTGAAAAAGACTTCTCGTATTCGATGCGTGTCGTCTCTGAAATTACCGAGTCGAACGGATCGTCATCGATGGCGTCAGTGTGCGGTGGCGCACTCGCGCTGATGGATGCGGGCGTGCCGTTGAAAGCACCGGTCGCGGGTATCGCCATGGGCCTGATTAAGGAAGGCACGCGCTTCGCCGTGCTGACCGACATCCTTGGTGACGAAGATCACTTGGGCGACATGGACTTCAAAGTGGCCGGTACGGATCGTGGCATCACCGCCCTGCAAATGGACATCAAAATCCAAGGCATCACCAAAGAAATCATGGGCGTTGCATTGGCGCAAGCGCACGAGGCTCGCGTGCATATCTTAAAGATCATGCAGGAGGCGATGCCGCACGAGCGCACCGAGATGAGCGCCTACGCGCCGCGCATGGTCACCTTCAAAATCAATCCGGAAAAGATTCGCGACGTGATCGGCAAAGGCGGCGCGGTGATTCGCGCCCTGTCGGAAGAAACGCATTGCCAGATCAACATCGAAGACGACGGCACGATTACCATCGCCTCGCCAAACGGTGATGACCTCGCCGAGTGCAAAAAGCGCATCGACGGCATCACCGCCGAGGTCGAAGTTGGCCGCACTTACGAGGGCCCGATCATCCGCATCATGGACTTCGGCGCGGTCATTCAACTGCTGCCGGGTCGCGATGGTTTGTTGCACATCAGCCAGATCGCCAACGAGCGCGTCAACGCCGTTACCGATTACCTGACCGAAGGCCAAACGGTCAAAGTCAAAGTGCTCGGCTTCGACGACAAAGGCCGCGTGAAACTGTCGATGAAAGCGCTGCTCGAAGATCAAGCGGCTGCGGCTAACGCAGGCCAAGCGGGTCAAGCGCCAGCACAGTAGCGAGACCTAAGCGTCGTTCGCGCGGTTGTCGAGTGCGACAGTCCCGAGCGAACGACGGGCAACAAAATAGGAGCGGTGGCTCCTTTTTTGTTGTGTGTTCGCTTTCCGCTTCGGCGCGCGTTATCACGCTCCGGTTTTTTGATCAACCGGCAGCGCTAAAGCAGTAGCAGCTTTTGGCTGAAACCCCCATATAGCGTGGGCTAAGCGCAATTTAAATGTAGAGTCGTGTACTGGGACAAAACGCGCTGTAGCCCACGATAAAGCTACGTTTCAGCCTGAAGTTGTTACGTCATTGATGTGCGTTGTGGTTCAATTTGAACGCTGTTCCAGCCGCTCAAACGGCTGCTGCGCATTGATTCCATCTCGGTGTTTTGCACCGGTAGGCGGTTGGCCGATTAAGGCTTACGGCTTCATCGCCGCCAGCGTTTTGATCGCATCCTCGTGGCCTTGATCGGCGGCTAATTTAAGCCAGCGCCGCGCTTCAACTCGGTTCACAGGTACGCCGCCGACGCCTCGCAGCAGTAGCTCGCCCACCTCATTTTGCGCAACCTTATGACCGCCTTCGGCACCCAAACGGTACCAGCGCAGCGCCTCTTTCTCATCTTTTTTTACACCCGAACCCTTAAGGTAGTGATAGCCCAAGCTCGTCTGAGCATGCGCATGGCCCTGTGCAGCGGCTTCGCGGTACCAGCGCATGGCCTCGGCCTCGTTGGGTTTGTTCAATGGCTGCGCCTCACCGTTGCTATACATCTGCCCCAAATTGTTCTGGGCGTCGGCGTCCCCTTGTTGCGCCGCTTTCAGGTACCACTGCAGCGCGAGCGGCTTGTTGGCAGCCACGCCGCGACCGTTCCCGAAGGCGGCTGCCACCCCAAACTGAGCCGCTGCGTCGCCTTGCAATGCTGCGCGTTGAAAGTGCTGAAACGATTGCACCGCATCAGCGGCCACGCCATCGCCGTCGCGGTAGGCGTATCCCAGTTTGCGCTGCGAATACGAGTCGCCTTGCGCTGCCGACAAGTGATACCAACGCGCCGACTCAATCGGATCCTTCGCTACGCCTTCGCCCCATTCGTATTGATAGCCCAAGCTTCTCTGGGCTTGCAGATTGCCTTGCGCAGCCGCTAAGCGATACCACCGCGCCGCCTCGTTGTAATCCTGCTTGACCTGATTGCCGTCGTAGTACGCGCTGCCCAACGCGTTTTGTGCATGAGCATCGCCCGATTTAGCGCGCGCCATCAGGTGTTTAATTTCATCCGCGATTGCCTTGCGCGATGCCGATGTCGCGCTCACCGCGCGCGTCGGCTCAGCCGCCGCAGCGGGCAGTGCGTGCAGCGCGAGCGTGAGCCCTAGCGCGAGGGATGCGGATCGCGAAAGAAAATCCCTCGCGCGGCCTGCCAGTGTTAACGGAATACGCAGTTTCAACACCACCATCAGATTTCCTTTGATCGCTTTGTTCGATGGGCACCGCTAGAGGCGCGCGCCGTGAGCATCAATCGCCCATAACCAATTTTATCGATCCGCTTCACGCGCGAGCGGCTCAACGGGAAATCGCAAACGGCCTTCAATGAAACAATCAAGCTTCGTGCAACTCCTCCTCCTCTTGACGTTATGAAAACAATCAACCGCCGCCACGCGCTGGCCGCAATCGCCGCTACTCTGGCGAGCCCTGCGCTCATCGCGCAGCCTGCCGCAAAAGTAACGAAACCAGACACGAACGTAGCTATCAAAGCCACCGACGCGCTGCTCGTCATCGACGTGCAGAATTGCTTTCTGCCCGGTGGCAGCCTCGCCGTCAACGACGGTCAGGCGATCATTCCAGTGATCAATGCGGTGGCCAAAAAATTCAAAAATATTGTGCTCACTCAGGATTGGCACACGGTCGATCATGTGTCGTTTGCATCCCAACACGCGGGCAAAAAGCCGTTCGACGTGATCGACTTGCCGTACGGCAAACAGGTGCTGTGGCCTGACCATTGCGTGCAGGGCACCGAGGGCGCGGCGCTGCATCAAGACCTCGATATTCCGCAGGCGCAGTTAGTGATTCGCAAAGGATTTCGTACGCCAGTGGACAGCTACTCCGCGTTTCTTGAAGCGGATCGAAAAACGGAGACGGGACTGCGCGGATACCTTACAACGCGCGGCATTAAACGGCTGTTTGTTGCAGGGCTTGCCACCGATTTTTGTGTGGCGTGGACAGCGCTCGATGCGCGCAAATACGGCTTTGATATTTACGTGGTTGAAGATGCCTGTCGCGGCATTGATGCCAACGGCTCGCTGGCAGCGGCGTGGCTGTCGATGCAAAAGGTGGGCGTGAAGAGGACGCGCTCGGCGCAGATTAACCCAGCCTGATTTACGGCTCGCCACGCGCGGGCCGTCTTGAAGGGCTCCCGATGTAGCCACGAGCGCAAGCGTAGAGTGAAGCACCTAACCTGCAAAAAATACTCGTTTCAAACGACAAATTGAATCGGTCGTAAGACACAATCCGGCGTAACTGTTTTAGTTGTTGCAATTGGAGAGAAACATGCCGACCTACACGCCACCCCTTCGTGACATGCGATTTGTGATGGAGGAGCTGCTTAATGTTCCCGCTGAACTCGCCGCTTTGCCTGCGCATGCCGACAACGACATCGATACGATCATGGCAATTCTGGAAGAGGGCGGCAAGTTCGCCTCCGAGGTGATTTTTCCGTTAAATCAGGGCGGCGATCAAGAAGGCTGCACGCTCGACACCAGGACGCACGCGGTGACCACGCCCACGGGCTTTAAAGCGGCCTACAAGCAGTTTGTTGACGGCGGTTGGGCTGCACTCTCCTGCGATCCGAAATATGGCGGCCAGGGCCTTCCGTTGGTCATCAATCAAGCGGTGTACGAATTCTTGAATTCCGGCAATCAGGCGTGGACGATGTATCCCGGCCTCACGCACGGCGCCTACGAGTGCCTGCACGCACACGGCACGCCCGAGCAGCAAGCGCTGTATTTGCCGAAAATTACAACCGGTGAATGGACCGGCACCATGTGCTTGACCGAGCCACATTGCGGCACCGATCTCGGCCTGCTGCGCACCAAGGCTGAGCCGGCGACAGACGGCAGCTACACCATCACCGGCAACAAAATTTTCATCAGCTCGGGCGAGCATGATCTTGCCGAGAACATCGTGCATCTCGTGCTCGCGCGGCTGCCTGATGCGCCTGTGGGTTCGAAGGGTATTTCGCTGTTCATCGTGCCGAAATTTATTCCTAACGCGGATCAATCGCTCGGAGCGCGTAACCCGATTTTTTGCACCGGTCTTGAACACAAGATGGGCATTCACGGCAACGCCACAGCACAAATCGCGCTGGACGGTGCGAAGGGCTGGCTGGTGGGCGCGCCGAACAAAGGCTTGGCCGCGATGTTCGTGATGATGAATGCCGCGCGAATCGGCGTGGGCATGCAGTCGCAAGGACTCACCGAAGTGGCCTATCAAAACGCGTTGGCGTATGCCAAAGATCGCATCCAGATGCGTGCCTTGTCCGGCCCGAAAAATCCGGACAAACCAGCGGACTCGATCATTCATCACCCCGACGTGAGGAAGATGCTGCTGACTGCCAAGGCTTATGCCGAAGGCGGGCGCGTACTGTCGCTGTTTTGCGCGCTGTTGATTGACACGCATCTGAACCATCCTGACCAAGCTAAACGAGCTGAGGCCGAAGAAATGGTGGCGCTGTTGACCCCGATTGTCAAAGCCTTTATCACCGACAACGGCTGGATCGCCACGTCGCATTGTTTGCAGGTATTCGGTGGCCACGGCTACATCGCCGAATGGGGCATGGAGCAGTATGTGCGCGATGCTCGCATCAACATGATTTATGAGGGCACCAACACCATTCAATCACTCGATTTGCTCGGCCGCAAAGTGCTGGGCAACAAGGGCGAAACGCTTAAAAAATTGGGCGCGATGATGGAAGGATTTGCCGAAGAATGCGAAGGCATTGAGGGCATGAAAGAGTTCATTGAGCCGATGCTGCACGCCGCTGAATTGCAGGCCACGTTAACCTTTGAAATCGGCAGCGCCGCGCAAAAAAATCCCGACGTAATTGGTGCCGCAGCCGTTGACTACATGCGCGTTGCCGGTCATGCGGTGTTCGCGTATTGGTGGGCACGCATGGCAAAAATCGCGCTCGAAAAACAAGATTCGGGCGACACGTTTTATGCCGCCAAACTGCAAACGGCACGCTTCTATTTCGCCAAGCTGCTGCCTGAAATCGAGAGCTGCGCCATCACCGCTCGCGCTGGATTACAGCCGCTGATGCAGACGGAGCTGGCGCTGGCGTAACTCGCCGCGGCATTGCGTCCTTCCGTACGCGGGAGGATGCAGCGCAATTCGTGTATCGTTGGCTCCACATCGCAGTAATTGGAGCAACACGCATGAAGCATTGCAACACCTTATGGTCACTCATTGGCGTGTGTCTCTGCACCGCGCTTTCCGTCAGCACGCCTGCCGCCGCCACGGAAGTATTCCGCACGCTGTGGCACGGTCAGTGGGTTGACTATGTAGAGCAGGGCGATGTAGCCGTTACTGATGGCGACATCATCATGGGGCCCGCGGCCGCCGTGCGCGAATGGCGGCTGGCTGTTGAGCGTGGACAGCATCAAATTGTCGAAACACGCAAGGCGCTGACGATCGACAACGTTGGCAAGCTCTGGCAACGCGGAGCCAGTGGCGTCATCGAGGTGCCGTTTACCGTCGAGGCAGGCAATACGACCACCATCAACGCGGCCGTGACTGAGGTTAATCGCGTGCTCGCGGGTACGCTGCAATGGGTGCCGCGCGTTAGTGAAACCGACTACGTCGCGTTCAACTTGATCGCGCCCGACACCGGTGCTTGCTCAAGCCCGGTCGGACGTGTTGGCAGCCGCCAAGCCATCCTCGGGGATCCCGTGTGTGGCGTCAGTACGCTGGTGCACGAGATGGGTCACGCGATGGGTTTGTGGCATGTGCAGCAGGACGCGGCCGCGAACGCATTTGTTGATCTCAAATTGAGTCGCATGGATCCGGGCAAACGGGGCAACAACATGCCCATTTTTGCGACCCGCAGCGTGGGTGGTTACGACTACAACTCGATCATGCATTACAGCCGCACCGCGTTCGCTGCCTTTGCAGACCGCGTCACGCTAGAGACCAAACCGCCCGGTATCGATGTTGCGGGCACGGGCACCTATTCTCCGGGTGATATTGATGCGCTATTACGCCTGTATGGCTCGGCTCCGGCACGCACTACGATCAACAGTAACCCGTCCGGACTCAAGCTCGTGGTTGATGGCGTGACGATCACCACGCCTGCGGTATTTGATTGGCCGCAAGGCAGCGTGCATCGCATGTGGGCGTTAGGCGATCTGCAAAGCAAAGATGGATTTCAGTTTGGCTTTGGCCGCTGGAGCCATGACGCCGGCAGCGAGCCATCAAGGCAGCTCACCTGGCTTGCGCGTGCCGGTGATGGTTCACTCGGCAATCCCGGCAGCGCACCTGCGAGCACGGTGTTTACGGCCCACTTTGTTCGGCTGGTTGACGTGGCAGGGACCGCCGCGTCGCAAGCCGGTGGCACTTCAACCGTTGTCGCGCGCGCATCGCCGTGGGCCGGTACCGCCTCCCTTTATCCGCAATTTTCCAGCTTCGACCTGCGGGCGGCGCCAGTGGCGGGTTATCAAAGCTACTTCACTTGGGGCGGCGCATTCGCGTACGACGGTGGCGCAGGCATCCTTAACAAAATATCGCTGTTGCTCACCGGGACGCTCGCTCAACAAACTATCGGCTCGCTGTTCACCAGTGACCCGGTGATTGCCGTGAATGCCACAGGCGACGGCATTCTCGACGGCATTAGCGTCAAGATTACGTCACCGGGCGGCGCCACGAGCACATCGATCGCCCCGCGCATCGGTCGCACTACCGCGGGCACATGGAAGTTTGAAATGATCTCGCCGCAGTTCATCGGCTCCAGCATTCGTCACACGCTCGACAGCTACGAAGGGTTTGACAATGCCCTGACGGGAGAGGTCAGCATGCCCGCCTCTGGTGTGCGCGCGGTGACCATTCGCGCGCATCGCGATTTCGCGCCGTACAAGCAGGTGATCCCGTCGTGCGCGGGATCGATTACGTTCAGTGATTCAAGTGGCTGGGTGCGTTACGGATCGCCATTGGTCGTTACGCTCACCGCATCAAGCAGCAGCGCGATTTTCACCGGCTGGTCGGGCACCGCTAGCGGGACGGCAACCACGCTGAACACCACGGTTGGCGCGTCCATTCCTGAATATGTTGCACGCTTTAACAGCACCGATCAACCGCTCACGCTGGCGAGTATTTCACGTAAGGTGCTGGGTGACGATTCGACGGCCACGGTCATCAGTGTGAAAGGCACCGGATTCACCGCGCTATCCCGCGTGGTCATCGCGGGCTTGGTCTTGGTGCCGACTTATGTCGACAGCAACACGCTGCGTGTCACCGTTAATCGCAACCAATTCCCGCAAGCTGGCTTGCAGACGGTGTATGTCACACAGCAACTGACGTCGTCCTGCGCGGTGGCCAGCAACGCGCTCGGCCTTGAACTTTTGCCCGTCAGCACCACGGCGGATGTGACGCTGATCGAGTATTACATCAGTACGCTCGACTACTACTTTTTAACCGGACGCGCAGGCGACAAGGCCGCGCTTGATGCGCTGCCCGGCACATTTGCGCGCACCGGCCAGCAAATCAGCCTGTATGCCGCCCCCAACGTTGAGACCTTGCCGCTGGAGCGCCATTACTTTGACAAAGTGGCGCGCGGCGGGTCTCGAGGCAGTCACTTTTTCACGGCGTTGCCCTCCGATCAAATGGTGTTGACGAGCCTCAACCCAAGCAATCAGCAACTCGCCGCTAAACCATACTTGGAGGGCGTCGAAGGCTACGCGATTCCGAAGACCGCAGCTGGCATGTGCCCTCTCGGCACCGCCCCCATTTACCGCGCGTTCAAGGGCGCACCGCGCTATGTTGACGACGGCAACCATCGCTTCAGCACGAGCCTCGTGCAGCATCAAGACATGGTGAATCGGTTGGGCTGGACTGATGAGGGTGTGGTGTTTTGCGGGTTGCAGTAGCGACCCATTAAGCGCGTAACAAGACTAGCGCTTGCCGCCAAAAATAGAGCCCAACACGCCGCGAATCACGCGACGACCGACCTCGGAGCCCATTGCGCGCGCCGCTGATTTCATCGCCGCTTCACCTACGCTTTGACGGCTGTGAGGCGTGTTTTTTGTGCTCATGACGTCACCAATCATACCGCCCACTTTGCTGAAAAAGCCGGGCTCTTCCGCAGCTGCTGCCGGAGCCGCCGCACCGGTAGCGGTCGACGTAGGCGCGGCGATTTCAGCGGCCTTATCGAGCCGCGCATCGACGCGCCCAACCAGTTTCTCGTATGCGCTTTCGCGGTCTTCCAGCGTGTCGTAGATGCCCGCGACAATGGAAGTTTTGACCAACGCAGCACGCTCATCCGCGGTCACTGGGCCAATACGCGAAGAAGGCGGAATCACCCAGCATCGCTCCACCGGATTGGGTCGTCCTTTTTCATCCAGAAACGACACCAGCGCTTCGCCGGTGGCCAGCTCGGTGATCACCTGCTCAGTGTTTATTTTTGGATTGGGCCGGAAGGTTGCAGCGGCAACGCGCACTGCCTCGGCGTCGCGCGGCGTGTAGGCGCGCAGCGCGTGCTGAATGCGATTGCCGAGTTGGCCGAGCACCACGTCCGGAATATCCGCCGGATTTTGTGTGACGAAATACACGCCGACGCCCTTTGAGCGCACCAGCCGCACCACCTGGTCGATACGCGCTTTAAGCTCCGGCGGTGCTTCGTTAAACAACAGATGCGCTTCGTCAAAAAAGAACACCAACTTTGGCACATCAGGGTCGCCCACTTCGGGCAGCGACTCAAACAGTTCCGAGAGCAGCCAGAGCAAAAACGTTGCGTAAATTCGCGGGTTCGTCAGCAGCTTGTCGGCCGCCAAAATATTCACCACGCCTTTGCCGTCCACCGTTTGCATCAGGTCTGTGAGGTTCAATGCCGGTTCGCCAAAAAACTTCTCGCCGCCCTGCGATTCCAGCGTCAAAATGCCGCGCTGAATTGAGCCAATACTGGCGCCCGAAATGTTGCCGTACGCGAGTTGATATTCCTTTGCGTTTTCGCCCGCATGCACGAGCATGGCGCGCAAATCTTTAAGGTCTAGCAGCAGCAAACCCTTGTCGTCAGCGATCTTGAATACGGCGGTCAACACGCCGCTTTGTGTGTCGTTCAAATTCAAAATACGCGATAGCAACAATGGCCCCATCTCGGCCACCGTCGCCCGTAACGGGTGTCCCTGCTCGCCGAATACGTCCCAGCACGTCACCGGAAATTGCTCGTTGGCAAACGCGGTGAGCTTCAACATCGTCACGCGATCGCTCACTCGCTGATTGCCTCCGCCGCTTTGCGATAAACCCGTGAGGTCCCCCTTCACGTCGGCCATAAAACACGGCACACCGAGCCGCGAAAAGCCTTCCGCCAGCACTTGCAAGCTCACCGTTTTTCCAGTGCCTGTTGCGCCCGTAATCAAGCCGTGACGATTGGCGAGCTTGGGGAGCAGCTTGACGTCGGTGTTGCTGTCGGTGGTTTTCGCGACGAGGTAGGGATTTGCCATAGTGGTCTCAAGTGAAAAACTGCGATTGACGACAGGGCGCAACGTTAGCGCGTTTTACCGATCTGTGGGGTGCAGCGGGCGATGCCGAACGCGTGATTTTCCTTAACAGCTTTTCTCTGTAACGCGGTGACTCATAAGTAAACCGTACTTTAGGAGGCTCGTTGACTCATAAGTAGAGTGTACCGACGCAAACAGCGAAGGACACTGAAATGAGTGAG
>JAYSRA010000163.1:0-18047 GCA_043721275.1 Burkholderiales bacterium
AACCGCAGACCTCGCAGAATCTTCAATGGCTTGACTCCGTACGAAATACACTTCGCTCCACCGCGCTCGCCGACAGTTCGTACTTAAACGCAGCAAATAGTGCGGTTAGCCCACACCAATTGTGTGATTACGACGAAAACTGTACTGCCAATATGTTGTATTGACAGCAAGTCTTGTTGCCAATGATCTAGCGATGACAGAACTTAACCCCGCCTAACGTCGCGCAACATCAGCGTTATGTCGTCAACATGATGGAAATCATCCCCTTCCGTGGATATTGACTGCACCACCATCTGCTGGCGCAACGCGCAGCACTCAAACATCTGCGCACACTTCACGCGTGAAAGTCAGGAGCAAAAACATGTTGACTGATCTCTTGCCGGTTCCGGTTCTGCGCAAGGCGGCACAGCAGCTGTCAAAGCTGTCGAGCGACCGCCGCGCGGCAAAGCTCCTGCGCGAATGTCACCGCTTGCTGTCGGTGCGCGCAGAGGCCAATTCGCCCGCGATTGCGCAGGGCATCATCGCTGAATTCGGCACGCTGACCGACGCTGAGCTCGACGCGCTTTTCGATAGCATCGCGCGGGAATTTTCTCCTGACCCGCATGCGGTTCTGACAGTGGCGCAGGCTTATGCGGCTGATCCCACAGCGGGCGCATTGGCAACACTTTCGGCAGCGGCTGAACCCCCGCGACCAACGTTATGTCGTGGCTCACGCGAGGCAAAGCGGCGTTGGTCTACGGCGGGCTCAAACCCAACGTGCTTAAACGGCTCAACGCAGCGCACGACGCGTTGCACGCGGCAACCCACGGCGATCTGGCAAAGCTCGGAAACGCAGACACATCGAAAGCGCTTGATGACGACGCCAACGAGTCGCTGCTTGCGATGGCAAGCGCTTATCTGGTTCACGAATCACCCCAAAAACAGGGCGATCCCGTAGCGTGTTTTCATCTCGACAACGGTGCGCGTTTGGAGCGAATCAATGCGCGAGCAGACCTGTCAGCAAAGCGTCTGAAGCAGTCGGCGGGCTTGATGGTGAACTATCTCTCCAACCTTGATCGAGTCGAGCAGTCGCATGAGGATTTTGTGAACGGCGTCGTCACGCATGCGCGGGCTGTTTCGTCGTTGATTTAGCACGCGACTTGTAGGAGCGACTCTGCCGCGACCTGCGCCTACGCGCGCCATCGGGTCGCGGCAGAGCCGCTCCTACAAAACCCACGCGCACCGGATAACATTTCACAAGGAGGACACTTAATGCAACACGTCACTTTTTCTTTCACCCGACGCTTGATCGTCACAGCGATTGCCGCAGCGGCTACCGTATTCACGCCGTTTGCCGCACACGCGCAAACCGCATGGCCGAGAAGACCGGTCACCATCGTTGTGCCGTTCCCGGCGGGTGGCGGCACCGACGCTTTCGCACGACCGCTCACCGCCACGCTGAGCAAAAACACCGGCAAGCAGTTCATCATCGACAACCGTGGCGGCGCAGGCGGCACACTGGGTGCAAGCATCGCGGCTAAGGCTGCACCCGATGGATACACGTTCTTTTTAGGCGCAGTGCATCACGCAATTGCGCCTTCGATGTACCCGAAGCTTGACTACGATATCGAGAAGAGTTTCATCCCCATCGCACTGGTCTCGTCGGTGCCGCAAGTGATCGTGGTCAACCCACAAAAAGTGCCTACCAACGATTTGAAAGGCTTCATCGATGCCGCCAAAAAAGCGGACGGCAAGATGAACTACGGATCGGCGGGCAGCGGCTCTTCGCATCATCTCGCGGGTGAGCTTTTTAACAATCTCGCAGGCACCAAAATCACTCACGTTCCGTACAAGGGCGCGGGCCCCGCGCTCACCGATTTGATAGGCGGACAGATCGACGTGATGTTCGACGGCATGGGCTCAAGCGCTGCTCACATCAAGGGCGGACGCATCAAGGCAATTGCGGTGGCGAGTGAAAAACGCGCGCCGGGATTCCCAAACATTCCCACCGCGATGGAGTCGGGCCTGAACTACAAAGTCTCCACGTGGTACGGCTTATGGGCACCGAAAGGCACGCCCACAGATGTGATTGCGAAGTTTCAGGCGGAACTTAAAAAAGCCTACAACTCGGATGAATTAAAAGTCATCTGAACCGGACTAGGCGCGGAGCTACCGGACATGTATGGGGACGCGTTCGCGGGCTTTGTAACCGCGGAGATCAAGCGCTGGGCCGAGGTTGCGAAGGCGTCTGGGGCGAAGCTGGATTAGCGCTATTTCTCTTGCGTAGGGTGTGCGCCAGAGCGCGCACCACCCGCGATGGGTCTTTCGCGAGGTGCGCATTTTGATGCGCACCCTACGGCATCAGCATCCTACGGCATCAGTTACATGAAGAGATCATGACCAACAAGAATCTATACGCAGCGATAAGCGCTGGATTTCCAGCAGATCGATCTGCCATCGTCATTGAGTCCGCCGACAGCAGCACCGGCGCAACACTCAAGCGCTATACGTGGCGCGATTTGGACGAACAAACCGCGCGCATTGCCAACCTGCTTGCTTCGCTCAACTTGCCCGAAGGCAGCAGCATAGCTGCGCAGACCGAGAAGAGCGTTGAAGCGCTGATGCTGTATCTCGCTGTGTTACGTGCGGGCTATGTGTATCTGCCGCTGAACACGGCCTATCTTGCGAGCGAAATCGAATACTTTATTGGCAATGCAGAGCCTGCGGTGGTCGTGTGTTCGCCTAAGTCACTCGATTGGATGCAACCCATTGCCGACGCAGCAATCGTGACGCGTGTTTTCACACTAGATGAGACGGGTGGCGGCACGCTAATGCAGGCCGCTGCCACGCAAACTACAGCACACTCAATTGCCGAAAAAAGTGGCACCGATCTCGCCGCGATTCTCTACACCAGCGGCACCACGGGGCGCAGCAAAGGCGCGATGTTGTCGCACAACAATCTGCTCTCGAACGCGCTGACGCTCAAGCATTATTGGGGCTGGAGTGCATCGGATGTGTTGATTCACGCACTGCCGATTTTTCACGTGCATGGGCTTTTTGTCGCGTCGCACTGCGCGCTGCTATCGGGCGCGAAGATGATCTGGTTCTCAAAATTCGATCCGACTGCGGTCATTGCGCGACTGCCAGAAGCGACTGTGTTTATGGGCGTGCCGACGCTGTATGTGCGGCTGCTTGCGGACGCAAGTCTCAATCCTGAAATGTGCAAAAACATGCGGCTGTTCGTTGCAGGCTCGGCACCACTACTTATCGAAACTTTCAATGCGTGGCGAGACCGCACGGGTTACACCATCCTCGAACGTTATGGCATGAGCGAAACCGCGATGCTCACCTCGAATCCTTACCTGCCGCAACACGGCGAGCGACGCGGTGGCACGGTAGGCGTTGCGCTTCCGGGCGTGCAATTGCGCGTGTCGGACGATAAAGGCGCAGCATGCCCAGTCGGCGAAATTGGCGGGATCGAAGTTAAAGGACCCAACGTATTCAGCGGCTATTGGCGCATGCCCGAAAAGACGAAAGAAGAATTCACCACGGATGGCTGGTTCAAAACCGGTGACGTCGGCAAAATTGATGAACACGGCTACGTGGTCATCGTCGGGCGCAGCAAGGACCTGATCATCAGCGGCGGCTACAACGTGTACCCCGCCGAGATCGAGGGCTACATCAACGACATGCCGGGCGTGGCCGAATCCGCCGTGATCGGCGTGCCGCATCCTGATTTTGGCGAAGCGGGCGTTGCGGTAGTCGTTGGCAAGGCGGGCAGTGCGCTTGACGCAGCGGTAATGCTCGCTGATCTCAAATCAAAAATTGCTAATTTCAAAGTGCCCAAACGCGTGTTCATCGTTGACGATTTGCCGCGCAATGCGATGGGAAAAGTGCAGAAGAATTTACTGCGGCACGAGCATGCGGGGCTCTTCGCGCCGTAGCTGCATCCCACCGTGCTCATTTTTCCGAAGACGGCTTGGCCCCCTCTCCCCCGGGGAAAGGGGGTCGAACCGAGTCGGTCCTACTTCGACGCCTTGCGAAGACTCGCTCACCGCAAACTCACCGTCTGTTTCTTCCAAACCGCATCCTGCCAACGATAAAACGTGCTGAGTGACGATGGCTCTTCGGCTTTTTTCTCGGTGATGAGCGTGTCGAGACGAACCAATTCAAAGCTTTTGCGCATGCGTCCGTCTACGCGCGTTTCGCGCGCTGCGAGAAAGTGTGTTCCACCGGGCACCCAGCCTGCGAATTCGATGTAACCGAAATCGGGCGACGACGATGCAGGCGGCAGCACATCTACCGTCCAGCCGTCAACACCCAACTTAAACACCCACAGTTCGCGCCACGCATCTAGCGGTTGCACCGCGAGCGTCACCACCGTGCCTGCGGCGTTCACCGAGGCAGATTGAGTCCACACGATTCCGTAGGTGCAGCGCACCGAAACTGGCTTCGCATTAACGCGTTTTGCGTCGGTGAGCGAAACACAAGTCTGACCGCTTTCACCGGGTGACGTGGTCACTACGACCTTCGCGGCGACAGCGTTCGGCGCGGCGGCAAGCGCACCCCAACGCACCGCTCCCACACGAATCGCCGCCTCCGTGTACGCGCTTTGATCTTCTTCCGCTAACTCAGCTTTGTTAACGGTAACCAACTCCTCCAATGCGCGAGTCGCTGCAACTTGGGCCGACTCGCCGCGCCTCGCAAGATTGAAGGCGACACTTGACCACACACTGGCACGCCGCGCACGGATGCGGTTTTTTATGTGTTCCGGCAAGTGCGACGTATCCACTCGATCCAGCACCTCGGCACGCCATTGATCGACCGCAATGCGCGCAGTGGGCAGCATTGCTGGATCGATGCATTCTGGCCGCGTGATCGCGAGCGCAGCATTGGCAAGCTGTTGGTCATCTTTCGACATTGCCAGCACGCGACGAAACGCTTCACCGTCATAGCAAACCCGAACCCGACCGTCGCGCTCAATGTCCTTGAAGACCACGCCGTAGCTTTTGGCGACTTCAATATGTGCGGCAACGCTTGCCTCTTGTGCCTTGCTCGCGTTCGATGCGCGACGAGCCAAGCGGTCGGCAAGCGTGCCAAGAATGTCGAACGGCTCTGCGTGAATGGCCTGCGCCGGTGCAGCTTTGATGTAGGCGGCAACCAACGCAATGCCCATCGCCTCCGACCCCGGCGTGTCGCGCACAAAGCGGGCGACAGCGAGCAGTTCCGGCGCTTCGGCGTTGGTGAGTGACGTGCGTCGCACTTGCGATGTACGAACGTAGCCTGCACGTTCGCGGCGATGGTCGTACACCTGCAAGTAATCTTGCTTTTCGCCCCGCACTTCGAGCGTATCGCCTTGTGAGAGAACCGTTTGCTGCTGCGCGGATTCACGTGGTGCGGCGCGCAATACTGATTGATCTTGAGTGACGATGGCGAGCGTGGCGGCTGCAACCAATGTGCTGATCGACATTATTGGCGCTCCGCGCTGTTGCTGTTGCCCGTCGAAACTTGTGCTTCGTCGTCGGCTGCTGCCGCTTGTTTAGTGTTCCTCGTGGTGCCCAGCAAATGTGCGCCGATGAAATCGCCATTGGTGGATGGAGGCGCGATGATGACCGAAATTTTGTCGGAGAGTTTGTCTGCCATCGTCTTATGAATGAGCAGCGGGTGTTTGGTGATGAGCGCGCCTTCGCGGGCCATTTGCTCGCTGGTCACACGACCGACTTTATCAAGGCGATACACCTCGGCATCAGCCAATTTTTGCCGTGAATCTGCCTCGCCGCTCGCCTCGATGCGACGTGCCTGCGCATTGCCTTCAGCACCCTTCACGCGAACGACGCGTTCGGCTTCGGCCTCAAGTTGGCGCTGCTCAATCTGCTTTTGTTTGAATGGCAACACATGTTTCATCGCCTCCTCCTGCGCCCGCGCGGCGATGATTTGCTCGCTGGCGGACGCTTCCGCCGCTTTTTCGCGCCGCACTTTTTGCGCGTCCGCATCAAGCGCGGTTTCTTTCACGCGCTTCTCTTTAAGCTCCAACGTGTAGCGCATTTTTTCTGACTCAAGCTCTTCTGCAAGCAGCTTCTCCATGCCTGCGCGGTACTCAGCGGGCAGCTCCACTTTGCCCATTTGTACTGAGCGCAACACGATGCCGTCCGCTGCAAATTTTGGCTTGAGTTCGGCTTCAATCATCTGCTGAATCTCAGCGCGCTTCGATGAGAAAATTTCACGAATGGTGTAGCGCGCCAACACTTTGTAGATCACGCCCTGCACGGCGGGCTCAACCACTTCGCCTTCTATGTTTTCCGGCAATGATTTAGCGAGCGCCTCGATCTTTGTCGCATCCACTGCGTAACGAATCACCAAGTCCGCTCCGAACGACAGGCCTTCAACCGACTGGAATGACGCCTCGCCATCTTTTGCGGCGGGGCGATAGGCCTGATCGCGCAGTTGGAGCGTGCGCCACTGATGCAAACCCGGCACCACAAGCACGGTGCCGTCGCGCCATTCGCTCACGCTACCGGTAAAAAGATTGATGCGCACACCGGTCTCGCCCGCTTCGATGCTGCGAACGGGCGGATGGGTGTACAGACCATAACCGATCGCAGCGGTTGCCGCGACGCAGCCCACAAGCGATCGATGTTGCATGAATGATGCGCCGATGCCAACAGTTGCGCCTTTCGCGGCTTTGGCCGTTTGCACGCCGTTGCGGCCAAACTTTGCGAAGCTCCGGCTGATGGATTGGCTGACTGCGCTAACGATGGTTTTGATTCGATTCGACATGATGTGGGGCTCCCAAAAAGTTGCAATGTGGTGTGATGACGTACTTGAGAAACTGGTTTGTATTGCTGTTTCTCTAGGTGTAATTTTGTTCACCACCCCATAGAGCGAACAAGAGCGACGCGGGGTGTCTTTAGTCGGGAAAATCGCGGTTTCGCTCGTGCGCGTGAGCGGCGCTTCCGCGAACGGAAGAAAAACTCACACCGGGAATGGGCTGCGGGCAAGATAATTGGCGAACGCGCTCATGCGTCGTCGTAGGGTGGGCACCCCGTGCCCACCCTATGAGAACAGCTCTGTCATTTGGAAATTCACATGCTCAACATCGCCGTCATCGAAGACGATCCACCCATGAGTGCGCAACTGCGCGGCTGGATTGAGTCGGCGCGCCCTGACGCTCGCGTCGATCAATGGTTCACGCGGGACGATGCGGAGGCGGCCATCCTTAAACAGCGCTACGACCTCGTGGTTATGGATATTGAGTTGGGTCGTGAACGTCATGCGGGTGTGGCGCTGATCAACGCGATCAACAAGCAGCACGCCACGCCGGTGCTGGTGGTGTCCGCGATGCCAGCCACCATTTATCGCAGCATCATGAAAGCGCTGGACGCGTGGGACTACCTGCAAAAAACGACCTTTGAAGAGGCCGATTTTGTCGATACCTTTCTCGAAATTCTTCGCGCGTCGAAGGCGCAGCGCGAACGCGATGCGAAGGCACCCGAGGCGGCAACTGAAGAACTGTCGCTTGATCCGCTTCGACAAAGCTCGCCCAAGTGGCGCGGCCAGCGCATCAATCTGCCATTAACGGCGCAGCGAATCTTGGTGTCGCTGCATGAGCATCAGGGTCAAGTAGTGTCGTACGAAGAGTTATTTCAAGTGGTCAAGAGCGGACGCAATCGCGACAACGTGCGTAAACACATCAGCACCATTCGTGACGCCTTCCGCGAGATTGATCCTGAATTCGATGCGATTGAAAACGTACCGATGCGCGGCTTTCGCTGGGTAGAAATCACCACGCCACGAGCAAGCAAATGAACCTGCGCTGGCCCGGCATTGCGTCGTTCCGCCAGCGCCTATTGCTGCGCAGTGTGTTCGCATTGCTGGCGATTGCAACGCTCGCCATGGCGCTCGCCTTGCTACAAGAAGAGAAGCAGCTGAGCTATCGCAATTATCAGGCGAGCTTCAAGAAAACGCAGGCGCAAGTGTCGTCACGATTGCATCATCCTGCGGGGCAACTCGCGCTTCTGAATCCCGGCAGTGCCAACGCGAGTGTCACGCCGTTGCATCCGTATGTGTTGCCTTATGCAGCCATTGATTTTGATGACCCGAACAAGGTGCAACAGGCGGTGGAAACCACGGGCTGTTTGGTGCAGTACAAACAGTTTGGCGCGGTGTGTGTGGCGGTCGGCAACAATCCCTGGGCCGGTGGCTTCATCTACATCGCAGGCCGTTTTGCCAGCGGCGACTTGGTGGGTCGGACGTCGGGTGAGCGCGATTTGCGCGGCGTGCATCGCGTGCGCGTAACGCTTGATATGCGCGGCACGCAGTCGCGCTGGATTGCGCCGTTTGAGCGCAGTGAACCGGCCGGCTCTTCGTTCGCGCCCGCCGCAAGCGGGATCCGCGGGCGTTTGACGGGCTTCGTTGAAACTGGGGAAACACTGGCGCTCACCAAACCGGTGCGTGATTTTCGCGGCTGGATTTGGCAGTCGTCGCCTTGCATCGCCACTGAATCAACGGCTATCAACGCTGTTTGCGACAAGAGTTCTTTTTTCTCCATTCGCTTACCGGTTGACGTGTTCCGTGATGCGCTGTTTCAGCAGCCGCGTCCGGCGTGGCCGCCGGCTGATCTTGACAAAACGTTGGTGCGCATCGAAGTGTTTGCACCGGATAACGCCACGCCGATTTTCGATAGCAATGCGGACGGCGCAACGCCGCCGTTTTCATTGAACGACCTGCGCGCATTGTTGCTTCCCGGCGAATCGTTGCGCGTTAAAAAAGCAGGCGCGCGAGATGACGTGGCCAAGCTCAGCGCGCTGACCGATGACGCAACGCCCGCAGCACCTTGGATCGACACACTCATTCGCCGATTGCCTGTCGAAGGCTTTGACACCATGCTCGAATCGCGCGAAATCATCTCCACCGCGCTTGGCAGTTATGAGGTCACGTTAACCGGCGACGTGCGCAGCGTGAACCGCGCGCTCGCGACCGTAGCAACGCGGGTGTCGTGGTTTGTCGGTGCCATGCTGCTGGCGATTGGCACAGCGTGGCTGGTGGTAGAGGCAGGCATTATTCGCCGCATTGCCGAGCTGACCAAACGAGCGCGCGCGGTGTCAGCAGACGTGAAGGGCGCAGACGGCGTGGTGAATTTCAACGTCGCAGATCTGCGCAGCAAGGACGAACTCGGCATTCTCGCGAGCTGCCTGCATGACCTGTTGAATCGCGTGAACGAAGACGTGCGACGCGAGCATTTGCGTGCCGAGCGCGAGCGCGATACGTGGCATGCGGTGGGCCACGAAATCATGTCGCCACTGCAATCGTTGATGGTGCTGCATGGACAGGCGGGCGACCCAAGCGCGCGCTACATTCATCGCATGCAACAGGCGATCAAGGTGCTGTACGGCAGCGCCTCACCAAGTGAAGCGTTCAAATCGACAAAGCTTCGGCTCGACGTACTTGATCTGCACCAGTTTCTTGGTCACGTCGCCGACAACGCACAGAGCGCGGGCATTGCCAACGTTCAGTTCGTATCGAACACCGCGTCAGCGAGCGTGCGTGCCGATGAATATTCGCTGGAAGACGTGTTGACTCACATTCTCAGCAATGCAGATCGACATCGCAGTAAAGACAGCGTGATTACGATTACGCTTGACGCGAATGCAGCAGGTTCAACAGTACGCATGCGCAATGTTGGCGAGACAATTCCCGATGAACTTTTCGACAAAATGTTTGAGTACGGCGTGTCGGATCGCAAGACAGAAAATAACGCTGCAACGCGCGGTCAGGGCCTGTTCGTCGCCAAAACCTACATGGCCAAAATGGGCGGCACGGTGACCGCGATTAACGAGGTCGACGGCGTGAGTTTTGAGCTGCGATTTCCGCCCGTTGTTTAGCGCTGCGACAAAAACGCAGACACCACATCCGTCAATACGAAATCATCGCCCTTAAAAAGCAGCGGCAAAGTGCGCGCGCGCGCAGTTGCGTAGCTACAGCAGTCACCGAAATTCAGCGCCGCCTTGTGTCGCCCCTTGCCGTACCTGCGAAATGCTGCCTCTGCAAGACAGGCGTCCTCAGCGGTGAAATCAACGACATTGACGTTGAGATAGCCGAGAAATTTCGACACGTCGGCGGACGTAATGACAGGCGATTTAGTGACCGCAACCATTGCAAATTCAAGGTAAGTCGGCGCGCCGATAACAGCCTTGGTCGCAACCAAAGTACTTCGAAACGCCTCCGCTTCGGGCTCGTCGGCAAGTATCGCGATGAGTGCTGAGGTATCGACTGCGATCACTGCGGTAGGCCGTGTTCGTCGTAACCAATGATGTCGTCGGCACTACGTTGATCTTTGATACCTTCGCCAAACTTCGCGACGATACGACCGAGCGCGGCATCACGCGTCAACTGCGCTTTGGTTTGCTTCGCCCGCAGCGGCGCGAGCGCTTTTGCACGCTCGCGCAGGCTCGCAGTGATCGCCTCAGTGATACTGGTACCCATGATGCGAGCGACATCGCGGGCGAGCGCTTCGGTCTCGGGATTTCGGATTGACAGTGCCATCGTCGCCTCCGTATATACAAATGTTCTGTAGTATATACGATGACTATCTACAGCACCACTCGCACTTCCGGCACCATTGAAAACAGCCTCCGCAACAATGCTTCCAATGCCAGGCGGCACTTAAGCTCGCCCTCATACTCCCACCAAAACGGCGGCAGGATTACGCCTGCGCCGCCTTGTTTACGCTCGAGCATTTTTGGCATTGCGGCGCGCACCGGAAAGTGCGCGAACCAAGTGGCAATCAATCGCTCACGCGCTACAAACCATTGCTGCGCACGATGTAGTAGCGCTGCTAGCGCATTGGCGCCATCTGACTTGGTGCTGCTGGCGTCGGCCGCGGGGTTGCGACCGCTGCCATGCAACATCAAGCTACGCCGCTGCATGCGGCTCCGCACCGTTGGCTCCGTTTGCGCCATTGGGCTTAGCAGCGCCTGCGCGTGCCGACGGATAGCCGGCAAACATTTGGCCTTGCGTTTGCGTCTCGCCCTTGCTGTCGATCGAGGCAATGTCGCCGCTGACAACACCGCCTTCCGACACCAGCAACGAGCCGTAGCGCACGATGCCCGACACCCAGCCGGTTGAGTGCACGATGAGCTTTTTGCGCGCCGTTAAATTGCCAGAAAATTTGCCGTGAATTTCGGCAACATCAATGGTCACGGTGCCGTCAAACGAGCCGGTCTTCATGATCTCCAACGTCTTACTATCCATCGATGCTTCCACGTGGCCTTCAACTACCAGCGTGTCGCAATCGTTGATTTCAGCGCCCTTCAATTTGATGTTCGGGCCCACGGTTAAACGCGGCTCGCCGGGTGCGAGTTCGGCGCGATTAATCGTGTCGGTTCCTGGCCGCGTTTCGAGCGCTGCACGACCGGACGCCATCACCCCGGACGAGCCCGTACTGGTGCTGGATTGCGGCGCGGACACCGCGACAGCCGACAACGGCGGCGCATCGGGTTGCGGTGCATAACGCGGCGAATCAGGCGTGGCGCGACCGTTGTTGACCGGTGGCGGCGTCTCTTCGCGACGACCGAGAAATGAGTTTTTCAGCATGTTGGGGCTCCCTGCTAGATGTCTGTTCAGACGTGGTTTGATGCGTGACGCCGCGCACAAAAAAGCGGCGGCGACACAACCGTGCTCATGCTCGAAACTTCCTCCCCAAGGTTGTCCGCGTTGACGTGCTGCTGTTTGCTGCAACGCGGACTGAGTTCAGAGCATTAGCGAAGTATGACGCCGTCATCGGTCGCCAGTTCGGTGATTAGTCCTAGTTTCTTGCCTGCGTTGTCGCGCTGCGACGACGGCAAATGTGGGTCATTTTTTAAGCGTTTGATTTCGCTGCCTTTTGTGTGTCTCTATGCACCGACAAACCAGCGTGAAAATCAGTACAGCTTTCGGCTGCTAGCGCCATTAAGCTTGGGCTGAAAGCTTATTTTCAATATAATCGACTATTAACGATTTTAGGCTTTAGCCCCAATGCACAATGGCTTTCAGCATAAAGCCATAGTGTCATATTCGCTGACAACTGCCTTTCAAGGGCACCGTTCCGCGTTTCGTCGCCGAAGCATCACAGTCAGCCAATCGTCGTCATAGCATCAATCGTGTTGCCGTTGCCGACAGAAATCATGAAATTAAACGCCTCATCCCACGCCTTCCGCCGCATCGCTCACTGCGTCCTAGTGACCGCGATTACGCTGCCGCTGGCATGCGCAGTGGCCATCGTGCACGCAACGCTAAGCGACGCTCGCATCAAAGAAATATTGACGCAACGCATCGACGTCGACAAGCAGGCCGTTGGGCTCGCTACGGTCATTGTCGAGGGCGACAAAGTGCGCGTCATCACGCACGGGGCGATGGGACAAGATGAGGCGTCACCCATCACGCCGGATACGTTGTTCGAAATCGGCTCCATCACCAAAACGTTGACCGCATTGCTCCTCGCCGACATGGTGATCAAGGGCGAGGTCAAGCTTGATGACCCGGTTGAAAAATGGTTGCCGCAGGGCCTCGGTTTACGCGGGGGTTTGAAGCTGCGCGACCATGCAGGTAGCCCGATTCAACTGGTTGATCTCGCCACGCATCGCTCTGGCCTGCCGCGACTGCCTGACAACATGCCGAACGGTACGCGTGCCGATCCGTACGTCGATTACCGCGAACAACAACTGCTGGTTTATCTGAAAGACCGCGAAACACTGGTGGAAACCGACGGCGGCAAGATCAGCAAGGCCACCAAAAAACGCGACGAGGCGTATGCCTATTCGAACCTCGGGTTCGGCCTGCTCGGCTACGTGCTCGCGCGCGCGGCCGATATGTCCTACGCCGACCTGCTGCAAAAGCGCGTGCTGACGCCGCTCGGGCTCACCTCGACTTATCTCGATGCACCGCGCAGCGAAAGCACCCGCTTCAGCAACGGTCACTACCTTGACCGCGACGCGACACTCAAACTGCACAAACACTGGCGCTTCGACGTGATCGCGCCCGCCGGTGCGCTCATCATGAGCGCGCGCGATATGGGCCGCTACGCGCAGGCCGCGAGCGGCGCGATTGACACGCCGTTGAAGGCCGCGTTTGTGCTGGCGCAAAAAAAATACGGTGACGGCGCGACACCGATCAATCCACAAGGGCTCGCGTGGGTGCTCGCGCCGCTGAACGGCCGCACCGTGTTCAGTCACAACGGCATGACCGGCGGCTTTGCCGCAGCACTGTGGATAGACCCCGAACGCAAAGCCGCCGTGGCGATACTGTCCAACGCAAGCGTGGTGGTCAATGACATCGCGCTGCACATGCTCGAGCCCAACATTCCCTTCAAAGACGTTGCCGCCATGCGCGCAATCGCTGTACCTGTGGACGCAAAAATCATGGCGCAATACGTCGGCATTTATCGCCTTGGCCCCAACTTTGACGTAACAATTCGCCTGCGCGACGGGAAGCTATTCGCGCAAGCCACCGGCCAAGGAGAGTTCGAATTATTCGGCAAATCCGACACCGCATTTTTCGCAAAAGTCACGCCAATGGAGATCGTGTTTGAAGACGTGAAAGACGGTAAAGCTTTGCGCTTTCAAATCACTCAAGGCGGCAGCACACGGCCCGCGCCAAGGGTGGAGTGACGCCCCCGCCGTTGCGAATTGAGATGGGGTAGCGGCGCCCGCCGTGCTGTCCCCTCTCCCCTCGCGGGAGAGGGTTAGGGTGAGGGGGCGGGGGCTTGGATGAGCGCCACGATCCCGCTGATGCCGCGGGGGCAGTTACCTTTTTTGCTTCGCCAAAAAAGGTAACCCAAAAAAGGCGACCCCGACGATTGGCCTGGTCCTGCGATGCTCAGAAAAAAGCGGAACGAAAAAAAACTCGCTATCGCTCAGACAGTTTTTCGTTCTGATCGCTTTTTTCTTCCGCTTCTCGGGGCCAATCAACGGGGACCCACCGAGCCGATATTTGATCGCTTCGCGATGAGGGCTAGGTGAGCGTTGATTTTTATAGCCTCCGTAGGGTGGGTTAGTGGCACGTACGCAGCGATCGTTCAGTAACAGCCATCTTTGCGTGCCGCCTAACCCGCCGGTCGCGAGTGGTTGATGTACAACGACGTCGGTTGTGATGGGTATCGCTTTGCTCAATCCATCCATCCTATATATTTTTTGACATACTTGACAAATGAAAAACAACGATCTAAGCGTGCTTCTGCGACCATTACGTAGCGCGCATTTGCCAGCTGCGGCACTGATGGCTGCATCGACAAGTGGCCGAAGCGCCGAGGATTTGCTAAAAATTTACGAACGTGATCTGGCACGAACAGAATGGGTTGCGCAGGTCGGTGCATTCATTAATGATGAGTTGATCGGTTTTGGTCGTGTTGTTTGGGTTGAGTTTGAAGCTTCGCAAGCGAACCAAGCACGCACTGGTTGGTATCTGCTGGGTGTGAATGTCCTAGCAACCCATCGAAGGCGAGGCATTGCCACCCTTTTGACGAATTGGCGATTCGACTGGCTAGCTGGTCGGGCCGACCAACTTTTTTACGTTGCGATCCCAACTAACGTTGCAAGTATTCGACTGCATGAAGCGCTCGGCTTCGTTAAGGCGCGAGAAAACGTGTTTATGCCGCCAGGGCTGGACGGATTGACTCTCTTTAGTCGCCACGTTGCGTGATGGAGCAAGGCCGACTATGGGATGCAACCCGGATATTTGCATCCGTGGCCCCATAATTCTCATCGCGAAGCGATCAAATATCGGCTCGGCGGAATCCCCGTTGATTGGCCCCGAGAAGCGGAAGAAAAAAGCGATCAGAACGGCCCGCTGCAAGAGCTGCGCGAGTTTCGGGCCGTTCCGCTTTTTTCTGAGCATCGCAGCCAAGGCGGAGCCTTAGTGAAGGCCGGGCCAATCGTCGGGGTCGCCTTTTTTGGGTTACCTTTTTTGGCGAAGCAAAAAAGGTAACTGCCCCCGCGGCATCAGCGGGGTGTAAGGCGCTCATCCAAGGCCAGCCCCCTCACCCTAACCCTCTCCCGCGAGGGGAGAGGGGACAGAACCCTGCGCCTAACGCAGAGTTTCCAGCCCTCGTTTAAACCGCTCCAACCCGTCATCCAGTCTCGGCAATTCGCTGGCAAAACACCAGCGCAAAAAACCTTCGCCTTCATCGCCAAACCCTGCGCCCGGTGCGATGCCGAGCCCAAAATCGGTGACCAGTTTTTTGCAGAACGCCAATGAATCGGTGACACCGTCGACTTTGAAAAACGCGTACATCGCGCCGGGGGGCGGTGGTGCGTGTACGCCGGGTAGCGCATTGAGCGCGCTGCACAAATGGTCACGTGCGGCGCGAAAGCGGGCTTGCGTTCTGGCGATCACGGCGTCGCCGTGAGTGATGGCGGTATCGCCTGCGCGTTGAATGAAAACCGGCGAGCAGGAGGTGTTGTATTCGATGACTTTGCCGAGTTGCTCGCTGAACGGCGCGGGCGCAAACAACCAGCCCAAACGCCAACCGGTCATGAGCCATGATTTGGAAAATGTGTTGGCGCTGACGAGGCGATCATTCGCGTCGCTGATGTCGAAGAACGACGGCGCGCAGCCACTGTTATCAAACACCAATCGCTCGTACGCGTCATCCGACAACAGCCAGATTCCATGCTGCCGACAACGCGCGAAGATCGTGATTTGTTCTTCGCGCGTGAGCGTCCAGCCGGTGGGATTGTTGGGCGAATTCACCATCAACATTTTGGTGTTGGGCGTGAGTGCTGCGAGCAGTTTGTCTAAATCCAAATGCCAGCCATGCGCCGTGAAATCTAGCGATACGCATTCGACACTCGCGGACAGAATTTTTGGAATTTCAACCAAATTCGGCCACAGCGGCGTGACGCACACCACGCGATCGCCGGGGTTGACGATGCATTGCGCGGCGAGCGAGAGCGCATTGACGCCAGCGCTGGTGATGGCGATGTTTTCGCTGACAATTTTTGCGTGCGGATTGGGGTGCAAGCGCGACAAGTACGTCGCCACCGTTTGCCGCAATTCGGGCAGGCCGAGGTTGTGTGAGTAAAACGTTTCGCCGCGCGCGAGGCTCTCGCTCGCGGCATCGCGAATGAACGCCGGCGTCACTTCGTCCGGCTCACCAAACCAGAAGGTGAGCACATCAGAGCGACCGATGCCAGCGTTCGCCACTTCACGAATTTTTGAGGCGCGCAGATTGACGATGGCGTCGCGCGGTAACAGCGATTGGGCGGTCATGTTGAATGCTTTTTAAGTTGACCGCACAAGTACGTCCACACGCTGGTGGCTGCGGCGAGAGAGGTGATTTCTGCGTGGTCGTAAGGTGGCGAGACTTCGCAACAATCCATGCCAATCCAGTTCAAATTTGACCACGCTTCGATCAGCGTGAGCAGCTGCACGGTGCTCATGCCGCCGACCTCGGGCGTGCCGGTGCCGGGCGCGTATGCGGGGTCGAGGCAGTCGATGTCGAGGCTTAAATACACCGGTGCGTTGCCGACGTTGTGCTGCACGTGATTGATGACGTGGGCGAGCTGCGCTTCGTTGCTCAGACCGCGCAGTTCGCGTGCGGTGAAAATGCGGCCACCTCGTTCAGACACAAATTCACGCGCCTCGCGTTTGCCGCTGGAGCGCAGCCCGATTTGTGTGACGCGCGTCGGGTCAACCAGCCCTTCGGTAATTGCCTCGTACACCCACGTGCCGTGGCCGGACGGCTCGCCAAAATGATCCGACCACGTGTCGCAGTGCGCATCGAAATGCACCAGCGCTAACGGCGCGCCATGCTTTGCCCGATAGGCGCGCAACAGCGGCAGCGTGATCGAATGATCGCCGCCGAGCCACAGCATGTGATGGCGGGCAATCAGCGCATGCGCCATCGGCATCATCGCGGCGCGCATAGCGTCAATTGAGGTGTTCGGCAGCACCAAATCACCGACGTCAACGAGCGTTTGTGCAGACGGCGCAACGTTAAATAACGGATGAATCGCGTCGCAAAACATATGGCTTGCGCGACGAATATGTTGCGGCCCAAAGCGCGCGCCGGGACGATTGCTAACGCTGCCGTCCCACGCCACACCCGCCACCGCGAACGGCGCGTTGGACGGCGCGGAGGACAGCGGCGAATTGGCGAAACCGCCAGCGTGCGTGGTGGTCAAGTACGGAAAAGAGGTGCTGCTCATGGCGGGGTGTTTGCGTGATCTAGAAGTGTGCAACGCAGATTATCGCGAATGGGGCGGGGCGAATGACTACACTTTGTTGATGCAAATTGAAAAAACACCCGCTGTGTCACGCACGGCGCTGGCCTGCCTGGCCGTAACGCTGATCGTGTTGATCTGGTCTGGCATTGCGCCGAAAGAGCGCGGCACGTGGCTGATGGAGGTGGCACCGGTGCTGATCGCGCTGCCGCTGGTGCTGATGACGTGGCGGCGATTTCCTCTGACCACGCTGCTCACGGTGGTGATCACGCTGCACGCGATTGTGCTGATGGTCGGTGGCAAATACACGTACGCCGAGATGCCGCTGTTCAACTGGTTTCGCGATGAATTTCATCTGTCGCGAAATCATTACGACCGGCTCGGTCACTTCATGCAGGGCTTCGCGCCCGCACTGATGATTCGTGAATTGTTGCTGCGCACCTCGCCGATGAAATCAGGCAAGTGGCTCGGCACCATCATTATCTTTTGCTGCCTCGGCGTGAGCGCGATTTACGAGCTGCTTGAATGGGGCGCCGCAGCAGCGCTCGGCGCCGGTGCAGACGCGTTCTTAGCGACGCAGGGCGATGTGTGGGACACGCAGAAGGATATGTTGATGGCGGGCATTGGCGCGGTGGCGGCGGTGCTGTTTTTCTCGCGGATGCATGATTGGGCGCTGGCGAAATTACGGTAGTCGCGCGTGTCGCGCCGTGCGATTTTGCGGGCATCAGCTTTTTGTTGAAAGCTCCGTTTTATAAGGGCTAACTTGCCATAAAGTACTAAAGTCGATACCTGATTAGCAAGCTGGCTCCGGAAGCCGTATCTGGGATAGCGGATGAGGCTTGGAGGCGACGGCAGCATGGAGCAATCTCGGCA
>JAYSRA010000164.1:0-53236 GCA_043721275.1 Burkholderiales bacterium
GATCGGGTTATTGGGGTCAGACACCAATTTCGCTGCAGTGCAAAGCACTACGCCCGAAGGGCGAGCCAAAGGCTCGGCGAATTTGGGCTCTGACCCCAAAACCCCCCCAGACTGCGGGTCGCCTTTTCTTTGGTTACTTTCTTTTGGCGAAGCAAAAGAAAGTGACTGCCACGCGACATGAGCGGGATCGTGGCATACGAACCGCTTCCGCGAAGAACGAACCTGATTGGTATCAATTTGAGGTGGGTTGAAACCCACCCTACGGGACGAGGAACCCCTCACCCTAACCCTCTCCCGCGAGGGGAGAGGGGACTGAAATTTGACTACGTCAAATTCTTTTCAAACACCGCCGCAAAGAACCCATCGCATCCATCTTTATGCGGCAAGAGTGTTGCGAACCGCGTTGGCTCTGCGTCATCACCACGCAGCGATGACGGCACCAGCGTCCAGCCCGGATTGGTCTCCAGAAAATGTTCGGCAATCTTCTCGTTTTCTTCGGCGAGCAGGCTACATGTAGCGTAAACGAGTCGTCCGCCCGGGCGCACCAAACGGGACGCGGCGGCGAGTATGGCGCGCTGCTTTACGTTTAATTCTTTAACGCTCGCGGGTGACTGCCGCCACTTTAAATCGGGGTTGCGTTTCAGCGTGCCGAGGCCCGTGCACGGGGCATCTACGAGCACGCGGTCGGCCTTGCCTGCGAACTTGTTGAGCTTCGGGTCGTCCTCGGTTTCAAGGCGCATGCTTTGCACGTTGCTCGCGCCGGATCGAGCCAATCGTGGGCCGAGATTGTCGAGGCGTTTGTCGTTGACGTCGAGCGCATAGAGCCGTCCGGTGCTGGCCATCATGGCGGCCATGACGAGCGTTTTTCCGCCTGCGCCTGCGCAAAAATCGATGACGAATTCGCCGCGTTTTGCGCCGACCAGTTGCGCCAGCATTTGGCTGCCTTCGTCCTGCACTTCAATCGTGCCGTCCTCGAACATCGGGTGCCGCGAGATGTCGACGCGGTTGGGCAAACGAATGCCGACCGAGGACAACGTTGTTGCGCGCGCGTCAGCGAAGCCTTCTTTTTTCAGCCGTTCGAGCACCACGTCGCGCTTGGCTTTGAGGCTGTTAACGCGCAGATCGAACGGCGCGGCGATCAGCAGTGAATCAGCAAGCGCGAGACGTTCCTCTTCACCATATTGCAGGCCGAGGCGGTCCCACAACCAAGCGGGCAATTCGCGGCGTGCGTGCGGGCCGAGCTTTTCGTCAATCGCCAAATATTTGATGTAGCGATCCTCCTCGCCCGCAGGCACGGTGACGCGGCGGCGGTACTGGCGGGCGAGCGCGGCGAGTGCCAGCGCGATGGGCTTTTTGGCGTCGTCCCCGGCGATGGCTTCCACCGACATGCGATGTCTGAGCCACGCGTAGTAACCCTCGGCGACGATGGGGCGATCCAGCGAGCCGACGCGCTGCTCACGCAAAACGTACGACAGCGTGCGGTCGGCAGGGTATTCGAATTTGCGCGCAGATTCGATGGCGAAGGTGAGCGCGGTGAGCGCTGAGGGGCGTACGTACATGCCCGAATTGTACGTTCTCTATTTACAGCTTTAGCGTGAAATCGCCATTTATCGTGGGCTAGCGTCCGTTTTATGCATATATCGACTTAAGCAAAAAATAGCCTTAATCCCTCGTTAAATGGGGGCTTCAGCTAAAAGCTACTCCGCGTTTACCGCCGTCAATTCGAACGACGCACTGCGCCCTTGGGCGTTCACCATTTTCAGTTTGAACGGCACGTAATGCCACGCGGGCACCAGCCAGAAAGTGGCGCTGCCATTGGGTTTGCCATCGGCGTCCGGCTTGCGACCGCCCTTCCACACTTGAGCTGTGACCTCACCGGCGGGCGATTGAATTTGCTCATCTCCGGCACGTTGCAACGTGTACACATCCATGCGCCTTGAGGTGCCGACGCTGAAGGTGACGCTGTCGCCCTTGGGCGCGGCAAAGTAGAACTGCACAATCCAAGTTAGCGCATCATGCGGCGCGCCTTCAAACGGAATCGGGTCTTTCTCAGGGATGCGCAGCAGCTTTTTTTCGTGATCGAAAATCGTCTCGCGACGCTTGTCCGGGTTGCCGCGCTCCTCAGTAAACTTGTCGGGGCGCAGGCCTTCGCTGGTGATTTGTCCTTCCGATTCGCCGGTGAACGTGCCCGGATATAAGAGCGCCGCAATGCCGCGACCACGCCCTTTGACGATGAGCTTATAGCGGCCTGCATCGTGCGTAAACGCGAGATTGACGGGCCCGACTTCAAACTTTTGTTCGCCCAAAAACGCGGTGTAAGCGAGCTCGATTTTTTTCGGCGGCATGCGCGCCGGCGGCTCCGGCGGCACGACCGGCGCTGGAACGGGCGCGGGCTCAGGAACGACAACCGGCGCGGGTTCTGGCGCAGGTTCTGCGACCGCAACGGGTGCGACGGTTGGCGCTGGCGCGAGGTCGGGGCCAGGCTCTAAAACGGGCTCAGTCGCGATCACAACCGGGGATTCGGCAACCACCGCAGCGACACTGGGTTGCGGTTTTGGCTTTGCTTTCGCCTTCGGTTTAGCGGCTGGCTTGACCACCGGCGCAACGGCCACCGGAGGCGGCGGCAAGTTGACGAACTTGGCTTTGATCGGCTGAAATTGTTCTTCTAGAGGCTCAACTTCGGCAAACGAGCCGAGCAACAGATGCACGGCAACGGACGCGATGATGGCGGCGATCAATTTGCGCTGCGGCGTGGCCAACAATCCACGCCGTTTTACCAACGCGCGCGCCATGTCGTAGCGCGCAGAGGCACCATCAGCCGATGCAACTGAATGGGTGCGGACGGGGGGCGTTACTGCTAGATCGGACATGCGCTGGTTAAACGTGCGCGGCACCGGTGGCGATGACGGCGCTGTTTGATTTCGGCAATGTGATTACGCGCAGACCGTCGATGCGTAATCGGTCTTCACAAAACAGGCGCACCGCGTATGGAAAAATTTGCTGCTCTTGGCGCAGCACTTTTGCAGCTAATGTGTCGGGCGTATCGTCGTCGTCCACTTGCACGGCGGCCTGCGCGATGATCGGCCCGCGATCAAGTTCTGGCGTCACAAAATGCACCGTACAGCCGTGCAACTTAACGCCTTCTTGCAAGGCGCGCGCATGCGTGTGCAGGCCCGGAAAACTGGGCAACAGCGACGGGTGAATGTTGATCAATCGACCAGCGAAAGCTTGAGTAAACACGGGAGTGGTGATGCGCATGAAACCAGCTAGTACGACTAAGTCGGGCCGGTATTCGTTCAACGCAGCGACCAGCGCAGCGTCGAACGCTTCGCGCGTTGCAAAGTCTTTGTGGCTGACCACAAAGTGCGCGATGCCCGCATCGCGCGCGATGTTCAAGCCCTTGGCATCCGCCTTGTTGCTGCCAATCACCACCACGTCGCCACCGAGCTCGTTGCCCAGCAGCGAGGGCAAGTTGGAACCGCGACCAGAGATGAGAACGGCAATGCGTTTGCGTGTTGGAATGTGTGCGGTCATAACGCTTTTGCGCCGGGTAATTTGCCGAGCCCTTTGTCGAACGTGCCGAGTGGAGTGTGACCGGCTTTGCGGGCGATTTCTAGGACTAGGCAATCGGTGAAGCCGAGTTTTTTGTGGCCAGCGAAGTTCGCGAGTGCCGCTTCGACAACATCTGGGTCTTGCACTCGCAAATTTGGATGCAACGCAGCGGTTTCGACGAAGCGGAACACCTGCTCGCGCGAAAATGAATAGTACGATTCAAGCACCCAAACCGACTCCGCCAGAACCAGATGCGAAACCCACGCGCCTGTCTCGATAAATTGCTTGGCTGTGGCTGCTTGCTTCTGATTGTCGAGTACCGCCAGTCGCACCAAGACATTGGTATCAACGGCGAGCATGTTTTTCGCGTATGTATTGACCGATCGCCTCTTTCATCTGTTTAAGACTAATCGGCTTGGGTGGGCCATTTGGAAAGAGTTCTTTATGAATGTCCTCAAACGTCACTGACGCACGCTTTTTCACGACCACCTCATCGCCACGTTCAATCCATTGCAGAGTGCTGCCCGGCGCGACGCCCAGTTTGCGGCGAATGGCAGCAGGCACGGACACCTGACCTTGCGAGGTGATGCGGGTATCGACGCTAATCGGAGGTTGGGAAACGGAGGATGAGGTGTCCATAGCGCGTTCCTAAAAACACATATTACCACGGTAATATGCGCGCGCTCTGTAGGAGCCGCCTCGGCCACGATAGCTATTCACGGTCTGGCGCTGTTGCCACACCAGATCGCGGCCAAGGCCGCTCCTACACGGGCAATGGCGCTATCGCAGCTTCAAATCCTCAGCGCCGTAAGTCACGCCAATCGGCTCAATGATGACCTGCTTCGGCCCCGCCTCGACCGCGCCTGCAACCCACGCGTCAATGCCACATTCACGTGCAATGGCGACCGTTTTCTCTGCCTGCGCAGCGGATACGAAGAACGCAAAACCCGCGCCCATATTCAGCGTGCCGTACGCTTCGGCGTTATCGAGTTTGGTCTCGGTTCGCATGAACGCAAGCACCGGCGGCACGGGCGGAACGGTGTGAATCCGATAGGTCAAAACGCTGGTGTGGCGCAACAACTTTCGCCAGCCGTGGCCGGTGATGTTGACGCAGTAATTGACGGCCACATTTGCCTTTGCCAGCGCTTCGGTGACCGGTGCGTAGAGCGTGGTCGGCACGAGCAGCGCTTCGCCAAACGGTGCGCCGTTACCAATGTCCGTTTGATAACCACTCGGCAACCGCTCAGCCAATTTGCGCGCGAGCGATACGCCGTTGGCGTGGATGCCGCTTGATGCAAGGATCACAATCGCGTCGCCGACTGCGAGATTGTCGCCCAACGATAAACGTGATTTCGGCTTGACGATGCCGGTGCACGATGCGCCCAAATCAATGGTGCCGCCTTCCACCACGCCTGCCAACGCAGGTGTTTCACCACCGCCCCACGACACGCCGCAGGTTTCGCACGCGGCCCGCCAGCCTTTGATGAGATCAGCCGCACGTTGCTTGTCGGCAAACCAGTCGCTGCCGCCCGCCGCCCAGTACGCCTGCACCACGAGCGGCGTGGCGCCGACGGTGATCAGATCGTTCACGGCCATCGCGATGGTGTCCTGCGCAATCGCAGCGTAAAAACTCTTGCCTGTTTCTCGATACACAGCGTCGGCCACCAGAATTTTGGTGCCAAGACATTCAACGATGGAGGCCAAATAAAACGGCCCCGCGTCAAGCACGTACGCCGATTCGCCGCGCGACGCTGCCACTTCGGACAGCCCATGTTGGCCGAGCTGCGTGCTGGTGGCTTTTGCGCTTTGTTGCGCGACCAGTTTGATTGGGTCAACCTGATCGTAGTTAACGCCCGCCATTTCGTAGGTCAGAGCGTCGGCATCGGTCGGGGTGTTGGAGGCAGTCATATCGGATGAGCGTGATCGTGATTTAATGCCGCCCACAATGAATGCAAAGCACGCAGAGGCGAACGACGTGGAGAACGCGCAAAATCAGAGCACCGCAGACCACGCAAAAGAAAATTTTAGCCCGCTGCCGGGCGGCGGCGCGCAAGCCGTGCCCGCGCCCGTGGAAAACACGGGCGAGGTCACGGTAACGGTGGCGGTAGCGGCGACCACACGCATGCGCTGGTGGGTGGAGTTAACGCCCGGTTTGCGTGCGCTGGCGATCGTCGCGGTGCTGGTCGCCTTCGGGTTTTTGGTGAATGCGCTGGCCCCGGTGCTCACGCCGTTCATGTTCGGCGCGATCCTTTCGTACGTGGGCACGCCGGTGGTGGCGTGGCTTGAGCGAAAGCGCGTGCCACGCGCTGCCGGTGCGGTGATCGTCATCATTGCAATAGCCGCGTTCATGGGTGGTTTGGTGTTGATAGTGGCACCGCTCATCTCGTCCG
The DNA here is from genome assembly GCA_043721275.1 of Burkholderiales bacterium. GTDB lineage: Bacteria > Pseudomonadota > Gammaproteobacteria > Burkholderiales > Casimicrobiaceae > Casimicrobium. The sequence continues at coordinate 5,943 of JAYSRA010000164.1, forward strand.
AGATCTCGCGCATTTCGGAGAAACTGCCTGAATTGCTCACCAAGATTCAGGAGCAGTGGCTGCCGTGGGTGAACGCAACTCTGGGCACATCACTCTCGTTTGATCTGTCGCAACTAAAAACACTTGCCAAAGATAACGCCGGTGCGGTCGGCGGCATTTCGGCGAAGCTCGCCGGGTCGCTGCAATTTGGCGGGCAAATTCTGCTCGGCTTGATTGTCAACTTGACGCTGGTGCCGGTAGTGATGTTTTATTTGCTGCGTGACTGGCCGCAATTGATTGATGGCATTGACAGCATGATGCCGCGCTCGATTCGCTCCACCGTGCGCGATCTGGCGCGCGAAATTGATGCCGTGCTCTCAGAGTTTTTGCGCGGTCAGGGCATGGTGATGCTTGCATTGGCGGCGTATTACTGCATCGCGCTCAGCGTGGCGGGGTTGGAGTTTTCGATTGCCGTGGGGCTGGTGACGGGCCTGCTGGTGTTCATTCCGTACATCGGTTTTGGCCTGGGGCTAATGCTCGGTATGCTCGCCGCGTTGACGCAATTCAACACGCTGGCACCGATTGCAGCGGTGGCCGCGATCTTTATGATCGGGCAAATTCTCGAGGGCTTTGTGCTGGTGCCGTATCTGGTGGGCGACCGCATTGGGCTGCATCCGTTGGCGGTTATTTTTGCGTTGATGGCTTTCGGCCAATTGTTTGGCTTTGTCGGGGTGTTGCTGGCGCTGCCCGCAAGTGCGGCGCTGCTGGTGGCGCTGCGCGTGCTGCAGCGTGAGCTGGCGGCGGCTGAGGCCCCGAAGCCTGTTTAGGACGGTGTGCTGATGCGCGACACGGCACAGATTCCGTTTGAGTTTTTTGCGCCCGAAGCACCGAGCTTCGCAAACTTTGTGGTGGGCGGCAACGTTGAGGCGGTGACGTTACTCACGACGCTCGCCAACGCGGGGACAGGCAACAAAGCACATGCCGCCTACGTGATTTGGGGCGGGGCCGGTGTCGGCAAATCGCATCTTTTGACCGCATTTGCCAGCGCGGCGGGCGCCAGCAGGCGAGGTGTGACGCGGCTTTCGGCGGACGCGGCATTCCCGGACGATCCTTTTTTGGAGACGGACGTGCTCTGCGTGGATGACGCAGATCGCCTGTCGTCGCGACAGCAAAGCTGGTTATTCACCGCCTTCAACCACATCGCGCAAGCAGGCGGCTGCACGGTGGCAACAGGCCGGTCGGCCCCCGGTTTATGGCCAATGCGTGACGACATTCGAACCCGAATGGGCAGCGGATTGGCGTTGGAAATTTTGCCGATTCCGCAACACGGACTGGCGCAGGCGTTGTCACTTTACGCCGCGAGCCGCGGCTTCAGCGTCAGTCAGGAAGTGCTCGCCTACCTGCTGAGCCACGCCCCGCGTGATTTGACCTCGCTATGTCAGACGTTGGCTGGAATCGACCGGATGTCGTTAGCGCAAAAGCGTGCGCTGACAATTCCATTGCTGCGGGCGTATTTGACACAGTCGCACGACAGGGACAGTCAATAAAAGTTCCTGCCAAGCGCGTTTTCCCTATTCCGTGCGTACAATAATAGGTTGAGCTTAGAAAAAGTATTCACTTCAGGTTAACCCGAGTGACATGCGGTGAAAGTGCAAGCAGGGGAGCTCCGGTTTGCGTTTTTTTGTAATGTTTCGTGTCAACCAACACAAAAGTGCGTTCGTTATCGGCTCAGGCTTGCAAAAAGCGAGCTACGCAAAAAAACCAACTCTAGAGGATTTGAAAATGAGCAAACTGTTAACCGCCCTTATCGCATCAGCCTTCGCCGCTGTTTCTTTCGCCCAAGCTCCAGCTGCACCAGCTGCTGCTCCAGCACCTGCCGCTGCACCAGCTAAAGCTGCTGCGCCTGCCGCTGCTGCTAAAGAAGCCATGCCTGCTAAAGCAGAGAAAAAAGCAAAAGCAAAAAAAGCAAAAAAAGCAAAAAAAGCCGCTAAGAAAGCTGCTTAATTCGACGGCGCTCTTCGGGCGCTTCGGATGAAAAGGCACCTTCGGGTGCCTTTTTTCTTTGCATGATTTTTTAAGCGTTCGCTGCGCTGAGCGAAAATTGCATCCATGAAAGTTATCGTCGGTCTCTCCGGCGGCGTTGATTCCGCCGTCACCGCATGGTTGCTCAAAGAGCAAGGCCATGACGTGCTCGGCATTTTCATGAAAAACTGGGAAGACGACGATAACAGCGAATATTGCTCGACGCGCGACGATTTGGTCGACGCGGTGAGCGTGGCCGATCACATCGGAATCGACATTGAGGTGGTGAACTTCGCCACCGAATACAAAGACCGCGTGTTCACCTATTTTTTGGCTGAATATCAGGCCGGTCGCACGCCGAACCCGGACGTGTTGTGCAACACTGAGATCAAGTTTGCGGCCTTTCTCGATCACGCGATGCGGCTCGGCGCGGACAAAATCGCCACCGGACATTACTCGGGCGTTCGCGAAACCGATGGCAAGTTTGAACTGCTCAAGGGCTTTGATGCCACCAAAGATCAATCATATTTTCTGCATCGACTGACGCAGGCGCAGCTCTCGAAAGCCATGTTTCCGCTGGCGACTATGCCCAAACGAGACGTGCGGATAATTGCCGAACGCGAACGCATTCCGAATTTCGCAAAGAAGGATTCGACCGGCATCTGCTTCATAGGCGAACGGCCTTTCCGTGAATTCCTCGAACGCTATCTGCCCAAAACCCCCGGCGACATGATTACGCCCGACGGCGAGCATGTCGGCGAGCATCAGGGCCTCGCGTATTACACGCTCGGCCAGCGCGGCGGCTTGCACATCGGTGGCAGCCGCGACGGCTCCGGCGCGCCCTGGTACGTGGCCGGCAAGGACATGGCGGCGAACACATTGATCGTGGTGCAGGGGCGCGAGCATCCGGCGCTGCGACGCACCCATGTGCCAATGGTGAACACGCATTGGATTTCTGGCGCGGAGCCCAGTGCCGGTAGCGGCCGAGCAACGCCCGCCGATCACGGCCAAGCAACGGCCGCCGATCCCGGCTACGGTGCCAAAACGCGTTATCGGCAGCCAGACGCCGCCTGTGTTTACGTTCCCGCTGACGCGGCGTCTGCCAATGCCACGCTTGATTTTGCCGAGAGCCAATGGGCACCGACCCCGGGGCAATATGCGGTGCTGTACCGCGGCAATGTCTGCCTGGGTGGCGGCGTCATTGCGTGAATTTTTTCATGCTCCGCACCTAACAGCTTTTTGCTGCGAGCGCCATTTTATTTGGGCAAGCGGCGTTATTAGCCTCAAGTCGACTTTCGGCACTTATAAGCGTTAGCCCCTGTGTACAAAAGGCTACAGCAGAAAGCTGATTCCGCTGTGAATCAGGCCAAGCCCTCGCCACAGCCGCATCAAAGTGATAGCTTTCATCCCATGAAAATTTCGCAATTCATGAAGCAGTCGCAGCGCTGGGTCGCGGGCTTATTGCTGATCACGTTCACCTCGGCCAGCCTCGGGCAAGAGGCCACTATTCGCGTCACGCGCAAAGCCACCGATCAGTACGCGGTAAGCAAAAGCGAAGTGGTGATCACAACCAAGTATTGCCACGAATATTCTCGCGACGAAGAAGCCGTCCTCACCACGCGGGCGGAAGGCGCTGAAAACGCGCTGCTGTTTGCCTCCGGCGCGCAGTGCGAAGTGATCGCCGCGTCGAAGCCGGATGACAGTAAATTTGACTTGCTCGATTTTCTAATTCAGCTCGGCCTGATGGTGTTGACCAAAGGCGCGACCGGCCTTCCGAAACCCAAGCCCAAACAGAACTAGCGGCCGCGCTAGGCGCTGCGGAAACCGGTCAGCACACCCACCACGTTGTCGCCGATTTCAGCCACCGCGTAGCCGCCCTCCATCGCAAATAGCGTCGGCAATTTGAGCCGCGCAATCTGCCCGCCCAGCAACGGATAGTCCGACGTTTTCAATTTGAAATGCGAGATCGGATCGCCCTCAAACGTATCGACACCTAGCGACACCACCAACGCGTCCGGCTTGAACGCATCGATTCGATTCAGCGCACCATCGAGTACCGCAAACCACGTGGCAACCGAGCTGCCCGCCGCTAACGGCAAGTTCAGGTTAAAGCCAGCGCCCGCAGCGCTGCCCGTCTCATCGGCATGGCCCAAATAGAACGGATACTCGGTCATCGGATCGCCGTGAATGCTCACGAACAACACGTCATCGCGCGCATAAAAAATATCCTGCGTGCCGTTGCCGTGGTGGTAATCCACATCCAAAATCGCCACCCGCGCGCAGCCCGAATCGCGCAGCGCTTGCGCGGCAATTGCCGCGTGATTTAAGAAGCAATAACCACCAAAAAAATCGCGCCCCGCATGATGCCCTGGCGGCCGCGTGAGCACAAACGCCGAGGCCTCGCCCGCATTGAGCAAGTCCACCGCCGTTAACGCGCAATCAGCGCCCGCGCGCGTCGCAGCCCACGTACCCGCGGTCAGCGGCGAGCCTGCATCGAACGAATACAAACCCATGCGCGCCGCGAAATTTTTTGGCTCAACGTCGGTTCGCATGCCACGAATCGGCCACGTGGCGGGGAACGCGTCCCCGGTGCCACCGAGCGCCACATACTCGGCATGCGCACCGCGAACGAAGTTCACGTAGCGTTCGCTGTGAACCTTGAAAATTGCAGCATCATCATGCGCCGTAGGCGCAATCACGTCACCCAGCGCGGCCCTCTGAACCGCAGCCAACACCCAATCTGCGCGCTCAGGTTTTTCAAACGCAGGCACCTTCTCACCACGAAAAAATTCATGCTCGGCGCGGTGTTGCGAATGGGCTGCGTTGTAAATGGTTTTCATCGCGCTATTGTGCCTCTGACACGCGGTCTGCGCCGCTTTGTCGCCGCAGCGATGGCAAGGATCAAAAATCGCGCACAATGGTGGCGTGACTTTCAAACTTCAAGGTGCCGCCATGACCGCGACTCGCGAGCAATTGCCGTTGCAGGCTGAGTTCAACCCGCTGATTCGCCCCTACCTTGTAATCACGATCGGCTTCACGCTGTTCATGACCATCGTAGGTATTCCGCTCGCCATCGTCTGGTTTTTAGGCGTGGGGCAATGGTGGGCGCGGCATTATTTCGACAAGCTCGAATGCGTATTGTCTGACACCACGTTGCGCTATCGCAAGGGCATTATTTTTCAGGTCGAAAAGACCATTCCTTTGGAAAATATTCAGGACGTGACCTTCATTGAGGGGCCGCTGCTGAAACGTTTTCACCTCAGCATCCTGAAGTTTGAGACAGCGGGCCAAAGCGCCGGACAGGCGCACGACATGACGCTGGTGGGCATCATTGATGCGCATCACTACCGCTCGCAGATTCTTGCCGCACGGGAGCGGCTCAAACGACCACAACAGTCGGCCCCAGCGTTGATGGGTGCAACAGACCGCGCGCAGGCAGACGCGTTGCGCGCGATTCAACATAGCTTGGAAGAAATCACTGCGCTGTTGAAAGAACGTCTCCCAAGGTAATTATTTCGGCACGCCAAATCCGCCGCCGCCTGGTGTTTGGATAACGAAAACGTCGTCCACCTGCATCGCCACTTCGCAGATGTAGCCGTAGTCTTCGCGCGATCCGTCGGCTCGCTCAACCCAGTTTTTCGCGGCGTGACCGGGCTCGCCGCCGTCCATGCCGTGCGGTCGATTAACGCGGTTATTGCCGAGAATTGCAGCGGTCATGGGTGCGAGAAAACGAATGCGCCGATCAGCGCCGTCGCCGCCGTGAAACTTGCCTTTGCCGCCTGTGCCTGCGTTGATGGTGTGTGAATCCACACGCACCGGATAGCGAAATTCGAGCACCTCCGGGTCGGTCAATCGCGAGTTGGTCATGTGACATTGCACCACACTCGTGCCATCAAAATCAGGCCCCGCGCCGGAGCCGCCGGAGATGGTTTCGTAATACTGATAGGTATCGTTTCCGAAGGTGAAATTGGTCATGGTGCCGTACGCGCCGGCCAATACGCCAAGCGCGCCGTACAGGCAGTTGGTGGCGGCTTGCGACACCTCCACGTTGCCCGCGACGACTGCCGCCGGGTACACGGGTGACAACATGCTGCCGTCAGGAATCACAATCTCAATGGGCTTCAAGCAACCCGCGTTCATCGGTATTTCGTCGTCCACCAAAGTGCGAAAAACATACAGCACTACCGCGCGACTCACACTACGCGGCGCGTTGAAATTGCTCGGGCGCTGCGCGGACGTTCCCGTGAAATCAACCTTGGCAGAACGCTCGGCACGATTGATCGACACCGTCACATGAATATGACTACCATCATCCAAATCAACACCAAATTCGCCATCGGTGAGCTTGTGAATCGCACGACGCACGCTCTCCTCCGCGTTGTCTTGCACGTGGTTCATATAGGCAACCACCACGTCGCGCCCGAAGTGCTCAACCATCTTGGCAAGCTCGTTGGCTCCCTTGTTGCAGCTTGCAACTTGCGCGCGCAAATCACCGATATTCTGCGCAACATTGCGCACCGGATGCGCGTCGTGGGTGAGGATTCGTGTCAGTTCGTCTTCGAGAAACACGCCTTCACGAACCAGTTGCACGTTGTCAAGCAAGACGCCCTCCTCGCTGATGTGCCTCGAGAACGGTGGCATAGAACCCGGCGTGATGCCGCCAATGTCAGCATGATGACCGCGGGCGGCGGTGTAGAACAGCGGCGTTGTTTCGCCTTCAAGAAAAATAGGCTTCACTACGGTGACGTCCGGAATATGCGTGCCGCCAGCATACGGCGCATTGAGCACGAACGCATCGCCCGGCTTCATCGCCCCGGCGCGCTTCTCCAAGATGACGCGAACGCTCTCGCCCATAGAGCCCAGATGCACTGGCATGTGCGGCGCGTTGGCAACGAGATTACCCGCAGGATCAAAGATCGCGCACGAGAAATCCAAGCGCTCTTTGATGTTCACCGAGTAGCTGGTGTTGGCGAGCGTCACGCCCATCTGCTCGGCAATCGCCATGAACAGGTTGTTGAAGACCTCCAGCAAAACCGGGTCAGCCGTGGTACCGATGGCGTGAGCGCGTTCGGCCTTTTTTGTGCGCTCCAGCACGAGGTGATTTTGTGTGGTGACGACTGCGCGCCACTCGGGCTCAACGACTGTCGTGGCGATGGGTTCTTTGATGATGGCGGGGCCCGTGATGATGTCGCCGGGGCGCAGGTCTTCGCGGTAGAACACTTGCGTGGGTCGCAGTGCGTCATCGCTAAACACCGCGACTTCAGCGCGAGCTTGTAACCCTTCAGTACGTGCTTCAAGATCGGGCGCGGCCTCCTGCGCAGACTGGGCATGACCAATCGCTTCTGCGGCAATCGCTTCAACCACTAATGCGCGACCGGGCATTAGGAAGCCGTAGCGCTGACGATAGGTCGCTTCGAATGCCTTGAGCAGCGATGCCTGCGAGGTGGATGCCACCTGCGGCAACTCAATGGTCGTGTCAGTGCCGTCGTACTTGAGTGCAAATGAATTCACCACTCGCACCTGCGCAGCCGTGAGGCCCTGCGCCTCCACATTGGCGCGTGCATGTGTGCCGAGTGCTGCGAACTCCGCAGCGAGCGAAGCCAGCAACTCGTCCGACAATTCCTTTTCAACTGCCGCCTGCTTGAGCGTACGTACATCGGCGAGGCCCATGCCATACGCCGACAACACCCCCGCGAACGGATGGATGTACACGCGCTGCATGCCCAACGCATCGGCCACCATGCAGGCATGTTGTCCGCCTGCGCCGCCGAAGCAGGTCATCGTGTATTCAGTGACATCGTAGCCGCGCTGCACGCTGATGTGTTTGATCGCGTTGGCCATGTTTTCAACCGCGATGCGCAGGAAGCCGGCGGCAATTTCTTCAGGCGACTTCTTTTGCCCCGTGGCCTGTTCAACCTGCACTGCGAGCCGTTCGAATTTTTCAAATACAGCAGCGGTATCAAGCGGCTCGTCACCATTCGGCCCGAACACGGCGGGAAATAATTCGGGGCGCAACTTGCCGACCATAACGTTGCAGTCTGTCACCGTCAACGGCCCACCGCGACGATACGCCGCAGGACCCGGATTGGCACCGGCGCTCTCTGGTCCGACTCTAAACTTGCTGCCGTCGAACGTGCAGATTGATCCACCACCCGCAGCCACGGTGTGAATCTGCATGATCGGCGCACGCAGGCGCACTCCCGCCACTTCGGTCTCAAACGCTCGCTCGTATTCGCCTGCGAAATGCGTGACGTCGGTGGACGTGCCACCCATGTCGAAGCCGATCATCTTGTCAAAACCTGCAAGCTGCGTGACGGCTGCTGCACCGACAATACCGCCCGCCGGGCCGGAAAGAATCGCGTCCTTGCCCTGAAATTTGTGCGCGTCAGTCAGCCCGCCCGAGCTTTGCATAAATTGCAGACGCACATTGCCCAGCGCGGACTGCACCTGCTCAACATAGCGGCGCAAAATCGGCGACAAATACGCGTCAACCACGGCCGTGTCGCCACGCGAAACAAACTTCATCAACGGTGAGACTTCATGCGATACGCTGATCTGCGTGAAGCCAATGCCCTGAGCAATGCGCTTCAACGCCGCTTCATGTTGTGTGTAGCGATAGCCGTGCATCAGGCATACAGCAACCGTTCGGAAGCCTTTGTTGAATGCGGATTGCAGGTCGATGCGTGCTTTCGTCTCGTTCAACGGCAACACCACATCGCCATGCGCACCGATGCGCTCATCTACTTCAACCACTGATTCGTAAAGCAACACCGGCAGTTCAATCTTCCGCACAAACAGCTTGGGCCGCGCTTGATAAGCAATGCGCAATTGATCGCGAAAACCGCGCGTGACCACGAGCAGCGTGCGCTCACCTTTGCGCTCCAAGAGCGCATTGGTGGCGACAGTCGTTCCCATCTTCACCGCTTCAATTTGATCGGCCGGAATCGGCTCGTCTGCTCTGAGCCCTAGCAATTCACGCACGCCTTGCACCGCTGCATCTTTGTAGCGCTCGGGGTTCTCAGAGAGCAGTTTGTGCGTGACGAGCGCGCCGTCGGGTTGCTTCGCCACGATGTCGGTGAAGGTGCCGCCACGATCTATCCAGAATTGCCACTGCGCACTCGGTTTAACTTCTGCTGCGTTCATTTATTCGTCGTCATGAAATATGGAATGAATACTTCGAGCGCATCAGCGCCCACTGCCTTGACCCACTCACTCGAAAAGCGCTCGCCGATGCGCTGCAAATCGCGCTCTAGCGCAGGCGGCGTAGCGTTGATCTTAACGCCATTGCGGCGTAGCGTTTCAGTGGAGTGGCGGGCTGCCCGTTCGCTCACAATCCAGCCGCGCAGGTCGGCAGCGTTGGCCGCCGTGGTGACCGCCTTCTGAACCTCAGCGGGCAGAGCTTTGAATCGCTGGAGATTGACCAGCAGAATATTTTTTGGATACCACGCGTTGATTTCATAGTAGTTGCGCACATGTTCCCAAACGCGGTTTTCGACTCCTGTCACGGCAGAGGTAATCATGTTGTCAATTCGGCCGTCTGCCAACGCTTTGCCCACATCAACCATCGCGACGTTCACAGACGTTGCCCCCAGCGCCTGAGCGATGCGAACTGTCGTTTCGTTGTAGGTGCGCATGTTCGAGCCGCGAAAATCCTTGCCATCGACGATAGGGCGTTTTGAATACAAACCCTGCGGTGGCCACGGCACGGCGTACAGGAGTTTTAGTCCACGCTGCGCCAACTGCCGCTCCATCAGGGGACGTTGAAACAGCCACAATCGACGCGCATCGGCGTAGCTACCCACCACAAACGGAATTGAATCAACACCTGCGATTGACATGTCCTTGACCATACTCGTCATGATGGTCTCGCCCGCATCGACTCGACCCTCCTGCACGGCTTGTCGTATGTCATTCAACTTGACGAGGCCGTTGCCCGCATGCACTTCAATGCGCAGCGCGTTGTCGCTCGCGCGTGCAACTTCTGCCGCAAAGGCGTTGATATTTTGCGTGTGAAATGATTCAGCGCTGTAGCCAGTCGCGAGCTTCCAGATCACGTTCGATGGCGTCGCGATATTTTGGGCGAAGCCCCAGCCGGCCACCCACAAAGTGGCGGCGAATACAGCCAGTTTCATAACGCTCTCCTGAGAGTGGACGGTTAGTGAAGATTGCTTGCTGTGTCTGTCGCGCTAGCCCTTGAGGTCGGTGACAAACATCATGCCCGGTGCGTGCGTGACGCATAGCGGAAGGCGACTTTTTTGGGCGACCCACTGTGGCGTGACGCCACATGCCCAAAAAACGGGGACTTCGTTATCTTCAATCTCGACCGGGTGGCCGTAGTCCGGTTTGGCCAGATCAGTGACGCCAATCGCCGGCGCATTGCCCACATGCACCGGAGCGCCGTGCGCGACGGCAAATTTGCTGGATATTTCGACGACTCTTGCCACGTCACAGCTCTTGATCGGACGCATGCTGACAACCATTTCGCCATGAAACATTCCAGCAGGCACGCAGGGGATATTGGTGCGATACATGGCAACGTTTCTGCCCTGCTGCACATGGCGTAACGGAATGCCCGCTTCGGCCACGGCGGCTTCAAACGAGAAACTGCATCCAATCAAAAAACTCACAAAGTCCGGCTGCCACATATCAAGTACATCATTGCGCTCGCCCACAAACTCGCCATCGCGATAGATTCGATAGCGTGGAATGTCGGTGGCTATGTTTGCGCCCTTCGCGCAAGTTGGATGAACGCTGCCCGGCTCAAGCACTTCGATAAGCGGGCAAGTCTTGGAATTTCGCTGGCAAAAGAGTAGGAAATCAAACGCATAAGCCTGCGGCACAATCATCAAATTGGCTTGCAAAAAACCGGGCGTTTGACCTGCGGTCGGCTCAGTAAAACGACCCTCACGCGCTGCGAGTCGCAACAATCTGGGTTCATCAAAAATCATAGTCATCACTGTTCGTTTTTTGTAGAGATCAAAGCCCCAGATAGGCCTGTTTAATTTTGTCGTCGTGTAGCAAATCCTGACCCTTGCCCTCCATCACGATGCGACCCGTCTGAATGACGTAGCCGTAGTGGGCGATGCTCAAGGCCTTGCTCAGGTTTTGTTCCACCAGCAGAATCGATACGCCAGTGGCGTTCACCTGTTGAATCACGTCGAGCACCTTGGTCACAAACTTGGGCGCGATGCCCCATGACGGCTCGTCGAGCATGAGCAGACGCGGTTTGGCCATCAAGCCGCGCGCAATGGCAAGCATTTGCTGCTCGCCGCCGCTCATGGTGCCTGCGAGTTGCTTTTCGCGCTCTTTCAAGATGGGAAACAGCGCAAACATTTCGTCGACGCTGGCACTGACTTCGTGGTTGTCGTTTCGTGTGAATGCGCCTAGCTCTAGATTGCGCCGCACGGTCAAACGCGGGAATAGCCTTCGCCCCTCAGGTACTAACGACACACCCAACGGCACCCGCTCGTGTGCGGGCACGGCGTGTATGGCTTGCCCATTAAACGTGATGCTTCCGGCGTACGCAGCGTTCAGCCCGGCCACCGCTCGCAGCGTGGTTGATTTGCCGTTACCGTTGCCGCCGACCAGCGCGACGATGGTGCCTGCGTCCACGCTCATGGTGACATCCGCTATGGCCAGCACATCGTCGTACTTGACCATCAAGTTTTTGATCTCTAGCCTCATGCGTCACCCAAATAGGCAGAGATGACCTGCGGATCGCTGGAAACTTGCCGTGGCGTGCCATCGGCGATTTTTCGGCCACGATCAAGCACGATGATCTTGTCCGCAATCGGCATGATGCCTTCGAGCACATGCTCGACGATAAGGCTCGAAATGCCCTGATCGCGAATTTTCAGCACCACGTCCACGGCCTGCTTTACTTCCGACGGATTGAGCCCAGCCATGACCTCATCGAGCAGCAATATTCGCGGCTGTATGGCCAGCGCCCGCGCCACCGCGAGGCGGCGCTGTTCGCTGATGGTCATGCTCGCTGCGGGCTTGTCGGCGAAGCGTTCCAGATTAGCAAATGCCAACCAACGCATGGCGCTAGCCCGCGCTTCGCTGACACTGCGTGTGATGAGCATCGCAGCGGTCATCACGTTTTCGCAAGCGGTCATGCTGGCAAATGTTCGCGCGATTTGAAAGGTGCGAGCTACGCCCGCTCGGGCGCAGGCTTCCGGCGATAGTCCTGCAATGCTCCTGCCGTCGAGCGTGATGGAGCCCGATGACGGTGGGAAGTATCCTGCAACGCAATTGAATAGCGTGGTTTTGCCCGCGCCATTGGGGCCGATCAAGCCCACGATCTGGCCTTTGTCGACAGTGAAGCTAACGTCTTCATTGGCCGTTAGTCCACCAAAGCGTTTGCTGACATGCGAGACATCAAGCAGGTTCATAGTTGGCCTCCCTTGACGGCTGCAGCGCCCGCAACTTGCGAACCCGATTGTTCAGCGTTCACAGTGTCAGTGGCTGCCTTTAGCGACCGGCGGCGCACGATATTTCGCCACCATCCGACCACGCCGGTCGGGTAGAAAACAGCGATGACAATGATGAGGGTCGCGTAAATGATCGTATCGGTACCGCGCCCCGTTCCGCCGAATAGGGTGCGCGTCAACTCTTCGATGGTAGTCAACACAACCGAACCAATCACTGGGCCGAACAACGTGCCAACGCCACCGAGAATTGAGACCAACGCCATCTTGATTGACAGTGCGGTCGACAGCACCGAGTTGGGATCGATGTAGAGTTCTTTTTGCGCGTAAAGGCTGCCACCCATGGCGGTGAAGAAGGCGCTGATCGATAACGCGATCTGCTTGTAGCGCGCGATGTTGATGCCGATGCTGCGCGCCGCATCAGGCTCGTCCTTAATGGCGCGCAGGTAATAGCCGATGTAGCTGCGCTCAATCCACCAGTTCACGGCAAGCGTGACCAGCAGCAGCCCGAGCGCCAGCCAGTAGTAGGGCAGCTTGGTCGCGAAATTCATCCACATCCAACCCGTTTTATCCATCGGCACATAAAGGCCCACTGCGGCACCGCCGTACTCCCATTCCGTGAACCAGATTTGCACCAGTTCAGCCACCGCGATGGTCGCCATTGCAAAGTAATGGCCCTTCAAGCGGAAGCATGACCATCCGAAGCCAACGCTGAGCAGCGCCGCTAAAAAGCCACCACACACAACCCCGATCCACGGATTGACGCCAAATTTAATGAGCAAAAGCGTTGAGCAGTACGCACCCAGCCCGTAGAACGCTGCATGTCCCAACGACACCTGTCCTGCGTAGCCGCCTACGATGTTCCAGGACACGCCGAGCTGTGCTGCCATCAACACAAGAATGGCGAGATTTAGATACGACGCGCTTTGCACCACGGCTGGAATCACTAGCGCGATTGCGAGGCACGCAAGCGGAATCGCCAATGCTCTGATGCGGGTGGTCGTGCTCATGCTTTACCCATCAGGCCCTGCGGGCGAAACATCAGCACCCCAAGAAAGAGAACCAAAACGATGGCCAGTTTGTACTGCGGCCCAAGCAGCAAGCCGCCCATCACCTCAATCACACCCACCAGAATGCCCGCCCAAAATGCGCCTGCGACACTCCCAAAACCACCGAGATTGACCACCACGAATGCCAGCAAAATGAAGTTGGCACCGACGTCTGGAAAGATCGGGAAAAAGGTAGCCAGCAATGCGCCCGCAGCCCCAGCGCACGCGGCACCGATACCCCACGCTAGCGTGAACATTTTGTGTGAGTCAATGCCCATCAGCTTGGCGGCGTCCTTGTCGGCCGCAGTGGCTTCCAGCGCCGCGCCCAGCTTGGTGCGGTTCAAAAAGTAGTAGATAACCCCAGTCACGAGAACGGCCCCGATACCCGCCGCAATTTGCGGGGTACCGAGCTGAACCCCAGCGACTTTGACGGTGCCGCTGACTGCGGAGTTTCCAATGGTGCGGTAGTCAGGTTTCCATAAAAATTGCGCCACACCGCGCAGCAGAATCATCAGGCCAAAGGTGGTAAATATTTGTGACAACATCGGCGCATCAATGATGCGCACGATGACCAGGCGGTAAAGCAGCGCTCCAAACACGAACAGCATCATCACCGTGAGCGGCAGCGTCAACAGCGGATCCAGCGCAAGCAGCGCGAACAGCCAAAACGTTGAGTACATGCCGAGCATCAGGAACTCGCCGTGAGCGAAGTTCACGATGTCCATGACCCCGAAAATCATGGTCAGGCCGATGGCGACCAGCGAATAAATGAGTCCTATCAACACCCCGGAAATCAGGGCCTGAAGGAGAATCTCTTGGCTCATGGTGGTTGCTGCGCTTGATCAGAAATCTCTACTGCCGATTACTTGCGCTGATCCCACTTCGGCATCGGCCACACCACCTCGCGCGACGCCATGTTGAACGGCCAGACGGTGTTGTATTTGCCATCAACGACTTGCACCAAAATACCTTGGCCGAGAGTGTTCTGGCCCGTCGCATCAAACTTCACACCCTTCCACGGCATGATGAGCTTGTTGCCGGGAATATTGGTTTCTGTCAGCGCCTTGCGAATCGCTTCGGGCTCCGTTGAGCCAGCACGATTGATGGCATCAGCCAGCACCATCAGGCCGGTGAAAGTGCGCGATGAATTGCCCGTGAAGTTGATTTTGTAGCGGCTGTTGAACAGGTCATTGACCTGCTTAATCAGCGGATTGCGATTGGCGAGATCAAGCGCCCATACTTCACGCGTGATGATGTACCCGGCATCTTTGCCCAGCGCACGGATGAACTCGGTATCGGTGAAGCCCGCGTTGTTGGCCAGAATCATGTCGGGTGAAAAGCCCAATTCCTTGTACGTTTTCATCGACAGGATCGCGTCTGCCGTGTAGGAGGATTGCAGCACTAGATTGGGGTTTGCTGCGCGCAGCGCCTGAACCTCAGAGGTCAACTGCGTGGTCTTCGCCGCGTACGAAACCTGCTTCACCAGATCGTACTTGTACTGCGGCGCGAGCTTTGCCTGAAGCTTGCCTGTCTCGGTGCCCCACAGTCCGTTTTCATTCAACGACACGATGTTGCCCGGCTTGATGCCGCGCTTGGCCTCTAACTCCTTGAGAAAATCAAACGCGTTATGCACGAACAAATCGTCATGTGGCGTGGTGCGGAAAAACCACTTGAAGTTTCGCTGCGTCAGCGAGGCGGATGATGATTCCGGATTGAGAAACGGGATGCCCGCGCGCTCTGCGACCTGACTTGCCGTTGCGGTGACGGCACTGTTGTACGCGCCGACAACGGCCACCACTTTTTCTTGCGTGACGAGGCGCTCAGCCTCGCTAGCACCGATCTGTGGATTGGCCTGATGATCGGCGAATATCAGCTTGATCTTCGCGCCCTTCAGATTGGGCAATCCTTTACCCGCAGACAGCGGCAAATCACTGACACCGGCCGCGCCACTGTTGATAATTTCGGCGGCCAATTCAAGTGAGTTGCGCAACTCGCCGCCCACCGACGCACCGGGCCCGGTGAGCGGGTAGATCACGCCAATTTTGATCTCCTGCTGGGCATACGCCAGCGTACTTATGCAGCAGGCCGCGACAGCAGCAACTTTTCCAAAAACAAAAGCTAACTTCATTTCCCATCCTTTCAGTTAAGACAAATTTTGCGTCTGGAAGGATTTTGTTAGAAACAAAAGAACTACGCTAACAAATAATTTCTTGCTTTAGTCATCACTATTTTCGATATTAGAGTCGCAGCCAATCGCCCCCGAACCAAGTTCGGGAAGCGCTCAAGCGAAGCGCAAAGCAGACTTCAGTGCATCCTCCACCAGCGTCGACGTAGGGTCGCTGCGGTAGGTGGCGTGTATCGGCAAAGGCGGTAGCGAAACGTCGCATTTGAGCAAGCGCAAACCGTGACTTTTCACCAGCGACGATGCTGCGGCTCGCGGTAACGTCGCCA
Source organism: Burkholderiales bacterium (assembly GCA_043721275.1). Taxonomy (GTDB): domain Bacteria; phylum Pseudomonadota; class Gammaproteobacteria; order Burkholderiales; family Casimicrobiaceae; genus Casimicrobium. The sequence continues at coordinate 21,874 of JAYSRA010000164.1, forward strand.
CGCCGAAACCGCCGGCGACTAGTTGCGCCATCGCTGAAATCGACGAAATCGCGTGTACACGCTTTTGTTCCATGTTGCAGAGATGCAGCGCGTCCAACAGCGCCAGATGAGGCTGCGAACCGCGTTGGAAGCTCAGCAATTCGCCTTGCGCGAGTTCGACCAGTGTGTACGCTCGTTTACGAAACCGCGTCGCGTTGCCCACGAAGCACATCTCCATCGGCGGCAGCACTTTGGTGCGCAGGCCCTCGCCGCTGACGGGCAGCGCAGTAAACACGATGTCCTGCCCGCCACGTTGCACTTGATCGATCAACACCGGCGTAGTTTCAACCGAGAGTTCAATCTCTAGCTCCTGATTGTCACCGCGCAGCTTTTCAAGCCACAGGATCAACCAAAAATGCAGCACCGATTCAATCGCACCGATACGCAAATGGGCAACTGCGTCGCGACCCGAACCCATTTCTGCCTTGACTTCACGTTGCATTTCTAGCAATCGTTTCGCGTGCGACACGAAGCGCATGCCGGCCACCGTCAGCGTGACGCGCTTGTTGCGTCTATCGAGCAGCAAGACGCCCAGCTCATCTTCCAGTGCTGCGATTCGCGCTGACATCGCAGACTGCGTGATGAAAAGTTTTTCGGCCGCGCGGGACACGGACTTAAGCGTCGACACCCAGTAGAAAGCTTCAACAAATCGAAGGTTCATCTCGTAGCACTTCTAGCGGAAAAAACTACTGCTCTTTGCCCATCACCAGATCGGGCAACCAGGTCACGATGTCTGGGAACACGGTGAGCGCGACGACGCACAGCACGAGACAAAAAAAGAACGGGATCGACGCGCGGGCAATGGTGTTTGAGTCTTTGCCAGTCATGTTCTGCAGCACGAAAAGGTTGAAACCCACAGGCGGCGTGATCTCGGCGATCTCGACCATGAGCACAATGAAAATGCCGAACCACACCAAATCAAAGCCTGCTTTTTTAATCATCGGCAACACCACTGCTGCGGTCAATACGATCATGGAAATGCCGTCGAGTGCTGTGCCCAAAAGGATGTACACCACCGAGAGCACCATGATGAGCGAATACGGGCTTAGATTGAGCGAGACCACCCATTCGGCGAGCGCGATGGGAATGCCGGTAAACGCCATCGTGAGGCTCAAATATTTGGCACCGGCCAAGATGAACATGATCATGCAGGAGACGCGGGTGGAGCTCATTAATCCCGTCCAGAAGTTCTCCCACGTGAGCATCTTGCTCCACCACGCAATCGCGAGCGACCCGAGCACGCCGTACGCTGCGCATTCGGTGGCGGTGGCGATGCCCGCGATGAGCACCCACGTGATGAACAAAATCAACAGCGACACGGGGATCAAGCGCCGCGAGGCATACATCTTTTGCCGGAAGCTCATGGCGGGTTCGATGGGCGGCATTTTGTCGGGATTGCGAATCGCCCAGACGCCGATGTAGAGCGAAAAAATACCCATCAGCAAAAATCCAGGCAGAAACCCGGCGAGGAAAATGCGGATGATGGAGGCATCTGCCGCCACCGCGTAAACCACCATCGTGATCGATGGTGGAATGAGAATGCCGAGTCCACCTGCCGTTGCTAGCGAACCAATGGCGACCTTTTCGTCGTAACCCCGACGCAGCAACTCGGGCAAGGCCACTTTGGCGACGGTTGCTGTGGTGGCGGCGGACGAGCCTGACACGGAGCCGAACAATCCGCACGCGAGAATATTCACATGCAGCAAGCGCCCCGGAATTCTTCGCAACCAAGGCGAGAGCCCTTCGAACATTTCGTCCGATAACTTAGTGCGAAAGAGAATTTCGCCCATCCAGATAAACATAGGAAGTGCTGCCAACTCCCAAGAAGCGGTGGCGTTCCAAAACGCAGTGAACAGGTTTTTATCCGGAGGACTGGTGCCGAAAAATGCCAGTCCAAACCAGCCCACCATCGCGAGCGATAGCCCAATCCAGATGCCGAAGCAAAGTAGTACCAGCAGCAACCCGAGCAGCAGCGCTGCGATTTCAATGAGACCCACTTACATGTCCTCGCTGAAATCGCCCCGAGCATGTCGCTCGCGAACTGCGACGACATAGTCTGGTTCGTTTTTTTGTATGACATGCCACGCTTGATCCGCTACGGCGAGAAACAGCAGCACCGTGCCAAACGCAAACGGTGCCTGCGGAATCCACAACGGAATCGCGACTAAGCCGTTCGCATACTCGTTGAACTCGTAGCTCTCATAAACAAATCGGCAAATCGAATAGGCGATGTAGGCTGTGAACAGCGTGGCCACGACGAGGCAAAAAATCTCGATCCGCCGCTTCCATCTCGGATTGAGCTTCTCGGTGATGAGCGACATGCGCACGAAGTCGCCGTGGCGGAATGTGGCGGCCAATCCAAGAAACGCGGCTGAGGCTGTCAACCACGCGACCACGTCGTCGCTGCCGCCAGTTTTGATGCCGGTCTCGCGCATGATCGTGGTGGCGATCATAATCGCGAATATCGCAAATACGCACAGCGCCGCGAGGACACCCGCGAAATCGAACAACCAGATCAGCTTTTTTCGCACGCGGCCCCCGCCCAAAAGATAAGTATTTTTTGCTTACTTGGTACGGTAGTCAGCGATGATGGCGCGGCCTTCGTCCCCAGCTTTGCGCTGCCATTCGGCAAGCATCACATTGCCCGCCTTACGCAGGTCGGCGACTAACTGCTCGCTCGGGACTGCGATGTTCATACCCTTGGCTTTCAGCTGATCCTTGTACCAATTGTTCTTTTCTTCAGAGCTTTTCCAGCCGCGGATTTCAGCGTCTTTGGCCACTTTCAACAGCGCCGTTTGCGTCGGTTTATCCAGCGCTTCAAACGCCTTTTTGTTAACGATCACCGCGTTCTTCGGCAGCCACGCTTGGGTGTCGTACCAATTTTTAATGCTCTCGTAGGTTTTGGTGTCGTAACCGGTTGAACCAGACGACATGTAGCTTTCAACCACACCGGTTGACAACGCTTGCGAAAGCTCGGCGGCCTGCACGGTGACCGGCTGCGCGCCTAAGAGTTCAGCGAGCTTTGCAGTAGCGGGGCTGTAAGCCCGCCATTTGCTGCCCTTGAGATCGTCCCCCTTGGTCAACGGCTTTTTGCTGTACACGCCTTGTGGTGGCCACGGAACGGTGTAGAGCAACATCATGCCCTGCCTGCCCAGCATTGCGTCCAGCGGCTTCTTGCTCACGTCATAGAGTTTTTTCGACTCGGCGTAGCTGCTGGCAAGAAACGGAATGCCGTCAATGCCAAATAGCGGATTTTCGTTTTCAAAATTGACGAGTAACACCTCACCGGCCTGCGCCTGCCCGCCCTGCACAGACCGTTTAATTTCTGGCGCTTTGAAGAGCGAGGCATTGGCGTGCACCGTGAGCTTTAATTTTCCTGCGGTTGCCTTATCGACATCGGCCGCGAATTGCATTAGATTTTCGGTGTGAAAATTAGTGGTTGGATATGCGGATGCGAGATCCCATTTTGTTTGCGCCATGGCCGACGCGGCCAACATTGCCGCGCTTACAGCCAGCAGTCGAACAGTGAACTTCATTGTGGTCTCCATGAATGAGTATCGAAAGATGCAGCCTCGTTGTGTCAACTCGCCCGAACAACCGCAACACCTTTTGCTTAGATAGAAACGATAGCGCAATTACAGTGCCAGCGCAGGATAATTGTGTATTTCCGTGGCGGCGTAGTTGCCGCTCCGCTCTCTGACATTGAACTTTGCGAGCCTGTCTTACACGCCAACCTATGGTGCCCGCCCTTGGAATCATTATGCTGGACACGTCGTTTGCCCGCCCTCTAGGCGACGCGGGCAACCCCGCCTCGTGGCCGTTTGCAGTGATGATTGAACCAGTGGCGGGTGCGTTTGCTGAACCGGTTGTTACTGGCCGGTTTGCCGATGTGCAGCCATTCATTGAAGCAGGGCGAAGCCTCGTTGATCGCGGCGCAGTGGCGCTCACCACGACCTGCGGATTTTTGGTGCGCCATCAGCGGCAACTGCAAAACACATTCACGGTGCCGGTACTGTCCTCCACGCTTATCCAGTTTGCGCGCTTGCAGGCCACGGTTAATGGGTGGCGCGTGGCGATCTTGACGATTGATGCAGCGGCTCTGGACAGTACGGTGCGGGCCGCCGCGGACGTTCCGGACGACGCGCTGGTGTTCGCCGTAACGCGTGAGTCGCATTTTGTGTCCGCAATTTTGAGAGGTACCGTTGCGTTAGACATCGCTCAAGCTGAAACGGATTGGGTGAATCTGGCGCTGAATTCCCAACGCCAGCATCCCGACATCGGCCTGTGGCTTTTTGAATGCGCGAACATGCCGCCGTACGCTGCCGCCGTAGTGCGCGCCACCGGGTTGCCGGTTTACGACGCGCTGACGCTCGGCTGCGAGCTATACGCCAAGGCCATCGCGTGAGCAGCCACGACAGCACAGAGATCGACCGCTTCTGCGATCACCTGTGGCTCGCCGACGGATTGGCGACGGCAACGCTTGCCAGTTACCGACAAGACATGACGCGTTTTTTCGGTTGGTGCGGTGACAAAAATTTGCTGCCAGACAGCGTGGTTCGCAGCGACATTGAGCGCTATCTGGCGGAGCAATTTGCAGCACAGGCACGCGCAAGCTCAGTCAACCGGCGCCTGTCCACGCTGAAGCGCTTTTATGGCTGGCGCGTGGACGCGGGCCAGCTCGCAAAAAATCCGTGTGACTTGATTGACGCGCCGCGTAATGCGCGCTACCTGCCGAAAAATCTGTCCGAAACACAGGTCGAGGCACTGCTTGCGGCACCGGACACCGCCACACCATTAGGCGAGCGAGATTGTGCGATGCTTGAGACGTTGTATGCCTCGGGCCTGCGCGTGAGCGAATTGGTGGGCCTGAAGCTGATTCAAGTCAATTTAGAGCTTGGTGTGGTGAAAATTGTCGGCAAGGGTTCGAAGGAGCGGCTGGTGCCGTTAGGTGAAATTGCTGTGACGTGGATCAAGCAACATTTGATCGGTGCACGGGCGTTTTGGCTCAGCCCGCCCAAACGCAGTGATTACTTATTTCTCACCGCGCGCGGCGAGCCTATGACGCGGCAGGCGTTTTGGTACATCATCAAACGACACGCGGTATCTGCGGGAATCAGCGCCGACGCGCTATCGCCGCATACGTTGCGGCATGCTTTTGCGACTCATCTACTCAACCACGGCGCTGATTTGCGGGTAGTGCAAATGCTGCTAGGTCATAGCGACATCACCACCACGCAAATCTACACCCACGTAGCACGCGAACGCTTAAAACACATTCATCAAGAACATCACCCGCGAGGCAAGTGACGATGCCTATGGCAAAAGATAGCGAAATTCCAGTCACCCAAGCAGTGCGGGTTCTGCGCGCGGCGAAAGTCGCGTTCTCGTCACATTTGTACGACTATCTGGAGCGTGGCGGCACGGCTCACTCGGCAGCCTCGCTCGGGGCGGACGAACATACGGTAATCAAAACCATAGTTCTTGAAGACGAGACTAAACATCCGCTAATTTGCCTGCAACACGGCGATCTTGAAGTGTCCACCAAAAATTTGGCGCGCATTCGCGGCTGCAAAACGATTACGCCGTGCTCGCCGGAAACCGCACTTCGACACACCGGCTACGTGGTGGGCGGCACCTCACCCTTCGGCACCCGGAAGCCGTTGCCCGTGTATCTTGAACGCAGCATTTGCGACTTGCCACGCATTTATATCAACGGCGGTAAACGCGGCTTTTTGGTGGGCATTGAGCCAAGCGCGATCATCGCCCTGCTTGCCCCCACACTAGTCAGTGCCAGCGCGTAGCAGCTGCCCGTTGGCCGTAACTAATGCAACTCGCCAAGCTAAATCGGGCACGGTTTAGTACATTATGTAAATGGCATCTTCGCGCGCAGCACCCAACTCTAAAGTTAAAGCAATTCCAGACCGTCCGTGGCTGTTTGGCGGAGGCAGCGACGTGGGGCGCGAACGTGCGCACAATGAGGATGCGATTCTCGTTGACGGTGAACGCAAATTAGTCGTGCTGGCCGATGGCATGGGCGGCTATCAGGCGGGCGAAGTGGCGAGCCAATTGGCGGTGGACGTGGTGCGCGACGAATCGTCGGCGCTTGATATTTCCGAGGCTGATTTGGGCCGCATAGACCCTGACACCGGAATTTCTGTCGCCATGCGCCAGCTTCGTGGTGCCATCGAAAAAGCCAACAACCGGATTTGTAGCGTCGCGCGCGGTCGCGAAGAGTTAAACGGCATGGGCACCACCATCGTCGCGGCGCGTTTTTATGACGGTCGCGTAGGCATTGCGCACGTCGGTGATTCGCGTTGTTACCGCATGCGCGATCACAAGCTTGAACAGCTTACGCGCGACCATTCTTACGTGCAAGATCAACTTGAAAAAGGCCTGATCTCAGAGGAAGATGCGAAGCATTCACCGCAAAAAAACCTGATCACCCGCGCGCTCGGCATTGATGCCATTGCCGAGGCTGATGTGAAGGAATTTCGCACCCGACCGGGCGACATTTATCTGCTCTGCTCGGACGGTTTGTCTGATCTGGTCGACGATGAAGCGCTGCAAGCTGCGCTGTCTCCCGAAAAAGCGCCCGCCGATCACATTAAATACCTGATCGATGCCGCTAATGCCAACGGCGGGCGCGACAATATTTCAGTCATTCTGGTGCGGGTAGGTGACCCGGCGCTGGCAGACCTGTGGTGGCAGAAGTTCTTGAAGAAACCGACGGACAAATAGCACATCATGGCCAAGCTCTTCTGGTTACAGCCAGACAATACGATTGTGGAGTTTCCGCTGAAGGCGGAGCAAAGCTTGATTGGGCGCAGCAGTCGCTGTGATGTGCGCATCAAACACCCTGGCATCAGCGCCGAGCATGCAGTGATTCGTCAGGTGTCAGGTGCGGCAACCGTTGAGGATTTAGGTAGCACCAACGGCACTCGCGTCAACGGCAAAAAACTCATCCTTATGCACACGCTGCGCCATGGCGACCAGATCGGCGTGGGTCGCGAGCGTCTGATGTATTTCGCAGAACTGGACTCCGCCGCCACCTTCTTGCAGCCCGAATCCATCGAACCGTTTGCAATTCCTGCGCCGATCCGTGAGCGGGTGAACACTGAGTCCGATCCCGGCCTGGCGGCTGCGGTTAGGGCCTCGCTGGTACCGACCGCCGCGGCACCCGCACGCTCGCCGCCGACAGCCGCAGCAGCACCACCGTCGCCTGTGCCCGCACCGGACGGTGACGAGCCGGTGCTTGACAACTCGCTGCTTGCGGCGCTACCCAAGGGCGCCGCGCTCGCCACGGGCGGCCCGCCCGTGGCGAGCGCGGCGACGCAACGCGTTAGCAGCGACCAACCCGTAGCACCGCGTGTTGTCCCGCCCACAGCTACGACGCCAGCTGCTGCGGCTCTCAAAGCCACAGCCACAGCCACAGCCGCGACCTCGCCCGCCACAGCGCAAACGCTCGTAGGCAGCGTAGCTGTGCTCTCAGGCCCAGCCGCGGGCAAGCACTATCCGCTCACACAGACGTCCGTGTCGCTGGGCAAAGAGGGAAAGCAGGTGGTGGAATTCGTGCGCGCAGCGCCTACCCGCTGGCAAATCCGGCAGCGCGAGGGTGTCACCCCGGCCTATATCAACGGCGATGCGCTGGCGGGCGTTCGCGACCTCGCCGCAGGGGATGTAATCGAGCTTACTGGCGTGCGATTGCGATTTGAAATTTCACTCACGCCAAAATGAAAACGGCCGGGAAATCCCGGTCTTCGTTAGTGGCAGGTCGGCGGTGGAGTCGTAACACTCGATTAGTGTGAAGGCACCGGCGGCGGCTTGCGCACGCGGGATGCAGGTCTGTTTGAACAGAAACGCAGAAACGTCGCAGTCAACCGATGAATGACTCGGGATGAACGGCGCAGCGACTTAGCAATGCAGTCACGCCTTGTTTTTCGTCAACCAACCATCGGTGCCGGATCTGGCCAGCGCGTTCAACGCCGCAATCTTGCGATCAGCCCCGCCGCGACCAGCACAACGGCCAAGATGATGGTGTTGGAAACCAGCCCTGCAAGAATGGTATCGGTAAGACTCGCCGATGCGCTTGGCATGGTAAGAGGCAGCATGGCCGCCACGAAGATCACGCCCAAGACCAAAGGAAACACTCGCCCCGTCACGGCAGCGGTTCTGCGCATCGTGAAGACGAGGGCAATGATCAGGCCGATGCGGAAAAGGTCGGTGAATTGCGAAAGCACAAGGTCGCTCAAAGCGGCATTTCCCTTTCCAAATGCGTACCGGGCCGAGACTTCAATGAGACCTCGGCCCGGCTAGTCGACATGTGCCTATTTGGCGCTGTCGCCCGCGAAGATGTCCTTCTTGTGGGTGCCACCCGGCACGAACAATGTGCCAACGACCACGGTCATGACCGCAATCACAATGGCGTACCACAGGCCAGAGTAGATGTTTCCGGTCTGCGCGGAGATCGCGAAAGCAGTCGCCGGCATCAGGCCACCGAACCAGCCGTTACCAATGTGATAGGGCAGGGACAGCCCCGAGTAACGGATGCGGGTCGGGAACAGCTCGACCAGCATGGCGGCGATCGGGCCGTAGACCATCGTCACCAGGATAACGAGGTAAGTGAGGATGGCGATGATCGTCAACTTCTGTGGGGTGAAGATGTCGATGAAATTCTGAGCCTTCGCGATAGTCGTGTTATCGGCCGGCACCATGGGGTAACCCGCCTGCTTCAGCGCCGCGTTCAGAGCGGAGTCAAATGCGGGCTTGGCCTTCTTCAGTTCGTCGCCGGTCAGCTTGCCTGCGTCATACGACGGGATGACCGTTTCGCCAACCTTCACCACAGTCAGCGTACCCGGAGCTGCGCTATCAATGGTGTTGTAGTTCACCGAGGTTCGTGCCAACTGTGCCTTGGCGATGTCGCACGAGGAGGTGAACTTGACGGTGCCAGTCGGGTTGAACTGGAACGAACAATCCTGTGGGTTCACGGTCACCGTGACGGGCGTCTGGTGCGCTTTGTAGAGCGCCGGATTCGCGGTCTGGGTGAGGAAGCCGAACACGGGCAGGAAGGTGACAGCAGCCAGCAGGCAGCCCGCCAGGATGATCGGCTTGCGGCCAATGCGGTCCGACAGTGCGCCGAAGACCAGAAAGCCCCCCGTGCCCAGAATCAGCGACCAGGCCACCATCACGTTGGCGGTGAAGCTGTCGACCTTGATTACGTTCTGCATGAAGAACAGCGCGTAGAACTGACCGGTGTACCAGACCACGGCCTGACCCGCGACGAGGCCGAGCAAGGCGATGAGGGCGATCTTGCCGTTCTTCCAGTTACCGAACGCTTCGCTCAGCGGTGCCTTGGATGTGCGGCCCTCTTCCTTCATCTTCCTGAAGGCCGGGCTCTCGTTCATTTGCAGGCGGATGTAGAGCGATATCAGCAGCAGGAAGATCGAGCCGATGAAGGGAACGCGCCAGCCCCAAGCGTTGAATGCCTTGACCATCGTCGGCTTGCCGTCCGCCATCAGCACCGCCACGCCGTCTTTCAATAGGGGCACATCGGGGAAGGCGCCGTTGACGTAGCCCTGCACTGCCAAAATCACGATCAACGACAGCAATAGACCCAGCGTCGCCGTGGTCTGGATGAACGCCGTGAAGTAGCCGCGCTGGTTGGCCGGAGCGTGCTCAGCCACGTAGATCGCAGCACCACCGTACTCGCCGCCGAGAGCCAGACCTTGCGCCATGCGCAGCAAGATCAGGATGACGGGAGCGGCAACGCCCCAACTTTCGTAGTTCGGCAATATGCCGACCAGGAAGGTCGAAATGCCCATGATGACGATGGTTATCAGGAACGTGTACTTGCGGCCGATCATGTCGCCCAGCATGCCGAAAACCAAGGCACCGAAGGGGCGCACGATGAAGCCGGCTGCGAAGGCGAGTAACGCAAACACGTTGCGGGTGTTTTCGGGGAACGCGGTGAAGAACTGAGCCCCAATGATCGCTGCGAGCGCACCGTAGAGGTAGAAGTCGTACCACTCGAAAATCGTGCCCGCTGAGGAGGCTAGGATCACCTTCTTCTCTTCTCGGGTCATGGCACGGGATCGTTCCCGCGCTCCGGTTGTCGTTTCAGCTGTTGCCACGTTGATTCCTCCTTGTTTGTCCGGCGCAGTGGCCAGACGTTTTTTGATCGCATCCAATTCGCAGATTCGTTCCATCGCTCCACCAGAGGTGCCCAGAGTGGTGCGTGTTTGCGTTGATTTATTTACGAATATGCTACGAAATGTACGTTAGGGCAAGGCACTTACTGTGCTCTGACGCTAATCTGACTTGAAACTGACGTTGAATCGCGCGCCACCCAACGCAGATTTTTCGACACGAACGCTCGCGTTGTGCGCATCCGCCACTTCGCGTACGATCGCTAGACCGAGGCCGGTTCCGGGAATAGGCAGACCTGTTTCCGTGTCAACCAGCGCGACGCGAGCAAACGGTGCGAAGATTCGGTTTTGCTCCGACGGCGCGACGCCGGGGCCTGAGTCGTCGACCACGCACGACGGCGGATCGGCGCGCACGGTCAGCGTCACCGTACCGCGAATGGGCGTGTACTTGAAGGCGTTGTCGAGCAGGTTGCGAATCATTTCACCGAGCAATGTGGCGTCCCCCACAATCGGCACGGAACTTGGATGCGTTTCCAGCGCGAAGTCAATTTCGCGCACCAATGCCTGCGGAATCACGTCGAGCGCAACGCCTTCACACAGCGCGTTTAAGTCCACCGGCAAGCGCACGCTGGTGGTGCCCGCACTCTCGGCGCGCACCAGTGTCAGCAGTTGCGTAGCGAGATGACTCGCCCGTTCGCCGGTGGCCGTCAGTCGCCTCATCGACTGCTCGCGTTCAGCACCATCGGGCATCTTTTGCAGCAATTCGCTTTGCGCACGAAGCGCTGCAAGCGGCGTTCGCAGCTGATGGGCGGCATTGGCGATAAACCGCTTTTGCGCGGCAAACGATGCTTGCAGACGTGCCATGAGCGCGTTGACCGAACCGATCAGGGGTGCGATCTCATGCGGTGCCAATTGCTCGGGCAGCGGGCGCAGGTCGTCGGCACCGCGCTCATCGAGATGCGACTTCAATGTTTTTAACGGCAGCGAGACATAGTTCAGGCCGTACCACAGCAGAAAAAACGCCACCAGCAGCGTGATGCTCTGGGCAAGAATTTCATGAACAGTGCCGACGCGAACCAGGGCTGCATGGCGCTCACGCGCCTGCACCACGCCGACAATGAAGTTGCGTCCCGCTGCGGAAAATCGGCTACGCACCACGCGCATCGGCTCGTCATCAATCACGGTGTTGAAGCCAGACAACAGGTGCGAGCCGTCTGCGGAGGCAAGCGGAAACTGACGATCCGCATCAACCGTTTCGCGCAGCAACGGCAGCAAATCCGGGTCGCCTGCAAGCGGTGCGTTGGCCGCGTCAACAATCAAATAGCTGATCGGCGTGTCGGGCGCAATGTTCATCCACAGGCGCGTAGCGTCGGACGGAAATTTTGCGCTCGTGGCCGCGTTCACGCCCGACGCGCTAGTTGCTTTGCCGCGCCATTCGGCGATGAGTGCTGTGGCCGCGGCGCTCAAGCCGTCGTCGAGAATGGTGTCCACCGTATTGCGCGAACTCATCAGCGAAATACCCAGGCTCACCAGCCAGATTGAGAGCAGCGGGGCGACCAGCCACTCGAGCAAACGTGCCGCAAGATTCATGGGGCGCTTCTAGAAATTCGTTTTTCGGGCGAATTGCTGCGTTGCGTGGTGCCAGCGCGTTGCGCGCGCGACAGAATCCTCATGTACCCAAAAGTACATTCCGGTTGCTGCGCGCCACGCGCCTTGCACTTCATCCCGAAAAGCCGAATTTCTAGAGGCACCCACTACGACACGCGCTCGACCGGCCGCGCCTTGTCGATGCAGTACCCGAGGCCGCGAAAGGTGCGCACTTGCAAGCCTGCGGGCTCAAGTTTTTTGCGCAGACGATGCACATACACCTCAATGGCGTTGAGCGAAATATCGCTGTCCCACGCGTAGATTTTTTCCAACAACTGCTCCTTGGTCACCGCCCGCCCCGCGCGCAGCAGCAGCACCTCAAGAATGCCCGCCTCGCGCACCGACAACTCCAGTTGCTCGCCAAACGCCGAGGCCTGCCGCGACGACAAATCAAACGAGAGATTGCCGTGATGCAAGATGTTGCTGCTCGCAGCATTACGGCGGCGGATCAGCGCCCGCACGCGCGCATGCAGCTCGTCAAGCGCGAACGGCTTCACGAGGTAATCGTCGGCACCCGCATCGAGCCCTTCAACCCGGTCATGCACCGAATCCATTGCGGTGGTCACCAGCACCGGCACCGCGCGCTGCGTCTCGCCGCGCGCACGAAGTTGTTTGAGCACGGCAAGCCCCGACATTTTCGGCAGGCCCAAATCAAGAATCACCAAGTCGTATTCCGACGTGCTGAGCGCAGCAGACGCCGCCGCGCCGTCGGTCACCCAATCAAGCGCGTAATGCTCCCGGCGTAAGCTTGCGCTCACCCCAGCACCCAGCTCAGCATCATCCTCCACCAACAATATTCTCAAACGTTCCTCCTCGGTCGCAGTGTAGTCCGGGTGCGCCGAAAAAGACTAACAACTTTTGGCGGAAACGCTTGTTTCGTTGGGGCTGGGCGCAGTTTTTACTAAAAGTCAACTATCAGAATATATTGGTCACTAGCCCATGCATAACGGGCATTTCTCGATAAAGCTGACGCGCAATTTTAAGCTCGCTACCTGCACGAATAAACGCCGCTGACGCGGTGCGACGGCGCGATCCGTCGCACGCGCGAAGATCGCGATTACTCGCGTGGCGAGCAGAAAGCTACACCTTCCAATCTATAAGCACTTTGATTGCCCGGCACGTAGGAGGACACAAAACCATCCACCACATCGGGACTGGTGGTGTAGCGATGGGCCGGATGCCCCGGTTTGTCATCAAACATTCGATAAACCGGATCGGTTCCCGTCGGGCAGATGTTCAGGAATTTGCCGGGTGGTGCACCGAAGTCAGACAAGTCAGGCTCTCGATAGGGCGGGATGACATGAAACGCCGTTCCTTCATCGGAAAAACCGGCCAGCCCGCGGAGTTTGCGGCAATCGTTGTATTCGTCCGCCGAAAAGAAATGCACCGCAGCGGCGGGCACGTAAAAGCGACACATCGGCACAGTAAACGGCTGCGGCGTCGTCCACACGCGAATGTTGTCTTCCAGTGGCATCCATTCCGGGCCGGTGGTGACGTTGTTGCTCGCGACTAACGTGGTCACGTCGGACGCCCTGGCGGTGAGGAAGAATTTCTTTACTTTTCGGTCGAAAACTGAAAACGCAGGTACCGATGGGTCTGAGGGATTTGGGACGGTAATGCTGACGGGAGCGCTGCGCCGTTCAGGTACGGTCACGCCTCTTTCGACGAACTCTAACGTGTAGGTGCCCGGTGCCAAGATAGGGGCGAATCCATACACGACGTTTTGTCGCTCCGCTCGCGTTCGGTCAACCGGTAGCAGAAGCGTCACCACGATTCGAGAGCCGACAATTGACGTGCTGAGCGGCACGGTCAGTGCATCAACGCCCTGAATGTAGCGAAGCCCATCAAAGTCATACGACTTGGCCGGGAGATAAGGAATCGCGACCGAGTTGCTAGGCGGCATGCGTAACGCTATGTCTTGCGCGGCGACCGAAGAAGCAAGCGCAAGCCCAACAACGATTGCTAAGGCGGTTTTGATTAAGCTTGTGATTTCAGTGATTTTTTTCACGGCCTACCTCACTGAACCGACGGCGTTGTGCCAGTGCTGTTGGGATACACGTATCCGAGCCAGTCACTGCCCGAGTTCTGGGTGAAGCCCTGCGTCGCGTACGTGACGTAGTCCCCCTCGGGAAAGATCGCATGATCGTCGCGGCTAACGGCGTATTTGCGCAGCAGACGCACCGAGCCTGCGGGTTGTACGGCGGTCTTTGGGTAAATGAAGCCTTCGATACCATCCACTTTGTAGCCGACACCAACGAACGCATTAATGCCCGCTTGATCTGTGGTGTAGGTGGTGTCCATGTGGTAGCCGTTACTGGAGCAGACAGCAGGCGGCGTTGGCGAGTAATCACCGCATTTCCAGCTCAGTCGATACAACGGAACGAGAGGCGCATTCACATTAACGGGATTCAGTTTAGTTGTGAATATCCATGCGCCTGCCGTTGGCACGTCGGTTGCGCTGCTGTCGTTTGGAAAGCTGCTGTAACCGGTGATGTAGTTGCCAATGCCAGACGCATAGCCATCCACATAGGATGTGGTGAATAGCAAAGTTGCATTCAACGCAGCTGCGGCCATTTGCGGCACCGTCGTATAAAAATAATCCGATCGTTCCGCACTCTGAAGTGAAAACAACGGTGTTAAGCGATTGGGTGTTTGATTGATCACATCGTTTACCGCAGTGAGCGCGTTCGGCAAGCCGCCGCCATATTCAGCATTGGCGCCTTGCCCGGAAGACGTGCGGATAGCGGCGTAAATCGCGTCTCGCGACAAGCGTGGATTGATTGATCGCAGAATCGCTCCAAGCGCCGCGACGTAAGGAGTAGCAAATGACGTTCCGCGGCACGCGGCAACGCCGTCGTTGAGTGGCCCGGAAATATCCGGCGGTGAGTAGCCATCGCCGCAACCGAGCGATGCGTCTGCGGGAGCCAAGAAGGCACCCGCGAACGGCACCAGACTCACCACATCTTTAGCAGGACCGACGACGCCGCTCACGCCCGCCCAGTTCGCGCCTGCGCTTGAGCCCGCGCCTTGAACCCATCGCGGCCACGGCCCCGCAGGGGTTGTCTGCTCAACGCCGCCCACCGATAGAACGCTCGCATTGCGTGCAGGATAGTTAGGTTGCGACAAATTTTCGTTACCAGAGGCCGCGAACATCGCCACGTCACGCTGGGTAGCGGCGGCGATCGCCACATCCATCACATCACTCGTGTTGAACGTGCCGAAACTCATGTTCACAACGGGCGCTCCGCTTACCTTGGCGATCGTCAACGCCGCGCCCGCAGTGCTCACGCCGCCACCACCGTTCACCATCAGCGCGCAGTCGGGACACGCACCCGAAATTCCGCTGGAATTGTCCACCTTTGCGGCAATGATGGAATTTACAAAAGTTCCGTGAAATGCTCCATAAGCGGCGTCCGATGGCGTTGCAAACGACGCGTTGCTTGACAGGTGCTGCCGCACATTTGGCATTAAGTCGGCGGGCAAATTGGTTGAGTTTGCACCGAGACCATCCAGCGTCGCGACATACCCATGCCCCTGATGCACGTCATGCGCGCCCTGCCCTGACGCGTTAATAAAGTTCATTGCGTAGTGACCCCACTGATACGTCGCCGCGACGGCGGCATTGCCTGGCCATTGGGCATACGGATCGTTGTACGGGACTGACGCAAACTTGAGTTTTTGATCCTGTTCGATGGCAATCACGCCTTTGCTGCTGCGAACGATTGTCAAAGCTGCGCTGGCGGCGTCTACAGATTCGTAAGTCAGCAGAAGGTAGCGTTCAAGTCGCTCGGATGGTGAGTCAACTTTAAATCGCGAACGCGCCGCCACCGTTTGCCGCGTTTCCCAAAGTAAATAATCACTGTAAAGCGGCTTGCCAAATTGCGTGCTGAGCGCACTGTCCTTCGTATTAAGCGCGATTAAGACGGCTGCCTCGCGCCTAATTTGCTCGGCTGGCGGCAGATCATTGGTGCCCGCGACCGGCGCAGGCGCACCGACGATCGCCGGATCTGCGAAATTTAGCAACACCATAATTTGATTCGCCTTGCCTTGGCGGTCAAACAAAAACGGCAACGCAGGACGAGAACGCATCGTTACTGGCGGCTGCACGGCCGGCCCCACGGGACGGTTGAACACGCCGCCCGCGAAAACCTCGGCAATCTCTAACTGCGGGGGGGGGGACTGCCCAAGTGGCGGAACAGAATGCGGCGCTAAGAGCGCAGTAGAGGAGAGAGTTTTTCATAACAAGAGCCTTACTAATTGATATGACAAGCGACGGATGTGTGTCACCAAGCTTTAGCAAGTGGCAGACCCAGCAATGTACTGAGGCCTTATGACGCTGGCATGATGAAGCTGCACTTTCGTTTTAGCCCCGCGTGGCATCAGACGACGTAGGAGAACGCGCCGTTTGCGAATTCATTTGCGCGCTAGCTGCTACCGTTCGTCGCGAAAACATAATTGGGTCGGCTGCGTGGCAAACCTGTCATCTTTTGCGCCGCTAGATTGTGTGTAATACGATTTGCATGCGCCGTGCTTTGCGCACCGATGTGCCGAAAGAATACAGTTGCAGTTCACCTGAACGAGCGTGTTGAAATAGCTTTGATAAAGCCGCTATGGAACGGTGAAAACCGGCGGGAACGGAGGAAAAAACAATGAAACTGCTGCTGGTTGAGGACGAACAAAAAATTGCTGCGTTTGTGATCGCCGGGCTCGCAGCACGTGGCTTTGAAGTGACTCATTGCAGCGATGGGCATGCGGGGTTTGCGGCGGCGTTGGCCGCCCCGTTTGATGCGATTGTGCTCGACATCATGCTGCCCAAAAGGGACGGTCTCTCGGTGCTCAAGGGGCTGCGCGACGCCGACGTTTTAACACCGGTGATCCTGCTCACCGCGCGCAATGAGCTTGATGATCGAGTCACCGGATTGAGCTTGGGGGCCGATGACTACTTGGCTAAACCGTTCTATGTTGAAGAGCTGGTGGCGCGCATTCATGCACTACAACGACGCGCGTCGGGCGACCGGCAAAACAGTTTGCAGATCGGCCCGTTTGTGCTCGACAGGCTCACCCGGCAAGCGCGCTGCCGCGGTTTGTCGACCGAGTTAACGGGCCGCGAATTCAGCTTGCTCGAATATTTAATGCGCTCCAGTGGGCAGCTTTTTTCGCGCAGCCAGATTTTGGAGCACGTGTGGGGCTTCGACTTTGATCCGAGCACCAATGTGGTGGACGTGTGCGTGAAGCGCATTCGCGGCAAACTTGCAGCGATGGACGAGAGCGGTGAGACAGCCTCCCTGATCGAATCGGTGCGTGGCACCGGCTACCGTTTTCGGCCCATCGCCTAACGCGACGTGACCATTTCGTTTCGCATCCGTTTGTTCGTGATGGCCACGCTAATCGTGGCTATCGTGTTGACCACCGTGATGTTCATCGGTTGGTCGCAAGTGCTTGCGTTCGAGGTAGAACGGCTCGACGGACGCCTCTGCCTTGAAGCGCGCGGCTTGCAGTCACGCCAGCCAAGCCGGGACAATGCGCCTGGCGCTGCAACGTTTGATAAAGCACGCATTGAAACCGACATTGCTGGCAAATTGCGGGTGCCGTCAAGCACGCAATTGATGTTCCGCATTGCCGCAATCGGGGACGCCAATGTTCAGTCAACGCACTGGAATCGTGACGTTAATTTTGACGCGCTAAACTGGGCCACCGCTGCCATGAGCGACGTGCTGCTGCCGCCCAACCCAGCCGACCGAGGACGGCCCGCGCCGCCCCCGCGCGAGGCGCCGCCGGACGCGGGCAAGCGCGAGCCGCCGCGACTGGAAGACCGCGCGGATCGCCCGCCACCGAGCACCTGCGCGGTGGCTGATTTTGGTGTGGGCAGCGCCGAGTGGCGCGCAGCACGGCTCGGCTCAAGCGCTGACGGCGCGGCCGTCACAATCGTCGCAGTCGATTTGGCTGCCACTAAAAAAGACATGAACTCAGCGCTACGGCAAGCGCTAGTTTTGGTGGTGCCCATTGCGCTCGTGCTCACCGCACTCGGCGCATGGCTGCTGGCAAGCCTGACCATGCGCCCGGTCAATCGACTGCGCGACGCGATGAAAGGCATGTCAAAAAATGCGCTTGAGCAACGGCTGCCGGTGGCGGGCGAGGACCGAGAATTTAAGGAGCTGATTGACACTTACAACACCATGCTTGCCCGATTAGAGACGAGCTTTAATCAAGCATCACGCTTTTCAGCCGACGCCGCACATGAGCTTAAAACGCCGTTGACGATTTTGCAGGGTCGCATCGAACAGGCGATGAACGCGCCGGAGTCGGGCGCGGCAGCACTTGATTTAATCGGCATGCAAGACGAGGTGCAGCGCTTGGCAAGCATCACCCGAAAACTGTTGTTTTTGTCGCAAGCGGATGCCGGACGAATGGGCACGCATCGATCCGCAATCGACTTAACCGAGATGCTCGATGAGATCGTGGCGAGCGCGCAAATGGTGGTGACCGATCAAACCATCGTCGCCCAAATCGATCGCGGATTGATGATGCAGGGCGACGCGCAGTTGTTGCAGCAACTGTTCAATAATTTGATCAGCAACGCGACGCGATATGGCAGTCCGCACGGCTGGATTGAAATTAGCGCGAAGCTTACGCCGTTGGCGATAGAGGTGTTGTTCGCCAATGCGTCGTTAGTGATTGCCGCCGCTGAACGGCAACGTTTTTTTGAGCGATTTTTTCGCGGCGATCCGGCACATCATCGCGGCGTTGACGGCAGTGGCTTGGGGCTCAGCCTCGCCCGTGAGATTGTGCGCGCACATGGTGGCGAGTTAACGCTTGAGGCAAGCGCGTTCGACGAGGTGCGACTGCGCATTGATTGGCCGCGCTCGGCGACATGATTACAAAGATGTCATCCTCAGCGACCGATGAGCGAATTAGCATCAAACACGTGGCGTCTGGCGGCTGTATTTTCAAGCCGGTGCTAGCCACTTGTTGACCACCTCTCATTGTTTGCAAGGCCTTCGTCATGAACCGGAAACTCGATCCCCGCCGCCGTCTTTGCGCAGCCGCATTTGCCCTAAGTGCGCTGTTTAATCTCAGCGTCGCCACCGCGGCCACGGTAACGGTGGTGGAGTTCTACAACACCGCGCTGGACGCGTACTTCATCACGGGGAAAACGAGCGAGCAGAGCTTGCTTGATGGCAACAGCTCGTTTCGGCGCACCGGCATGAGCTTTGCCGCCACCCCCATTGATGCGGCGGCAAGCACTCAATCGCGCGTATGCCGCTTTTATGTGAGCGCTGCGTCGCCGTTTGTCAGCTCGCATTTTTACGGCGGCCAAACCTCCGCAAACCAGACTTACGACTGCGAATGGCTGCGTGCCAACACGCCCACCGGATTTAGTTTTGAGGGCTACGACTTCGCGGTCACCACGCCCGTCAACGGCACCTGCGCCACC
Source organism: Burkholderiales bacterium (assembly GCA_043721275.1). Taxonomy (GTDB): domain Bacteria; phylum Pseudomonadota; class Gammaproteobacteria; order Burkholderiales; family Casimicrobiaceae; genus Casimicrobium. The sequence goes on from JAYSRA010000164.1 coordinate 41,137, forward strand.
GGCACCTCTCCGGTCTATCGCGGCTTTCGCGCGCTGTCCGCACTGAACAACGGCAAGACCTCCAACCATCGCTACACCACCACGCAATCTACCTACGCCAGTGCCGAGGCCAGCGGCTATGTGCGCGAAGGTGTGCAGTTTTGCGCGTTGGCGGCCACTGATGTTTCCACCACCACCAGCAGCGGCGACTTCACGTTGACCAGCACCGCTGCGGTGAACGGCGGCGTGCTCGCCACCACCTTTACTTGCGACGGCCTCAAGGCCACACCACCGCTGGCGTGGACAAACGCGCCGGCGGGCAGCAACGCGTTTGCGGTGCTGATGACCACCCTACCTGGCGACGGCAGCACCAAGTGGAATTGGTTGCTCTACAACATCCCGGCCACCACCACGAGCCTTGCCATGAACACCACTGGCGTCGGCACGCTGGGCGCGGCCGACGACGGCGCGGGCAACGCGTATGCGCCGCCGTGCTCTCAGGGGACGGGAGCCAAAATCTACATCTTCACGGTGTACGCATTGGCGCAACCTTTGAGCTTCACGCAAGCTGCGAGTTTGATTAAAGGGCAAGTGGTCACCGACGCGATTGAGCGCGTCAAACTCGGCTCAGCCACGCTCAATTTAAGCGCCACGCGCAGCACCGCTGCCACCACAACCACGGCGATTAACTGCGCGCACATTCAGGCGTCCACCGCCGCGTACGGCGCAACGGTGAGCGTCGATTGCAGCGCGACCGATTACGGAAAAATCGCCTCACGCGGCATCGCCCATCACGCGATGATGAACGGCATCACGGCCACCAATTTGCAGGTGCCGATCACCCAAAAATTCGTTGGCACAAACGCATGGAAAATTCCACTAGAACCCAGCATCGCCGCCACGCCCACGGCGGTCAACGACGGCCCGATTGGAGTGGCGATTAACGGCGTGCCCATCTTTAACCCGTGCAAACAAGGCGGTTGCCAAAACGGCGACACCAAAGTGCTTGGCGAACTTGACGTGTGCAACGGCCACGCGGGCCGCGCTGATGACTACCACTATCACGCCGCCCCGACGTGCCTGATGGCCGATCAGCCAGCGCATTATTGGGACACCCATCCGCTCGGCTGGGCGCTCGATGGCTTTGCAATTTTTGGCTACAACGATGCAAGCGGCACAACGGCTACGCGCGACGCAATCTGCGGCGGCAACATGTTGACCACGGCCAACGCACCCGCTGGTTACAGCTATCACGTGACCGACACCGCGCCCTACGTGATGTCCTGTTTGCGTGGCACACCGAGCCCGGACTTGACCGGTCAAGGCGCGAAATACACGCCGTTTCGCGTGCCGCCGGTCACGCCATTTCCGGTCACCAATATGACGCTCACGACCGACGCGAGCGATGGCTTTCAAGTGCTTCAATTCACGTCCAACCGCAGCTTCCAAACTACCGAAACCGGCACCGACAGCTATGCCAATGCCGCTGGCAGCTACCGCATTCGCTACAAGGCGTTGACTGGCACCGATCTCGCTGCCCTGCTCGCACAAGCAGCGAACGCGAACAAAACCGAATGCTGGAAATTTGAGTTCACCACCACTGCGGGCACGCTGACGCAGCCCAGCACTTCGTACTGCCGTTAGCCATGCTGATGTTTGCAAAACTTCAGCCCGCGTGCGGGTGCATAGCCGCAGCGCTCGTGATGTGGGCAACACCGTGGGCGAGCGCGCACGAGCTCAGCGACAACCGCGCGACGATGGTGCTGCGCGACCAGAATCATGTGGCCATCACGCTGTATCTGAACTACGCGGATGTGCTGCACCGAGGCCTCGCGCCCGAGCAACGTTTTGGCGAATTTGTGGTCGCGTTTGCAGCATTACCGCCCGAGCAATTCGCAGCGCAATTGCACAGGTTGCAAGCCCGGTTTCAGGCACAGATGAAGGTGCTGCCACGTCCGACCGCTGACGCCACCCTGCACGGCTGGGAGTGGCCCGCGGCAGCGCGCGCACAGGCGCTGCTGCGCGGCCGTGCGATGCAAATGCTCACCGCGCCTAATGATCATGCCCATGACGCCGCACTTGAGGTTCGCGTATCGCTGAAAACGGCTACACGTGTGAGTGGCGTGGTGGCGACCTTCCCGCCCGAATGGCGTCGTGTGCTGGTGGTGTCCTACCGCCCACAGCAAACCTGGGCAGAGCCAACTGAGGCAGCCACCGAAATCAAATTTGATTAGGGTTGTGATCGTTAGCAGCGGCAATGCGGCTTCAGCGACGCTGATGGATTTCGCGCGTCACAGCTACGCACGATGCGGGTGTTAGTATTTTCGCTAGGGGGATTCTGCGGCCTTTAATTCAGCGAGTGGTTTCATGCACATTGCAACGTTTTTGTACCTGCTAGTTATCGCGATGAGCGCGCTCGCTGCGCTGCCGAGTAACGCCGCCGAACCACGCGACACGGCAAGCGCTGCCTATCAGCGGCGGGACTTTGAGCTCGCCTATCAGCTCGCCCTGCCCGCGGCGCTCGCGGGCGACGCTCCTTCCCAGTACGTTCTGGGTGTGCAGTTGTGGCGCGGGCACGGTGTGGCGCGCAATGATGCCGAAGCAGCGCGCTGGTTGGCCAGCGCCGCCGAGCAAAACCAAACCGATGCGATGACCGATTTAGCTGCGATGTATCGGCTGGGCGAAGGTGTAGAAAAGGACACGCGGCGCGCGTTTTCGCTCTCGATGCAAGCCGCAGAAATGGACAACGCGGCAGCGCAGTACGACGTGGGGCAAGCGTACCAACAAGGCGTCGGCGTGAGCAAAGACATGATCCGCGCGCGTTATTGGCTGGAGCGCGCTGATGCGGCCGAGTCCGCTCAAGAGGCGAAGCGGCGACCGAGCGGCGCGAAGCCCGAATCGGGCGTCACCGGTAAACCCATTTCTACATTGCCCGCTGGCTGTCGGCCCGCTCGACCGCCGAGCGCTGCGATGCGAAAAAACAACGTGACCGAGCTGACCGGCGCCCTCACGATGTACATCGACAGCGAAGCCCGCGTGCGCGGGGTCACCACGAGCAACGTGTCGGTCGACGCACTTAAGTACGATGTGGTCGCGTTATTTAGCGTGTCGTTGCGCTCACCGGAGTGCGTGCTTACCGACTCCAAGCGCAGCATCTACTTGCAAATCCCGTTTAAGTTTGTGGTGTACTGAGCTCGCGCTTGGTGGAACCCGCCGCGCGCGCCCGGTATTTTGCCGAGCTGAGCCGATTTTTGTTCACATAGCTTTGTCACGAAACCGCCATTGCACTTGGGCTGTCGGCCGTTGTGAGTAAAAGTCGATAAATAGCCATTTGCCCGCCTAGCCCCAGTCGGCATTTCGATTCAGCGAAAAGCTATAAGGTAATTCACGCGCTGTGAAAGACTGGTACACAATATGCGCTCGTCATAGATGCACCGCACGCTCAGGAACCACCTCATGCAGCTTCATTTCGTTCGCCGATTTTTCTTTCGGCATCTGGCAATCGTTTCAGCCGCCGTGCTGAGCGTAGCGGCTTCACATGGGCAAGTCGCCAATTCAGTGCCCGGCACCGTTGACACAAACTTCGGCGGCGGCCAACCGGTGCAGGTGAACGTAGTTGCTGACGGCGGTCACACGGTCAACGCGGTGGCGTTGTCGCCCACGGGCAAAGTGGTGATGGCGGGCACCTGCCAACCCGTCACAGCGGGCGTTGGTGGGGCTCGACGCTGGTGCTTTTCTAGGCACAACACCGATGGCGCGTTGGATGCCACGTTCGACGGGCCTGTGGGCGGCGGCAACGGCAAGTTTGCGCTGCGTATCAGCACCGGTACCGACACGATCAAGGCCATTGCCGTCCAGCCGGATAACAAGATCGTCATCGCGGGCGAGTGCGATAACGGCCTGTGCGTTGCCCGCCTCAACGTCAATGGCGCGTTTGATGCGACGTTCGGTGGCACCGATGGCTGGCTGTACTTGAGCGCAGACCGTAACGGTAGCACTCGGGCGGTCGATGTCGCGGTGCAAGTCGACGGAAAAATTGTGGTCGGCGGCATTTGTCCGCGGTTAGTCAGCCCCGGCAACGATCAAGCCTGTTTTTGGCGTCTTAATGCGGATGGCTCCGCAGACACCACCTTCGACGCGGGTGCCGCGGGTGCGGGCAGCGGACGAATTGCCTTGCAAATAGCAGATGGGGACAGCCAGCTCGCTCGCATTGCGATTCAAGCGAGCGGCAGGATTCTCGCGTTCGGCACCTGTAAGCCCGATTATTTAGCGGCCGAGACCACCACGCGATTCTGCTTTTTGCGGCTCAGCAGTAATGGCGCGGTGGACAGCACCTTTTCAACCGACGGTCGACTTCGCGTTGCGTTCAGTGCCACCAAGGGTTCGTTCGCCGCGGCCCTCGCAGTGCAACCTAGCGGCAAAATCGTTGCCGGTGGCGACTGCTCCGACGGCACCGAAGCGCTTGATTTTTCGGGCGAACCGACCGGCACTTACTTTGCGTGTTTACTGCGCCTGAATGCTGACGGCACACTGGACGCCACGTTTGAAAACCCGCTTAATGCCACGCAAAACGGAAAGTTTTTAATGAAACTTGACGGCGATCAATCCAACGAATTTCCATCCGTGCGCTCAGTCTTTGCGCAGGCTGATGGCAAAACTGTCGTCGTGTTCGGTCGCACAGCGCGCATTCTCTCGGCCTGTTACAACCGATCCACGTTCGACTTATCCTGTGTCGCTACGCGACTTAACCTCGATGGTACGTTTGATCTTTTGTTCGATGGCGAGCGCGACAGCGAGGGACTGGCAGGCAACGGTATTGCCTACATTAACCGGCTACAGCTTTTCATCTCACCAGTTGCCGCGCTGCGGCCCGACGGCAAAATCGTCATTGCTGCGGCTTGCAATACGGACACTGGCAACGCCCTGTGCGTGCAGCAGCTCAACGGCGGCAACGGCACGCAAGCCGCGTGCAACCTAGATGCGGACGGCGATGGCACGGTGAGCGGCGCGTCTGACGGCTTGATGATGATGCGTGCTATGCGCGGCGTGATAAACGCGGGGCTTGTCGCCAATGCGGGAATCACCACCAACGCACCACGCCGCCTATGGACGGACGTTCGCGATTACCTAGTTGAGTCGTGCGGAGCGAAGCCCGCGCGCGGCCCGCGCATCGCGCGCGCAGCCACCGTGTGCTCGCTCGATATCGACGACGACGGCGACGTGCTTGCTGGCACAGATGGCGTGCTGTTGTTGCGTGCGTTGCTGGGCTTTACGGGTAGCGCGTTGACGGCTGGCGTGCCTTTGGCGGCAGGCGCAACGCGCACCACCCCAACCGCCATTAGTAGCTTCTTGAGCACGGGCTGCGGTTTATCGCTGTAGCGCGCAATCGCGTTTGCCGGTGAGCTTGCATCACGTTTAGCGATTGGCGCGTCATTGGTTCGGGCTGCGCGCGGCTGCCACCACCACGCCCGCGAGAGCGCACCCAGCCGCCATCAAACCCATGCTCGCGGTCATGTGCATCGCTGATCCATAGCCTGCGCAATTGAGTCCGGCACCGCCGTCTTCGGGCGCTTCTAGTTGGCGTTGACTGCAATAAACGACAGTCACTTTAAACTTTTTTTCGCCGCGCGGAAAGCCGTATTGGCGGCGCAGCGTGAGGCGAAGTTTGGCGAGCAACGCATCGTGCTCCGTGAACGCTAAATCGCTGGTCACGAGCTTAGTGACGTCGGTTTTGCCGCCCGAACCGCCGCACACATAAATCGGCAAACCGAGCGTTTTGCAGTGCGCCACGAGACCCGCTTTGGCGTTGACCTTATCGATGGCATCGATCACGAATGTCGCGCTCGGCGGCAGGATCGTGGTGACGTTATCGGTGCTCACAAAATCGTCGATGACGTTGACCACGCAGTCTGACGCAAAGCTCAAAATCCGCTCGCACATGGCGTCCACCTTGTTGCGCCCGAGGTTGGCCACGGTGGCTTGCGACTGACGGTTGAGGTTGGACTCGGCGACCACATCCATATCGATCAACGTGATGCGCCCAATGCCTGATCGCGCCAAACATTCTGCGGCCCACGAGCCTACGCCGCCGATGCCAACAATCACCGCATGGGCCGCACGAATGCGCGCGAAACCGACGTTGCCATACAGGCGCAAGAGGCCGCCGAAGCGACGTTCGTCTACGATTTCGGGCGTGTGAATGAGTGTGGATTCCATGTTCGCCGACTTTTCAAATAGGGCAATACATAGGGTGCGCTTTGCGCACCAAGCGGTGAATGTGGCAAGGTTTATCCGTGTGCCGACGGTTGATGCACGGAGCGCACCCTACACGCAGTGCGAGCTACTTCGTCGTCACTTAGTGGCGTACGGATACGGCTGCTGCGGCACCTTGGCGGCGTCCTGCTCGCCGAGTTCTTTCATGTCCAGCGGCTTTTTGTCCCACCAGATCGCGCGGCCTTTGCGCTGCTCTTCTTCAAGGTGCGGGCGCGCGGTTTTCAGGTCGCGAATGAATTTGGTGATTTCGGATTCGTACATGGCGGGCTTTGGTCTGCGTTAAGTTTTGATTTTAGGCGCTTCGTCGGCAGGTCGCTCGCGCTTTGAACCGGCATACAGTTCAAACTCAAACAGGCGGCAATCCAGCGCGCCGTTGAATAGCGGCGTGCGCTTTGACGGCTTGAAGCCGATGCCACCGGGCAACGCACGATCAGCGGTGATGAAACACGCCTTCCAACCCGCCATCGTTTTCTTAAGCCAGGTGCCGACCAGCGGATACCAGAGCTTCAAATCTTCCAGTTCGTCGAGACGTTCGCCGTACGGCGGATTGGTCAACAGCAAACCATTGGGGCTAGGCGAATCGAGCGTTTCCATGGGCAGGTTAGTCAGCACCACGCGCGCCGCATTCGCCTCGCCGCCGATGTTTTGCAAATGCCTGCGTGTGGTGTCGACAGCCTCGGCGTCACGGTCGTTGCCGAACAGCAAGCCTTCGGGCAGCGGCTTGCCCGCGTTGGCCGCCGCGTCGCGCATCGCCTGAAAATCACCTGCCTGAAAATTGAGCATTTTCTCGAACGCGAATGGTCGCTGAGCACCGGGTGCGAGGCCCATCGCGATCATCGCTGCCTCGGTCAAAATAGTGCCGCTACCGCACATCGGGTCGAATAGCGCTTGCTGCCCTTTCCAGCCCTTCAGCGCGAGCATGCCCGCAGCGAGGTTTTCACGCAGCGGCGCGGCCAACCCTTCACGCCGATAGCCGCGTTTGAATAGCGCTTCGCCCGCGAGATCAAGGTAGACGGTCGCCGTGTGCGTGGTCAAAAAAACGTGAATGCGCATGTCGGGCATGCTGGTGTTGACCGAAGGACGATCCTCGCCGGCCTCGCGGAAGCTGTCAACAATCGCGTCTTTCACGCGCAGCGTTACAAACTCAAGGCTTGTCACGGGCGAACGAATCGCATCCACCTGCACGCGAATGGTGTGGTGCGCCGAGAACAGTTGCGGCCACTCAATCTCGCGCGCCAGCGAAAAAATATCTTCCTCAGAACGGTACTCATCAACCGCCAATTGCCACAACACGCGGCTCGCGATGCGACTCCACAAGCAGACGCGATAGCCGAGCGTGAACGGTCCCTGAAACGCCACACCACCGTCGGTCGGCCCAACGTGCAGTGCACCGAGTTCAGTGAGTTCATCAAACAAAACTGTTTCTAGTCCACGTGGACACGGCGCAAAGAATTTTTGCAAAGGTTGGGAGGAGGAAGTGTTCATACTATTTTCTCAATATGCAAGCATCACCCATGCCGGCGCGCCAAACGCGAACGCAACTGAGGTTGCCAAACTGTGGTGCGACTGCGTGCCATACGAAGGCGCACAAATTCTCGAGCGTCGGCACACCCAGCGATGCCACCTCGTCCAAGTAGTGATGATCCAGCTGCTCGCGAACAACGTCCAACCGCGCGCGCAACAACCCAAGGTCGCTCACCATACCGCTCGCGGCATTCGGCACGCCCGCGAGTGACACCTCGCAGTGATAGGTGTGGCCGTGAATGCGCCGTGAGCCTGCGGCTTCAACCGTGCGCTTCAACGTGTGAGCAGCGTCGAAGTAAAAACGCTGCGAAATTTCGTAGTTCATGTTGCGATTATCGGATGCCGATGACTTTATGGGTTTGCACACTCAGTCGCCACTGCGGATTTTTCAAGCACCACTCAATCGCAAACTGCGTATTTTCCAAGCGCGAAGGGCCGTCCATCGGCTGCACAAATCGATGCTCAAAATCAAGCGTGTTCAGATAATCAAAGTCGAATTGCTGCGGCACCACGACCTTCAATTCCTGCCCGCGCGTTTGCACTAGTTCAGCGCCCGCCTTAGGGCTCACACAAATCCAGTCGATGCCCGTTGGAGCCGCAATCGTGCCGTTGGTTTCCACCGCGATCTCAAAGCCTTCGGCGTGAAGTGCTGCAATCAGCGGCGCATCGAGTTGCAGCAGCGGTTCGCCACCGGTGCAAACGACCAACCGTTTGCCTTTCGACGTTGCAGGCCACTCACTCGCAACTACGGCAGCGAGTGCAGCGGCGGTGATGTATTTGCCACCGCGCGTGCCATCAGTGCCCACAAAATCGGTGTCGCAAAATTTGCACACAGCGTTGGCGCGATCCCGCTCCAATCCGCTCCACAAATTGCAACCGGCAAAGCGACAAAACACCGCTGAACGACCCGCGTTAGCGCCCTCGCCCTGCAGCGTGTAGAAGATTTCCTTGACGGAGTAAGTCATCGCGAACGCCACCGCTCAAATCCCACCTTGCGCAACGCGCACGCCGGACATTCGCCGCATCCGTAGCCCCACGCATGCAGGGTTTCACGCACGCCGTTGTAGCAAGTGTGGGTGTGCTGAACGACCAAATTCGTGAGCGTTGCGCCACCCAGCGATTCCGCCAGCGCCCACGTATCCGCCTTGTCAATCCACATCAGCGGCGTCTCAACGCGCAGCTTTTGATCCAGCCCGAGCGACAACGCGACCTGCATCGCTTTCATCGTGTTGTCGCGGCAATCTGGATAGCCCGAAAAATCGGTCTCGCACATGCCGCCGATCAACACGTTGAGCCCACGTCGATAAGCAACCGTCGCCGCAAAAGTCAAGAACAGTAAATTCCGCCCCGGCACAAACGTGTTCGGCAAGCCGTTTTCCTCGAACGCAAGCGCAACGTCGCGCGTCAACGCCGTGTCGCTTATCCGGCCAAGCACGGCAAGATCCACGACGTGATCATCACCCAGTTTGTCGCGCCATTGCGGGAACGCAGCGCGCAACTCACGCAGCGTTTCGATACGTACATCCATCTCGATGCGATGACGTTGACCGTAGTCAAAACCAATTGTTTCCACGTAAGCAAAGCGCTGCAATGCCCATGCGAGGCAGGTGGTGGAGTCTTGCCCGCCAGAGAAGAGGACGAGCGCGTGAAGATTGATCGGCTCGGAAGACGTCATAGCACGACGAAGAAGTAGATTGATTGCGAAGATTAGCCGACCGACCGTCAATAAAGTAAGTGCGCAGCACTATCTAGTCGCGTGCTCATGAAATATGACTATACACCGTCATTTGCTGTCGACTGATTCACAACGAACAATAAACCCCCCTCGCAAACGCAGCGGCACCTGCCGACCGCCATCTGCCGCGTCGTCGGGCAGTCTGTGACGCTAGTCACAAATCGACCCTATGATTTTGTTGCCACCACTAAATCATGCGTGAAAATATAGCCGGGTAGTCGTTGAATATTTGAAAAAATCGATCCCCAAACCGACTGAATGTGTTTTACCGAATGGAAAACATTCACGTACTCCTCGGGATGTTCCACGAACCCATCAAGCTGATTATTCGTGCTCGTAATCGCGATCCCCTCTCGCTCCACCCGATCCATTAATGCTTTGTAGTTAACAGGATCGAGGCCAGCAAAATCCACGGCGGTTTGTCCATGGACAGTTACCAAGAGGGTGCCGCCCGGGCGCAGCACCCTGTGTAGCTCCTCAAGCCAGCGAACCTCCCAAGGACCACGCAGGTGGGTAAATACCGAAACGCCGTATATCAAATCAAAACTGGCGTCGGGATAGGGGAGAGGTGGCTCGAGACGGGACGCTTTGAAAGACCCAGAAAGGTGCTGGTTACACCATCTGATATTGTCCGCATCAATGTCGCATCCGAAAAAGCGTTCACCGAAGGACGGGGCCAAATGTCGGGCTACACGACCGCATCCCACTCCCCAATCTAGTACGGCTGGCAAAGTGTCCCACGCTTTACCCGTCACGTTTTCAAACGCCGCTTTTAGCCGCAACGCATCGGTTGCACCGAGCCGCAAGAAGCCAATGGGGTCACGATTCCCGATTACACGGAACCGTCGATCAGCATCGGGGAGATTGATATGGCGTTCCGGATCAGGAAGGAACCAACTTGCGCGCCCTATCGTCGCTTTCGTGTTTCCGGTGTCATGGCAAGCCACTTCCATGACGCCGTCTGGATAGGCTGCGGGTGCGGTCAGGACAAAACCGCAAAGCTCCGCGTTAGCGCGCTGCCAGAAAACCTTTTGAACGTCGGGTCTAGGCAGGGGGTAGCTAACCGAATGCGGCGCGCGTGCATTGACGAGAAATCGGTCCGCCTGTCTTTCAGGCGAAATACCTCCGTCCTGAAACGCCCAACCGGATATCTGCAGCATGCCATCCTCAATCGGCACTACCTCGTCGACGTACCAAGGCTCGGCAGTCAATCGGGCTAGCTGCTGGTTTGAGGCAGGTGCGATAGTTTTGCTCAAGCGGCGCGCCGCGCGTGTCCATGACGAAGGTGAAAATAAGCGATTTAGTAGAGACATTGCCACGAGACCGTAGGATATTGGTTTCTTAAGCGTACAACAAGCGCCAGCAGCAAGAACGAATCATACGAAAGTCCAATTGCTGTGGTCAAGTCCCGCCCCGAAGTCTCCTGCAATTGCGACCAATGCAGTTGCCCACAGCGGGACACCGTACATCCGCGAATACGCCAAAGCTGCGACTTTGATACTTCCGGCATGAATTAGTACGTCGCCGAGTGCAATGTATCCAAGCACTAGAAAAGGCTGTCAAGTGGCGATGTGCGTGTTTTCGACTAGGCGAATGAGTCTAGGCTAGATACTGGTTAACCTCTTGCCTTAACTGAAAAGCGGTTCAAGGCTACCGCCCATCCGAACTTTCGGTTATCGCACCCCAAAGACCCTCGGGTTCAACTTACTCCTCCGAGTATTTTCAACCAACGGCGCTAATAGGCGCAAGTCGCAGCGCCGATGGTGCACTTTCCTAGCGCTTTCGCAGCTGAGAAGACATCGCCTAGCTCCTGCAGCCCAACTGGACCCAATCCATCAGGGGTGTTCACGCCTTCAAATTTAAATGCAACGATGCCATTAACTTCGCTGTCACTGAGCATGATGTCTCGCATCAGTTTCAAATTCGCAATGGCTTGGTTTCGTCTGCCCGAATCAATGGGATCGCCCGCATAGGTTCGAGTGATTCGCGTTTCTGCAACAAGCATGATTTTTTGCGTCCCAGGAGATGTTCTTTTCGACTTTAGGTTAGCCAAGTGATGCGTCATGGAAGTGCCGCCGCAATTGGCCCATGATCCTCCGTACGATACCGGATAACAATCGAATCCAAGCCAATCGACGAACGCAATACCGACGGGGCTTTTTGATGGTTGGTTGCCAGTAACAAGGTATGAGTAGATCGTCGCCAGAGCCGGGGTATGGCCGGAGCCAGATGGTCGAACAGACTGCACCATCGATCTAGCGGTTGCGAACTGCGCATCGGTTACGGCACTCGACAATTCTGGTTCGTCGACGAGAAAAATAGCACTCACGCGCTGGTACTGGGCCGCAGTGAGGCCGCCCGAGCCAGTCAGCGCACTCCAACGAGACTGATGGTCTGAAAGGAACTGAACCGGCTGGTTGTTAGATGGGAAGCCAAAGAAAATCGGGCCGTTGAGAATGACTTTCTTGCCGCCCGGTAGGCCGTCAATAAACGACTCCTGATTAGCAAGCTGGCTCCGGAAGCCGTATCTGGGATAGCGGATGAGGCTTGGAGGCGACGGCAGCATGGAGCAATCTCGGCAGCATCGCC
>JAYSRA010000165.1:0-53039 GCA_043721275.1 Burkholderiales bacterium
AGGATACGGAGGCCATAAATTTTCTATTTCCAAATCAGTCAGGGTGCGTCTAGAAATTCGAATTTTCGGGATGAAGTGCAAGGCGCGCGGCGCGCAGCATCCGGAATGTACTTACAGGTACATGAGGATTGCGAGCACCGCGTAACGCAGCAATTCGCCCGAAAAACGGATTTATGGACGCGCCCTTAGCTTTTCACGGCACCGGCGGTTAAGCCCGACACCATGTAGCGTTTAAATGCGTAATAAATTGCGGCCGGTGGCATCGCGTAAATCAGCCCCGTAGTCATCAGCAATTCCCACGGCGAATCGTCAGCGGCGAGAAAGTTGCCGAGTGCCACCGCAAGGGTCACGCTGCTGTCTTTTGACAACAGCAAGAACGCGTACAGGTACTCATTCCACGCCAGCAACAGCGCATAGGTGCCCACAGCCACCAGCGAGGGCACCATCAGCGGCAAGTAGACCAAGCGGAACAATTGCATGGCGGTGGCACCATCCATGCGTGCGGCCTCATCGAGCTCCCACGGCAGCTTGTCGGACGCTTGTTTGAGCACCCAAATGCAGTAGGGTGAGGCGATGGTCACCATCGCCAAAATCAGCGACCATTGACTGTTGAGCAGGCCGTAATTGCCCATCGTTTTGTACATCGGCACGGCCAGAAACGCGGCGGGAATAAAGTAGGTGAAGAGGGCCATGTTCATCACCGTGCGCCCACCGCGAACTTTCAGTCGGCTGATGGCAAACGCGGCGGCGGTCGACACAGCGAGCGTGATCGCGCCGACCGAAAGTGCAATCACCAGCGAGTTGCCCAACTGCGCCCAAAAATGGTCGAGATAGAAATGTTTTTGTTGAAACACAAAGCTGAAGTTACTCAGCGTCGGCTCTTTCGGCCACAGCCGCCCCGACGTTGCCGCATTGCGCGGCGAAATCGCAAACAGCACCATGTGATAAATCGGGATGATCGTCCAAAGCAAGACCGGAATGCCAATCAGAAGCAACTTCGCCTCGGTGCTGACCTTTTTCCATGTGATTTTGGTGCCGCTCATTTCGACAACCGTTTCATCATGAAATACACCAGCGGCAAGATCAACGGCAAGGCCACCACGATGGAGGCGAGCGATAGATCCACCTGATCAAGCCGGAGGTAGCGAATGCCGAGCGTGGCAAGCACGTGCGTCAGATCAGCGGGACCGCCGCCGGTGAGCAGATACACGCTGTTGAAGTCGCCCAACGTCCAGATCATCGACAGGATGGTTGAGGTCAAGAACAACGAGCGCATGGACGGCCAGGTGATGAAGCAAAATTTTTGCCACGTGGTCGCGCCGTCGACGGAGGCCGCTTCGTATTGTTCGCCCGGAATCGCCATGCGGCCCGCAAGCAAAATCAGCGTCCAGAACGGCAGCGATTTCCAGATGTGCGCGAGCATCGAAAAACTCAGTGCGAGCGTGGGGTCGTTCAGCCAATTCGGGCCGTCCAAGCCGGTCAATTTGAAGATCAACGAGTTGATAACGCCCCACTCAGGATTGAGCATAAAGCGCATCGAAAGAATGGTGGGAATCGATGGCACTGCCCACGGCAATATGAACACCAGCGACAGCGCTTTGATCCACCAACGTTGGTGCAAAAAGAAGCCCGACAAAAACAAGGCGAGCAGCATCTTCAGGTTCACCGCAACGACCACAAAGATCAGCGTGTTGACCAACGTGCGGAAAAATATGGGGTCAGCAAAAAGCTTGGTGTAGCTCTCAGGATGTCGCGCCAACCACAGGCCGTAACCAACCGGGTAGATCACGAAAACGACGAAGATCAGCAGGTAGGGAATGACCAGAATCAGTCCCCACTTTTCCCATGACGTCATGGCACCACGTTTGTGGGCGACCGGGGTAGGGGCGGACTGGATGGCTAATGCGCTCATAGAGTGAGGAAATGCACATTCACTCGTCACCCCGGCGAAGGCCGGGGCCCACGCCCGACAAACGCCATGGGCGCGTGCGCGTGCGTGGATTCCGGCCTTCGCCGGAACGACGAAAATTAAACTAGGATGGTTAGTTCGCCACCGTCTTGATTCGCGCGATCATTTCATCGACCGCTTTATCAACTGGCATCTTGTCGTTGATGACGCGGTTGGCAGCTTTTGCCCACACATTTTCATTGTTGAGAACGGTGAATTTGTAGTTCTTGGTGAACTCAAAATTTACGGTGCCCGCAGTGAACTGGTTGTACACCGATTGGCGATGCACGTCAGCTTTCCAGAACGCGCTTTGCTGCGCCGTTTTGGTGACTGGGAACCAGCGGCCGAGCGAGCCCTCAACGTACGGCGTCAGGTTTTCGTCCTGCAACAAGAAGGCCACGAATTCTTTGGCGCGCGCTTTGTTTTTTGCTTGATTAAAGACCACGCCCACCTTCACCGCAGCGCGGTAAACCATCTTGCTGCCGTCGGGCTTGTTCGGGAAACCAGCGGTGCGAATGCGCTCGGTGTAGTTCTTTTTCGCGACTTCGCGCTCTTCGGGTTTGAGTGCTGCGTTGTTGCTATCGTCGAGCCATTTCGCGGCAATCGAGATGGTGGCGTTGTGCGTCATCACGGTGGTTTTATTGTGGAAGGCGACGTTGTTGTCTGGGTCTTTCCAGCTGGTGGACGACGGCGGCGTGCATCCTTTTCCGTACGGTTGCGTGTAGTCGGTGAGCGCGCCGATGAGACCGGTGCGAACGGTGGGATTGTCGACCAAGAGTTTGCCGTTGTCGTCGACCAACTTGACGTTGTACGCATCGGCAAACGTTAGAAATGAGTAAAACGAATCGCTCGAATCAACACCCAATGGTTGTCCAATACCGAAGGTGCGATTGCCTGATTTCGCGCGCGAAGCCGGTTGCACTTTGTCGCACCAGAACGACCAATAATCTTTCCAGTTGGTCGGAATGTCGGATTCCTTGAACCCCGCCTCTGTCAGCATGTCAGCCCAATACTGCACGTGCATTGTTTGCTGCTTGAGCGGAAAGGCGTAATAGGCGCGCTTCTTAGTTGCGTCGTTGTAAAGATAGGTCGTCTCAACGGTGTTTGCTGCAAAGCGCGGCAGCATGGGCGTGATCACGCCGCTGATGTCCTCTAGCTTGCCGTCAAACGCCCACTTGCCCGCCACCTGAAAGTCGTAAACGTCGGCATAGGCCACGTCGGGTGGGCTGCCTGAATCGAGCGCGGCGACGGTCTTAGGAATCATGTCCTGCACGGGGTATTGCGACAGATCGATTTTGACGCCGGGGTACTTGGCCTCGTACTTTTTGATCGCCTCAAACAGGGCGTCGTCTTCAGCCTTGTAGAAGCCTTTGACCCACCACACGGTGAGCTTTTCCTGAGCCGCTGCTTGCCCGGACGCGATAAGACCCGCTGCGATCATCGCACCGGTAAGAATAGTTTTCAATTTCATAGTGTGTCTCCTCTAAGCTGTTTTGGTCTTTTTTGCGCTGCATCCGCGCAGGTGAATCAGTTACTAAAGCTCTTAGCGTTCGATGAGCATAGGCGCTGTAGGAAATTGTGTTGTCATGGAAAACCCGAACGTGATTTGTGCCGCACGGAAGAAACAAAAAGCCCGCGGCGCGGGCTTTTTTCGTTGCTATTAACGCTACAGATCAAGCGATATTTTCTTGGCATCAACCACGCGCTTCCACTTGGCGACTTCACGTTTAATTTGGTCGGTGAATTGTTCTGACGTACTGCCAATAACGAATGCGCCGTTCTCTTCAAACTTTTTGACGGTGTCCGGATCTTTCAAGACGATCATCGACACGTCGTAGAACTTTTTGACAACGTCTTTCGGCATGTTCGCTGGACCGACGAGCCCAAACCAAGTGTCTGCTTCATAGCCTTTTAAACCGAGTTCACCAAACGTCGGTACGTTCGGCAACTGTGGAATGCGTTTGGGGAAAGCTAGGCCAATCGGGATGAAATTGCCCGCCTTGATTTGCGCGAGCGAGGAGGTCAAGTTGTCCCACATGATCGGCACGTTGCCTGCCAGTACATCGGTCACCGCAGGCCCCGCACCCTTGTAGGCAATGTGTTGGGCCTCGGTGCCAGTTTCAACGAGGAACAACTCCATTGCTAGGTGGCCCACGCCGCCCGCGCCCGAGCTTGCGTAGCTGTGCTTGCTGGGGTTCGCTTTGAGTTCCGCCACCAACGACTTGAAGTCTTTGTACGGAAAGTTTTTGTTAACGACGATGATGCCGGGCACCGACGCCAAATTAGTGATGTGCGTGAACTGCGTTAGCGGATCGAGCTTGTTGTTCTTGTAGGCAACGATGTTGGTGCCCATGGTGGATACAGAGCCCATGCCGATGGTGTAGCCGTCCGGGGCGGCCTTGGCAATCTCGGCCGCACCGATGGAGCCGCCGGCACCGGCGCGGTTTTCGACGATCACCGGCTGGCCCATGAGGGGGGTCATCTTGGCGGCCATGATGCGGGCGACGATGTCGGTGGTGCCGCCTGGCGCAAAGGGAATGATGAGCTTGATGGGCTTGTTCGGGTACGCTGAACCAGTTTGAGCGAAAACGGCGCTCGCTAAAAGTGTGGTGGCAAGCGCGGTGGCAAGTGTGGTGGCAAGTGCCGCGAAAGACGGGCTGAAACGCATGGGTTTTTCTTTCGTAAATAATTTGCGAAGTGTAGGACTAAAACGGCAAGACAAGCTCGGGGTTGACCCGAGCAAACTGCGCCCGAAAATCATCCTGGATGCGCTTTAGCGCCTGCGCTGTATCCGCCTCAAAGCGCAGCACCAGCACTGGAGTGGTGTTCGATGGCCGCGCAAGGCCGAAGCCGTCGGCGTATTCCACACGCAGGCCATCGATGGTTGAAATTCGCGTGCAGTCGGTGAACTTTGCGCTCGCCTTCAACTGCGCCATCAGAGTGATTTGTTCGCCTTCGGCGCACTTAATGTTGAGCTCGGGCGTTGACGGGGCATTGGGCAAATCTTCCAGCACTTTACTCGGGTTCACCGACTTCGACACGATCTCGAGCAAGCGCGCGGCGCAATAAATCGCATCATCAAAACCGTACCAACGCTCCTTGAAAAAGATGTGACCGCTCATCTCACCCGCGAGCGGAGATCCGATCTCCTGCATCTTCGCTTTGATCAGCGAATGCCCGGTTTTCCACATCAGCGGCACGCCACCATGATCGACGATGTATTTGTCGAGCAGGCGCGAGGACTTAACGTCATAAATAATCGTTGCACCGGGATTGCGCGACAGCACGTCGCCTGCAAACAGCATCATCTGCCGATCCGGAAAGATCACTTCACCGGACTTAGTCACCACGCCGAGACGATCACCGTCGCCATCGAACGCGAGGCCGAGCTCGACATCGGTGGTTTTGACCACATGAATAAGCTCTTCAAGGTTTTCAAGCTTCGATGGATCGGGATGATGGTTCGGAAATGTGCCATCGATGTCGCAGTACATCTCGAGCACGTCGCAGCCCATCGCGCGGAAAATTTTCGGGGCCAACTCCCCCGCGGCACCGTTGCCGCAATCAATCGCGATCTTCATTGGGCGCGCGATTTTGGCGTCGCCGACAATGCGATTAAAATACGCGTCTTTCACGTCCACCACGCTGTGCGTGCCGTCGCCCTTGAGCACGTCACCCGACTCGGCGCGCGTTTTGAGCGCAAGGATGGTATCGCCCCAAATCGCCTCGCCGGCAATTACCATTTTGATGCCGTTGTAGTCCGGCGGATTGTGGCTACCGGTCACGCTGATGCATGAGCCCGTGCCCAGCGCGTGCCCCGCAAAATACGAAACTGGCGATGGCACCAGACCGATGTCAATCGCGTTGCAACCGGTGGACACGATGCCGTCGCGAAGGGCTTGCGAGAGCTCGGGGCCCGACAGGCGACCATCGCGGCCCACGGCAATATTCGGCGCGCCACGCTCAATGGACAACGAACCGAGCGCTTGGCCAATGGCGTAAGCGATTTCAGCGGTGAGTGTTTTGCCCACGATGCCGCGAATGTCGTAGGCCTTGAAGATTTCGGAGGGGAGTTGCATCTCGACTTTTTTGGTTTGTTTTTGTGGAAGCGACGACAGCCGCGACGGCGTTGGTTATCGCGACAATTGCGACGTTCGCCGTTCCTGCAGGAGTTTGGCGCTATTTTGCCTTGGTCGCCGCCGCGAAGAATGCACACAATCGTTCCGGCAACCAATCAAGCCTGCCGGGAAATGTGCCTGCAACGAATCCAACGTGACCGCCATCGGTGGGTTGCTCCAGCGTCACGTTGTTCGGCACTTCGCTAACGTTTGGAAAGAGCGACGCTGGAACGAACGGATCATTCATCGCATTGAGCAGCAAAAACGGCACTCTAATCTGCGCGATGAAACCGCGCGATGAGGCTCGGTGGTAGTAGTCCCAACTGCTTGTATAGCCGTGCGCGGGTGCGGTGTAATGCTCGTCAAATTGCGGAAAGTTTTTCGGGTTGGTGAGAAAAGCTTTCTCGCGCAATTGTGGATGCAGTTCCATGCGCGCCTCGTATGTCGCACCCATGGCGCGCATGAAGTAGCGATTGAAAATCCAGTTTTTTCCGTGCAGGATTGCCTCCGCAGATATGCCGAGATCGAGCGGGTTGGATACCGAGGCCGCCGCACAGATCACCTCACTTGCCACGTCGCCTTGTTCGCCGCACCACTTGGTCAGCGCATTGCCGCCAAGTGACACACCCACCGCAAAAATAGCGCGGTTGGGAAACCGTTTTCGCAATTCGCTGAACACGATGTGGCAGTGTTCGCTATCGCCTGAATGGTACGAGCGCGGCAGCCGATTGGGCTCACCGGAACAGCCACGAAAATGCGCGACGACGCCGGTCCAGCCGCGCGCGTTCGCGCTCGCCATCGTGGTGCGGCAATATTGCGAATTGCTGGAGCCTTCGAGGCCATGAAAAAAAACGAGTAGCGCTTGCCCAGCGTCCGGCGCGTCCGCCCAATCAAGATCAATGAAGTCACCGTCGTTGAGCTCAAGGCGCTCGCGACGATAGGCGATGTTGGGGCGCGGCAGCCACTGCGAGTAGATGGATTGCAAATGGCCCGTGGGCAGCCACCATGGGCGGTGGTACGTGGATTGAATACGCGGCATAAATCGAGTTTAGCGATGTATGCTTTCACCTATGGCAAACGAACTCCTGCCCTCTTGGCCGCTGCTGTCGGTTTTCTTGCTGGCGAGCTTTGTTTTGGCGGTGACGCCAGGCCCAGGCGTGTTCTATATCGTCGCTCGCAGCGTAGCGCAGGGGCGCCGCTCCGGGCTGGCATCGGTGGCTGGAGTGGCGTTGGGAAACCTCGGCAACGCAGTGGCTGCGTCGCTGGGATTGGCGGCGTTGTTCGCCGCGTCGGCGCTCGCGTTTTCCATCGTGAAATACGCTGGCGCGGCTTACCTGATCTACCTTGGTATCAAGGCGTTGCGCGCAAAGCATGTCGCGGCTAGCGCTGGCGAACCCGAAGCCGCGCCGTTGTGGCCCATCTTTCGCGATGGCGCCGTGGTGGCATTGCTGAACCCAAAAACGGCGATATTTTTCACCGCTTTTCTGCCGCAATTCATGACGCCACAGGCTGAAGGCGGTGCGGCTCTAATTCGGGCGCTGACTCTAAGTGCGCTGTTCGTGCTGATGGCCGCAGCGACCGATGCGTCGTATGCGTTTTTAGCCGGTGTGATCGCACCGCGACTGTCGCGTATTAAGTCGGCGCGCGGCGTTGCGCGGGTAATGGCGGGCGTTTCGTTTATTGCGCTGGGCGTGTTTGCGGCGTTTTCGGGGCGCAAACCCTTGTAGGAGAGGCGCTACCCCGACCCGTTCGCCAACGCATTAACGGCCGTCGCGGTGGCACCGCTCCCACAAAAGGACTTACTCCGGTTGCGCCAATCGGCGCTTTTGCACGTCTGCTGCCAGTTGCCGCAGCACGCCTTCGGTCGCTGTCCAATCGATGCACGCATCGGTGATGGACACGCCGTACGCGAGTGCTTTGCCGGGGGTTAGATCTTGCCGACCGCCGTTCAAATGCGACTCCACCATCACGCCAAAAATGCGCTCATCACCGGCCGCCATTTGCCGACCCACGTCGGCTGAAACTTCAATCTGTTTCTCGTGCTGTTTGCTTGAATTGGCATGCGAAAAATCCACCATGATGCGCTGCGGCAGTCCGCCTTTTGCCAGCTCTTGGCCGCAGGTTTCAACGCTTGCCGCATCGAAATTAGGGCCTTTGCCGCCGCGCAAAATCACGTGACAATCCTCATTGCCATTGGTTGAAATGATCGCGCTGTGACCGCCTTTGGTAACCGACAAAAAGAAGTGTGGCGCGGCGGCGGCTTTGATCGCGTCGACCGCGATTTTGATGTTGCCGTCGGTACCGTTTTTGAAGCCCATCGGGCAGCTCATGCCGCTTGCCAACTGTCGGTGTACTTGGCTCTCGGTGGTGCGCGCGCCGATCGCGCCCCATGAGATGAGGTCGGCGTAATACTGCGGCGTGAGGGTATCAAGAAATTCGGTGGCGGCGGGCACGCCGAGCGCGTTAATTTCAAGCAGCAGCTCGCGCGCGAGGCGCAGGCCCTCGTTGATTTTGAAGCTGCCGTCGAGCAGCGGGTCGTTGATCAAGCCTTTCCAGCCGACTGTTGTGCGTGGTTTTTCGAAATAGACGCGCATCACCACGATCAAATCGTGCTTGAGCTCGTCGCGCAAAGTTTTCAGTTTGCGCGTGTATTCGAGCGCCGCTTTTTTGTCGTGAATGGAGCACGGCCCGACGATCACCACTAGCCGGTCATCGGCGCCATGCAGCACGCCGTGAATCTCGCGCCGCGTGTCAAACACCAATTGCTCAACGGCCTCGTTGGGCTGAAATTCGCGCAGCAGGTGGGACGGTGGAGCAAGCTCAAAAATGTCCTTGATGCGGACATCATCAACTTGGCGGTTCAGCGTGGCGGTCATGGGGGATTTCGCGTTTTCATGTTGCAATGCAGCGATTTTACGCGAAGCAAGGAAATTGCGTTATGGATAATTTTTTTGCCATTATTCAGTTAATAAGTGCGTAAGTATGAGAAAACAAGCAATTACAAGTCTAAAAAATACAAATTGTTGGCAACAGCTTTACTCTGAAAGCGCCATTAAACGTAGGCTGACAGCATATTAGACATAAAGTCGATAAATAGCAATATCGACATGCTAGCCCTACATAAATGGGTCTCACAGCACAAAGCTATAAGTTCCAATTATAAAAAAAGAGCCCGTACAAGACGGGCTCATGAGGCGTTGCAAGCGGCACCGGGAGGAGCGGGCCGCTCGCGCGTCGGCCTGCGGGGAGCAGGGCGGCGCTTGGCGGGTACACGGGGTACTCGCAGCCGCGCAAAAACCTCGGGGAAGGCGTCGCGCGCTGGGCCAACGCAATCGAGATTGCAGCGGCCTTATTGAGGTAGACGTGGTTCGCTGCGCAAGCGTGACACATTGCTGCAAATGTTTTTCGGGCATCGTTACGGCTGCACAAATGCGCCGAGCAACACCTCGGGCAGTTCGGCTCCGCTGCGCCCGAAATGCACGGCCAGCGCATCGCGCGCCCGCCTGAGCTCGGCTGATTGCGCACCGTGCTGGATGTAGGCGGTGACGTATTCGGCTTGTTTGAACGCGCGATGATTTGCTGGCAAGGTTGGCGGCAGGCTCGCTTTCGCGCGGGTGAGCGCCTGTTGCGCTCGCGTCGGCGCGTCGGCACCGGCTTGCAGCGCAATGGCGTAGGCCTCGTCCAACTGCGCGTAGGCATAGCGCAGCGACACCCGTTCGCCGCTTGCCTTGTACAACTGCAAGCGCTGTTTCAAGTGTTCGAGCGAGCGGTTGTAGTCACCTTTACCGCGTTCTAGCGCGGCTAACGTGAGCGCCAGCCTTGCTGCGTTCGATGAAGATTTGTCGTTGCCCTTAGCTTGCGCCAAGTCTGTGTATTTTGTGGCCAGATCAAGCCGCCCCACCGACACACCTACGGTCGCCGCGCGCAGCAACAATTGCCGAAAGCGTTGATTGCCGGGGGTAACACTCGTGTTCACTGCATCGGCAATTTTTTCGACTTGCGCGACCAGGGCTGCGGCGGGCGCAAGGTTGAAGCGCAGCCGCACTTCAATCAAATCGAGCTCGGTGCGCAAGCGGTTCGACGCGTCGATGTCGCCGCGCGCAGCGGCTCGTGCCAGCAGGCGTTGAAACGTTTTTTCTGCCTCTGCAGCGAGACCCGCTTGCACGTAATAAAAGCCGAGATCGTTCAGCAGCTCGTCAATGCGCTCGTTCTTGTCACCGGCGAGTTTTTCCCAGCGCGCAATCAGCGCGATGATTTGTGATTCAACGCCGGTCGGGTCGCCGAGCACGTTTTGCACGGTGATCAAATTGCCCTGATGAGTAAGCGCGGTTTTGATGTCGTTCTGTGGCGGATTAGCGTAAATGCTCGCGTTTTTGCGCAGCAAATCGAGCGCCTCCTGCCAGCGTCCGGCGCGGGTGTAGGCCGCAGCCAAATCGCCCTCGGCGTCAGCGATTTTCCAGCTCCGATCAGTCAACGGACTGGGCGCAGTTTGATAGCGGTTGATCACTGCTTTGAACAGCGTTTCGCTCTCGGCATTGCGATAAGCGCCCGCGAGCATATTGGCGTAGCGCAACTGCGCCTCGGTGAGTTCGGGCGAATTCGCGGGCAATAATTTCGGCAATTGTTCGACCACCGGTTGCATGGTCAAAATCGCTTCTTCGTTATCGTTTGACCAATATTGCACCCACGCCAATAAGCTTTGCGCGCGCAGCGTCGGCAACGCGCGTTCACCGTGCAATTCGCTCGACAACAACAGCGCGCGGCGTGCTAGCGGCAGCGCATCGGTATCGCGCGACAGTGATCGATAGACGGTAGCAAAGAGGCGCGTTAACCGCTCCTCGGTGGCCGGTTCGTCACGAAAACGCACGCGACTTTCTTTTGCCGCCTCGTCGAGCAAATCAAGCGCCGAAGGCCACGTGCCGCCGTGCAAATCAGGATCGGCGCGACCTAATAATTCGACCAAATAATCGGCCGTTTTATTAGCCCGCGCCGCCTCTGCACTAGCGCGCTGGTATTGCCACACGGATATCGCAAGGCCCGCGCCGAGTGCGGCAATCAGCGTGGCGGTGAGGCCCACCGGCAACCAGTTTCGGCGCAGCCACAACTTGGTGCGATAGCTGCGATCTTCGCGTCGCGCGGCAATCGGACGATGCGTGGCCCAGCGCTGCAAGTCAGCGACCAACGCCTCCATGGTGCGATAACGATCAGCGGGATCAATGCGAATCGCGCGCGAAATAATGGCGTCGAGATCGCCGTGCAGACGGTTAATGTCGGTCGGCGGCGGTATGCTGTCTTTGGCGGAATTGTCCGGCAAAAGCGCTGCCGCGTGCGACATGCGATCCGGCGTGACGTGCAGCACCGCGTACTCAAGCGCGGCGCGACCGGGCTTGTCGGGCAGATGCGCGCGCCGCCCCGAAAGCAGGTGATAGGCGAGGCTGCCGAGTGAATAAATATCGCTGCCAACACCGGTCGCCTCGCCGCTAATTTGCTCGGGTGCGGCGTACTCAACCGTGAGCCCGCGCCCACCGATCTTGGTGGCCTCCGAGGTGGTTGCCGCATCCTGATCGCGACCCTCCAGCAAGCCCGCCACGCCGAAGTCGAGGAGCTTCACATGGCCACCCGGCGTCACCAAAACATTTGATGGTTTCAGATCGCGATGCACCACCAATTGCGAATGCGCATAGGACACCGCCTCACCAATTTCGCGGATCAACGCGATGCGCGCCTCGACCGTGGTGGCATGTTCGGCGGCGTAATTTAGAAGCGGCATGCCCTCCACATATTCAAGCACCAGAAACGGTTGCCCGAACAAACGCCCCGCATCGATCAACCGCGCGATGCCGGGATGATTTAGCCGCGCCAGCAGCGCCCGCTCCTGAGCAAAGCGCGCCTCGAACTGTGCGGCATCACCATCGGCGCGCAGAAATTTAACGGCGGCCTTAGCCTGAAATAAACCGTCGGCGCGCGTGGCAAGCCACACCTCGCCCATGCCACCCACGCCGATCACTTCCTGTAGCTTCCATGCGCCACATAGCTCGCCGGCATGACGTCGGTTCATGGCGCGCGCTCGGTCGGCACGCAGCGCGCGGTGCAGCAGGCCGTCAAAGCCGCGCTCACCACCGTCACCGAGCACCGGCGCAAGCTGCCCGGTCAGTCCCGCAGGCGGATGACGCACCACGTTGGTGACGAGCGTTTGCGCGTGCGCGCGCCCGAGTAGCTTGCGCACTTCTTGCGCGAGCTTTGCATCACGTTCATGCAGTTTTTTGACGTAAGCAGGTCTCGACAGATCGTCGCATTCCAGCGCCTCGTCAAGCGCGGCGTTGACCGCTTTCCAGAAGGTCGGATCAAAATCGTCGGCGCTGCCTGATGAGTCCGATGCGTCCGATGCGTCCGCTGCGTGCAATGATGATTTCACCGCGCCACCGGACGGCGGCAAAGGAGGAGGGGCTTCTGCGTTAGTCATCGCCTTGAAAGAGACGAAAAAGCGGTAGAAACTGCGTCAGCGTCGCGCGTCACCGCGGGAGAACGTCGAGCCATTCCGCCAACAGCGCGCGTGCTTTGGTGATTTCGCGATTCACGGTGCGCGTTGAAATGCCGCGCGTTTCGGAAGTTTCAAGAATCGTCATGCCGCAAAAAAAGTGCAGCTCGGCGGTTTGGTACATGCCCAGGTCCACCGCTTTCAGGCGATCGAGCGCGCGATCAAGGGCAATCACGTCAACCGCAGGCAGCCACTGGTCGGCGGTTGAATCGGCATGCGATAAAGTCAGCAACGTCACGCCGCCGCCGCGTTTTTCGGCATCGCGAGCGCGAATGAAATCGATCACAATTGAGCGCAACACTTTGCCGACATAGGCGAAAAACTGCACCCGCGTGTCGCCGTTTAAACCCTCGCGCTCGGCCATGCGCATGAAGCCCTCGTGCACCAGTGCCGTGGCGTTTAGGCCCGTGACGCCGCCCGCTTGCGCGAGGCGCGCGCGGGCCACCCGCTTGATTTCGGGGTAGAGCTCGGCATACAGCGCGCCCATAGCGTCAGTGTCGCCACTGGCAGCGCGCTGGAACATTTCAGGAGTGGCCGTGTGGCTTTTTGGAGGGTTTGGCATAGTTTCACGAGCAATTGCGTCTTTATAACGTTTAAGCCCGACAACGTAAACCATGACATCGTCTCGGGCCGTAGGTGGCGTATGCTTTTCGCCTTCAACATCGATTTTTTTAGGTGACTGCCATGTCCCGTCAAGTTCTCCGCAACGCTCGCGTTTTTGACAGCATTAACGGCGTCATGCTGCCTGCGGGTACGGTGGTCGTGGTGGATGGGCGTATTGCTTCGGTCACCGTCGGCGACATCACGACCAGTGCTGAGGACGCGGTGGATCTGAAGGGCCGTATCTTGTTGCCCGGATTCATTGATTGCCATGTGCACGTCACCGCCGTGCATCATGACGTATGGGCGCTATCCATGCAGCCGCCGAGCTACATCACCGCACAGGCGCGACACGTCCTTGAAGGCATGCTGATGCGCGGCTTCACCACCGTGCGTGATGCAGCGGGGGCGGATTACGGCGTGCAGTTGGCCATCGAGCGCGGCTTTTTGCGCGGCCCGCGTTTGTTCATCGCAGGCGCGCCAATTTCGCAGACGGGTGGTCATGCTGACAGCCGTCCGCGCGGGGTTAAAGAATTTATGTGTACCTGCGCCGGACTGGGCTTGTTCCCGGCGATTGCTGACGGCGTGCCCGAGGTGCGCCGCGCGGTGCGCGAGCAATTGCGGCACGGGGCCAACCAAATCAAGATCATGGCCGGTGGCGGCGTGGCAAGCCCGACCGATCCCATCGACGGCACGCAATATTCGTTAGACGAAATCACCGCCGCCTGCGAAGAAGCGGCTGCGGCGAACACCTACGTGATGGCTCACGCCTATTCGCCGCGATCAATCACGCGTGCGGTGCAATGTGGCGTGCGCTCGATAGAACACGGCAACTTGCTCGACGAGCCGACAGCCAAAGTCATGAAGTCGCACGGCGCGTATCTCGTGCCCACGCTCGCCACCTACGCAATGCTCGCCGAAGAGGGCAAGCGCCTCGGCTGGTCCGACGAAATGCTCGGCAAACTAGACCGCGTCAAAGACGCCGGAACGCGGGCCATTGCGATCGCCAAAGCGGAAGGCATACCGATTGCGTTCGGCACCGATTTGCTCGGCGCGATGCATGCGCATCAATCGATCGAATGGCGATTGCGGGCGGGCG
Organism: Burkholderiales bacterium; assembly: GCA_043721275.1. GTDB lineage: Bacteria > Pseudomonadota > Gammaproteobacteria > Burkholderiales > Casimicrobiaceae > Casimicrobium. Next base: position 14,304 of record JAYSRA010000165.1, read on the forward strand.
TGCAAACGCCGGTAGAAATTCTGCAAAGCGCCACTAGCGTCGCCGCCAAATTGCTGAATCAAGAAGGCAAACTCGGCGTGATTGCGCCGGGCGCGCACGCGGATTTGATCGCGGTTGATGGCGATCCCACGGCGGACATCACGCTGCTGTGCGATCCCGAACGGATGATTGTTGGCGTGATGAAGGCGGGCGTTTGGGAGAAGGCGTTGCGGTCGTAGTTTTTGCTGGGTACCGACGCTCACACAGCATTGGATGCGTCCCGTCCCCTACTCCATTTGTTGCTCGATTTGTCGCGCCAAGCTTTGGTAATACGCTGCCGACTTTGTGTTCAATTGCGTTCGCATCCGCGCCGACGTCGCCTTGGCTGCGGAGGCTGCGGCTTTGAAGCCCTCGTTGATGGCGTCGCGTTGCATTCCGTCGTCGTTGGCGTTGTTCATAACTTCGCCATTGCGCCACGCACCGACGGTATAACCGCTGGACGTCTTCAAGGCTCCGCTCGTCAGCGCGCCAGCGTTGACTTTTCCGAGGAAAAGCTCCGTCGTTGCATCCGGAAGGGTATTGCGCAACACGCCCAAGCCAGTGGCGCGACCGTTTGCACAAGCACCAATCCAAGCGAATCGACCTCCTTCGCCCCACGCCGTCGGACGTTCCACTTTACAGTTCGGCGCGCCAACATAGGTGGGGTTGGGTATTGTCGCGGGTGGCGTCACAGCCACAGACGCGCCCGCACCGCCCATGCCCACCGCTGACACGGCGCAAATTGACCATCGTAAAAAATTGCGTAACTTCACCGTTACCATCCTGCCACTAACGTTGCGCCCGCTTCGAAATGTTGCGCATCCTCGGTTCTAAAGTCAACGCCCCAGAACCAACCCGCTGCGTTGAACATCGGTGCGATGAGCTCCAAGCCGAACTGTACGTTATTGTCGCCCCGCGCATCGAGTTCGCCATCAACGGTCAGGTCAATCGCGGTACCCCAGGAATGATTGGAAATGGACGTGGTGGAGCCTCGTACATTGCGGGCACACAGCATGCCCGCCGTACCTAGCACTCGATACACCAGACGTTGCTGTGCGGCAATTTCAGTCATCACCCCCCCGTAGGCTGGTGACAGCCGAATCAAGCCCGGTAACTCTGAAAGGGCCGACTGACGCGGTCGCCATGCGGCCCCGAAGTGCGACGTTCTCGACGCGTTGACAGCTTTGGTTATAGGTGGTTCTAGGCGCTCCGAACTGGCGCTCCATCGTCGCGTTGCTTGAAGAGCGCAATCCTGCATTGCGCGCCACCACCTCCGCGCGCGGGATAGGTTCACGCAAAATCGAGCGCGGGCTCGCCACGAAGCGCTGCGCGTCTTGAGCCTGCCCAGTGTTGGCTAGATCACCGGGTGCCACCGCCGGCACCCGCGAGGTTTCAACCACGGTAAGCGCGTAGTCGATTCGCGCTGCATTCACCGTGCCGCGCAGCGGTGTCAGTGCCGCGCGGAACGCAGCAATATCCGTTGTGTCGAGCGCCTTCAGTGCGCGCAGCATTTCGTACATATTGAGACCGTTCAGAAACGGCACGCTGGCGGCCCAACTTTGGGCGGTTGCATTTTGAATAAAGCTACGGCATGTGGCGCTGACTTGCATGACCATCTCCTAGAAACCGCGACATTCGGAAAAATATCCACATGACACAAAGACGGAAAGCAGCCGCAATTTGGGACATCACGACTCATTTCCCGCTGATGCGCTGGTGAGCACGGGTGCCCAAGCGCAGCAAATCACCAACAAATTTATCGTCACTGAAATTCGCAAAGCGCTGCTCGATCCGGCGCGTTTTGGTGGCCGACATTTCATGCAAGTCAATGCCTTGTCACCCACCTTCGCGCCGAGCGAATTATTGGCCGCGCGTGACGCCGGTGTGCCCATTGCATTTCAAACCAATTTATGGCTCGGCACGCCGGATCGCGGCGCGACCTGCGGCAAAAGCGTGAACGATCCGGTGCCGTGCACTGACGATCAGGCGGCCACCTCATTTCGCGCGCTGCTTGAGCGCGGACTGTGTTCTGGCGCGCACTATCTGGAAATTTTCGCACCCGATCTGGCCCGCTATCCCAACTCCATCGCGGCCGCACGCGCGCAACCATTTGGCGCGCTGCCGACCTGCTAGCCATTCAACATTGCTGTAGATGACCGCATTGATACCTACCTGAAAAAAGTCTCCGCAGCGGGCGGCCCGAACGGGCAAAAATTGGCCGCGTAGATTTCAACCCGCACATCACCATGATTAACGGCAGCGGCAAACTGGTGCTGCCGCAAACTCATCGGGCGCTCAACGCCGCCACGAAACACACATCGGCGGCGGTAACCGAGCACTCGCACAACGCTCATGGCTGCCCAGCCTTGCATGCCGCGTATGACGGCGGCCCCTTGATCGCTTGCTGGCACTTCAACGTCGCGTAATCGCGATTTGATCAGTAACAGCTTATCGCTGTAACCCTTGTTAAACGTGGGCTAAACCAGTAAAAATGCAACTATCGACTAATGTAGTTTTAGCAGCATAGCCCAAGCAAAATCAGCGTTTCAACTGTAAGCTGTAGCGCAAAAATGCGTTACCTTTGATGCGCGTCATGCCTAGCTCTGGTGGCCAGTTGTCACCTTTTTGATTGAAATTACGTCTACACCCCGAACGCTGGCACGCTATCGCCTTTCAAAAGCGCGCTGTTAATCCCTGAACTCAAAAAAGCACATCTAGCTATGAATATCAAAGCGCTTCGGCACGCAGCAACGCAGTTGATCGTGTCATTGACCAAGCTCAACCGCGGAGCGGTCTGCGCCGCACTTTTTCTGAGCTCAGTGAGCCTGCCCACCTTTGCGCTTCCGGGCGATAAAGACGCCACCTTCGGCTTTTTTACGGGCAGCGGCAACGGCACCTTTCCGGTCGTGACGGACAACTACGTTGCGGTACTTGGCGGCGCGGTGTTGCCCGATGATCGGATTGTCACCGGCGGCGTGTGTGAGGCTACAGGCGCGGGACCCACGCCCGCAGGCAAACGGTTTTGCCTCGTGGTGTGGAGCGTGGACGGCTCAACCAGCGCGACCTACGTGCATTCGAGCAGCAACAACCGCGTCGAGAACAACGCGCAAGGCGCGCTAGCCGTGCAGCGCGACGGCAAAATCGTGGTGGCTGCGCCGTGCAAGTCGACGGCAAGTGAGACAACGGTTCGGCATTGTGCCGCGCGGTATAACGCTGATTTCAGTGCTGATACGGGCTTTGCTGCCGCCACCGAAAACGTGGCCTTTCCCGTCGACTTTACGTCCTCGGGCAGTAACAACCATTACGTCAACGACGTGGCGATTCAACCGGACGGCAAAATCATCATTGCGGGGCAATGCGCGTATTCCGCGGGCACCGTGATGTGTGCCTCGCGTTTCTTGACCGACGGCAGCCGCGACCCGAGTTTTAGAAGCGGTGGCATTGAATCAACCAGCGGCGTGCTCGGAGCGCCATTTGATCGCGTGAAGCGCATCGCCGTTGCGGCCGATGGCAAGATTTATTTAGCGGGTGATTGCAAAAATAGTATTTTGGGACTGGACAACGTCACGCCGACCGAGATTCGCACGGCCTGTTTAGCGCGCCTCAGCGCCAATGGCGTTCTTGATTCTGGTTTCGGTGGCGCGCTTGGAGATCGACCCGCTGTGTTTCGGGCGAGCAGTTACGGCGACGAAGACGTGACCGACATCGTCATCCAACCCAACGGCGAAATTGTGATCGCGAGCGGCTGCGGCGACAACGCTTCTAGCGCCACGCCAACCAAAGTGCCTTGCCTGCGCCGGTTTGCTGCACCCACCGCAGCGCTCGCGCTGTTGCCCGGCCAGTTGTACGCCAATGCCAAAACCCCATGAGGCAACCCGTTCACCATTCCAACCTCGCCAACGGCATCTGGCGCGTGGTTATTCGAAAACGGCACCACGGACGGCGCAGGCGCGCTGCGCAAAGTGAAGTTGCTCCCCGACGGCAAGCTGCTAGTGCTGCTCAGGGGCGCAACCGATAGTGACCACCGAGTGCGCCTGTATCACACCAACGGTGCCGTCGATCTGGCTTGGAACGAAACGGTCGCCAACAACTTTGGCTTCAGCATTGGCGTGACCGCCGGCATCACCAACTCGCGCGGCGTGGCGTTAGACGTGCAGCGCAGCGGTCGGGTGATTGCGATGGGCACAGCAACGGGTGCGGGTGCGGGTGCGGGTGCGGGTGTTGTGCGTGAACCGCGCGTAGTGGCGCTCAAGCTCGGTGACGTGAACACCGCTCGCGCCTGTAATCTTGACATCGATAACGACGGCAAAATTTTGCCGACTACCGATGGCTTGCTGCTGTCACGCGCGGCAGCTGGGCTTACCGGCAATGCGGTTATCAGCGGTGCGATTGGCGCAGGCGCGCTGCGCAACGATTGGCCGAAAATTCGTGATTATTTGGTGACACAATGCGGGATGGTGATCGCGCAGTAGTGCATGGGCGTGGAAACTCACGCCCCCACCGCTCCGCTCACTGCACAAACCGCCCCGCTTTATTCATCACCGCCAAATCTATAAAACTGGACGCGTCGCTGCGTCCGGCCGGGTAGCCCACGCTAAATCCGCCCAAATCGGTGTTGCGCAGCGTGGTCAAAGCCAGGGCCAGATTGTCGCGGCTCACGGTACGGCCGGCGCGCGCTAGCGCAGTGGTTAAAAGCTTGGCGTTCAGGTACGCCTCTAGCGTCAAAAATGAATAGTTCTCTCCCGTGGTGGTGGCCTTCCACGCCTCGCGATATTCGCGCGATACGGCCACTTTTTCGCTCCACGGATTGGGCGTAAACGCGGCAAATGCGGCCAACGCTGCCTGCCCTTGCAGCGCTTTAATGAAGCCACCGTTGGCTTGTCCAGCGAGGTTTAAAAAATACGGATTGGCGCTGCTCGCGCGCACCGCTTTAATCAGATTAGCGCTATGCGAAACGTTAGCCAACATCACCACCGCATCGACCTTCGCGGTGCCTAATTGCAGTGCAAGATTGGCGTAATCCGGCGCGGCAGGGGCAAAGACAATTTGCGACACCGGATTTACGTTGCGCGCTTTGAATGCGGCGAGCGCCGGGGCAAGATAGCCGCGACCAAAGCCGTCATCCTGCACAATAAGCGCCACTCGCGTGAGGCCAATGCGATTCACGTAATCAATTAAGTGTCCGACCTCAAGCTCAGCGCCAGGGCGCAGGGTGAACACCCGGCTCGCGTCGGGCCCGCGTAGCGACGGCGCGCCCGCAATCGGGCCCACCAATGGCGTGTTGCTTGACTTCGCCACTGACGCACCGGCCAGGCAACCCACCGTGCCAAAACAATTGAGCAGCGCCAGCACATTTTTTTCTCGCACTAACGTGTTGGCCGCAGCGGCGTGCGTGGTCGCGTCGTTCGCGTCGTCTAACGTGATGAGCTCAAGGCGACGGCCAGCAATGCCGCCGCGCTGATTCAGCCAATCAAAATGCGCCTGTGTGGCGGCTTGCACATCTTTGCCGACTTGCGCCAAAGGCCCAGTCAGGGGCAGCACCTGACCGATCAAAATCGCTCCACCGGTCGGCAAAGGTTGGCCGGTTTGCGCAGCCGTAAACCCACTTGAGAGAAGGGCGAAACATGCGGCTAGCGCCGCGCCGAAAAGCTTTGTGTTGTTGCGTGCCGTCAAACGCGCCTGCCGGGTTTGCCCAACGGCTGCACTTTTTACTAAATTACCCACTAAATCCTCGCTAAATCAACACGTTACTGCGTGATGTTGTTGATATTGAACATATGTATTATGCCGCACGAATTTTGCGCTTTGAAATGCGCGCGTCGTCACGCGTCGCAGCGTTAAATCACGAAAAAAAGCTTGCCGAAAGCGCGGATAAGGCGCGCTGATGCTGCGCTTGAATGCAGAGCAGCGAAGTGTTCTTTTGCATGCGGCGCAGTCCATGAAAATTTAGCAAGCGTACAAAACGGTTGCGATTAGCCATGACGGCAGCATAAACTTGATGATTGCCGGGGGGCTAGCCGAAATATTTTTATGCGAATTCGTTTGAACAAAACTACTTGTACGTTCATCGCGGCTGCGGCGGCACTGTGCGCATCGCTCTTGACCGCGGCGAGCCAGGCACAGGTCGCCAATTGCCCATTCAACGTTGACGGCACAGGGGCCGTGGCCGACGCGCTGCGTGACGGCACCGTGCTCACCCGCTACGCGCGCGGCGTGCGTGACCCGGCGGCGCTCGTCGCGGGCACGGGGGCCAACGCAACCACCGTCATCAACGCAATCAACACGAACATTGATCGGCTGGACATCAACGGCAACGGCGGCTTTGATCCTGATGATGCAGCCGCCATTCTGCGCGTGCTGTTCAGCTACAACACCACGGTCGCGTCCGCCGCGCCTAAAGGCAACTTCGCCATTCGCGACACGCAGGCTGCGGTCAAGGCCTATCTCGACGGCGGCTGCGCATCAACGAACTTGGCTGACAATCAGCGCGCGGCAAAATTTTTGACGCTCGCCACGTTTGGGCCGAGCAACACTGACATCAATACATTTAACGCGCTTCCTGGCTCAACGTTGAAAGCCAAGGCCACCACTTGGATCGCCAACCAGCTCACCACGCCTCGCGCCGGCTCGCAAGCGCAGCTGCATTTCAAGTACCTCGAAGACTATGCCACCGAGCGTTGCACCGATCCGCTGGTCGACTGCCAATTTGGTGCCAACGTAGCTCGCCACTCGTTTTGGAAACAAGCGCTGATCGGGCAAGACCAACTGCGCCAGCGCATGGCGCATGCGTTGTCGCAAATTGTGGTGATCTCCGACAAAGGCCCGTCGAATGATCGCTACGAGGTGGCAGCCTACCTTGATTTTTTGAACAACAACGCGCTCGGCAACTACCGCGACGTGATTGCGGGCGTGGTGCGCTCACCGGCGATGGGCCGCTATTTGAGTCATCTGAGAAATGATGGCGACGCGCCTTCCCCGAACGAAAATTTCGCGCGCGAATTGCTGCAATTGTTTTCGGTGGGGCAGGTGAAATTAAACGCCAACGGCACGCCGGTCGCGGGCAATCCGTCGGTGTATACCGAAGAGGTGGTGAAGGGCTTTGCGCGCACGTTTACCGGCATGTCGTACGATGATCGGCGCACCAATCAGCGCTGCATCGGCGACCCGACCGAGACACTGCCCGCTTGGTATTGGAACCCCGACGCGCGCTGCTATCCCGACACCGACACCACTAACGTGGCCGACCGATACGGCTGGCAGCGGCCAATGGTGACGTTCACCGGCTTTCACTCCAGCGCCGACCGCAAACATTTGCAGTACGCGCCGGACAGCACCGACCCGCGTTGCACCGCAGCCATCGTCGCCGACACCGCCAGCATCACCGCAGTGCCAAAGAACGCCACGGGCGACGGTACCCGCGTTTCTAAGGCCACGGCAGACGCGATCATCGACAAAGCGGTGACCAACGTTTTTTGCCACCCGAACGTGGGCCCGTTTATCGGTAAGCAGCTCATTCGCTTTTTTGTTACTAGCACGCCGTCACCCGAATACGTGGCGCGGGTAACCACTGCGTTCAACAATAACGGCAGCAATGTGCGTGGTGATTTACGCGCCGTGATCCGCGCGATTTTGCTCGATGACGAAGCGCTGGAAGGTGCCGCACTCGCCACCAACGAGCGGCCTAAATATGGCAAGTTGCGTGAGCCGATCATGCGCTTGGCGCACATTTTGCGCGCCTTTCCGCGCCCGACCACCGACGCGCCTGCATTCTCAGGTCGATACTTTATCGACGGGCTGGACGGCGTTGAATACGGCATCAATCAAGGGCCATTGCAAAGCGCCACGGTGTTTAATTTTTATCACCCGGAATTTTCTCCACCGGGGCCGGTGCAGCGTGCGAACGGCACCGCGCCTGAATTTGAAATCACCACCACCACCACCATTGCGTCAACGCAAAATTATTTTGGCGACCTGGTTTCGCGAACGCCCTACGCCGTCCCAAACACCTATATTGACTTGGGCTTTTTTGGCGCGAATTACCCCGGCACCTGCGACCCGCAAAATGGTCGCTACAGCGACTGCATCTTCATGGATTACAGCGAGCTGACCCTGAAGTGGCAAAGCGCGAGCGATATGTTTGACTACATCAACTTAGTGCTGCTCGGCGGCAAGTTGCCTGCGAGCGTGAAGGCGACTTACATGTCGGTGCTTGACACCACCTATCCACCGAACCTCACTGCCGACCGCAAGCGCGACCGCGTGCGCGTGGCCCTGTGGCTCGCGGTGCATGCGCCCGAATTTCAAGTTCAATATTAAGCGGAGGCTGCATCATGAAAACCAAAACCAAAACCACAGACACCTCCGCGCGTCGTGATTTTTTAAAGCGCTTGGTCGCAGGCGGCGCGTTCAGCGCGGCCGGTGCCGTGCCCACGTTCGCCGCACTCTCTTCCGTGGCCGCAGCTGCGGCTCCCGGCAACATCCAACCCACCGAGGTGGCGGCTGATTACAAAGCCATCGTTTGCGTGTATTTTTACGGCGGACAAGATCACGGCAACATGCTGGTGCCCTATCTTGACAATGCGACCAGCGGCACCACCGAATATGATCGCTACGCCACGAGCCGCCGTCCGGCGGGCACAACGGTGCAAACCGAAAGCGGCAACGACTTAGCCTACAAACGCAGCACGTTAGAGAGCAACGGCGCGGCCCGCATCATCACCTCAGCCGACACGCCGAGCCTACCCCCAGGCTTCACCACTAATGTGTATGGCCGTAAATTTGCGCTGCATCCCTCGTATAACGAGATTGCATTTTTGTACCAGCAGACCAACAGCAAACTCGCTGTGATCGCCAACGTCGGACCGATGATTGCGCCGGTCAATCGCCACGCTTGGTATCAAATTCAAGCCACTTACGGCGACAGCCCGCTGCTCCCGGCAAACTTGTATTCACACGACGATCAGCAAAAAGCGTGGATGAGCGGGCAGGCCAACGTGCTCAATCCGGAGGAGGGCGCGGGTGGCCGCATCGCCAGCGCGTTGGTGAGCTTGAACGGCGCGTCGAAGGTGCCAATTGCGGTGTCGGTGTCGGGCATCAATACCTTCATGTTGACCAACGATGTCGCAGCGCAACCTTATCAAGTGGGCTCCGGCTATTTTGGCCGCGTGCAAACGACAGGGGCGGTCACGAGCTGCAATACCGACAGCACCTACGTGAACGCGGCCGCCAACGCGCAAAAAAACTACTGCCTTACCGGCGGCCCCGTTGCGGTTCGAAACGGCTACTCGTGGCAATCGCTATTGCAAAGCACGGTGCTCAATCGCTACACGTCCGCGCAAGGTTCCGCAAATATTTACGCGCGGCAGTGGACCGAGACGATGGATTTGTCGGTGCGCACCGAGGCCGCTATTTCTGAGGCGCTAATCAAAAATCCACTCAACGAAGACACGGTGAAATCGTTCAGCGAATATCGCCCCGGCTCTACGCCAAATGCCGCACCGTTTGACGTGGTGGATGGGGGCGCTGACGGCTACAACGAATTGGCAGCACAACTGCGCATGACCGCCGCTTTGATTCGCGCCAGCGCGTCGCTCGGCGCAACCAGCGCGCAGCCGATGAAGCGGCAAATTTTCTTCGTCGGTATTGGCGGCTTCGATACGCACGGCCCCGAGTTTTGGTCTGAACTGCCGACGCAAAATAAAAAAATTGACCGCGCGATTGATGCCTTCTGGCAAGCAATGGGCAAAATCAAAGTGCAGGGCTCGGCCACGGGCACCGGGCAGGATCAGGTCACGCTGTTCACCATGTCTGATTTCGGCCGCTCAATCAGCGGCAATGGCGGCGGCTCCGATCACGGCTGGGGCGGGCACCACATCGTGCTCGGCGGCGCGGTGAAGGGCGGAAAAATTTACGGCGCAAACCACAATGTGGCTGCCGCTGATATTCCGAACGACGCAGAATTCACCGCGCAAAAATCACGCTACATGAGCGAAGATTCAACGGCGGGTGCCGTGCCCCGCTGCGGCGTGCCGCCACGCTGGTACGACTCAAGCGAAGGCAGCACCGGGCCGGGCGGCAAAACCGGCGGCGGACTCAACCACAGCCTTGATCGCGGCGAGCTGTTGGCCACCCTTTCAAGCGACGCTTACATGGCCACCATCGCGCGCTGGTTTGGCGTCACAACGGCGCAATTGCCAAGCATTTTCCCGACGCTCAACACCGCGCATCCAGGCTTCACGAGCTTGGCTGGCGGCGTTGGTTTTATGACTGTGTAAATGGAATTTTCGAAGCGCACATTTAGCTTGTTCATCGCATACAGCTTTTGCTTACAAGCGCCGCTATACTTGGGCTGACGGTCATTTACGTTAAAAATCGACTATAGGCGATTTACGACGCTAGCCCAAGTTAAACAGGGCGTTCAGCCAAAAGCTGTTCCCACAAAAAAAGCACCCGAAGGTGCTTTTTTTATGACTGAACAAGCCGTGTTGAACTACGAACCACCGCCAGAAATTTTGGCGAATCGCGCTTCGGGCCGATCATCGGAGCGATGGATCGTGGTTACTTCTTTTTTCATCGCCCAAGGACGAATTTGGTGATGCAGCGTCACGTAATAACTTTCCTCTTTGGTGCGCTCCAGTGCGCGGCGGATCAGCGCGTCGCGTTTCACCACATCGGGCTCGGTTTTAAGCGTGTCGATGATCGCGTCAAGCCGGGTGTCGCTCACGCGTCCCAAGTTGAAATTGCCGTCGGCGCCGGTGGTTTTAGTGCGCACCAGCGACTGCAACGAGTACAGCGCGTCATAGGTTGCCACGCCCCAGCCAAGCATGTAAACGCTGGTGTCAAAGTTTTGAATCTTGGCGATATACGGCGCGAAGTTCATTGAATTTAACTTCGGTTTCATGCCGATTTTTGCCCACATTGCGACGATTGCCTGGCACACTTTTTCGTCGTTCACGTAGCGATTGTTTGGGCAGTCAAGCGTCAATCCGAAACCGTTGGGATAGCCTGCCTCGGCCAATAATTTCTTTGCTTTTTCAGGGTTGAACTCCGATTTATCAATGTCAGTGCCGTAGCCATTTACGCCCGGTGCCACCAAAATTCCGGCCGGTACAGACAGGCCGCGCATGATGGCTTTTTTGATCGCTTCGCGATCAACAGCGAGCGACAGCGCTTCACGAACGCGCTTGTCTTTGAACGGGTTTTTGCCTTTCACGTCGGTGTATTTCGCCTCGTCACTGAACTGATCCATACCGAGGAAAATGGTGCGCACTTCAATGCCTTCCATCACGCGCAGCTTCGGGTCTTTTTTCAAGCGCTCCACGTCTTGCGGCGGCACCTCTGTGACTAGATCAACGTCGCCTGCTATGAGTGCAGAGATGCGCGTGGCATCGGCCTTAATCGGCAGATAGTTATAGGCCGTGACGTTGCCGTCTTTTTTGCCCCACCAATTGGCGTTTTCAGTGAACTCAATTTTCTGCTCGGGAGCCCAGCCTTTCCAGATGTACGGGCCGGTGCCCATCGCGTTACGCGCGGCGTAGGTGTCTTCTTTCGCCTTGTAATCTTGGATATTGGTGACCTTGTTTTTCTCGGCCCACGCTTTGCTTATGATGCGGAAATCGATGATATTCCTCAGCAAAATCGGGTTCGGTGCGGGCATGATGAAATCAACCGTGAAGTCGTCGATTTTCTTCACCTCACCAATGCCTGCGACGTAAATTTGCATCGTGCCCTGCGGCTGTTTGATGCGGTTGAAGCTAAACACCACATCGTCGGCCGTCATCGGCGAACCATCGTGAAATTTAACGCCCTTGCGCAGCTCAAAACGCACTTGCGTGGGCGAGATGTAGGTCCACTTGGTTGCAAGCGCGGGCTCCACTTCAAACTTGGCGCTGTAGCGCGTCAAGCCCTCGTACACATGCATCAAAATTGCGTTGGTAGTGGCGTGATTTTGTGAATGCGGATCGGCGGTGAGAATGTCGTTTTGCGCAGCGGCTTTGAGTGTTGCCGCATGCGGCGCTGACGCCAAAAAACTAAGCGTTAGCGCGGTCACGAGGCGTTTCAAATCAAACATCGGTGTCTCCGGAATATTTAGACCTTGAATCTACTCCAAAAAACAGCGCCGACGCACAGAATTTCACTAGCGCTAACCCGCAGACGCAAAGCCGAAAGCGGCTACACTGGGGACGGTCAAAAATAAAGGAGGTGCCCGATGCAGATCGGCATCATCAAAGAGACGGCAGCGGGGGAAACACGCGTCGCCGCCACTCCAGAAACAGTCAAAAAAATGGCTGCTATTCCTGGCGTCACGGTCGTTGTTGAATCGGGTGCGGGCACGGCGTCCAGCCTGCTTGACGCGGCTTACGCGGCAGCCGGCGCAACCGTTAGCGCGAGCGCAACGGATGTGCTCGCCAGCAGCGACATCGTGTTCAAAGTGCGCGGACCGAACGCAGCGGAACTGACCGCTATTAAGTCTGGGGCCAACGTGGTTGGTCTGCTCAATCCGTTCGACGCTGATGGCATCGCGGCGATCAAAGCGCGCGGCGTCAACGGCTTTTCGATGGACAAAGCGCCGCGTACGTCGCGCGCGCAAAGCATGGACGTGCTGTCGTCGCAAGCAAACATCGCAGGCTACAAATCGGTGATCGTGGCGGCAAACCATTACCCCAAATTTTTCCCGATGCTGATGACGGCAGCAGGCACGGTCAAGGCCGCGCGCGTGGTGATCTTGGGCGTTGGCGTTGCGGGTTTGCAGGCAATTGCCACGGCCAAACGACTGGGCGCGGTAATTGAAGCGTCCGATGTTCGTCCGTCGGTTAAAGAACAAGTGGAATCGCTCGGTGCAAAGTTCATCGACGTGCCGTACGAAACGGACGAGGAGCGCGAAGCGGCGGTTGGCGTGGGCGGCTACGCCAAGCCGATGCCCGCCAGCTGGATGGATCGGCAGCGGATTGAGGTCGCCAAAAAAGTGGCGCTAGCGGATGTGGTCATCACCACCGCGTTGATCCCCGGACGGCCTGCGCCGGTGCTGGTCACCGAAGAGATGGTCAAGGCGATGAAACCGGGCTCAGTCATCGTTGACTTGGCCGCAGAACAGGGCGGCAACTGCCCGCTCACGGTCAAGGACGAAGTGGTTGTGAAACATGGCGTCACGCTAGTTGGCCACACCAATCTCGCAGCGCTGTTGCCGCAGGATGCCAGTGCGCTCTACTCGCGCAATTTGCTCGATTTTTTGAAACTGCTGGTTGATTTTAAAACCGGTGCGTTTGCGATCAATATGGAAGACGATATCGTGGCAGCAACGTTGGTTACAGGAGATAAAGCATGAGCGGCGTAGACCACATCGTCATCAACCTGATCATCTTCGTGCTGGCCATTTACGTGGGCTATCACGTGGTGTGGAACGTCACGCCCGCGCTGCATACGCCGCTGATGGCTGTGACCAACGCCATCTCGGCGATCATCATCGTCGGCGCGATGCTCGCAGCGGCGCTCACTGAAACCACGCTCGGCAAAACAATGGGCGTGTTGGCCGTCGCGTTGGCAGCAGTCAACGTATTCGGCGGATTTTTGGTGACCAAACGCATGCTCGAAATGTTTAAAAAGAAAGAGAAGAAAACCGAGGTCGCCAAATGAGCATGAACCTCGTCGTCCTTCTCTATCTCGTCGCCTCCGTCTTTTTCATTCAGGCGCTCAAAGGCCTATCGCATCCGACGACGTCAATTAAGGGCAACCGCTTCGGCATGGTGGGCATGGCCATCGCGGCCATCACCACCTGCGCGCTGATTTACGAATTGTCTAAAGGCTCGATTACCGGCTTAGGCTACGTGCTTGCGGGTCTCGTTGTCGGCGGTGGCGTCGGTGCCGTCATGGCCAAGCGGGTCGAGATGACCAAAATGCCAGAGCTGGTCGCCTTCATGCACAGCATGATCGGCTTGGCTGCGGTGTTCATTGCGGTCGCAGCGGTGGTTGAGCCGTGGGCGTTTGGTATCGTCGAAAAGGGCGGCTTGATTCCAGGCGGCAATCGCATCGAACTGGCGCTCGGCGCATTTATTGGTGCCATCACCTTCACCGGATCGGTGATTGCGTTTGGCAAGCTGTCAGGCAAGTACAAATTTCGCCTGTTTCAGGGCGCGCCTGTCACGTTCAAAGGGCAACACGCCATTAACGCAGTGCTCGGTGTGGCGGTGCTGGGTTTCATCATCGCGTTTTGGTACACCAAGTCGTCGGCAGACTTTTTGTTTTTGATCACGGTCATCATCGCGCTGGGTTTTTTGCTCGGCGTGCTCATCATCATCCCGATTGGCGGCGCGGACATGCCCGTCGTTGTGTCAATGCTCAACAGCTACTCCGGTTGGGCAGCAGCGGGCATCGGCTTTTCGTTGAATAACCCGATGCTCATCATCGCCGGATCACTGGTCGGATCGAGCGGGGCGATTCTGAGCTACATCATGTGCAAAGCAATGAACCGCTCGTTCATCAGCGTGATCCTCGGCGGCTTCGGTGGCGAAGGCGGCACGGTTGTCGGCAGCAAAGAGCAACGCCCGGTGAAGAGCGGTAGCGCCGACGACGCAGCGTTCATGCTGTCGAATGCTGATAGCGTGGTGATCGTGCCGGGCTACGGTTTGGCGGTGGCTCGCGCGCAGCATGCGGTGAAAGAGCTCGCACAAAAACTCATCGCCAAAGGCATCAACGTGAAGTACGCGATTCATCCCGTAGCCGGACGCATGCCAGGTCACATGAATGTGTTGCTGGCGGAAGCGGAAGTGCCGTACGATCAAGTGCACGAAATGGAGGACATCAACTCCGACTTCGCACAAACCGATGTGGTCCTGGTGCTCGGCGCGAATGACGTCGTGAACCCGCTGGCGCTAGAAAAAGGCAGCCCGATTTACGGCATGCCGATTCTTGAAGCCTACAAAGCACGCACCATCATTGTCAACAAACGCTCAATGGCCGCAGGCTACGCGGGTCTCGACAACGAACTTTTCTACATGGACAAAACCATGATGGTGTTTGGGGACGCTAAGGGCGTGGTTGAGGCGATGCTCAAGGCGGTGGAGTAAGTTTTTTTGTAGGAGCGGTGCCGCTGCGACCACCGTTGGGCTTTTCATAGCGGGTCGCGGCCCCTCCGCGCCCACCATTCGGTTTCAATGCCTCTTCGCCACAGCCTTTTAGCGCTCGCCATCGCCACCGTCTGGGGACTCACCTTTGTGTCCATCAAGATCGCGTTGCAGACGGTGCCACCGTTTGCGCTTTCGGGTTGGCGCTTCTTTCTAGCTGCTGTGCCGCTCATATTTTTTGTGGGCAAGCCGCAGGCTGCATGGCGCTGGCTCATTGTGTACGGCTTGTTTATCGCCGTCGGCCAATTCGCCGTGATGTTCATCGCACTCAATCTCGGCATGCCCGCAGGTTTGATGTCGCTGGTGGTGCAAATGCAGGTGTTTTTTACGATTGCGCTGGCGGTGGCGTTTTACGGTGAGCAGGTTCAGCGTCCACAACTGTGCGGCGCGCTGATCGCAGCGGTCGGGTTGGTGATCATCGGTGTCAGCAAAATAGGTGCGGGTGTGGGCGTTGCCTTTTTCCTGGTGCTGGTCGGCGCGTTTTTCTGGGGCGCAGGCAATACGGTTGCCAAACATGTCGCTCGCCAGTCGCCATCGGGTAAGGTTGACCCCATGAATTTCATCGCGTGGACGAGTGTCGCGTCGGTGCCGCCGCTGGTGCTGATTTCGCTCATCGCCGAGCCTGCAAATTCGCTGCTGTTGCCGCTTACGCAGCCGAGCTGGGCGCTCGCCTTTCACCTGTGTGTGTTGGCGTATGCCGCACAGGTGTTTGGCTACGGTTTGTGGTCGAACCTGCTCACACGTTATCCGGCCTCTGCCGTGTCGCCATTCGCGCTTTGGGTGCCTGTGGCGGGAATGTCTGCGACTGCGCTGGTGTTTGGCGAACTACTAACGATGACGCAAATTATTGGCGCTATCGTGGTGCTGCTTGGATTGGCCATTGCAGTGTTCGGCGCGGCCTTGATGGCGCGTATTAGGCGAACCAGCTTATAACGCCACTTTAATGCCGCATCGCGCAGTGTCATGATCATGGCCGTGCACGGCGTCCCCGGTCTCCACCTGAATGGTCGCGTGGTCGATGCCGTGTTTATCGTGCAGCTCATCGCACACGCGGGCGAGCCATGCATCGCCCGGATGCCCCGCCGGACAGACCACATGCGCGGTCAGCGCTACGGCCTCGGTGGACAGCGCCCAGATGTGCAGGTCGTGCAGCTCTTTCACGCACGGTTCGGACGCCAGATACTGCCCGACGGCCTCTGCATCAATGTGTGGCGGTACCGCGTCAAGCGAGAGGTGTAGTGAATCCATCAGCAAATGCCAAGAACTCCACGCGATCACGACTGCGATCACGAGGCTCGTGACCGGATCCAGCCACAACCATCCCGTCACCCACATGACCAGCGCGCTGACTACCACGCCCGCCGAGACGGCGGCATCAGCGAGCATGTGCAGGTAGGCACCGCGCACATTCAGATCGGTCTTGCTGCCGCGCATGAAAAGCCAAGCGGAGAAGGCATTCACCACAATGCCGATGGTCGCAATCCACACTACAGGACCGGTTGCAATGGCCTGCGGATGTGAGAAGCGCAAGGCTGATTCCCATACGATCACCACGATGGCAACCAGCAACAGCATGGCATTTGCCAGGGCCGCAAGGATGGAGCTACGGCCCAATCCGTACGAGTGGCGGGCCGACGGCTTGCGACGCGATAGCCACACCGCCGCCCACGCCAACAACAGGCCCAGAACGTCGGACAGGTTGTGCCCAGCGTCCGCTACCAGCGACAACGAATTGAGCCAGAACCCAGCGACCGCCTCGATCAGCGCATAACTCACGTTCAGCGCGATGCCGATGGCGAACACGCGGTCATAGTTCATCGGGCCGTGAGAATGCCCGTGGCCCTTCTTGTCGTGCTTATGGTCATGGTCGCGCGCATGATCGTGCGCCTTGGTAGCTGGCGGCGGCTGGTGGTGCGTGTGATGACCTTGCATAACCCAATGCTAACGGGCGTTTACGGACACACAAGGCGCGCTCTGCGCAGCAAGCAGAACAAGTTTCGCAGAGCGCACCCTATCAATCCGCGCCAATCAGCACTTTCACATGCTCGCCCACGCTGCGCGCCAGCGCGCCCAGCGAATAACCGCCTTCGAGTGTCGACACGATGCGTCCGCGTGAGTGTTTGTCGGCGACGGCAACCAGTTGCTGCGTGACCCAGCGGTAGTCGGCTTCTACCCAACCGAGCGAGGCAAGCTCGTCATCCCGATGCGCATCAAAGCCCGCCGAAATGACGATCAATTCCGGGCCGAATGCCTCAAGTGCAGGCAGCCAGCGGTTGGTAACGGCGGCGCGCATCGCCTCTCCCGTTGAATACGCCTTGAGCGGCACGTTGACCATGTTCTCCGCCATCGGATTGTCCCCCGTGCCGGGATACAAATGATGCTGAAAGGTGGACACCATCAGCACCCGACCGGCGTCGCATTCCTGCGCCAGAATGTCCTCGGAACCATTGCCGTGATGCACGTCAAAATCGACCAGTGCAACACGCTCCAGGCCATGCGCTTCGAGCGCATGCAACACGGCAATCGCTGCGCTGTTTAAAAAACAAAATCCCATCGCACGATTGCGCTCGGCATGGTGACCGGGCGGACGCACATTACAAAATGCACGCTGCATTTCGCCGCCACACACCAGATCTACGGCGCGTACCGCCGCACCTGCGGCATGTAGCGCGGCGTCTAGCGAATACACATTCATGGTCGTATCGCCGTCGATCCCGGCATAGCCTTGCAACGGTGACGTCACTTCGAGCTGCGTTAACAGCTCCGACGAATGCGCACGCAGTATCGTCTCTGGCGATGCCGCAGTGGCGGTCACTTCCCGCATGAAATCGAGCAGACCGTGCGAGCGCAAATGGTCTTCAATCACCCGCACCCGATCCGGGCATTCGGGATGATGCGAGCCCATTTCGTGTTTGGTGGAATAGGGGTGGGTAAGGTAGGCAACACTCATGCGATAGGCGCAATAGGCAGAAGATGAATGAAAAAAACTCCAGACGCGGATTCAGCGGTAGGTCGCATCAACACCGTGGCACCCACGCCGTAGCCACACGCAATGTAACAATACCGTGAAGATTCACTCAAACTCCTTTTGATATCGACCAATCAGCTGGTTGTGGAGAAATGTCATGACCGAAATTTCAGCCTTGGCGCTTGCCGATGCGTTCAAGTCGAACTACCAGCAGTTGCGGCAAATCGCCCACGCTCGGCTGCGGAAAGGGGCTGCGCTTACGCTTTTGGATACGAGCGGCTTGGTTCACGAAGTGTTTGCGAAATTAGGCAAGTCAGCCCCCGTAATTTTCGACAGCGACCAACATTTTCTAGCTTACACCTCCACCGTGATGCGATCGCTGATCGTTGATACAGCACGAGCCCGCCACGCGGAGCGCCGTGGCGGAGGGCGGGCGGACGTAACGCTCAACACGGCGCTTGCCATCGAGCTTCCCGCGGAACTGGAGGGGCTGCTTGATATCGATGCTGCGTTAAACGAGCTTGAGTGTATTGAGCCGCGAATCGCACAGGTGGTCAACATGCGCTTTTTTGGGGGATTCACGGAAGCTGAAATCGCCGCAACCCTTGGTGTTTCCCTGCGCAGCGTGAAACGCGACTGGGAGAAAGCACGCATGTTGTTGGCAGCGATGCTCGACTAATGCGCGCGTAGTGGCTCAATTGACTCAATTTTCTCGTCAAACTTGAGGTGAATACGCAAACACACTTTCTTTCCTGTCCGCAGGACGCTCCGGGACGTAGTCGGCATCCCTCAATCTCCGCCAGCTATGGCCATTGAGCTCGACGAGCTCAGACGATTGAGCAGACTGATTGACGAGGCGATGGCGTTGCCAGCCGAGTCTCGCGCAGAATGGCTCGATCAAGCGCCGGACGTCTCGCCCGCGCTAAAGGCGCGCCTGCAACGTGCATTGCGGGCGGCAGACTCCGCATTGACTGATCCGTCGACGGCGAGCGAGCCGCATGTGCCATCGGACAGCGCTCAGCGGGCTGCGGCGTCCGACGCTGCCAGCACATCGCCTAGCGTCTCTCTGAGCGCGTCTAGCGGCATGCAGTGGCTCAAGGAGGGTCAACTGGCAAGCCGGGTGCTCGGCTCGATGCTCGAAGCAGACGCAACAGCCATGTTTTCGTCTGGCGACATGCTGGATCGGTATCGCTTGGAGCAGCGGTTGGGCAGCGGTGGCATGGGCGAGGTCTGGTTGGCCTCACGAACAGACGGCTCTTTCAGCCGCAGTGTGGCCATAAAAATTCCCTTGCAACTTAGTGTTACTGGTCAAACCAAAATCAGGTTTGCGCGCGAATGCCAAGCTCTGGCGCGGCTCAACCATCCACACATTGCGCTCTTGCATGACGCAGGGGTTAGTGTCAGCGGGCGTCCGTATTTGGTGATGGAGTACGTGGCGGGCGTAAGCATTACCGTGTTTGCCGACGCTAAGCAATTGAGCATTGCGGCGCGCATTCGGCTTTTTTTACAGGTGCTCAACGCGGTCGCTCACGCGCACGGTCAACTGATTGTGCATCGCGATCTAAAACCTTCAAACGTGTTGGTCACTGAAGCAAGTGCTGCTAAGTTGCTCGATTTTGGTGTGGCCTCGTTACTTGAAATTGACGATCCAACAACGGCTGATTTGACGCGGCAGCAGGGTGTGGCGATCACCCCAAACTACGCAAGCCCAGAGCAGCTGCGCAGTGAGCCTGTGGCGGTGATGTCGGACGTATATTCCTTGGGCGTCATGTTCTATGAGCTGCTGGTCGGCGCGCGTCCGTACTCGCTTAAAACAGGTACCGGCATCGACGCGCTTAAGCGAATTAACGTGTTGCTGCCGAGTCGCGCGGTGCTTCGCGATGCATTGGCGGCTCACAACGAAACGCAGCTGCGCTCACTGAAGAAAAAACTCGAGGGCGACTTGGACGCGGTGGCCATGAAGGCGCTCGCCTTTGATTCCGCTCTTAGGTATCAAACCGTGCGCGAAATGGCGGACGATCTTGAGCGAGCGCTGAACCATCAACCGGTGCGGGCGGCCTCGACAGGCAATCTGTATCTGGCGAGAAAATTTTTTCGCCGACATTGGTTTGCCGCCTCGGCGGCGACGGCGTTGCTGGTGTCCTTGCTTTCAGGTGCCGCATTAACCGCGTGGCAGGCAAAGCTCGCCACTGCGGAGGCCAAGCGCGCGCAAACGGTGGAGAGTTTTCTGCTGCGCGTATTCGACGCCAATACGTTTGCTGGCGTTGATCCGCTTAACGCGTCCGGCAGCACGGCGCGGGAGCTGCTTGACAACGGCGCGCGATTAATCGAGGCGGATACGTCGCTCACCGGCGCGCCGCTACGCGACGTGTTGTCGTTGATGGCCGAGGTAAATGCCGATTTAGGCGAACACAGAGAAGCGCTGAAATTAGCGGCAAAAGCGCTGCAAGTAGAGCGCGAAGCGAACGACGCCGCTCGCAACTCACGGGTGATAGCACTCCAGCTTATTGCGGCCAATGCAGCGATGCTCACCGGTCAAAAGGCGGTGGCGATGACCCACTTGCAGGCGCTAGATTCCGCTGCGCTCGCGTCAAGAAACGCCCTATCTCCTAGCCAGACGTTACTGCTCACGGCGCTCAACGCACGCGTGGCCACCGACTCCGACCCGTCGGCTGCAGCGAGCCTTGCCGCGAAGGCGATGGCCTCGCTCGCTAGCGCAGAAAACGACCGTTATTTAGGCGCAGGAATTCAGCGCCTTGCCGAGGTTTTTTCTGACCAAAATAACGTGGCCACCTACCGCTTGCAGGCGCTCTCACTTGCCTTGGCCGCTGCGCGCCACGGTGAAAAACATCCGCGCACCATTGAGGCTCGGCTGCGTGTGATCGATGCGGCACCAGCGGCGGGTGACATCATCAAAGCTCAGCAAGAAATCTTGGTTGTCAAAGCCACGCTCACAGGGCAGGCCACGCCTGCGAACCCATCGACGGGTGGGTGGTGGCTGCCCGCTGGGCGACGCGCGTTTGATTCGCCCACGTTGTTAGCCGCTGCGTTGACGTTTTCGCGCTTTGAGCTCGATTACGGTCACGTCGGTTTCGGCCTGCTCGACGTCGCCTATGCCGCGACCATTGCGGCGCGACTTCGCACCGGTGCGGACACCAGCCTGACCCTAGCTGCGCGCACTGCTTACGCCAGTTTCGCGCTGAAATCGGGTCAACTTGAGCTGGCCGATATTCACACTCGGGCGGCGGTAGCCGCAGCAAAGGAACTACGCGACGACCGGGCTGCCGTCGCCGCTGAGCTCCGCGCGGACTATCTGCTGTTACAGGGTGACACGCCGGGAGCTCGGGCGCTCCTGGAGCGCGCAAACACCATTCGACTTGAGAACGCAACTGCTGCGAGGCCTGTGACGCTGAGCCATCGACTGCTCCGTGAAGCGTCCATCGCGCTCGTCGAGGGTGACTGGAATCAGGCCGCGCTGAAGCTTGCGATCCTCGACACGCATCTGGCTGAGGCAAACTACGGCGAGCGAAGGATCGACGCAAAACGTGGGGCACTGCTGCGCGCGTTTGCCCTGCTCGATCCACGTCGAGCTGGCCCCGATCAAGGGCTCACCTCTGAGCAGCGTGCTGAGCGTGATAATCAAGCGCTCCGCCTGAGCGCGGGCGTGCTGGCGTTTCAAGACGGCCAACCGACGCTCAACAATTCTGAAAAGCGGCTTAATGCGGCGGCCCTCGTGGTTTCCGCTAGGGCATATCATCGGCTTGGCGAGCTGGCTGCCGCGTGTGACGCGCTGGCAGCAGCTAGCGAGTACTTTACCGCCGGTGTTGAAGTTTTTTTTGTGGGGGCTGCGGGGTTGTTTGTGTCTCCGCATGCGCCTGCGTTGCGTTGCGAAAAATATCCTAAGGCGAACGCGGTGATCTCTGCGGTGCACGATAAGGCACGTTTCGCTCGGGAGACCATGTTGCCAAGCTCGCCGCTGTTGACGGGTCGGTGGTTTTATGTGCTCAACTAAAAGCGCCAATCGATGCGCGGTCTGGGTTGCGGTGCTTGCGATGGTTACGCTTTGTCTGCATTCTGGTTCTGTCGCCGCCGCTCGGTTGATGGATGCCAACGGTTCATGCCTTGGCGCGCAGGTAGTGAAATCCCCCAACAGCCGTACCTCGGTTGCGGTCAAATGCTCCATACAAGCTCGCGATTTTCTTGCCGCGGGCGCTGCTGGCGAGATTCGTTCGGGCAGGTGGTGTTTGGGGATTGCCGGTGCCCACGCCGAGCCCGGCGCTTGGCCGGGCGGCAGCATAAATTGGAGCGGCTGCATCGGCACCATTAATCTGCTGTGGCGATTCGACGGCAGTCAGATCAAAAGCCGCATGCACGGATACTGCCTAACTCGAGCGAGCGTTGTCGACCAAGGGGCGCTGACCTACCAAGTGCAGGCTTGCGACGGTGGCAAGCGGCAGCAGTGGCGGTTACTTCCATAAAGACTTCAAGACTGCCGCAGCTAAGTTACCGACGACGCTCCATCGCAGCCCACCCCAGCCCGCCTAGCAGCAACACGAGCGCCCACAGCGCAGCAGATGAAAGCGAGGGAACGCCCACGCTGGGTGTCGGCAGCAAGGGGGCGGGAGCCAGCGTGTTGACGAAGGTCTGAGTTTGAAAGGAGCGAACGTTGGGGCAGATCCCCACCGTGAATGTGCTTGACGTAGCGCTCGTCCACGTGAAGCCTGCGGGCGGTGCGGGTAGCGTCTCCGTGAGCGTGCAGACGGCACCCACAGTGCGGGCTGGCACTATGAAGTTTGACCCATCGGTGATCGAAAACGTGGGGGCCACAGCGGGTGTGCCACCGCAACTGAGGGTGAACGCAAAGGAGGGACTTACATAGCCAGCGGGCGCGCCCTGAACTTGCTTGATGACGCGCACGTCGCGCTCCGGACACGCTTGAGCGACCGCATTCAAAGCCACGCCCGAGAACGTGGTGAAAGCGATGGCGGCGCATAGGTAACGGATGAATCGTTTCATTTGAACTCCAATAAATGATGAGTTGGCGGATCGGGACAAATACTAAAAACGGCTGCGCCTGCGGGCGACCGTGAGCGCGAGCAGCAAAGCTATCAGGCCGAGCATCCAGCTGTTCACCGTGGGCACTTGAACCACCGGGATATCCGGGGGTGGCGGCGGAGGTGCTGCTGCTAACACTTGAACGTTTGCGTGTGCGCCCGCGGTGCCGCCGGTAAACGATGAGCCTCCACCGCTGCTGCTGCCGGGGGCAACCGTGACGAAATTTTCGACCGACACTTCGCTCGCGGGCATTTTGGCTTGATAGGTAAATCGCAGCGCGGTGTTCGGTGGCAGGCTGGCGATGGTGAAGTTGAGCCCAGTGGCTGTGCCAATGGAGGTGGGGCAGGTCACCGTGCCTTGCGGGGTGGGCATGGTGGCGCTGATGTTGGTGCAGGCCACCACGCTGTAGCCGGTGGGATTGCTAGCGATGAGCGCAGCGGGCAGGTTGTCGATGAACAACACGTTGCTGGCGGCGCTGCCACCCGCGTTCACCACGTCCACGGTATAGAACGCGGTGCCACCCGTGGCGACAATTTGCGTAGCTACGCGTTTTTGCACGCTGATGATTGGGGCTGTGGGCACAGAGATAAAGGCGGTGGCTGACTGAGCACCCCAAGCCAGCGGCTCGTTGTCGGCGCGCACCGTGGCCACGTTACTAAGCCCAGAGAAGGCCGGTTTTGGCGCGTTGAGCGCATAGGTCACCACGAAGGTCACCGCACTGCTCGGCGGCATAGTGCTCGCCCCGGCGCTGCCCCAGGTGATGTCGATATCGGTCGCCCCAATGGCCGTGCCTGCGGGCATGGCGCTGCCTGCAATCAGCGAGCTGGCTGGTGGGCACAGCGCAGCCCCGGCGGTGGGTGAGCAGGTGATGGACGTAACCGTCATCGTTGCGGACGCAGCTGCGTTAAGCGACACGATGTCGATCAACCGGGGCCGCCCGATGCTCTGCGTGGTGGAGAGATTACTCACCACTATGTTGAAGCTCACCACGCCACTAACCGGAATGTTGCTTGATGTAGCGGGGGCCGCAACCGATTTAGTAATGCCAAGCTTGGTATCGCAGGCGCTGTAGCCGTAGTACAGCTCGGGTTGGGTTACGCCAGCGGTGCTTTTTGAGCCTGCAACGCCACCGAATTCGAAATCGGCAAACGCGTAGTCAGAGCCTTTGGTCACGCACACGCCAGCGGTTGGCAGGTTGGGCGCAGGCACGACAAATGGAATGTCAACCGTGACGGTGGCACCCGGCGCAATCGCCGCTTTAGCACCGCCTGCATAGCCGAGCGCGATGAAGTTTTGGTACGCGCCTGCGGTAGCGGGGGTCACCGTGTCGAAGCAGGTGGCGCTGCCGGTCACAGCACACAACACGCCCCAGCTTGCCGGGGTGGCAATGGTGCCGCGAAAGCCGCCGGTTGAAAAGCTGGTGGTCGGGTAGCTGCCGCTATCAGTGAGGGTGCCCACGTTCACCGACGTTGAGCCGTTATTGGTGAGAACGATGCGAAACCATGCGGTGCTACCGGGGGCAACGAACGCGCCGCTAGACTGGCCGATCAACGCGCCGCCGCCAGCGTTGGCGAACGGGCCGGTTTTGACTACATCAATCTGCGCCGCCGGTGGAGTGGTGGTGCCGCCGCCGCCAGAGCTCACGCAGGGCGCCACGTTTGGCGTGGAGCCATCGGCGTCAAGCAGCACTTGCGTTTGCGCACGGTTGTTGCCCAAGGTGGGCAGCACGGTCGTGTAATTCGGGTCTGCGAGCGTGGCGTCAGTACCCGCTTGTACGAGGGGCCGCACGCCGCCAAAGCCCACAAAATTGCATAGTGGCTGAATGCTGCCGGTGGTGAATACGGTGGTGAACACCACCGCTCCGCCGGGGGGAAGCGACGGGATGAGGCCATCCACTTTTTTGGTAGTGGACGCACCGGCAGGTGACACGGTGTAGGCCCCCGCTGCGGGGCACACCGCGCCGCCCGAGGGCACGCAGGTGGTGGTGCCCACGCTAATTGGCCCGAGGTAGAACGGGTTGTCGCCGCTACCAATGGTGAAGGGCACATTGGTGGCCGTTCCCGCACCCACGCCGGACGAGATATTGCTCACGGTGGAGCTCAGGGTGTAGGTGTTGTTGTTGGTGCTGGTGGTTTTTACGTTGGTCGTGGGTAGCACAGATACGGCGGCTTTAATATCGGCTTCTTGGCAAGTAGTCGCCACGCTAAAACTAACGGACTGGCTGTTGTCAGCGAACAGATAGGGCAGCGTCTCGACCGGGCCGGTCGAATTCACGGTAAATTTGACCGGCACGGTGTTGACGCCGGTAGCGAAGCAGCGCGGCGTGCCGACTTTTACGGTGGCGCGAAACTTCGCCACACCGCCACCGGTGAGCGTGCCCGGTAGGTTGACGAAGTTGGTTGATGGAAACCCCCGCAGGCCGTCGGCGAGAATGGTGCTTGGGCCTGGTGTGGGCAGCGTGATGCCGCTGCCGCAAGCGTTGCCCGACAAGAACACCGTCGCGGGAAGCGCCGCTCCGGGTGCTGGCGTCGCGCTCAGGCAGGTGATGTCTTGCAGCACGCTGCCCGGCAAGAAGCCGCTGAAACCGGCAGGCGGCGCAGGGCTGGGAACGTTGGAGTTGATGCTGAGATCAAGCGTCAGCGGGCCCGTGGGGTCCTGCCCTTGGCTCTGAATTTCAAAATCGAAAGTAGCAATATTGCCCGGCGCGAGCGTAGTGGTGGGTGCGCTGGTGATGACCATTTTGAAACCAAGCGTCGGCGCATACAGTGCGATATTGGTGTTGGCGGTGTTGGTCGCTGCGCGACCATCGGCGGCAATGTTGGTCACGTTGGCCGTGATCAACACCCGACCGGTTTCGTACGTGGGGGCACCTTGGCACTGAAGCATGGCGCCTCCAACAAGCGGGAACCTGCACCCGAGCGGCGGTACCACTTGAAAGGTCACGATCAATGTGCCTTGGCTGGGAATGCTGGGCAGCGTAGCCTTCAGATCCATGCCCGGAAGCCCCGTGTAGCTGCCGCTTGCGGGGCACACGGCACCACCGAGCGCCACGCACGAAGCGGTCGCCTCAAACGGTAGACCTGCGACCGGATGGTTTACGGAGAGCTGTGAGTTAAGCGCCGTGTCCGGGCCGTTGTTGGTGACCGTGACCGTGAAGGTTTGCGTGTCGGTCGACTTGTAAGTGGTTTTGTCGGAATCGACGTTGATGACTAAGTCGATGGCGGCGAACGCGTTGCAACTAAGCGCCAGCGTGGCGATCGCGAGGATCGTTTTGAGCCCAGTCAGAGCATGGCGAAAGCGGCTCGCACGAAACGGATGATTCATAGTTAACGCTCGGATTGAGAAAAAATGGTGGATCGGCGCATATAGCTAACGGTCAGTCCCATGAGGGATAGCATCAAAATCATGTTTCCGAGCAACGACAGTGTGGGCACTGATTGAGGCACTGTGACGATACCGGGGCTCACGGGCCCAGCCGCCCTCACAATGATTTGCCCAGGTGCTCGTGGTTCGCAGTAGACGCCGGGCACAACAATGGGCGCTGCCGCAACCAAAGTAACGGGATCTATGAGCTGAAAATATCCCGTGGCCGCTGCGCCCGCACCGCACTGCCCGCCAACCAAAACAATAACTTTCCCGTCGGTCGGGGACACGGCGATTGCAAAGCGGTACTGTGCACCCGAAATTGCGGCGAGTCCTGTGACGGTGCCGATCAGCGCACCGGCGGAGGTGTACGCAGTGATCGTGCCTCCGCCTGCGGTGGTCAACGCGTACACGCGGCTACCGTCGGGAGAAGTTGCAACGGCAGCTGTGTTCGTGCTGCCGAATGTCGCAAGCACCGCGTTGGAGTTGCCATCGATAGCGGCGGCGCCGCTCGCCGTAGGTACGTAGACTCGGTTGAGCGCCGCGTCATAGGCGAGGTCGGTCAGCGCGTTTGGGTCAACCGTTCCGGCGATAGGGGCTCCGGCACTTCCCGTCAACAAGTCGATTGGCAAAACATTTAGGGTCTCGCGGGCAACCCAGAGCTTGTCGCCAGCGGTGTTGATCGCGACGGCGACAGAGCGACCCGCGAAAGGGCTTCCCGTGATGGCAGGTTGCACGGAGTAGGTATTGCCGATTATCGATACTGGAAAAACCGAAAACGCCGCCGCCGCCGTTTTGCAAACTAGATAGAAACGGTCGTTTTGTTGCCGCACTGCGATGCGTGTGCCGTCGTCCGGCAAACAAGACACGGCGATGGTCGCGACTTGAAGATTAGTCGCCGTATCTATGACGTTTACGGCAGTGCCACCACTATTGACGTAGAGCCGGTCTCCCGTGGGCGACAGCGCGAACGCAGCGGCGGCACTGGGCGCAGCGATGCTATTGACCACAAAGCTTTGTGTCTGCACGTCGAAGACTTTGATGTCACCAGAGTAGCTCAAGCTGTAGACAAACGGCGCAGCAACCGTTCGCATGGAACCCAGCGAAAACAACAATAGCGTCGAAATTAGAAAGAGCCCGCTTCTTAACGACAACATCGACATTTTGACTTCCCCTTGGCGCTCGATGCACCGAATTTTTTACGAACAAAGCGGTGGTGCGTGACACCGCCACCCTAGCTTGCTTTACGAGATGGTGGCAGAGATAGTGCCGCTCAAATCAAGAACATTTCGCTACGTCGCGCCAAAGGTTCCCTGCTCAGACCTGCGACGAACCGACCACCAACCCAAGAGCGCCAAAACAGCCATCAACCCCAACAAATTTGATGCCGCGATGGTGGGGACAGCGCAGTTCTGCACGGTCACAGTGGCCGTAACGGCGTTGCCGCCGACGGGCACGACAACCGTCTGCACGCTCACCGGGATGCTCGGATCGGTGGAGGTGATGGACAACGTGTAAGTGCCAGCCGGAACAGACAACAAAAAGGTGCCACTGGCGCTGGTGGTCGTGGTGTAAGTCGCGCCGCCCGCCGAGCCAACCAGCGATACGACAGCACCGCTGAGCGCGCCGTTGGCTGTGGTGCAGCTCGACGTGTATTGCCCGTTGATGTCAGTGCTGGCAGCAGGCTCGTAGCTGTTGACAAAGGCAAAGGCTTGAGTGGCGCTGGCGGCGATCACAGCGCTTGCGGTGTCTGCCGAAACCGCAGCGCCAGCGTTCACGGTGACGCTGGTGGTTGCGGTGATGTTGGTCGGCTGCCCGAGCGCAATCTCACTCACGGTGCAGGTGCTGCCCGCTGGAATGCTGCCAACAGTTGCGATGGTCTGTGTGCCCGTTGCGCCTGCCGCCAAGGTGTAGGGGCCGAAGTTGGTGCTGCCGCAGAGTACGTTGAATTGAATCGCACCCTGCTGGCCCGCCGCCGTGCCCGCAATCGTTTTTTGGATTGTGAGAGAGCCTAACAAACGGCTGTAGCTGTTAGTCCACGCAACGGTTGCGGTTTGATTTTGCACAATGGTCGTTGATGCGCTGCTGCCCGTTTGCGATGCGCCAGCGTTAACCGTGTAGCTTGTGGTGACGCTGGCGGTGCCGTTTGCTCCTGTTGCCGTTTCGTTCACGGTGCACACCACACCCTTTGGGATGTTATTGATGGTGGCAACGGCGGTGGTGCCCGTGGAGCCTGCGGCTACGGTGTACGGGCCGTAAATTGTGCCGCCACACGTTGCATTAATCACCACGGCACCTTGCGTGCCCGCCACATTACCCGCGATGGTTTTGGTGATGGCAAGTGAGCCAACCACGGCTGGATAGGTGTTGCTAAACGCCACCGACGACGGCACCGCCCCGGAGGCAACAGTGATTTGCGCGTTTACGCCCGAGCCAACGGTGCTGCCCGTGCTGGACGTCGTGTAAGTGGTACTCACCGTGCTCCCGATCACCACTCCGGTGGCGGTTTCTTTCACTACGCACGACACACCAATCGGTAGATTGGGGATGGTGGCCAAGGTGTACGTGCCCGCCGCGCTGTTGGGGGCAAGGGTGAACGGGCCAAAGTTCAACCCACCGCACGACGCGGTCACCGTGACGGCTCCTTGCGTACCAGCCTCAGCCCCGGCAATCGTCTTGGTGATGACTAGCGGCGCGGTCGCGGCAGCGCTGGTGCAACTGTCGCTGTTGTTCAGTGGATTAGTGTCTGGGTTGTACGCGGCTGAGGGCAACGTCACGGTGGCAGTATTGGTGGCGCTGGGGTTGGTGGCAGTGGTGCCGAATGTGCCACTGAGGGTGAGCGTTACGCTGGCACCCGAAGCGAGTGACGGTATCGACAAACCCGACGTCGATTGCAGCGCTGCGAGCATCGCAGCGGCCGTTCCGGTGGGGCAAACGCCCAGCGGCGAGGCGCTGGCCGCGCACGTCGCTCCGATGAGCGTCAGGTTAGTCACTGCGGGATCATTCACTTTGGCGAGCACCACTTCGTCCGGGCCGTTGTTGGTGATGACCAGCGTGTAACTGGCGGCCGCACCGAGCTCGTGTAGGCCGCAGCTTCCTGTCTTTTTGATGCTCACGTCTGCCGTGCCACGAATGTTGAAGTTTTGCGACGTGGTGTTGGAGCTTGGATCGGTGTCTAGGTAGCTTCCGCCTGTTGGGTTTGACGGGATAACCACGGTGTTTGTTTTGCCGCCGAACAAACTGGCGCTGGTGGTGGCTTTGGCGTTGATGGTGATCGTCACCTTATTCGGCAATCCACCCGGCGGCAGGCTCGCAATGGTCAGGCTCACTTTGTCAGGATGCGAGGTGAAGCTGGGCGATCCGCCACAACTTGCCGTGCCAGAGGCTGCGCAGCTGGCCGATACAAATGTGACGCCCGCTGGCAGCAGGTCTTCAAACGGCACGTTGGTCGCCGTGCTCGTGCCGGAGTTCGAGACCGCGATGTTGAACGTGATGGCCTCGCCTGGCGCATACGAGGGCTTGGACACTACTTTTTGCGCGGAGAGATCGACGCAGGACTTTTGCGGGATGGCAATTGTTTGCTGGGCAGCATCGGCATAGTATTTGTGGGGTGTAATGGGGGCGATGGAATAAAGTGAGTTGTTGCTGTACACCCCGAATCGATTGTCGACATTCACCGTGGCGGGGCCGCAAGCGGCGTTGACTTTAACCGGCACCGTCAGAGTGATGGCAAGCGAGCTACCGGCCGGAAATGCCCCAATTGTTTTGAAAAACAGGTTGTTGTAGCTTCCAATCGGCACCGTGGGAGTGGGCAACGCAAACGCAGGACACGCGGCACCTCCTGTGCCAGTGCAGGCGATTGTCCAGCCCGCGCTGCTCATCGTGCCACTGATACCGCTGCCGGAAAAAAGCAGCTGGTCATAAATTCCCACCAAATTGTCAGCGGCAATACTGCTGTAGTTGGTCGCCGTCATCGTGTACGTAATTTGCGGTTGACCCGTTCCCGAGGTGCCAAGCACGCCGATTTTGGTGACGCCAATGTCCAGCGGTGTTGGCGTCGGCGCTACCACGCAAGTGGTAGAGGTCAGACCCGTCAGAGGGCCTGCAATGACAG
Source organism: Burkholderiales bacterium (assembly GCA_043721275.1). Lineage (GTDB taxonomy): Bacteria > Pseudomonadota > Gammaproteobacteria > Burkholderiales > Casimicrobiaceae > Casimicrobium. Next base: position 44,941 of record JAYSRA010000165.1, read on the forward strand.
CCGACGAGGGGAGGCTACCTACCAGTGCAAAGTTATTCAGACTTATGCTCGTGTAGCCACAACCGTTGGCGATTGTTTTTGGTTTCAATGTGTAGGTGAAGCGCCATTTGGTGTTTGCAGGGATGGTGAGCGGCTGGCTGTTAAACAACGCGCTCGGAAATCCGTAAGCCGTTACCAGCGCGCCGGAGGCAATGTTGGGTGCGATGGGGCAGGCGGCACCTGCGAGGCTTACGCAGGGGACAGGGTTTCCCGATGTGACGTCGAATGTGACTGTCGGTGCGGTGCCAGTATTGGCGGTGACGGTGGCGTAGTCGGTGATGCTGTAGCCCACTGCATCGACTGCCGAAGTGTTTTCAACGGTCACGGTGTACGTAATCGGTGTGCCAATGGCAAGCGTTGACGCGCTCTGCGTTTTGGTGATGGTCAAAGTGGGGGTTCCGCCTGGCCCAATCGGTACGCCGGTGGTGGAGGTTGAGATTGCCGAGCCGTTCGCCGCGTTCGCCGCGGTCGCCGTGTTGCTGGTTGTGCCAGTTGCGTTTGAGTTAAGTTTGGCTTTGATTTGAATGGTGACCTTACCGCCAGCAGGGAAGGTCGGTATCGCGAGCGTGATCGCGCTGCTGCCCTGCGGCGTAGTGCTCGGGCAAACGGTACCCAGCGTGTTTGCGGTGCACGTGGTGGTGACGCTCAGTGCGTTAAAGCTGGCGCTTAGGTTGTCCGTCACAATGGCACCGTCAGCACTAGCGCCGGTGTTGTTTTCAACCGTGATGTCAAAGGTCGCAACCTGCCCAGCCGTTGCATTGCCGTTCAAAATTTTGTTAATGGTGAGCTGTTGCGCGCTTGCAGTGCTGCCAAGCAGAAAAACGGCAGCGAAAGCCAAAACTACGCGCCTCGCCGTCGTGCGAATGAGTGAACGGATCATGAGCCTGCCCCTTGGAAAATTTGTTTTCGTCTGCATAACGGATTTTTTGGAGATAAGGGGCCAAACTGACTCGAAATAAAATTGCATGTCTGATTTCATGTCCGCTATCGGTCATTGCAGAAACGAAAACGGCTCCCGAAGGAGCCGTTTCTCGCGATCAGAGGCGGGTTAAACGCGCTTCTTGAACTCGTCGGTGCGGGTGTCGATTTCGATCACGTCGCCGGTGTTGACGAAGGCTGGAACCGGGATTTCAAAGCCTGTGCCTTTGAGGCGGGCGGGCTTCATCACTTTGCCGGAGGTGTCGCCGCGAACCGCGGGTTCGGTGTATTCCACTTCGCGCACCAGCGTGGTCGGGATTTCGAGGCCAATGGCGCGGCCTTCGTAGAACGTAACTTCGCACGGCATGGCATCTTCAAGGTACTTGAGCGCGTCGCCCATGCTGTCTTTTTCGATGTCGTACTGGTTGTACTCGGCGTCCATGAACGCGTACATCGGGTCGTTGAAGTAGCTATACGTCACGTCTTTTTTCTCAAGCATGACGATGTCGAATTTTTCGTCGGCTTTGTACACCGATTCGGTGCCGCCGTTAGACAGCAAATTTTTGAGCTTGAGCTTGACCACGGCTGCGTTGCGACCGGATTTGTTCATCTCGGCTTTTTGCACCACCATGGGCACGTCGTTAATCATGATGACGTTGCCGGGCCGGAGTTCTGATGAGAGTTTCATAATTATTTTGAGTGTTGCGCGCCGGATGTGTTGCCCGCTCTGCATGAGCGTGACAACGTCAAACATTAACTGAGGGCGCTGGGTTTTTCAGCAAAGCCTCTGATTTTAGCCGAGATTATTGGCTTTGTTCGCGGTGATGAAGTTCACCAAGCGCGTGGCGAGGTCGGTTTGCTGCATCAGCGTGTCGCGCCAGCGCGCGGCGTGAGTGGCCAACGCGTCGACATTTTGCGCCAGCAATTCATAGGGTGCGCTCGGTGCACCATCGCTCGTTGCGCCGTTAAAAGCGCGACTAGCGAGTCGGTATGCGATGCTGACACTGGTTTCTAGGCCTTCACAGTAGCGATCAAGCCACGCGTCGAGCTTGATCAAATGCGCGCCGTCGTCGGTTGGGTAGATATGCCAGAGAAACGGTTTGCCTGCCCACTGCGCACGCACGAACGAGTCTTCGCCGCGAACGATCAGAAAGTCAAATTCGGCTAGCAGGACGTCGAATTCGGTTTGCGCAACGGGTGCGGCGGTTCGCCAGTGCGGTTCTGAATCAACCAGTGCGGCGGCGAGGGTGACGGTGGTCGGCACGCCAGCGCTCGCGAAGGCTTGCGTGAGGGCGTGCAAGGGCGCTTGCGGGTAAGCGAAAGCAAAAACTTGCAATGGCGCATGCGTATCCTTTTTCCCGCGCGACAAAGGGATGGGTTGGACTATGAAACGTTCGTGAATCAATCCCCCACTCGCTTGCGTAAACCCAGGACAGAAAAAGTATTTCGTCAACGGCAAGCGTTGATGCTGCGAGGCCATGCCGTGAATGTCGTCCACCCACGCCTCGGCGCTGAGGTATTCGAGATTGATCCAAACCGGCTTCGGTTGCAACGAAGCCATTGCCTCAATGTAGCTGGCAGGCGGGTTGCAGGCGAAGGCTTCGATGACTACGTCGCGAGGAATGAGTGTGTTTGCGGCGTGCCATGCGACGATCACCACACCCTGCAAAGTCTGGCGCGCCAAGCTAGGGTCGACCGCCGACGCGATCACTTGAAACGCTCGAAAATCGTCAACGATTAGCCGCACGTTGCAGCCATGTTCAGCCGTCAGTTGTCGCGCTAAGCGCCAGCAAACGCCGATGTCGCCATAGTTGTCAACCACTCGGCAAAACAGATCGATTTTCATCATTGGCTTTTAAGCGAAAGTACCGCTGCACGGGGGCTAAAAACCATAAAAGGCTCAAGTCGACTTACGGTGAAAAATCGGCCAAAAGCAAGGTGGGTTGGACTTTGTCGGAAAAGTTAATAGGCGTAGAAACCTATTTTGTATTTCGCACGGCCTTCTGTCGTTTGCGTTTCGATGCACAACTTTCTTCTCAGAAATTCACGGCGGTCATTACCAATGGTGTCGGATTAGGCAACGCGGGACGATTGACGACCTCCAAATCAGGGGCGGGCGTCGTGTCAACGGTGGCAAAGTGCGTGTTGTAGAAAACATTGATAGCTTGTAAGCCCCGGTATGCGAACAAGCCATCTGCAAAGGCTGTATTGCTCGCATCGTCAAGGTAGACGGCTCGCGCATACACAGAAATGTTGGTAAAGCCGCCTCCCAAGCCAGCCGCCGATCCGTTTATTGTTCCGCCGGAATCGCCCAGCATTAATAAAACTGCTTGCGTGTTGACCGGAAGGGCCGTTAGGGTCGCTAGTGTTTGCCCCATCGGGCTGCGCCAGTTTGTGGCAAACGGCACGACGTTGAAACAGTCCACGGCAAGCGTTCGGCTTCCTGCTGCGCCCGTTACGCAGGTCGGCGGAGTGATCTGGGACAGCAATGTCTGGTCGGCGTTGACCTGCGCGCGCGCGTACAAACGCCGGTTAACGAGCAAATAATTTGTTTCGTTCACCACGCGATACACCGCAGGTGCCGACAACAGGTGCGTACCCACCACCACAGCATTGGGCTCTAACCCCAGCTGTCCTTGATAGACCAGCTGCACTTTGATATTCCATGCATTAACTGGTATCGGTTTTGCGGAGAAGTCCAACGTGATCTGCTGTTCTGCATTTGCGGCTAAAGAAAAGGCTGCGGTCACGGGGGCTGACACAACTTGCTCTTCAACGGGGTCTCCGTTGCTCCCCAACAAACAGGTTGATTCGCTAAAACCTGTGTTCAGCTCGCCGTAATCACCCAGCCAGTCCGATGTGTAGCAACTGTTGCGCGAGAACTTAACGACGCCGACCAAGGTGCCGCCCACCATGTCCTGCGCCACACCGTTGATCGCAGCGGTGGTGTTCTTCACGCGAAGCTTGAGCTTCGGAAAGCCGCAGCTGTCCTTGCAGGTTGATGCGGGGTTGCCGCCGTCGATGATGCCGTACAACCCCTCCGCAGGCAGCCGTATCGCCATCTCGCCGCGAAAGAAATAATTGATTAAACCCGCGCTGTATTCGACAGCTTTGGGCACTAAGTCCGTGGCTGCGTAGTTGTAGGTGAATGAGTTTTGCGCGAAGCCTTGCTTTGGCCCAAGTAGGGGCACTCCAACCGGATCGCCGAAGTCTTGCGAGAAGATGGATGCCGACGACAAACGCGCCGTCGGCATGTTGTTTGAACCGTAAAACGACACAAAACATTTTGTCGTGTCAGGGCAAAACTGATTGATGCGTGGCGACGCGGCCAACCCGCCCAATGCAGTGGCCACAGTGATCCGCTCGCTAGGTGTTTGCGTGGGCACAGGCAGGTTGTAGTTGGGCGTGGTGGTGACCGGGCCAGGACCTGCGCCTGAAGCCGTGTCGAACTTAAAGTCGGTGCCCGAGCTTACAAAGTTGGTGCTGGTGTATCCGGCGATGCCTTGCGCTGAATTTTGGTAACCCGACACAGTGGGACTTGAGCTCCAGAAATCTCGCGGCAGGCCGAATAAGATGGGTGTGGTGGCTGTTGCGGCCAAGCTACGGATGAATGCTATGCGGCGCGCGTCGCCGGCGTATTTTTCGTAGGCACTCGGCCGATAGGCACCCACGATACGGCAGAGCGATGAATCGCAATGGTCGTCCTTTCTGACGTGCTGCGGCTGTGCCATGTCTTCTAGGTGATGGATAACATGACCGAGCGCTTGAAAGGTGAGGCCCCACGATTTATCGCGTTCAGGTTTTGTGGGCTTGGTGAGGGCCTGATAGAACGCGGCTCGCGCGTCGTTGTAGCTGAAGTGATTGACGCCGGTGCTTGGGTTAGCTGTGCCAGTGAGCGCCCAGTCGGGTGAGGCCGGATTGCCGAACAGCCCGCCGCCGTTTTGTGGGTCGTAGAAGTGTGCGAGCGAGCGCGACCCGCTAGGGAATTCGTTGTTGTCTTCGTAGCACACGCCAAAGCGAATCAAGTCAATCAGCGTGTAGCCGACCTTGCCCGCGTTGGGGCTGCCGGGGAGGTCGGGTGGCTCGGCGACGTCGTCTTCCGCCTTCCTGAGCGAACCATCGTCTAATTTTGTATACCCGTAGCACTGTTTTTCTGGGGCACCTTCTATGCTGCGGGGGAAACGTTGCTTGTCTTCGCTAAGCGCGACCTGCTTTAAACCCAATCGAAAAAGTTTCCCTTTCGCAGTATTGTCTGTACGTAGCGTCGATATGTTCAGGGCATTTGCTGCCATCGTCGCGTGGTTGCTAATTTCGTAGGCTGCTGTGGATGTGCAGGCAAGCGCCACGGCAACCGCAGTGCTGACTGATTTTTTGTTGGGCATGTTCATGGAGAGACTTTAGCTTTCTTAAGCAAGTCAAGTGAGTTGTTTGTTGGGCAAGGCCAAGCAGAGAGCCGCTCAAGCGCACTTTTCTCGTTAAGTCCATTGATATGATTGTCGGGGTGAAAAAAGCCACCTTTTGCATAACCGTCTGGAGTAATTTGGTTTGGTGGTACTAGTAGTTGTACGAGTTGTTTCAATTCATAGTGCCGAATCACAAGTTTGTTCGGAAAATCATTAAATCCGCAGGGATAGCTCATCGGTGTCGGAATCGCCCCCGCATCCCCATACACATCGAAGCGTTCACGCAGTGTCTTGGTTGGAATCAAGGCGGTCGGGTCGCCGCGTAAATCCAGCACGGGCGGGCCTTTGTCGCTCGCTTTGCCGCCGCCGTAGCCCTGCACATGTTCCGGTCGGTTGGGTCCGATGGCGTACATCGAGCCCTCGCCGTAGACCACAGTTCGGTAGGCCGGTTTGTACATGGCGATGACGGGAAACGCGTGGTCGTCCGGTTCGAGCTTCGATTTGATTGGGCCGCTCTTCCACGCCGGAATGGTGTATTCGCCATTGGCATCGGTGACCACCTCAAAGGTGCGAATGTAGTTGACGCCTTTGGTACCTCCGCCCGGAGAGGTTGCTCCCTCGCGTAGTGCAAAGTAGCCCCACACCACCACGCCTTTAATGGGCTGCTTCGTTTCTGCATCAATGACGCGGTGCGTAAAACTGGGCGCTGAGTACTCGCGCTCTGTAGCGGGTGCGAGTTCGGCCGTCACACTGAGCGCGGGGTAGCAACCGGTGAGCAACGGTGTGACGACGGCGCAGCACCCGACCAGCATGAGTTTCATGCTACGCATGAATGTCAAACTAACGCGTTGGTAAAGCATCAGCTTGCCCCATAGTTGCGACAAGAAGGCGGCGCATCACGCTTTCAAGGTTGGTGCATAAGAGCGATTGCTCGTGCTTCTTTTCCCTGCAAGTGCTGTTTACCTCCGTTTGTGCAACAACCGCTCTGCGCTTTGTTTTATCAATCAGAACAGCTGAGTACCCCGTAAACACGCCATGCGAGAAAATGACTACCGGAATGAAGTAGTAGTCCGATTTGTCATCAAGCGTTTGATGTACATAACGCCATCCATTTTTTGGCATCATGGCTGACAGGGTACCGGTATCGTTTGGTGACGTACCAAATCTCTCAGTAGCTTCGTTCCGCATATCACTGATTAAGTTCGCACTGCTTTTAGCGATGGAGTCAATACGCTCGACAGCCTGCGTGCAAACGAGCACAGCTATCCCAAAATAGTCACCTGCAAATCCAACCCTTGTTCGACGTTCGCATCCTAGGATTAACTCACTTTCGCCGTACTTTGCGCCGGGCAAGTAAACATCCCGCACCTCTTTGCCTTGCGTCCAGCCATAGTCGTAGACGGTGGTTTCAGGAAAAATCCTTAAAAGTTCGTCAATGACCAATCCGGTGATCGGTGTCACCTCTGTACCTACGGGAATTTTTGTGCGCCAATTACTTGTCGTTTTATCTCCATTGTTGGTTGCTGCGTCTGCCGACGGTAAGGCCGTTAATAGACAGAGCATGACAGTTGCCAACGTGAACGACGCCCCACGGCATCGCACTGTTTTCTCCATACAGCGGTGAAAAATAAGATTGGCATTAAAGCGAGTGCTTGATCTTCTTGTGGTGTTATTCATGAGTACATTCGCTCACATTGAATCAATCTTCCACGAGCCGTCGGGCTGGTGAATGAAGATGATGACGTACACATTTCTCTCGCCTGTCGCGCTAACGGGTACGGGGCGGCTCATCCAATATTCAGCGTAATCGTTGCCGACTTCCCGTGCAATCAGCGGGCTATACGTGGGCACAATTGTTGGCATTCGCGCGATCAATTGGTCAAACGCTGGCCCGTGATTGTTTACGCCATTGGGGGTTAGAAACGCTTTAGCGGCGGCGCTACCTGCGGCGGTGCCGAGCGCGAGCTGAGCGTTCATTGCATTCCAAACCGTCAGCCGCGGGTCTGGCAAATCGTTGATCCCGGTGCAGCCGTTGTCGATGTAAGTTTGTAGCGACGGGCCGCCGTAACGTTTCGCGAACTCGACCGAAGGCACGCTAGCGGCAAGCGCGTTGCCTCGGAACCCAAACAGATAACGCGCAATCACCATCGCATCACTCGGGCTGAACTTGCCGTCGCCATCAATATCGATGGCGGCGTTGTTGGTCGGGTCAGCAATGTAGCTAGCGATAGCCGCCGGAAGAGCACCGCCCTGCGTGGCGTTTGTGCCTAGTCCCGAGCTTGCCGTTACGCCGAGGGCGTATCGGATGAATAGCAGGCCATCTGTCGTGGCTGTGCCCGCAGCAGCGCCAGCGGCATCGGGATTAAACGGGCAGGCCGCATGCGCGGGAAGGGTTAGCGCCCACATGCCACTGGCCGCAAACAGACCCGGCAAGCGAAAGCGAGATTTTTTTGTGATCATCGTGAATCCCTCGTGGTGGTTGCTCTGAAACATGACAACGGCATTGTGCATGAATTCGCGCGCCGTGTGCGACCGGATGCGCGTAGGGGGGCGAATGCGGTGTAAGTGACGAATCCCTTAGCGTGCACAATCACAAGACGGCGCAACGCAGTGCAAAAGACGCATATAGCTCTTGGACGAGACGCGGTGACTCATAAGTAAACCGTACTTTAGGAGGCTCGTTGACTCATAAGTAGAGTGTACCGACGCAAACAGCGAAGGACACTGAAATGAGTGAGC
>JAYSRA010000166.1:0-2466 GCA_043721275.1 Burkholderiales bacterium
AAGGCATTCGCGCTGTGGCGATTTGCCTGATGCATGGCTATCGTTATACGCAGCACGAGGTGGCGCTAAAACGCGTCGCGCAGGCAATTGGCTTCACTCAGATTAGCGTGTCCCACGAAGTATCGCCGCTGATGAAATTTGTGTCGCGCGGCGATACCACGGTGGTCGACGCCTATTTGTCGCCGATATTGCAGCGCTATGTCGAACATATTCAATCGGCGCTAGGTAACGTGCGTCTGCAGTTCATGCAAAGCTCCGGCGGCTTAACCAACGCCAATAAGTTTCAAGGTAAAGACGCGATTCTTTCCGGCCCGGCCGGCGGGGTTGTCGGCGCCGCAGCGGTTACTCATCTCGCCGGATTTGACAAAATGATCGGCTTCGACATGGGTGGCACGTCCACCGACGTGACACATTTTGTCGGCGAATACGAGCGCGTGTTTGAGACCGAGTTCGCCGGGGTACGCTTGTGCGCGCCGATGCTGCGGATTCATTCGGTGGCGGCGGGTGGCGGATCTATTTGCACTTTTGACGGCAGCAAGTTTCGCGTCGGTCCCGAGAGCGCCGGCGCGAATCCCGGCCCAGCCGCATATCGCCGCGGCGGCCCAATCACCGTGACCGATTGCAACGTTGTGGTCGGCAAGTTGCGACCGGAACTTTTTCCCGCTGTGTTTGGTGCAAACGGCGATCAAGTGCTTGATGCTGACGCGGTGTACAAAAAATTTGAACGCCTTGCACGAGAGGTCGAGCAAGCGACCGGCAAGCGCATGTCACACGCGGCGATCGCGGCCGGCTTTCTGCGCATCGCGGTCGAAAACATGGCGAACGCGATCAAGCATATTAGCGTGCAGCGCGGCTACGACGTCACCGAATATACGCTGACGTGCTTTGGCGGGGCGGCGGGACAGCATGCCTGCATGGTGGCCGACGCGCTTGGCATGCCACGGGTCTACATCCATCCGTTGGCCGGTGTCTTGTCGGCCTATGGAATGGGACTCGCTGACGTACGCACGCTCAAGCAGGTGGCGGTCGAGAAGCGGCTCTCTGACGAACTGCTGCACTCCCTGCACGCTGTGTTTGAAACCCTGAGCCAGCATGCGTGCGATGAAGTAACCGCGCAGGGTTTTACCACGGAACAACTGCACGTAGCGAAAACATTGGCGCTCAAATACGACGGCACTGACACGACGATTGAACTGCCGTTACAAGCCAACACCGTCAGCGACTCGCTGGTGAAAGCGTTTGAAACGACTTATCGCCAACGCTATGGATTCCTGATGCCGGGGCGTGCGCTGGTGGTTGAAGCGGTCGCCGCGGAAGCCATCGCGCAAACGCGGGCGGCGGCAGAATCCCGTCTCGATCCGCCCGCCAGATCGATGGCATTACAATCCCGCGCCGAAGTGAATGTATTTTGCGGCGATGCGTTGCGAGTAGCCCAAGTATTTTATCGCGAGGATCTGCGTCCCGGCGATGTTATCACCGGGCCTGCCATCATCAAGGAGCCGAATACGACCACTGTCGTGGAGCCGGAGTGGCGCGCGTCGGTGACGCTGCACAATCATCTGTTGCTCGAGCGCACAAAAAAGATTGCGCGCGTCCATGCGATCGGCACCACGGCGGATCCTATCCTGCTTGAGGTCTTCAACAATCTGTTCATGGCCATTGCCGAGCAGATGGGCGTCACCCTTGCGAACACCAGCTACTCGGTGAACATCAAGGAACGGCTCGACTTCTCCTGCGCGATTTTCGATCCCGAGGGCAATCTCGTTGCCAATGCGCCGCATATGCCGGTGCATCTGGGCTCGATGGGCGAAAGTGTGCGTGTGATTCTGGAGAAGCGTGCGAAAAGTATGAAGCCAGGCGATGCGTTTGTGCTCAATGCACCCTACGCAGGCGGCACCCATATCCCCGATGTGACGGTCGTTACGCCGGTTTTTTTACCCGGCGAAAACACACCGCTGTTCTACACGGCAGCCCGCGGTCATCATGCCGACATCGGCGGCATCACGCCGGGTTCGATGCCGCCGTTCTCAAAACACATCAGCGAAGAAGGTGTGCTGCTGGATAATGTGCAGTTGGTGCGTGAGGGGATGTTCCTTGAGGATGAGCTGACGCGAATCCTGACGCAAGACGCGCATCCGGTTCGCAACGTCACGCAGAACATCGCCGATTTGCGCGCTCAGGTCGCCAGTTGCAACAAGGGTGCGATCGAGCTGGCGGCGATGGTAGAGCACTTCGGACGCGATGTCGTCGTCGCCTATATGAACCACGTGCAGGACAACGCGGAAGAGAGCGTGCGTCGCGCCATTCACAAACTCACCGACGGTGAATTTGGCGTTGACCTGGACGACGGTAGCCACATTCAGGTGAAAGTTTCTATCGATCGCGACGCGCGTTCGGCAACGATTGATTTCAGCGGCACATCCGCGCAACGCCCGAGCAACTTCAATGCGCCACGCAGCGTAAGCC
>JAYSRA010000167.1:0-17822 GCA_043721275.1 Burkholderiales bacterium
ATCGTCGAACGGACGCAACAGAATCACCAAATCAGCGCCCGAAACATTTCGGCTCGTCGCGACCGTTGAGAACACCCCCGCGCCCGACGCGATTGCCTGAAGTGCCGCGAGATTGGAAGTGGCATTGGCGTAAGAAATCTGCTCTGATCGCACCAAGCGAAGCGTAATCGCTACATCGCTGCGCAGATATGAGTCATTGGCCTGAGCGATCAAATTGTTCAGCCTAGTGGCGACCCCTCCTCCGTGGCGCGTAACGAACGCATCGTTGTAAATCACCATCACGTCGATGGTGACCTGTGGCGTCGGCAACACCTTTTGCATATCGCCAATGGGTTGGGGTTGGTTGATGGGCGCACCGAGCAAGAGCGGAATCAAATAGTCCTTGCCGCTATTGAGCTTGCGCCTCATGCCTCGCGCGGCAAGGTCACGGACTACGGCGGCTTCGTTCGGTCGTGCAACTATTTCAAACGTCGAATCTGACGTTGGAATCGTCGCATAGGCGTGACCCTGCGCCTCGGTCACATAGACCACGTTGTCGCTGCCACCTTCTCGCACACGCCCTACCCACGTGCGCGCGCCGTCGGAGCCCTCCAGCACGCGCTCATATTCGAGAGCGAGTACGCGGCCTGCGCCCACGCGTAGCTCGAATAGATCGCCGCGCTTGTTCGCCTTGAACAGTGCATTTGTGTCGATGTTTGTTTCGAAATCCGACGCTGCTTGAACTACACGATCACCCGCTGCCAATACAGGGGTTGTCGTTACAACGATCGCCAAAAAGCTCAGGATAAAGTTCATCGCCGCAGCGTGCATGCGGTTCATCAATTAGAGCTGGTAGTTTGAAACATATGCCATTGTAGTTTTCTCCCGTGCCGACCGCGCCACCTGTCGCTACTGCCCGACGGGTATCGGGCGACGACCCGGCTAAACTGTCCACAGCTCCTCTCTGCCTCGTGCATTGCGCCCGTGATCATCCGCTCTCTTCTTGACACCGATCTCTACAAATTCACCATGATGCAGGCGGTGTTGCATCAGTTCCCTGGTGCGCAGGTGGAATACCGCTTTAAGTGCCGCAATGGGGACGTTCCGCTAGCTCCGTTTGCGGCGGAAGTTAATCGCGAAATCGATGAGCTGTGCAAGCTCAAATTCGCAGAAGACGAGCTTGATTACTTGCGTGCGCTGCGCTACGTCAAAAGTGACTTCGTTGATTTTTTGGCGTTGTTCCACTTCAACCGCGCGCACATTGAAATTCGCGCTGACGACGAGAACTTAAGCATTTCAATCAAGGGGCCGTGGCTGCACACGATTCTGTTTGAGGTGCCGGTGCTGGCGATTGTCAACGAGGTTTACTTTCGCAATCGCCACCCGCAGCCCGATCTTGCGACCGGTCGTGCGCGTCTCGCCGAGAAGCTCGCGCTGGTCAACGCGCAATCAACCGAGCTCGGCTTTTCGTTTGCTGACTACGGAACGCGGCGGCGTTTTTCTCATGACTGGCAACGCGAAGTTTTGGCAACCGTCAAGGCGAAAACAAGCGGCAGTTTTGTCGGCACCAGCAACGTTTTTTTCGCCAAAGAATTGGGCCTGCTCGCAGTGGGCACGATGGCGCACGAATGGCTGCAAGCCTCACAGGCGTTGGGCCCGCGGCTGGCGGACTCGCAGCGTTGGGCGTTTCAAAAATGGGCGGATGAATACCGCGGTGACTTGGGCATTGCGCTGTCCGATGTGGCCGGGCTCAAGGCGTTTATGCGCGACTTTGATATGTATTTTTGCAAGCTGTTTGACGGTGCGCGACACGACAGCGGCGAGCCGATTGCGTGGGGCGAGGCGATCATCAATCACTATCTCGCTAACCGCGTTGACCCGCGCAGCAAGTCGCTGGTGTTCAGCGATGGCCTGACGTTTCCGCGCGCGGTTGAGATCGCCAAACACTTTCAAAGCCGCGCAAAAACGGCGTTCGGTATCGGCACTAATTTAACCAACGATCTCGGCTACACGCCGCTGCAAATTGTCATCAAGATGATTCGCTGCAACGGGCAGCCGGTGGCCAAATTGTCCGACACGCCCGCGAAGACGATGTGTGATGATGCCTCATACCTCGCGTATTTAAAGCAAGTATTTGAGATTGAATCGTGAGCTTTTCCGCCGACCACCGTCGCACCGTTTTTATGCTCGCCCTATGCCAAGGGCTGCTGCTCACCAACACCGTGATCCTGATGGCGGTGAACGCGCTCACCGGGTTCATGCTGGCCGACAACAAAATGTTCGCCACGCTACCCGCGATGACCTACGTGATTGGCTCGGCGATCAGCGCCATGCCGGCGTCCTCGTTCATGCGCAAACATGGCCGTCGCCGTGGCTTCATGACCGGCAGTGTGCTGGCGATGATTGGCGCTGTCATCTGTGCAGCAGCGGTCATGGCGAAGAGTTTTTGGGGCTTGTGCCTTGGTACTTTTTTTATCGGCTGCTACAACGCGACCGGCGGTTTTTATCGCTTCGCCGCAGCAGACGCGGTGACCGGCGGCGACAAAGCCCGCGCGATCTCGTTGGTGCTGGCGGGCGGCATCGCGGGCGGGCTGATTGGGCCTGAGAGCGCGAAGCTCAGCAAAGATTTTCTCGGCGTCACGTATGCGGGCACCTACCTGTCGCTGGTCGCGTTCGCCGTGGTTGCCATGGCCTTGCAGTCACGGTTGAACTTGCCGCCGATTGCCACCGAGGCGCACGACAAACCGGCGCGTCCTTTGCGCGAAATTGCGCGGCAACCGAAGTTCGTCGTCGCCGTAATGGCGGCCGCGCTCGGCTACGGCGTGATGAACTTGCTGATGGTGGCCACGCCGCTGGCCATGAACTTCTGCGGCCATCCGTTTAAAGAAGGCGTGTTCGTGCTGGAATGGCACGTGGTGGGCATGTTTTTGCCGAGCTTTTTCACCGGCGATTTGATCAAGCGATTTGGCGCGATGAAGGTCATCATCGCTGGCACGTTGCTCAACTTTGTCGCCATTGCCATCGCGCTTTCTGGCGTCACGGTGTGGCATTTTTGGTGCGCGCTGGTGGTGCTCGGCATCGGCTGGAACTTTATGTTTATCGGCGGCACCGCGCTACTCACCGAGACCTATCTGCCGCAAGAAAAAACCCGCGTGCAGGGCTTCAATGACATGATCGTTTTTGCCACCATGGCGGTGTCGTCATCAAGCGCGGGCGTGCTGGTGAACGCGAAAGGCTGGGAGATCGTGAACTACGCAGCCGTACCGTTCATCGCAATCGCGCTGGTCGCGGCGGTATGGCTTGCTTTGCAGAAAACAGCCACACTTCAGCCCAGTTGACGCGTTACAGCTTTTTGCTACAGCCGCCGTTTAAATAGGGCTAGCGGCTGATTTAGCTAATAGTCAACTTTAAACGATATAGCCTTTTAGCCCAAGTAAACCGTGGCTTATAGCTTAAAGCTGTATGAGTTTTTTCGAAGGAATTTGATGCGCACCGACATCCGCGTCAAGCAGCAAAATGCTGCCGTCAGCGAGGTGCAGTTTCAAGCGCCTGCACCAAATCGCGAGCGGTGACAACGACTGACGGCGGCAAGCGCATTGCCTGTGCAACGACCGCTGCGCGCTTGATAGTTTCGCCGTAGCTCACGTCGTAGGCGTGCGCCAACGCGCCGCGAACGCAGTGGTATTCCTCGCTCGCCTGCTTAATCGCCACGCTGAGCACGCTGCCCAGCTCCACCTGCGCAACGTTCGCTGCATCGGCGTTTGATCGGCCTATGGCGTCGTGCGCTCGCATTGCGCTGTTCATTAGCTTTATGGCATCGAGAAACGCGCCGCCGCGGCACCAGCGCGGTTGCGCGCGTGCGTTTTGCTCGCGCTCGATGTCAGCTTCGGCACTGTTGCTGGTGCTTTCAGCATGACTGTATGTTGCTGCTATCAACGCCAGCACTGTCGCAACGATGGGGCGCGGAAAAAACGTCATCGAAACAGCGGCACAAGATTGTGCGCATCGCTGTCCGGCAGTGCCCAGCGTAGCCACGTTTTCGGCGTGAACCCGAAGCCTGCGTAGTCGCTGTTGCGACCGAACACGAGCGTGATGGGATGCACGCCCGCCTGCAACCAAATTTGCCCGCTCTCGTCGCGCGTCGCCGGGTCAGGTTCACCGGCCACGGTCGGTAAATTACTACGCGTACCGGTCACCCAAACGGTGCCGACGAACACGTCCACGTTGCCCCCAATGCTCGGTGCTGAAAAGCGATGCAAGCCTGAGCTCGGCGCATTGACGTAGGCTGCGAACACGGTCGTGTCATTGCTGCTCGCAGGAATCATCGGCGCGCTGCTGGTGGCGTTCAATTGCGCGGCGCTGGAGGACGTGGTCGACATCGGCGTTGCGACCGGAATGGACTGCCGCAAAAAATTAGATTCCGCGGTCGCGTAACGTTTCACATCAAAGCCCGCGGTCAAGGGCGGCAGTGGCAATTGAGGCGACCGGCCCACCGCAAAACTCGCGCTTGTCACGATGAACGGTGCGTTCATCGCAAAGGTTTGCGTGGCGGCACCGCCGACTAGTTTTGCCGAGAGCTTTTTGCTCGCGGCATCAAAGAAATATTGGCTCACGTTCGCATTGCGCATGGCGGCAACACTCGCAGCAGCCGTCACGGCAACGCCGTTTTGCGTGAAGCTGGACGGCGCCCCGGTGGTGCGCCATGCAAGCTCCAAACTTTTGCCATTGGCCGCGTCGAGCAACAGCTGAATATCGTTGCCAGCATCGTTGCTTTGTCGCACGACTTCATAGGCGGCACCCGCCTTAAGCCAACCACTGTTCACATGGGCCACCTGCGCATCAAACGTCCACGGTTGACCTAGGCCATGCGTCTCGCCGCTGGCCTCCACCAAGTACGTCCAACGACTCGGTGCGCCCACGTAGCGCAGCGCCACGGTGCCCGCTTGCGGACAGGCAAACGCGTTGGCGGCACGATCAGAGCGACATGCGTTGGTGACCGTCGGCGAGTGTCGGCTGACCCATGTCGTAGGCTGACCATCGCCGCTTAACATGCCGCGCGAATCATCAATACCGTGCTCAGTGAAGTCATATTCGTACCACTGCGATTCTGCCGTCGCAAAGCGGCCTGCGGTGTTGATCAGGCGCACGTTATCGAAGCGCGTGCTGTACGCCAGGTCACCCACATCCGAATTAAACGCAACGTCGTCATGATCAACCACCGTGACACTTTTCACGATCGGCGCGCGCGCGCCCCCGTGCGAAGACGGCACGTTGAGCGCGCCTTTGCGGTTGTTGCCAAAGCCGCCCTTCGGCGGAATTTCGTTGTTGCCCATCACGTTGGCCGACTTGCCCACAATCACCACATCATCAATCACCCCGCGCAACAAATAGGTGCCTGTACCGTTGTCGGCAAGCAGCGAATCTTGCAACACCGTCACCCGATCTTCAAGCCACGTACCACCATAGTTTTTGTAGGACGTAAATTTGCGGAACACATGATCGGTCGATTCGCGCAGATTTGACGTGACCATCAAACCATGACCAAACGTCGCTTCCGGATAAATTTCGGCGGCCACGCCAGCTGCACCCGGTCGATAATTTGAGTGCGCAATATTGTCCTCAAACACTAAGCCCACGCCTTCGCTGTCACCCAATTTGCTCGGCGAAAATCGATCAAAAAAGAAACCGAGGCCGTCGACACTTCCCGCTGCGATGTTGCCCAAAATCGTGTGGTTGAAGCTGCGGCCCCAAAAGCTCGCTGAGCGAAATTCGGCCTGCGTTGAATTTGCATGCAACGTGCTGTTGATCGGAAACGCAAACTCGGCTTCGGTAGGGTTTTTGTTCAACACCGCAAGATTGTTTATAAACCGATTGCCCGATTCATTGCCGTCTTCCGCCCACACAAATGCGTGATTGGTAATGTCAAAGGCAACGTTGCCTTCAACCGACACTTTGTTGGTGCCGTGCAGCACCACAGCGCGCTGAAAAGACGAGTGAATGCTGCTGTTGCGAATGAAATCTGCACCGCGATCAACGGCCAAATGCCAGTGCATCGGATAGCGACCAAAGCGGCCGCGTTGCCCCATTTTTCTGAGCTCAACGCCGCTTAACTGCGTGCTCGCATTGAGCATGGACATGATGTGTCCGCCGAATTTTGCGGTCTCTGACTGCGCGTCGCCTTGAACCACAATATTGCGCGACAACAGGCCTACCGCAGCACGTTGATCGAGCGTTTTTCCAGCGAACATTTGAAGCGTGCCCCAGTGCGCGAAGCGCAGCGCGGGCGAGAAATTCACCGTGCTTCCGGAAATGGAGGTAACGGTTACACGATCAGAATCCTCAGCGTCAAACCCGCTCGGCGCGATGACCAACTGGTCGCCCTCCCGCCACGAAGGCACCGCCTCTTTCAGCGTGATCGAGGTGACCCCCACGGCGGCGTTGGCAGCGAGCTGCGACCATCCTTGCCGGTTCTCGCCGTACAGCCGCAACTGCGCGCCCACGTGCATCACGCCGAGCACTTTGGTGCCCATACCGACCCCAAGTGCAGCTTCGTTTGAGCTCGGCCCAGTGAGCGTGAGGGTGAGATTTTTGTTAAACGGATTGAGTGCCGTGCCGCACTGAAATCGGCCGCCATGCACAATGATCCAGTTTGAGGCCACGCTCAGGTTTCGGTCCGCACACGTGAGCGTGCCCTGAATTTCAAGCCACGAAAGATCAATGCCCTCTTTATCAATCTCGACGTTGTCAAAAACGGAAATAAATACGCCACCGTTGTTCAGCGCCATTTGCTCGGCTTTCATTTCCGAGAGCTTTTTACGTTGCGGCAGCGCAGTGGCGACACATCCGCCATCGATAAAACTTTGAACGTCAGCGCCGGTCTTTCGCAGCGCGCCCACGCCTGAGCCACCCGCAACCAGCGCATCGCCGCGCACGCCCATGAGATAGCGCGTAATGATCAACGCGTCTGCCTCATCAAACGCGCCACTGCCGTTTACGTCCAAGCGCTGCTCGTTTGCCGCAAGCTCGGACACAATGGCGTCACTGCTGCGGGTGGAGCCTGATCGTGCGATGAGCGCCCCATCACGTGCGCCAAGCGCTGCGCGAACCAACAGCAAGCCGTCAGCGACCGCTGTCGCCGTGGACGATGCGCCGCTCACCGCAAACGGGCATTGTGCGTAAGCATGTGCGCTTGCGAGCGCGGCTGTAACGGCGCACGCGGTGAAGAGTCTTTTGAAGAACATTAGGGCTACCGACATGAGATCGCCTCGGCTCGGGTGGCAACCATAGATGCGGTGTTGTACGGGCCGCTGAACACGATGCCGGTTGACAGCGCATCAGCACGGAAACCCAACGCATAACGTTGCAACACCAGCGCGTCTTTAACGTCGAACGTGCCGTCGTTGTCGACATCAAGCTCGGCGAGCCGCGTATCGATCCATCGTTCAGCGTTGGCAGCGCTAAACGCTGTGAGACCCACGTTCGCAGTGAGCGCTGCGCCGCGCTGACCGTTCGCGTAGCGCAGCAACACCAAGGCGTCGGCCATAGTGGTTGCGGCACCGGATTGATCCACGTCCGCTGCACAACCCATCGGTGGCGAACGGTACAAATGCGTGAACACGGGGCTCGCCGCACTGGTCTGCGTGCGCGTGACGCCGCCTTTGGTCTCGGTGACTTGGTTATCGTAATAACGCGTGGTGTAGGCGATGCCTGAATAGATGGCTGACAAGCGCGACGTTTCGTCGACGGTAAAAAGTGTGTCGCCGGGGAACGTGTCGGTAGCCGGATAAATCAGACCGCCGAGGTATTCCGTCACACCGCCGTTTTTAGTTTCAATCACCGTGTTTCGCCCTTCCGTTTTCATGCCGAATATCCACACCCGACCACCGTCGTTGGTGAGCTTCACGCCCCCGCGATATTCGTTATTGATGTGGTGCGCCCAAAAGCGCTGCCCCGCGCGAATGGTGAAGCCCTCCATACCAACGTCTTCAACAATCACGTCGCCCGCGCCGGACTCGGAGCGATAGCCATAAAAACCGTACTTGATGACCACTGGGCGTTTGCCTTTATGAACAATGCGTGCGCCGTAACTGATGCCTTCAATAATCAACGGATCAGACGAATCGTCAGCGATTTCAAAGTCAATGCCGCCCTCGTTTAACGCGCCCGTAAAGCCCACAATGCGCTTCACCGACGGTGGCACGACCACGGTCGCTGCGTTGAATTGAATCTTGTTACCGAACGCGAGCGCAACGGTGGGCTTGCCGGACGCCATCGCTGCTTGAAGGCCTTGCAGTGTCGGGCAATTGGTGTAGCCGTTGCACACCGTCATTGCCCACGTGTTGATGTCGTTATCGTGAAACTCAGGCGTCTCCATGACCGGCAATCGCAAACTCAAAAGGTCGGCGGGCACCGGAAACAACGCAAACTTTTCGCCAAGATACGATTCGCCGCGAAACAAACCGGGCTGCACCACGTTGTCTGATCGCAAGAGCGCGTTGTAGCCCTCCGCGCGCACATTGCGAAAATAAAAACGTCCTTCACCACCGGTTTTAGCAAGGATCGCTTCAGTCGCGGCACTGCCGCCCGTGAACACGCAATCAATCAGCGTTATAAACGCTGCGCCGAACTCGTCGGCCTTAATCACGGGCACGGTGTTGACGCTGTACAAGCGGCGCATCGACATCACGGCTCCGTTGTTGGCGATGCCTGCGACGCGCTGATTTTTAAGCAAAATGTCTTCATAGGTTTGGCTGTACTCAACGTATTGCACGCGAATGCCCACGTCAAACCCTTCGATCTGCACCCGTTTGTAGAGCCCCGGCCCAGGCCAGTTGCGGCGCATGTCGAGTCCGGTATGACCGCGCCCGTCCTCAGATTTAATCAACACATTTTTAAGCGCACCGGCGTTGTTTGAAATGTGATCGATGCCAATGGCACCCGCGTTATTCGCGCCGACGACCACCGCTAAATCCCAAATGTTTTGCCGAAAACTCTCATTGCCGTTTTCAGTCTGGATCACTGGTTTGGGTTGTGCTGCATCCTGAAAAAGCGGCGCATTGGCGACAAGCTTGATGACGGTCGCCGTCGGCCCCGCGCCTTGCAAGGTGACGCAACAACCGACCCATTTCAAAGTGTCAGAAATAAGATAAGTGCCCGGAGGAAAGTACAGCGCTTTTGAGCGACCGTTGAAATCCGCGGGCGGATACAACGCCTGCCCCGCAGCGTCGAGGCGACCGTCGGCGAGTGCCGCCTTGATGGCTGCGGTGTCGTCGGTGACGCCGTCGCCCACCGCGCCGTAATCGGTCTTGATATTCGGCATGAAACCCGCCGGAAATTGCAGCACTTGGGTGTTGAGCACCGTGGAGGGCACCGAGAGTTGAGCAAGCGCGGCTGTTGAAGCAATTACGCTGGTCACCGCAACGATCCTCGCCAAAGCGCGCGCAGCGTGTGAGGCACGCGCGGGCGGCGGGAGCCAGAATCGAGTCCATCGCTGTGAACATTCCCGCTTTGCTTTCAGCATCACTTTCCAATCACTTCAAAATAATGCCGATGGCATAAATCGAAAATGTACTACGGAGTACAGACGCCGACAACCACTGAAATGCGGTCGCATACCCTGCCGAGACGCGGTGCGGCGTGCTGGGCAAGATCATCGCCGAGCAATTTCATCGATCAACATTTCGGCTTAAAGACCGTTTGACTGGGCCTAGACGCCGGTTTTAACGGTTATCGAGTTATTCACAAATGTTCCGCCAGCCCAAGCCAAACGGCGCTTTCCGATAAAAGCTGCTACCCCAACCAAACCCGCGCGTTCTCAAACATGCGCAGCCACGGCGAGCGTGTCCAGCCCTCGGGATACCATGAGAAATTCTCGACGCGATGGGTGCGCTCAGGATGCGGCATGAGCACGTTAAAACGTCCGTCGGCGGTGGTGAGTCCCGTGATGCCGCCCGGTGAGCCGTTGGGGTTGAGCGGATAGTTTTCGGTGACGATGCCGAGGCTGTCGACGAAGCGTAGGGTGACCATCGACTGCGCGCTCTCCATGTGTTCGTCGTCCTTAAACTGCGCAAAACCTTCGCCATGCGCAACCACAATCGGCAGGCGAGTTTTCTCCATGCCTTTGAACAAAATCGACGGCGTTTCCATCACCTCGACCATCACCGTGCGGCACTCAAATTGCTCGCTGCTGTTGCGCAAAAACTTGGGCCAATGTTCAGCGCCGGGAATGATCGGGGCCATGTGCGCCATCATTTGGCAGCCGTTGCAAATGCCGAGCGCGAAGGTGTCGGTCGCGGTGAAAAATTCCTGAAATTCTTCGCGTAGTTCAGCGTTCAGCAAAATCGATTTTGCCCAGCCCGCGCCTGCGCCGAGCACGTCGCCGTAGCTGAAACCACCGCAGGCGACGAAGCCTTTGAATTCGTCTAACGAGCGGCGACCCGTTTGCAAATCGGTCATGTGTACGTCGTATGCGTCGAAGCCTGCCATCGTAAAAACGTGCGCGGTTTCGATGTGCGAATTGACGCCCTGCTCGCGCAAAATCGCGACCTTCGGACGTGCGCCCGTATTGATGTTGGCCGCGATCATGGGTGCTGCGATATTCACTTTGGCGTCGAACAACACACGCGGCGCGAGGCCGGTGTCGTCATCGTCAAACACGCGATCAAACTCGGAATCGGCGCAATCGGGGTTGTCGCGCAGACGTTGAATTTGGATGCTGGTGGCGCTCCATGCAACGTGCAATGCTTGCCGCGCTTCATCGAAAATGGTGTTGCCTTGGTGCTCGATGACGAGCTTGCCGTCGTCGCGCAACGTCGCAATTTCTTGCACAGGCAAACCGCCGAATGCAGCGCGAACTCGGTCGATGTCGGCACGGTGAACTTGAATCACGGCACCGAGTTCTTCGTTGAACAATGCGGCCATCGCGTCCGGATTGGTTGCATCAAGCGCGACCGACAAGCCCGCCCGCGACGCGATCATCATCTCGACCAGCACGGCGAACAACCCCCCGTCGGAGCGGTCGTGATAGGCGAGCAGCAGGCCATTTGCGTTGAGCGATTGCACGCCCGCGAAGAACGTTTTGAGGTCCTCTGCCGAATCACAGTCGGGCACGTCTGCGCCCATCGTCGATTGCACTTGTTGGAAGATAGAGCCGCCCATGCGCTGCTTGCCGCGCGCAACGTCCACCAACAGCAGCACCGTGTCGTTGTCAATTTTCAGCAGTGGCGTGAGCGTTTTTTTAACATCAGTCACGTTGGCAAACGCGGTGACGATTAACGACACCGGCGCGTGCACAGATTTGTTTTTGTCACCGTCAGTCCAACCCGTGCGCATGCTCATCGAGTCTTTGCCGACCGGGATCGACACGCCAAGCGCGGGGCACAATTCCACGCCGACTGCATGCACCGCGTCGAATAGCGCAGCGTCTTCGCCGGGCACATCCACTGCGGCCATCCAATTGGCGGAAAGCTTGATATCTTTGATTGACGCGATGGACGCAGCCGCGATGTTGGTGATGGCCTCGGCCACCGCCATGCGCGCGGATGCGGGTGCGTTGAGCACAGCCAGCGGCGTGCGCTCGCCCATCGCCATCGCTTCGCCGGCATTGCCCACAAAGTCACGCAAAGTCACGGCAACGTCCGCAACCGGAACCTGCCACGGCCCGACCATTTGCTCGCGTGCGGTGAGGCCACCGACGAAGCGGTCACCGATGGTGATGAGAAAGGTTTTGTCGGCAACGGTGGGATGTTGCAGCACGCGATATGCGGCGTCACGCAGCTTCAGTTTTACGCTTGCTTGCGCTTCCGATACTGGCGGCGATCTGCGCGTCGCCACCCGCTCCATCTTCGGCGGTTTGCCGAGCAAAACATCCAGCGACATATCGACCGGCTTGTTATTGAACTTGGCATCCGCTACCGTCAAATTGCCCGAGCCATCGGCTACACCCACAATGGCAAATGGACAACGCTCGCGCTCGCAATACGCCTTGAACAACGATACCGACGCGGGTGCCACCGCCATCACGTAGCGCTCTTGCGATTCGTTGCACCAAATCTCGGCGGGGCTCATGCCCGCCTCCAACGTGAGCACTTGCCGCAGATCGAACAATGCGCCTCGTGGATCAGCCTCAGTGCCCGCGCCATGCACGAGTTCTGGCAGCGCGTTCGACAATCCGCCCGCGCCGACATCATGAATTGCGAGGATCGGATTGGCGTCACGCAAACGCCAACAGGCGTTGATCACTTCTTGCGCGCGGCGCTGCATTTCCGGGTTGCCGCGCTGCACCGAATCAAAGTCCAGATCAGCGGTGTTTTGGCCCGTTGTCATGCTCGATGCCGCGCCGCCGCCCATGCCGATGCGCATGCCTTCGCCGCCCAATTGAATCAACAGCGTGCCCGCTGGAAACGCGATTTTGTGCACGTGAAGATCGGACACCGCCCCAATGCCGCCTGCGATCATAATCGGCTTGTGATAGCCGTAAACCGTGTCGCCGACGCGCTGCTCGAAGGTGCGGAAATAGCCGCCCAACGCCGGGCGACCAAACTCGTCATTGAACGCCGCGCCACCAATCGGGCCTTGGATCATGATGTCGAGTGCGGACGAAATACGGTCGGGTTTGCCCACGTCAGCGGTAGCGGCTTCCCACGGTTGAGGCAGGCCTGGCAGACGCAAATTTGAGGTGGTGAATCCGGTCAAGCCCGACTTCGGAACCGCGCCGCGACCGGTCGCGCCCTCGTCGCGAATCTCACCACCTGCACCCGTCGCAGCGCCTGCAAATGGGGCGATTGCAGTGGGGTGATTATGCGTTTCAACTTTGGCCAAATAGTGCGTGCGATCTGCGTGCTCGGCATACAAGCTGTCCGCATCGGGATACAAACGCAGCGCGTCACCACCGGTCAAAATCGCTGCGTTGTCCGAGTACGCAATCTCAGTGCCTTGAGGATTTACGGCATGCGTGTTGCGGATCATCGCGAACAATGATTTGTCCTGCGCGACGCCGTCAATCGTCCAGCTCGCGTTGAAAACTTTATGCCGACAATGCTCTGAATTCGCCTGCGCGAACATCAACAATTCCACATCGGTCGGATCGCGTTCGAGCTTGTTAAACGCGTTAACGAGATAGTCAATTTCCTCATTTGATAGCGCCAACCCCAATTCGCCGTTCGCAATTTTGAGCGCCCCAGGCGTGCGTGAAATCGTGGTCAGCGGCTTAGCCGCATGCGTGTCAAAAATCGCTTTGGCGGCAGCGATGGTGGGCAGCACCACCTCGGTCATGCGGTCATGGCAGGCGTCTTCAATGGCGCGCTTCGCCTCTTTCGGTAGCGCCCCTTCCGAGTTCACCCAAAACCACACGCCACGCTCGATGCGTTGCACGAAAGTCAGCCCACAATTGCGCGCGATGTCAGTGGCTTTCGATGACCATGGTGAAATCGTGCCGAGCCGTGGCACCACGAGAAACGCGTGTTGATGACCTTCGCTCGCATCGGCCTCAGCCCCGTACGCGAGCAGCGCGTCAAGCTGGAGCCGTTCGTCACGCGTGGCCTCCCGGCTCAGTTCAGCAAAGTGCCAGAACTCGGCGCTCACATCGGTCACCCGGTGGTGCGCGAGTTGCGCAACAAGCTTGTCTTGACGAAATTGGGACAGTGTGGCGGAACCACGAAGGTTCAGAAACGTGGCGGGCATGGGCGACTGGAGCGCGATCAAGCTGATCGGCCTGTGTGGAAATCGAGCCCACATGTTAGCGGCGTGGGCTATGCGCGCTTGGCGCGCGCTCGGTTGCTGAACCGATCAGCTTTTCGCTAGCAGCCCCGTTTAACTGGGGCTAGCGCTTTATTTTGTCATTTATCGACTTCGTTCCAAAATCGGCGCTAGCCCACGTTAAGTGTAGGCATCACCATCAAGCTGTTGAAACTTAAAGCCCCTAAAATCGGGCGTGCAGACTCAGCCAACCACCCTCGCTACAGCACCACCCAGTCCACCGTGTAGCCGCTGGGTCGACTGAACATGTCTGCGGTAAGCGCGTTCGGCGTCACGTTCAAGTTGAAATTGCGTTGCGGCAGTGGTGACTGAAACCATTTGCGATATAGCTCACGCATTTTTCCGGACAGATAGAGGCGTGACATCTCACGTTCAACCAGCGCGCTAAGCTCAGCATCCCCTTTGTTGAACATCACCGCCAGCGGCTCAACCGACATGCCCGCACCGACTACGGTAAGCGCTTGTTTCGACTGCGCCTTAAAACCAAACAACAAAATATCGTCGTTCATGTAACCGTCGGCCTGCTTCTCTTCCAGCGCTTTCACGCCATCGGGTGAGTTTTCTACGATGATGATTTTCGCGAACGTCAAACCGCGCAACTTGCGCGCCTCGGCGATCAACGAAGCCGTTGCACCTTTGTTGACGGCCAGCACTTTGCCGCGCATATCTTCAAGATTTTTGATACCCGAGTCGGCGCGCACCATCAGTTTGGCGGCGGCAAAATAATGCGGCATGCTGAAGGTCACCTGTTCGCGCCGGGCTTTGGTGTTAGTGGTGTTGGCGCACTCCATGTCGATTTTTCCCTCGACGACGCTTGGAATGCGCGTGGCACCGGTCACCGGCACATAGTTCACCTGCAACGTGGGCGCTTTGAGCTGCAACTTCAGCGCATCAATCAGCGCGTTGCAAATATCGATGCTGTATCCCAACGGCGCGCCGCCTTCGGTTGACTTGTACGAAAACGGCAATCCCGATTCCCGGAAGCCGACGTTCACCACGCCGGTTGCTTTGATGCGATCAAGCGTCGTACCGGCCCGCGCCACGGTGGCGTGGCCCGCACACAACAACAGGCCTATCGATAAAAAAATGGACGAAGTACAGCGAAAAAGCATAGGGTTAACAAGCAAGAATATTCAACCCGACAAGTGTTGCACAAAGCCTTTGGACTGTCTATTCACTGCGCTTTGCCGTGCGCGTTATTGCGTTATCACCACGCATGTTGCATGCGTACATCGTATGGCCAATTTTCGCGATAAACGAAGCGTCCTATGCGACGCCGCCAATCCGTCGAACTGGTTACGCTGGCCTGCTCGGATGCATCTATGCAAAGGCAACCTCGTGTTGCTCGCCGCCACGCGCTTGCGTAGTGTGGCGCGGCGCGACTACTGCACGCCGAATCGATTCGGGATTTTGATGTTTTCTTTCATGTACTGGTTCATGGCCAGCTTAAAAACGCCACTTTCAAACCACTTGGCGTAGATGGTGCGAATTTGGCCCGTCGCGAATAAATTTGACAACGTGACATCCATCAGCTTGGTGAACGCCGGGTCGTCCTTGCGATACATGATCGCGTACGGTTCCACCGACACGTACTTGCCAACGAAGTCATACGCGGTCGGCTCGCTGGCTTTGGTCACGAGCCCAAACAACAGTGCATCATCATTAGCCACGGCAACGGCGGCACCGCTTTCCAGCTTGAGAAAACCTTCGGCATGATCCTTGGCAGTAATGATCTTCAAATCAAGGCCGCGCTCCTCGCTGACCCGCGCTACGACCTTCTCGGTGGTAGTTTTTTCGGTCACCACCACCGTCTTGCCGCGCAAATCGGTCAGCTCTTTCATCTTTGAAGATTTATTGACCAGCAACCTTGCTCCGGCAACAAACATTGTGAAGCTAAACGCTACGTCCTTTTGCCGCTCAACGGTGTTGGTGGTCGAGCCACATTCCACATCAACCCGACCGGCCTTGACCGCAGCGATGCGATCGGCTGGTTTTAATGCCACGTACTTAAGCTTCAGCGCAGGATTTTTGAGCTCGAGCTTCACCGCATCAAAAATCTTCAAACAAATGTCTACCGAATAACCCACCGCATCTCCGTTCTCGTTCAGATACGAAAACGGCGACGAACTCTCGCGGTGGCCGAGCAAAAACTCGCCGCGCGATTTGATGGTTGATAGCGTATCGGCATGACTCCATGCGCACGACGCAATGAAAAAGCCAAATGCCACATAGCGGCCGACATAGGTAGGTGTGATGCGCATTTAAAACCTCGATCCCCTGGTCTTGTGACCTAAGTTTATTTTTAGTCGTTGTCTGGGCGCGCTGGGCGCTGCTACGCGGTCTTCCGGCACAACCTTGGCTGCAATTATTCCGATTTTGTATTCGCGCAGCATCGGGCTAACCCCTTGATTTCTTTATAGCATGGTGCGTGCCAGTAAAAGCATTGGTCGCCACCCGTGTTCAGGTCTACATTGCTAGCTTCGCCAAAAAGCAATACGAATTTTCTATGGCCACACCCGGTCTCTCCTACGTTCCCAATAACCCGCAAAGCCCGTGGCAGATGTACTTGCAGCAGGTGGATCGCGTCGCCCCGCATTTGGGCCATCTCGAACGCTGGGTGGAAACACTCAAGCGCTGCAAACGCGTGCTGGCGGTGGATATTCCCATCAATCGTGACGACGGCACCGTCGCTCACTTTGAAGGTTTTCGCGCGCAACACAATTTGTCGCGCGGGCCCGGTAAAGGCGGTGTGCGGTTTCATCCTGATGTGAGCATTGATGAGGTCATGGCGTTGGCCGCATGGATGACGGTTAAAAACGCGGCGCTGAACCTGCCGTATGGTGGTGCCAAAGGTGGCATCCGCGTAGACCCGAAACTGCTCACGCGCCCTGAGCTTGAGCGCTTGACGCGCCGCTACACGAGCGAAATCGGCCTCATCATCGGTCCCGATAAAGACATTCCAGCACCGGACGTGAACACCAACGACCAGATCATGGCGTGGATGATGGACACGTATTCGATGAACACCGGCGCGACGGCCACCGGTGTGGTCACCGGTAAACCGATCGCACTGGGCGGCTCGCTCGGACGAAAAGAAGCCACCGGACGCGGCGTGTACATCGCAGCGCGCGAAACGGCACGCGCCATGAATCTCGACATCACGGGATCGCGCATTGTGGTGCAGGGCTTCGGCAACGTCGGCGGTATCGCGGCGCGTTTATTTAAAGCAGCAGGCGCGAAAGTAGTAGGACTGCAAGACGCGAGCGGATCGATTGCTAATGAGGCGGGCATTGATGTGGACGGCGCACTCGACTTCGTTGCAACAGGCGGCAAGCTAATCGATTTCAAAGGCGTATCGCCGATCACCGAAGCCGAATTTTGGGCGCTCAAGAGCGACATTTTCGTGCCCGCCGCGCTAGAAAATCAGCTCACCGAAACGCGCGCAAAAACGATCTCAACGAAACTGGTGGTCGAAGGCGCCAACGGCCCGACCACACCTGCAGCAGACGACATCTTGCATGATCGCGGCATCCTAGTCGTGCCCGACGTGATCGCCAACGCCGGCGGCGTGACGGTGAGCTACTTCGAGTGGGTGCAAGATTTCTCAAGCTTCTTCTGGACCGAAGCCGAGATCAATGATCGCCTAGAGCGCATCATGGTCGAGGCGCTCAAAGCAGTGGTGCATACGGCAGAGAAAAACAAAGTGTCACTACGAACATCCGCTTTTATTATTGCTTGCACACGGGTGCTGACAGCGAGGGAGCTGAGGGGTTTGTACCCGTAGGTTCTGTCCACTCTCCCCGCCCGACTGCCATCATCCTCGGCGCAGCCGGGGATCCAGCACGTAAACCACGCGAAGCGCAAAATAAACGCGTTGAAGTCTGCCGCCATCCCGCTCATGCCGCGGGGCAATTACCTTTTTTGCTTCGCCAAAAAAGGTAACCCAAAAAAGGCGACCCCGACGATTGGCCTTTTCCTGCGATGCTCAGAAAAAAGCGGAACGAAAAAAACTCGCTGCGCTCAGACAGTTTTTCGTTCTGATCGCTTTTTTCCTCCGCTTCTCGGGGCCAATCAACGGGGACCCGTCG
>JAYSRA010000168.1:0-6136 GCA_043721275.1 Burkholderiales bacterium
CATCGCGATCGCAGTCTCAATCGCAAAGCCAAGGCCAGTTTCAGTCGCAACTGCAATCGTCGGTAACGTTGGCCAAAGCCAAGCCGACGGCGCCACTTAAATTCGGGCCACGTGAACACTACGCCGCGTACCACCAGTGGCTTGAAGCCACACCCGAACACGCCCTCACGCAACGGCGCGCGCAAGCCGATTTGCTGTTTCGCCGCATCGGCATCACCTTCACGGTGTACGGCGACGAAGGCGGCACCGAGCGGCTGATTCCGTCAGACGTGATTCCACGCATCATCACGGCTGACGAGTGGACGTATCTGGAGCGCGGCCTCACGCAGCGCGTGACCGCGATCAACAAATTTCTCGCCGACATTTATCACGATCAGGCAATCCTCAAAGCGGGCCTGATTCCGCGTGAGCAAATCGAAGGCAACGCGCAATTTCAAACCAAAATGGTCGGCGTGAAATTGCCGCATGACACGTATGCGTCGATGGCCGGCGTGGATATCGTGAGGAACAACGACGGCAAGTATTACGTGCTGGAAGACAATCTGCGCGTGCCTTCCGGCGTGTCGTACATGCTGATGAACCGCAAAATGATGATGCGGCTGTTCCCCGAATTGTTCCTGAAACAAACGGTGCGTCCGGTGGAACATTACCCGGCGATGTTGTTGCAAACGCTGCGCGAATCCACCGAAATCGACAACCCGACCGTGGTGTTACTCACGCCCGGTCGCTACAACAGCGCGTACTTCGAGCACACGTTTCTAGCGCAACAAATGGGTGTGGAATTGGTCGAAGGCTCGGACCTTTTCGTGAAAGACGATTACGTGTACATGCGCACCACACGCGGCCCGCAACGCGTTGACGTGATGTATCGACGGCTTGATGATGTGTTCCTCGACCCACTCGCGTTTAGAGAGGATTCAGCGCTCGGCGTGCCCGGATTGTTTCAGTGTTACGCCAAAGGCAACATCGTGATTTGCAACGCGATTGGCACCGGCGTGGCGGATGACAAATCGATCTATCCGTATGTGCCCGACATGATTAAGTTCTATCTCAATGAAGAGCCGATTTTGAATAACGTGTTGACCTATCAATGCAGGAAGCCCGCTGACCTGTCGTACGTGCTCGCGAACATGAAAGACCTTGTCGTGAAAGAAGTGCACGGCGCGGGCGGTTACGGCATGCTGGTCGGGCCTGCGGCTACGGCAAAAGAGGTGGCCGATTTCGCGACCATCGTCAAAGCAAACCCGAGCAATTACATCGCGCAACCGACGCTCTCGCTGTCAAGCTGCCCGACGTTTGTTGAGGCCGGCATCGCGCCGCGGCACATTGATTTGCGCCCGTTTGTGTTGACCGGACGCGAGGTGCGCATGGTGCCCGGCGGCCTCACGCGCGTGGCGTTGCGCCAGGGCTCGCTGGTCGTAAATTCATCACAAGGCGGCGGAACGAAAGACACCTGGGTGCTCGGAGAATCAAACGGAGCAAGCAAATAATGTTGAGCCGCGTTGCCTCCCACCTGTACTGGATGAGCCGCTATATTGAGCGGGCTGAAAACATGGCGCGCATTCTGGACGTCACGCAATCGCTCGCCATGCTTGACCGCGCAGCTGACTCCGGCGGGGCGATGACGCCAATTGTCATCACCGAAGCGCAAGCCGAATTTGCAGAGACGAATCTACCCGCGACCTACGTCAACGTGATCGCGTTTCTGGCGTGGGACAAAAAGCATCCGTCATCGATTCGTAACTGCTTCGAATCGATGCGTGAAAACGCGCGCGCTGTTCGTGGCTCAATCACCAGCGAAATGTGGGAAAACGTCAACGACACGTGGCTGCAATTGCAAGACAAAGTGCACAGCATTGACCCGATGATGACGGGCAACGAGTTTTTTGAATGGGTGAAAGAGCGTTCACATTTGTTTCGCGGCGTGACGTTTGCCACCGCGCGGCGCGATCAGCCGTATCACTTCACGCGCTTAGGCACGTTCATCGAACGCGCGGACAATACCGCGCGGATTCTGAACGTCAAATACGCGCAAGAATCGCCCGATACGTTTGATGAAAAAGAAGAAGACAACGAGACCGATTACTACCGGCTGTCCGCCGTGCTGCGCTCGGTGTCGGCGTTAGAGGCGTATCGCGATACCTACCGCGATGTGATCGACGCCCGACGCGTCGCCGAAATCATGATTTTTGATGCTAAGCTGCCGCGTTCGCTGCGCTATTGCCTGGACGAAGCCACGCTCGTGCTCGACGAACTTCCGCAGCAGAGCGGCAGAATCCCACGCCGAATCGCCGCTGAAATTAACGCCCGCTTACGCTACGGCAGCATCGACGAAGTGCTCGCCTACGGCCTGAAACGCTACCTCGCCGATTTCCTCGTTGACATGGAGCGGCTAGGCAACGCGGTAAACGCGGCGTACATGGAGCTGCATTAGCGGTAGCGGCGGAAGCATCGGAAGCGTCATTTAGGCAATCACTTTCGACCGCCCAATCAGCCACGCACACCATGCTGATACCGCGCCCGCAAACAGTACATAGAAGCAAATAAGCCACGGCTCGCCGCCTCCGGATTTAAGCAGTGCTGTGGCGATGATTGGCGTGATGCCTGACGCGAAGATTCCTGAGAATTGGTACACAAACGAAATACCGGTGTAGCGCACTTTCGCGTCGAACAAATCGCAAAACAATGCCGCTTCGGGCCCGTACACCGACGCGTAGAAAATACCGAACGGGATGATGATGGCGAGCCAGATTACCATCACGTTAGCGCCGCTTTGGCTCATCATCCAGAAGCCCGGAAACGCCGAGAGCGCCGTGATAATCGCGCCCCACATGTAAACCTTGGTGCGCCCGATACGATCCGACAAGCGGCCAAAAAATGGGATGGTGAAACACATCACCAGCGCCGCGGCCATCACGCCGAGCAAGGCCTGGGTGCGACTGATCTTGATGGTGGTGGTCAAATAATTGATCGAGAACACACCAAAAATATTGAAGAACACGCCGTCGATGTAGCGCGCGCCCATGCCCTTGAGCACGTTGCCCGGATAGCGGCGGATCATGTCCAAAAACGGGATACGCGATGCCTCATTTTTCGCTTTGATCGCCGCGAATTCCGGCGTTTCCTGCACGTTCAAGCGGATGTACATCCCCACAATCACCATCACGCCCGACAGCAAAAACGCGATGCGCCAACCCCACGCCAGAAACTGCGCGTCGGTAAGCAGCCACGACAACAAGGCCACAATGCCTGAGGCTAAACACAGGCCGATGGCCAGCCCGATCTGCGGCAGCGACGCATAAAAACCGCGCTGTTCTTTCGGCGCATATTCGTACGCCATGAGCACCGCACCACCCCATTCACCACCAAGCCCGATGCCCTGAAAAATGCGCATCAACAGCAGCAGCAACGGTGCCCAGATTCCGATCTGCCCGTACGTCGGAATTAGGCCAATGAGAAACGTTGCGACGCCCATAATCATCAACGTCGTGATCAACATGCTTTTGCGGCCCAGCTTGTCGCCAAAGTGGCCAAAAATCAATCCTCCCAACGGCCGCGTGACAAAGCCCACTGCGAACGTGGTGTAGGCGAGTAGCGTGGACACCACCGGGTCGCTGCCCGGAAAAAATAGCTTGTTAAAAACAATGCCGGCCACCACGCCGTAGAGAAAAAAGTCGTACCACTCAATGGTCGCGCCTACCAGCGCTGAGATCACCACCTTGCGGATGGCTTTGTCACCGACCGGTGCGGGCTGCGGTTGTGCGTTTTGAACTACTTCCATGTGTCGTCTCCTCCCTTGAAGTCGATAGGTTGAACGTCCGCTGCATTCTTTGATGCTTCACCAAACGTCTGCGTCAAGGCTATGCACCGTGCGGCGTTGTGAGCGCTGTACAAATCGAAATTGGCGTGCGGCGGTTCCGTTTTGTGCGAATTGCGCCGCGTGTGTTCAACGCAGGCGACATGTTGGTACGCACGGCTACAAGGTCGATAAAATCATCGGGTACTCAGCTAGCTTCATGCCACTTCTCATGACTTATTGCGTCGCCATGTCACTGCACGAAGGCATGTTGTTTGCCGCCGATTCACGCACCAACGCGGGCGTGGACAACGTCGCCACGTTCTCGAAGATGAGCGTGTTTGAGGTGCCCGACGGGCCGCACCAGCGCTGCATCGTGGCGGTCAACGCCGGTAATTTAGCGACCACGCAAAACGTCATCAGCCAATTGCAGCGCAAAATCAAGCTTGCCACGCCTGACGAAAAACACATTCTTAATTTGCCGTCGATGTTTGATGTGGCGGAGCATTTCGGGCAGGTGATGAAGTCAACCATTGCGCATGTTGAAGAAAATCAGCTGTCGCAATCGTCGGTTGATTTCAGCTGCACCTTTCTCGTCGGTGGGCAAATTCGCGATGAACCGCCACGGCTGTTTCGCATTTATCCGCAAGGCAATTTCATCGAGGCAACCAGCGACACGCCGTACTTTCAGATCGGTGAGAGCAAGTACGGCAAGCCTATTCTCGACCGTGTGCTGCGCCCAGAAACGCCGATGGCCGAGGCGCTCAAGTCGGCGATGGTGTCGTTTGATGCCACCATGCAATCAAATCTTTCGGTGGGTTTGCCGATTGATGTGCTGGTGCTTAAACGCGACTATCTAAAGCCGTCGCTGCGCTACCGCGTGACCGACGAGGATGCGTACTTTCAAAACATTCGCAAAGCGTGGGGCGAAGGTTTGCGCCAGGTGTTTCAAGGCTTGCCGCAACCGGACTGGTTTAAACATTGAGTGCGCCGTTGGTCGTGACGGCGACGGTTCATAAAAAGTTTTCGGAGCCGCGCTACATCGTCTTGCTCGCGCTGTTGCTCGGTAGTCAACCGGTCGCAACCGACCTCTATCTGCCCGCGCTGCCGGCTATTGCCGCAGAGCTCGGCAATCCGGCACTCACGCTGACCGGTTTGATGCTCACGTTCGGCGTAGCGCAATTGATTTTGGGCCCGCTGTCAGATCGGTTTGGGCGACGCCCAGTGCTGCTCGCGGGCTGCGCGGCGTACGCGGCCACATCGTTTGCGGGTGCGTGGGTGACCACACTTTCGGGCTTAGTGATTTGCCGCTGCTTGCAAGGCGCGGCGATGGCAGCGTTGGTGGTCTGCGCGCGCGCTTCGGTGCGCGATTTGTATGCACCGTTGGACGGCATGCGGGTGCTGTCACGGGGGTTGTCGGGGCTTGGATTGGTGGCGCTGGCCTCACCGCTGATGGGTGCAGCAATGGTTGCGTATTTTTCGTGGCACGCAACGTTCATTGCCATTGGAATGTTTGCTGCGATCGCAGGCGTGTGGGTGTGGTTTTTTTACGAAGAATCAAGGCCTGCAAGTAGTGCCTTTAACGCGAAATTGACAACCGCGAACGCGACGTTTGCCGTGCTCAAAAGCGCACGATTTCGCGCTTGGACTGCGATGCTTATGGCGAGCTACGGCATGCTGTTTTGCTTTCTGCTGTCGAGCGGTTTTGTCTACATTAACGTGTTCGCATTTTCACCGCTCGCGTGCGGCTTGGTGCTCGCGGGCAACAGCGTGGCCTACATCGCGGGCACCTATTTTTGCCGTTGGTTGCTACATCGCGCTGGGCCTGATCGCGCAGTGCGCAGCAGCGCATGGTTTGCCTTGCTGGGTGCGGCATTGATGCTGGTGGTGGCGCTGCTCGCCGGGCCGCAACCGTGGGCGATGATCGTGGGGCAATACTTGCTGGCGCTGTCGCACGGCGTCAACCAACCGTGCGCTCAAGCGGGCGCGACCGGGGACTTTCCGGAGCATGCCGGTCGCGCCGCAGCGCTTTCCGGTTTTGCGATGATGGCCTCCGCGTTCGTGTTCGGCCAGCTCATGGCGCCGAGCTTGGGCAGCAGCGCGTGGCCGCTAGTGATCGCAAATTCGGTGAGCAGTGTTGCCATCGCGTTGGTTGCTTGGGTGATGGTGCCGCGAGCGTATTCGAGCGGGATTGTTGGCGATGATTGACGATACAGCTTTAGGCTGCATCGCCTATTTAACTGGGGCTAGGAGTCTGCGCGGCAGAAGCTGGATAGTGTCGACGAACGAAGCGGCTCAAGCGTTGAATCGTGATGAGCACAAGCTACCTACCGTACGAGC
>JAYSRA010000169.1:0-17290 GCA_043721275.1 Burkholderiales bacterium
CATGCGCGTGACCGATGATGAGACGCTGTACGTGGTCGAAGCGGTGCTCGGTGAGCTCAATCAGGAGATCGTCGGACTTATTAATCAAGCCGGCGGCAACGCGGTCGGCTTGAACGGCCAAGACGCTGGTTTTATCCGCGTCAAAAAGATGATGGTCGAGAGCGAAACCGAAAAGGGCAAGATGCTCGACATCGGTTTTGTCGGCGACATCTATCACATCGACCCGACGCTGATTATGCATCTCGACAAAGCGGATTTCATCCCAGTGGTCGCGCCGATTGGCGTCGGCGCCGATGGTCAGGCTTACAACATCAACGCAGACCTTGTTGCCTCTGAACTGGCGCAAACGCTCAAAGCCGAAAAGCTGGTGCTGATGACCAACACACCCGGCGTGCTCGATAAGAGCGGCAAGCTGCTCACCGGCCTTACCTATCAGGAGATCGTCGGCCTCATCAATCAGGCGGGCGGAAATGCGGTCGGGCTGAACGGGCAAGACGCCGGTTTTATTCGTGCCAAGAAGATGCTGGTCGAAAGCGAAACCGAGAAAGGCACGATGCTCGACATCGGTTTCGTCGGCGACATTTATCACATTGACCCAACGTTGATTCAACATCTCGACGCCGCTGATTTCATCCCGGTAGTCGCGCCGATTGGTGTGGGCGCGGATGGGCAGGCGTACAACATCAACGCCGATCTGGTTGCCAGTGAACTCGCGCAAACGCTCAAGGCCGAAAAGCTGGTGCTGATGACCAACACGCCGGGCGTGCTCGACAAGAGCGGCAAACTGTTGACTGGTCTCACATTTGAAGAGATCAACGCGCTGTTTGCCGACGGCACCATCAGCGGTGGCATGAAGCCAAAAATTCAGGGCGCGCTGGATGCCGTGCAGCACGGCGTTAAAACCTCACACATCATTGATGGCCGCGTTGAGCATGCGCTGCTGTTGGAGATTTTGACGTCTGAAGGCGTGGGAACGATGATCCGCGCTGAGTGATATTTGCGCCAACGTTAGGTTGCAATTGGGGTAAGCCGTGGCACGCTAAGGGGCGCTGCCGCGACAATCGCAGACAAAGATAAGGGGAGCGACAGATGGCAACCAAGCCGGGCGAACGGAAAACGCAAATACTGCAAACGCTGGCGAGCATGCTCGAACAGCCGCAAGGCGAAAAGATCACCACCGCTGCGCTCGCCGCCAAAGTTGGTGTATCCGAAGCCGCGCTGTATCGCCACTTCGCCAGCAAAGCGCAAATGTTTGAAGCGCTGATCGAGTTCATCGAAGAGTCGGTGTTTTCGCTGGTCAATCAGATCACCCAAACCGAACGCGATGGTCGCGCGCAAGTGCAGCAAATGGTGTCCATGTTGCTCAACTTTGCAGAGAAAAATCCCGGTATGGTGAAAGTGCTGATCGGCGACGCGCTGGTGCACGAAGACGCACGCCTGCAAACCCGCATCAACCAACTGCTCGACCGTATCGAGTCATCACTCAAGCAAGCACTGCAACTCGTAGTCGCCGCCCCCGGTGGCAGTGTCGCGCCCAGCGCGCAGGCCAACGCCCTGTGCGCCTTTGTCATCGGGCGCTGGGAGCTGTTCGCCAAATCCGGATTCAAGCGCGCACCGAGCGAGCATTGGGCGGAGCAGATGGCGTTGTTTCGGCTTTAGATAGCTTCAATCGGACATAGTCTTGACCTGTTTCAAAGTTAACCAAGGAATGCGTACTCTGCGCCTTTAGCCGTCTGAATGACCGACGTAGAACTAAAGCTCCAAGATGCCGCGACTCAAATGTTGCTGGCAATCGCAAACTCTTCAGACGAGCAAATATTCCGATCTTGTATCAATGCATTTCTTTCGCACGCGCGTAGCGCGACATTTGTAATGCAGGCGGAAAGCTCAGATCCAGCGCTTGGGGATTGGTGTACGACACAAATGGAACGTCTCCAAAAAGTTCCTCTAATGCGTTTTTTTAACGCGCAACGAGTCCGGAGTATCCACAGAGGCGTTGTGGTGCCACGATCCAATTCATATCAAACCGCCGAATCAAAATTTCGTTACGCAACCTCGGCCGGCAAAGGGACTCACCTAGTAGCAGAGATGATCGTTTTGTCGGACTCAAGGCCTGCGGATCTTGGCGCTGTTGCTGAAGTGCGGCCAGATGGATCGATCTCGACGCGGTGGTTTGGTGGTGTGCAAGAGTTCATTCCCGGTGACGCCGGAAACGTCCCGCGGCTCTGTGAACAATATTTTCTCCTCTTGAAATGGCTAGTCCAAGAATGGCTACGCAAGTGAGAACAACTGGTCACTAACAACGAACAGGCGACATAAGGCGGGCAGCAACAAGTTTTCTTACCGGTGAGCGATGCTCGTCGTCAAATTCAGTTGAGCAGTTGAAGGACGCCAAATAGGAGAGTCGATATTTTTACAAAAACCGCTTAACGTTGATAACCCGCTGTCCATAAGATCGCCAAGCATCGCCATCCTTTTTCAGGGCAGCGCCACGCACACAGACGGCATACCCACCACGCGCAGCTGAGCCAAACTCCGCAACCGCCACCACCGGCGTGTCACCTTCCAGCGGCCGCGTCGATTGAACAACCGGGCCGATAGCCAGCGCCGTGCCTGCTTTCACAAACACCGGGATACGTTCCAGATCGTAGTTGAGGGTGATCACTTCGCCGCCGTCAACGTGCATGCCGCTCCACAGGTCGTACCAGCCGCCGGGGTGGTCGGGCAGGTAGCCCTCCACGTCGCCTTCTGCGTTGAGCACGGGCATGACGATGAGCTGCGGGCCGCAGTAAAACTGAAGCTCAAAGGCGCGGGCGACGCGGTCGTCGGGGTGCATCAGCGCCATGGAGCGCATGACCGGCAAGCCGGTCTTCACCGCGAGGTCGCAGGCGCCGCGCAGGTACGGCAGCAGCTTGTAGCGAATCTCGAAAAACTCGCGTGCGATACGTTCAACGTTTTTGCCGAAGCACCACGGCTCACGCGCGCCGATGCCGTGAATGCGGAAGTGCGAGGCGAACACGGCAGCCTGTATCCAGCGCAGATACAGCGCGGGTTCCGGCTGCGTTGCGCCGTAAAAGCCTCCAGCGTCTGTGGCGTGAAACGGCGTGCCGGAATGGCCGTGATTCATGCTGGCGCGCAGGCTGTTGGCGAGGCCTTCCCAATCGCTTTGCGGGTCGCCGCCCCATTGCACCGGATGGCGCTGCGAGCCGATCCACGCAGAGCGGCCCCACACGCAGACTTCATCGCCGTAGGCCTCGCGCGACGCTTCATACACGCAGCGGTTGTACAGATGCGCGTTGACGTTATGAACGCGTGCGCCGGTGTCGCCGTTGTGGGCGAGCGCATCGTGCGGCACCTGTTCGCCGAAGTCACTTTTGATGGTGTCGACACCGAGTTCCCACAGTTTTTTGTGTTCGTCGCGCCACCATGCGTAGGCTGCAGGGTTGGTGAAATCAACGAGTCCCGAAGGCGGCAATGGCGTGAGCGTTGGTCCGAACGGCGTCGTCTTCTTGCCGGTATCCCATTCAAAAATCAGCTCGGAGCCGTCTGCTTTTTTGAGGAAGTAATTGCTCTGCTCGTACTTGCGATATTCGGGATGATTGACCGAGACCAGCGGATATTCCCACGCACAAATTTTGTAGTCGAGCGCTTTCAGCTCACCGATCACGCGCTTCGGATCGGGGTAGCGCGATGGATCGAAATTGAAGTGGAATCGCGTCGGTGTGTCTTGCCAAGCTCGGCCATCGAATGTGATGACATCGACCGGAAATTTGCGCGCGCGAAACTCTTTCGCCGTCGCCATGATGTCGGCTTCGTTTTTGTAATATGCGCGGCTGATCCAAACGCCAAGCGACCACAGCGGCACGTTGGCGGGCTTGCCGGTGATGCGATGATAGGCAGCAATCACCTGCTCTGGCGTGTCGCCCGTGAAGAAAAATAAATCCAGTTGCGGCTCGTCGGCGACAACTACATAGCTGCGATTTGACCACTGCGCGTAGCCCACGCCCTGCGCTACATCGACCGTGGTGTGCGCGAGCATTCCCCAGCATCCATTTGGTGTGATGGCCCACGCAAACGGCGTGTTTTTGTAGCTTAAATCGGTGTTGACACCGAGCGCGTCTTCGACCCGCGAGTTCACCAGTTGACCGCGCTTGTTGAGCGCACCGCCCTTCTCGCCGAGACCATAAACCGGCGTGTCGGATGACAGCGCAAATGCCGCGACCGCTTGCGTAGCTGTCAATCCAAACGCAGCGACGCGGGTCGCCTCCAGCGGCTTCGCCATGCCGCGAAACTGCTCGTCGGTGATGCTGGTCAGTAGCGTTTTGCCTTTGTGTTGCAAACTCAGGTTGAGGGCATGGGTCGCGTCACTTTCGAGCGTTAATGTCGCGCGCCCTGATTTGATTTTTAATGACGATTCACCGCGCTCAATTGATGCCGCCTCGGCATCAGCAATGACCAATCCGTAATCGGGCTTGGCGATAGGACTAACGCGCAAGCGAAAAGTGCCAGCGCCGTAACTAGCGACGGAAACCGCAATCGATTGGCCGTCGAGCGAAATGACCGTGCTCTCATTGGCGTTCGCGCAGCTTGATGCTAACGAGATCAGGCGATCAAACTGTGTGAAGTCCATCGTCAATTCTGCGCGTGATTTAGTAGGCGGCAGAGCGCGCGGTTTGCGTGGGCGTATCGCTCATCGGCACATCGTTTGACAAATCGCGAATGCGCTGCAACCCGGTTTTTGCGGCCCCCATGAGCAAGCCTAAGTCGCTCGCGTGCGAGACAAAATTGAAGCCGACGGAATAGGCCCATTTGATCTGCTCCGGCGTGGCCAGCACGGTGCCCAATGGTGTGCCCGCGCGACGGCAAAACCCCGCGACTTCAGTCATCATCTCTTTAACTTGCGGGTGATTCACATCGCCGCCGTGGCCCAGCGCAATGGACAGGTCACCCGGCCCCACAAACAGCCCATCAATGCCCGGCACCGCTCCAATCTGCATCGCGGCGGCCATCGCCTGCGGGGTTTCCAACTGTGCGATCACGCACACTTCTTGATTCACGCGCTCCACATAATCGGGAATGCTGTTGTAGCGGCTCGCCCGATGCATGCGCGCAAAGCCGCGATCACCAAACGGCGGATAGCGACAAGCGCGCGCCAGTTCGACCGCTTCGTCAACCGTGTTCACCATCGGAAAGCACAGCGACATGGCGCCCATGTCGAGCGCAAATTTGATTTGCGTTTTATCGTGTGACGCCATGCGCACCACCGCTGACGTGGCACCTTCGGCGGTGGCTTGCAACAACGCATGCAGGCCGTAAGTTTGCGTGGTGGAATGCTCAATGTCGAGCACTAAATAGTCGTAGCCGACGTTGGCCATGAGCTCGGCCATTACGGTGGAGCCGGACATGAACCACCCGCCCGTTAACAGCTTCCGTTTGAGCAGGGCGTGTTTGAATGAATTGTGCAATGCCATGGTGTCTACATTCAGAAGATGGTGGGTTCGGGCAGCAATTCTGCACCTTGTAAAAAGTCAAAATCCGCGCCCTCGTCCGCCTGCGTGACGTGCTGCTGATACAGCGCGGCGTAGCTACGGTTGTAGCGCAATGTGGCCGGTTTGGCGAGTTGCCATGCGGCGTGGCGACGGTCTAGCTCTGCTTGCGGCACTTGCAGCGTCAGGCTGCGGTTTTCAACGTCAAGCGCGATCAGGTCGCCCTCGCGCACTAGCGCGAGCGGCCCGCCCACGGCGGCTTCCGGGCACACGTGCAGCACGCAGGTGCCGTAATGCGTGCCGCTCATGCGCGCGTCTGAAATGCGCACCATGTCGCGCACGCCCTGCTCTAAAAGTTTTTTCGGGATCGGCAGATTGCCGGCCTCAGGCATGCCCGGTGCACCGACCGGGCCAACGTTTTTAAGCACGAGGATTGAATCTTTAGTGACGTTCAAATCAGGCGAGTCGATGCGCGCCTGCATGTCGGCGAAGTTCTCGAACACCACGGCGAGACCGGTGTGTTTAAGCAGATGCGGCGACGCGGCGGAAGGTTTCATCACGGCACCGCGCGGTGCGAGGTTTCCGGTGACGACGGCGATGGCTTGCTTGGAAACGGGGTTGTCGAGCGGGCGAATAATTTCAGCGTTGAACACTTTGGCAGCACTCAAATGTTCGGCCAAGGTGTGGCCGGTGACAGTGCCAGTGGTCGTATCGAGATGCGCCTCAATCTGCTTAAGCAAGCCCTGCAAACCACCGGCAAAAAAGAAGTCTTCCATCAACGCCTCACCCGCTGGCATGATGTTGGCGAGCACCGGAATTTGCCGGTTGTAGCGCTCCCACACATCGAGCGGCAGCTTGATGCCGAGCCGTCCGGCCATCGCTGGCAAATGCACGCAGGCATTGGTTGATCCGCCAATCGCGAGCACGGTTTTAACGGCGTTATGAAAGCTCGCTTCCACGCAAATGTCGCGCGGTTTTAAGTCTTCCATCACCATCGCGACGATGCGCTCGCCGACTTGCGAACACATGCGCGGATGATGCGAATCCATCGCCGGAATCGACTGCGCACCGGGCAGCGTGAAGCCCAGAACTTCGGCCACCGCAGTCATGGTGGTCGCTGTGCCTGCGGTGTTGCAGGTGCCGGGGCTGCGCGTCATGCAGCTCTCCAGTTCCTGCCAGTCATCGTCGCCAAAACGCCCCGCACGACGCTCGTTCCAGAACTTCATGGTGTGCGTGCCGGTGCCAACTTTTTGCCCCTGAAACGATGCGTTGGACGACGCGCCCGCTGGGATAAAAATCGACGGCACATTGGTGGAAAACGCGCCCATCAACAGCGCCGGTGTGGTCTTGTCGCAACCGCCCATGAGCACCACACCGTCAATCGGATGCGAGCGGATCAGCTCTTCGGTTTCCATCGCGAGGAAGTTGCGATAAAGCATGGTGGTCGGCTTGACCCACACCTCACCCAAGCTCATCGCTGGCAATTCAATCGGCCATCCGCCCGCGCGCAGCACGCCTTCCCGCACCTTCTGCGCGCGCTCACGCAGATGCGAGTGACAGGTCGAAATATCGCTCCACGTATTGATGATGCCGATCACCGGGCGGTTCATGAAATCAGACCGATTCCAGCCGACCTGCGCCAGCCGCGCGCGATGCGAAAATGTGCGCATTCCGTCGCCCGCGAGCCAGCGCTGGCTGCGCAAATCAGCGATGTTTTTTTGTGGTCCCATAGCGGCTTTAAGTGGACTGAGTGGGCAAACTACACCTGATGAGAATAGCATAATTAGCGCTCAACTCATATAGATGATCTATATGAGTTGAGCGCTTGCAGACACTCTAAGTAACCGCCCCAACCCGAGCAGACATCATGACCCGCCTTAGCAATCTCTACCCGTCACTTCGCGGCAAACACGTTTTCATCACGGGTGGCGCCACCGGAATCGGCGCAGCGCTGGTGGAAAACTTCGTGTCGCAAGGTGCGCTGGTGAGCTTCCTCGACATTGACGACGACGCCGCCAACGCACTCAAAGTGAGGCTCAACGTGCGCGAACGCTTGCGCTACTGGCACTGCGACATTCGCGACATCAATGCGCTGCAAACAACGATTGGCACCGCCGCCAAAACGCATGGCGGCAAGCTTGACGTCTACATCGGCAACGCCGCCAACGACGTGCGCCACGCGTTTGACGAACTGACGCCCGAGTTCTGGGACAACAACCAGGCGATCAATTTACGTCCGCAAATCTTCGGCGCACAAGCGGCGGCGCGGCTCATGCAATCGGGTGGATCGATCATCACCACCGGCAGCGTGAGCTGGATGCGCCGCCGCCCCGGCTTCGTGAGCTACACCACCAGCAAGGCCGCGATCCACGGCTTCACGCGCACGCTGGCGCAAGAGCTCGGCCCCCGCGGCATTCGCGTCAACTGCGTCGTCCCCGGCGCGATCCAGACCGAAAAGCAGATGGCGCAGGTCGTCACGCCGCAACTCGAACAAGAATTTCTCGACAACCAAGCACTCAAATTTCGCCTCGATGCGGACGACGTTGTGGCAATTACGCTGTTCCTCGCCAGCGACGATTCACGTGGCTGCGCAGGGCAGGCGTTTATCGTGGATGGTGGGATTGTTTGAGGTAACGGTGCTTAAGACGCGGTCAACTGACTAGAACGGGTTCCAAGCCCCGCCCAGTCCACGTATTGCCGTACCCAAGTTCGGGCGAATGCCTGCGAACGCCGCAAAATTGCTCAGTAGCAGTGTTCGATACGCCGCCGCACCGGTCGCGCCGTTGTTAAATGGCGCTGCGAGCGGCTTGAGCCCTGTAAACCAGTCGTGACGCAGAGATCGCTTTTCCGCGCCAAGTGCGATGTAGACGTTGGTGGCTGTGACAGTGAAGAAGTCTGCTCCGCCAAAATTGAAGCTCGGGGTCATGCTGTTCGTGTAAGCGCTGAAGCCGCCGTCGGCCAAATGACAAAACTCGTGGAAGAGCACCTCGTTCGGTCTTCCGCCCGGCTCGAATCCGCCGAAGGCTTTAGGCGTAAAGCGGATGACATTTGTTGTGTTGTCGGCGTCAGCGTTCCTGTCGTTCGGCAGGAAAGGCATGATCGTGATTGCTTTGGCGCTAAGACTTGCTAGTACTACCGCACCCACCCTATTGCGCTTGATGACGGCCAAGCAGCGCTCGACCCACGCGAGCCAGTCTTGCTCGTTCATCGGAAAAAAACCTTGGTTCGAGCCGCGCGCGTCGAGTTTGACGTTGCTGAAACTGGCGCTTTGCTTTATGACAGCAGCACCTTTGTCGCCCGCCGAGAACGCGATGGGCAGCCACGCCGTCTGTTGCGCGCCTGCGCCGTCGAACGCCGCGATCTTGTCGCCCTTGACCAGACCTCGCAGCATGAA
Organism: Burkholderiales bacterium; assembly: GCA_043721275.1. Lineage (GTDB taxonomy): Bacteria > Pseudomonadota > Gammaproteobacteria > Burkholderiales > Casimicrobiaceae > Casimicrobium. Next base: position 8,881 of record JAYSRA010000169.1, read on the forward strand.
GTGGCCGACCACTCCATTGAGCCGAATCCGGTCTGCATTGAAGCGCGGATTGTTTTCCGCTTGCACGGTGTACGCAGCGCTGATGCCCCAGACACCCATTGCCGCAGTCCCATTCGCGTCCCGTAGCGCGAGACTAGTCAAGCGCGGATCGGGCACGTGAGAATTTTTTGGTTCGGGTAAGTGAAAAAAGTGTGCCATTTCGTTGTCCTTGATGAATGAATTGCAACCTACTTGGTTAGACGAAATTAAGTCGAAAAACTGGTCATCGTCTCAGCGCATCGACAAGTTTTTTCGCCAGCGGCGAATCGCGATGCTGTGCGCGGCAGGCATGTATCGTGGGTGGCGGGATTTTTTTAAGCTATCAGCTTTTCGCTGTAACTCTTATTTAATGGGGTCTTAACCGGTTAATTTGTCAAAAGTCGACATATGCCTATTAGCAGTTTCAGCCCCTTTACAATCAACCATTCAAGATAAAGCTGATGACCTTATGAGTTCAATTCCGGGCCTGCGTTTTGGCGAATTTCAGGGCTTTCCGGCGCTGTTGATTGCCACTCCGTTTTCTAAGGCGGCCATCAGTTTATTTGGCGGGCATGTGCTGTCGTTTGTGCCGCAGGGTTTTGATGATGTGCTGTGGGTGTCGCCAACGTCGAAACGGCCACCGGATCCGATTCGCGGCGGCATTCCGATTTGCTGGCCGTACTTCGCCAAACAGGGGCAGCCGTCGGACGCGCCGCAGCATGGACTGGTGCGCACAATGCAATGGCAATTGACGCACGCGCAGCAAAATCCGGACGGTGACATTGTGCTGGCGCTGGCACCGCCCGAAGTGCCCGGCGTGACAATGGGTTTAATGCTGACCATGCGCATTGGTCGCGCGTTGGAACAGGCGTTGACCACAGTAAATTTAGGCGCGGAGACGGTTCGTTTTACCCAAGCGCTACACACCTATTTCAAGGTCGCCGATTCGCGCCGCGTGACGGTGACGGGGCTCGACGGCCTCGCCTATTCCGACAAGTTTGACGATTTCAACGAGCACACCCAGCGTGGTGATTGGGACTTGCACGACGCGCGTGACCCGGGCCGCAGCGACCGCATCTACATGAATGCGGGCAGCCGCTTTGAGCTGATTGACACCGCAGCGCAGCGCAAAATTGCGCTCACCACAACCGGCAGCAAAACGCTGGTGGCGTGGAATCCGGGGGAAGAAATGATCAAGACGTTTGCTGATTTGCCGCCCGATGCGTGGAAGCATTACGTGTGTCTTGAAGCGGCCAATTGCGGCCCGGACATCATCGAATTAGGCGTGGATGATTCGCACGTGTTGCAGCAGACGATTAGCTGTGCGGCGTTAACAAGTCACTAGGCCGGCATGTAGAAGCGGCTCTGCGGCGATCCGACGCTTCGTGCTGCGCTAGATCGCGGCAGAGCCGCTCCTACAGACCGAGTTGTTCGCTACGGCCTAGGGCCTAACCGGCAAACCCTTCGCTGCTCGTTTCGCATTTTTATGCGCGCGAATCTCGCTTCGTGTCACGACGCCGTCTTTGTTCGCATCCATTGCTGCAAAGTTTTTGCAGATGCGCGGCGTTTTGCCTGCACACGCTTCGGATTGGCTCAACGCTTTGTCTTTATTGACGTCAGCGTTGGCAAATTTTCCGCTCGGCGCTGCCGAGGCGACGGCCGCCACCAACGCAACTGAGGTGGCCAATACAAGGGATTTAAGAACGTTCAAACAAATCTCGGATTTGTATTCGTATGGTTACCCACAAACAGGGCCAAAACGTGACCGATTAGCGGTAGCGCCAGCCAGCGACTTCGTCGCGGGAAAGGTAGCCGTCGCGATTGCGATCGATGTTGCCGAAGTTCCTCTGCCAATGTGGATACGCGGCGGCTTCTTCAAATGAAACGTAGCCATCGCCGTTACCGTCAGCGTAGTCAAAACCGGCGCGCGCAGGCGCGACGTAGGTCACGGTTGCAGGGGTGTAATACGACGGCGCGACGTAATTGGGTGCCACATACACCGGCGCTGGATAGTCGTAGCCGTAGTTGTTGTAAGCGTAAGCTCCGCCGACCGCTGCGGCTACCAAGCCACCCACAACGACCGGCGCGATCCAGCGACCGCCACGCCAATAGCCACGATTGTGCCCGTAGTAGCCATGCCCGGGAGCCGGTGCGTAATAAGCGGGACGGTGGCCATTGCCATGCCCGTAACCATGGCCGTGGCCGCGACCGTAATGTTTGCCGTTGTCAGCGGCACCAGCGGCAGCCGCTGCTAGAGCGGATATGAGCGCTGCTCCGAGGATGAGGACTTTTTTCATGATGCGTCTCCTTGCGTGGTGTTGCGGGATGTAGGCAACGTGTGCCGGTGAGTAGGTAACGACATAGACGCACTGCTCGCCGACAAAACGACGTCAGATTACAAATAATTACAAGTCGTCCAGCAGCGACAAATAGACTCGCCGCGGCCGTTGGCGCTAGGCAGAACTCCTTTAAAATCAAGGGTTTTCCGGTATAAAAGTCCCTCACCGTGGCAACTCACCCTCATACGGCTGAAGTAGCGCGCCGCCGCACTTTCGCCATCATTTCGCACCCCGACGCGGGCAAAACCACGCTCACCGAGAAACTGTTGCTGTTCTCGGGGGCCATTCATGTGGCCGGCAGCGTCAAGGCTCGCAAAGCGTCACGCCACGCCACGTCCGACTGGATGGAGATCGAGAAGCAGCGCGGCATTTCGGTGGCCTCCAGCGTGATGCAGATGCTGTATCGCGATCATGTGATCAACCTGCTCGACACACCAGGCCACCGCGATTTTTCGGAAGATACGTACCGGGTGCTGACCGCCGTGGACAGCGCGTTAATGGTGATCGATGCCGCGAACGGTGTGGAGGCGCAGACCAAGCGGCTGATCGAAGTGTGCCGCCAGCGCGACACGCCGATCATCACGTTCGTGAACAAAATGGACCGCGAAGGCCGCGATCCGATTGAGCTGCTCGACGAAGTGGAAGCCGAGCTCGGCATGCCCTGCGTGCCCATGACTTGGCCGGTGGGCCAAGGCAAAGCGTTCGCCGGGATCATCAATCTGCAAACAAAGACCATGCGTGTTTTCGCGGCGGGCGAAGACAAGGTGACCGAGGCGGAAGATATTCCGCTAGCCGAGTTGGACGTGCTTAAAAAGCGCTTCGGTGTTGACTTTGAACACGCGATGCAAAACATCGAATTGCTCACCGGCGCATCACCCGCGTTTGATCGTGCGGCATTTTTGGCGGCCAAGCAAACGCCCGTGTTTTTCGGCTCAGCGGTGAACAATTTCGGCGTGCAAGAAGTGCTCGACGCGCTGGTCGATTTAGCCCCCGCACCGCATCCGCGCAACTCGACCAATCCGGACGGCAGCACCACTGAAATTTCGCCCGATGCCGAAGGTTTCTCCGGCGTCGTATTCAAAGTGCAAGCGAACATGGACCCGATGCATCGTGACCGCATTGCGTTTGTACGTGTGTGTTCCGGCAAGTATTCGCAGGGCATGAAGTTGAAGGTGCAGCGCACCAGCAAAGAGATGCGCCCGACCAGCGTGGTGACGTTCTTGTCACAGCGGCGTGAAGCGGTGGACGAGGCGTATGCAGGTGACATTATCGGCTTCACCATTCACGGCGGCGTGCAGTTGGGCGACACCGTCACCGATGGCGCGCGCCGCCAGTACACCGGCTTGCCGTTCTTCGCGCCGGAGCTTTTTCAGACGGTGGAGCTTAAAAATCCGCTGCGCAGCAAACAGCTGCAACAGGGTTTGGCGCAGCTCGGCGAAGAAGGCGCGATTCAAGTATTTAAACCGCAGCTCGGCTCGCTGATGCTGCTAGGCGCGGTCGGCCAGTTGCAATTTGAAGTGGTGCAGCATCGCCTACAAAGCGAGTACAAAGCGGACATTAAACTCTCCGGCAGCCAGTTCGTCGGTGCCCGTTGGGTGACCTCTGATGACCCGGTCGAGATGAAGAAATTCATGGACTACAACGCGAGCAAATTAGCCTATGACGCGGCCAATACGCTCGCCTATTTGCTCACCTCCACCTATGACCTGCGACTCACCCAAGAGCGGCACCCAAAAATCGAGTTTCATCCGCTACGCGAGCATGCAGGGTTGACGCTGGAGCGGGCGGCGTAGGTTGGTAGGCTGGCTTGAAACCCAGCACCCGGCGACCGCGAAGCACCTGCTGGGTTTTCAACCCAGCCTTCGTGTGACACGACGTTCGCAGGCAAACGCTATCATTGATAGCAACGCAAACCCAAGGAGCTGCCATGAGTCAACTGGTCGTCCGAAACATCGAGCCCGAAATCGTCGAAGCCCTGCGCCAGCGCGCGGCGGCGGCGAATATTAGTGCGGAGGAGCAGCATCGACGATTGTTGCGTGAGGCGCTGGCGCGCCCTCGCAAACTGACCTTTGAAGAGCTGATTCTGAGCATGCCCAACGGTGGCCGTGACGAGGACTTCGAGCGCGATCACGAGCAGACAATGCGGCCCGATCCGTTTGACTCGTAACGGTTTGTCGGACAATCTTCGTGTACCTGCTTGACACCAACATCATTAGTGAAACGCGAAAAGGATCGCGCGCAAACCGAGGCGTGCAAAACTTTTCACGAGAATTATTTAGCAGTGGCATGCGCGCGTTTATCTGTGCGCCCACATTCGGTGAAATTCGCTACGGCGTCGAGCGATTGCGTCATCGAGGTGATGTTGAGCAAGCCGAAATTATCGAGCGCTGGTTGACGCTCGTCTTGCGCGAATACGCTGGCCGCATTCTTCCGTTTGACGAGCTATGCGCCCAATTGTGGGGGCGAATGATGGTGCCTGATCGCAGCAGCGTAATAGACAAACAAATAGCCGCTGTTGCGCAGGCTCACCAACTCACGTTGGTGACGCGTAATGTCCGAGATTTCGCTCAATGCGGGATTGCCTTGCTCAACCCCTTCACAGAAGACAACTAGTGCAAAAAGAAAAACTCATCGACTGGCTCACCACCGGCCTAAAAGCCGCAGGCCTCGGCGACAGCGCCACGCCCTCGCTAGAGCGACCGAAACAAGCCGACCACGGCGATTACGCCACCAACATTGCGCTGCAATTGGCCAAACCACTCGGCAAAAATCCGCGTGAGGTGGCCACTTCGTTGAAGGCTGCGCTTGACGCTGCGCCGCATCCGTTGGTGCAAGAAATCACCATCGCTGGCCCCGGTTTCATCAACATTCGGTTGAAGCCTGCCGCGAAGTTTTCGGTGGTTCATGACGCGTTGATTCAAGGCGAAAAATTTGGCTTGGGCGATGCTCGGCGCGGCGAAAAAGTGTTGGTGGAATTTGTCTCCGCCAACCCAACCGGCCCGCTGCATACCGGCCACGCGCGACAAGCCGCGCTCGGCGACACGTTGTGCAACCTGCTCGAAACGCAGGGCTGCACGGTGCATCGCGAGTTTTATTACAACGATGCCGGCAATCAAATCGAGAACTTGACCCGCTCGGTGCAACTGCGCGCAAACGGCGTGCGACCGGACAGCGCAGGCTGGCCAGAGGACGGCTATCGCGGCGAATACATCGTAGAAATCGGCAAAAATTTTGTCGCGGCGGGCGGTGACGTGAACGACGCCGAGGCCGTGCGCCACTTCGCGGTCAACGCGCTGCGCGCCGAACAAGACAAAGATTTAACCGCGTTCGGCGTTAAAAAATTCGACTGCTACTACTTGGAGAGCTCGCTCTACACCGACGGTCGCGTGAACCGAACTGTCACCGCGCTGCAAGCCTCCGGCCACACCTTTGAGGCTGATGGCGCGCTGTGGCTAAAGACCACTGATTTCGGCGACGACAAAGACCGCGTGATGCGCAAAGCCGCCGGCGGCTACACCTACTTCGTGCCCGATATGGCCTATCACGTGAGCAAGTGGGAGCGCGGCTTCACGCAGGTCGTGAACATTCAAGGCACCGATCACCACGGCACCATTGCCCGCGTGCGCGGCGGCTTGCAGGCGTTGAACATCGGCATCCCGAAGGGCTATCCAGACTACCTGTTGCACTCGATGGTGCGGGTGGTGAAGGGCGGCGAAGAAGTAAAAATTTCCAAGCGCGCGGGCAGCTATGTCACGCTCGGCGAACTGATCGAATGGGTCGGCAAAGACGCGGTGCGATTCTTTCTCGTGTCGCGCAAGGCAGACAGCGAATTCACCTTTGACATCGATCTGGCGCTGTCGCAAGGCGAAGAAAATCCGGTGTTTTACGTGCAGTATGCGCATGCACGCATTTGCTCGGTGTTGCGCGATGGTGGCGTTGCGATCAACGCACTCGCCACCGCTGATCTGTCAGCGCTCACTCACGAAAAAGCCGAAGCGCTCGCGGTGAAAATCGCTGATTTTCCGACCTTGCTCGCCACCGCCGCACGCGATCTTGCGCCGCATTTGCTGCCCTATTACTTGCGCGAATTGGCCGCTGCCTTCCACACGTATTACAACGCGGAGCGCTTCCTCGTAGACGATCTGCGCGACCGGACCGCTCGCTTGGCGCTGGCCGCTGCGACTGCACACGTGCTCAAAAACGGACTGCAATTGCTCGGCGTATCAGCTCCTGAGAGAATGTAGGCTGTGGATACTTCAGAACTCAAAACCGGTACTTTTTTCTTTGGCGGACTGATCGGCTTCGTCACCGGGTTGGTCGTCGCCGGTGTGCTCGCCATTTGGATTTATCAGTCGACGCCGTTCAGGCCGGAGACGGCTCCACTGGCAAAACTTGAACCGGTAAAACCGAAGGTTGAAGCTAAGTCTACGGGGCAAACTGGCGTGCTGGCGAAGGATGAGAAAAAGGCGGAAGCGGAGCGCATCGTCCCGCCCGGAGCGCGTCCTGACGCGAGCGCATCAGCGCCGGTCGCTAGCGAGTCAGCGGCATCGAAAGCGGCCGCTAAAGCTGCTGCATCCGCAGCCACCGCGCCGGAACCCTCGCCCAGCGCTGAACCGCGCAGTCGATTGTGGTTACAGGTCGGCGCTTACGTGAATCGTCAGGATGCTGAAAATCAGCGCGCTCGTTTCGCCGTGCTCGGTTACGAAGCGCAAATTCAAAGTGCCGATATTCCCGAAAAAGGCACCGTTCATCGTGTACGTGTTGGCCCGTATCGCGACCCCGACGAGGCTGGCAAAGTGCGCGGCGACCTTGCGCGACAAGGCATTGAGGTCACCGTCGTCAAGCCACAGTGACGGCGCGAGCGTTGCGGGCGGGCCTCGGTCATCGAACTAAACGCCACGCGCGTTAGTCCTAACTGCGCAGCAAAGCAATTCAAACAAACAGACGGAGATAGACATGGCAGGTTGGGCGAAATCCCTCAAATGGTTGACCGTGGCGTTGAGCTTCATGGCCGCATCAATGGCAGCGTCGGCGCAAGAACAATTGACTGAAGGTAAGGAATACCAACGCCTGAAAGCGCCACAAACGGTGGAGTCGGGCGCCAAAATCGAGGTCATCGAGTTTTATAGTTACGGCTGCAATCACTGCCGCGACCTCGAAGAATTTTTGGGACCGTGGACGAAAAAAATACCGGTCGACGTCGCCTTCAAGCGCGTGCCGGTTGCCTTCCAGCCCGCTTGGGTCAATCTAGGCAAAATTTATTACACGCTAGAAGCGCTCGGCCGAGAGGATTTGACGCCCAAAGTGTTTGCCGCGATCCACGGCGGTGGTGCCAAGCTGCATGAAGAAAAAGTGTTTTTCGAATGGGCGGGTAACAACGGTCTCGATACGAAAAAAGTAGAAGAAATGTGGGCCTCATTTGCGATCAATAGCAAAATGAATCGCGCTAAAACACTCTCGGGGAATTACTCGGTTGACGGCGTGCCGATGGTGTTTGTAGACGGCAAATTTAAACTGCAACCCGCCCTGCTTAAAGGCTCACACAAAGACATGCCCGCCGCGCTCGACTTCCTGATCGCGAAGGCGCGGACTGAGCGCAAGAAGTAGTAGCACGATTTGATTGGACACCGCGCACCGCACACCTCACAAAAGGCCGCTTTGATGTAAGTCGAGCGGCCTTTTCTTTTTCACCGCCGTCCCCACGTTCACGTCATGACTCGAATTCATGACGCGCTGGGTGTCGCGCACTTTCCGCTGCCGAACCCCGCCAACGCGCGCATTGCGTGCTTGGTGCCCTCCATTACCGAGACCTTGTTTGCGTTGGGTTTAGGCGCTCAGGTGGTGGCGCGCACCGGCTTCTGCATTCATCCTGAACCCGCGGTGCGCGATGTGCCGAAAGTGGGTGGAACGAAGGACGTGAACGTCAGCAAATTGCTGGCGCTGGAGCCGACGCATGTCATCGTCAACATCGATGAAAACCGCAAGGCAACGGTCGATCAGTTGCGAAAGATGATTCCGCATGTGATCGTTACGCATCCGTTGCTGCCCGAGGA
>JAYSRA010000170.1:0-116541 GCA_043721275.1 Burkholderiales bacterium
TTTGCGTGCCCCCGTGGATAACTCTACATCCCCAATCAATCCGCCCACGTTTCTCTTAATCTCGGGGTTTGTTGTCTTAACTAACTGAGCCACTTCTTACTCGGCGCAGAGTTCGGCCGCCAGATTCAAAGGATGTTTGAAAAAGATCTCGCGGAATCAGATGAGATCACGCTTTTGATGTGGCAGCGTAGGCCGATACAAATGCGAGCGAAAGAAATGTTCGCCCGCGTTTGGGAATACTGGTTGTAACGCCGTTCCGAGCCCTGCGAAACAATTTGGTCATCAGCAACGCGTTGCGGCTGGCGAGTAAATCCCCGACAGCCGCGGTGAACAATTACTGCGATCCGCCAGTGACGCGTGCAGTCCACTTGTCGGTCGGCTCATCGTAGCGATGCGTGCGCAGAAAGTTTGCTGTCTCTGCTTTCACCTCTTCGCGCGTCATGGTGCTCATGTTGCGCGGCGTGCCTCCGAGTGGCACCCATTTGCTCATGCCATTGTCCCAACGGTTATTGCTCAAGAACATGTCGCGATCAGCTTTTACTGCCGCGCGCGATTTCACGCCCATCGGTGGCTCGACCCCGGCACGCATGACCCACATTTCGCTCCCCGCATCCCACATAAAGTTCTTGTGGAATTCGCCGCGCTCCATTTTCAGTTGCGTTGCGGCGACGGCAGCATTACCGGTTGCGTTTTGCGCGTTTACCAAGCCAGCGGTTGAGGCAAGCACAAGGCTCAACAGAAGCGGCGTAATTTGTGTACGTTTCATAGTTAAATTTCCTGTCTTTAGTAATCAATGATGAATCGAAGAAGCTTCGATTTGCCAAGCACTGGCACGCCACCTGCGACGCTCCCAATGATTAGAAGTTCAAGTGTCCGATGACGAGCGTTTGTCGTCTGTCGGTGAACGGCACGCGATCAAGTAGGCGTGAACCTACACTCATAAAAGTTGCGTGAACGTGCGCCACCGCACAGACCGATTGCCTCCCGCATCGATATAAGTGGCTGCAATTCAACAGTGAACGACGGAAGGCCACATGCGCAAATTGTTTCCACCGAGACCGGTCGCGCCGCGAGGCACCCGCAGCGGCTTCGCGTCGAACATGCCCAGCGTTCGGCACACGGTGCATCACTAATGCTTCATCCTCTTTCGGCCGAACAACTGCGCAAGATGCATGCGTATTGGCGTGCAGCAAACTATTTGTCGGTAGGGCAAATTTATCTGGAAGACAACCCATTGCTCGCGCTGCCGCTCAGCATTGAACACATCAAACCGCGATTACTTGGGCATTGGGGCACCACACCAGGGCTTAACTTTCTCTACGTACATTTGAATCGTTTGATCAAAGCCAACGACCTGAACATGATGATGGTGGTCGGCCCGGGTCATGGTGGGCCGGGCATCGTGGCGCATACCTATCTTGAGGGCGCATACACCGAGCGCTATCCCGAGATTGCGCAAGACCGCGACGGGCTGAGGCGTTTGTTTCGCCAGTTCTCCTGGCCGAGCGGCATTCCGAGTCACGTGGCACCCGAGACACCGGGCTCCATTCACGAGGGCGGCGAGCTAGGTTATTCACTGGCGCATGCGTATGGCGCGGCATTCGATAATCCTGACCTGATCGTTGCCTGCATCGTGGGCGATGGCGAGGCAGAAACTGCTGCGTTGGCAACCAGCTGGCATTCCAACAAATTTCTTAATCCAGCGCGCGATGGTGCGGTGCTTCCGATCTTGCATCTCAACGGGTTCAAGATCGCGAACCCGACGGTGCTGGCACGCATCAGCCGCGTTGAGCTGACCGACTTGATGCGTGGCTACGGGCATGAGCCGCATTTCGTCGAAGGTGACGATCCAGCGCTGGTGCATCAAATGCTTGCCGCGACACTCGATACGACTTTGCTGCGCATTCATGAAATTCAGAACGACGCACGAGTGGCGGGCAACACCGAGCGACCGCGTTGGCCGATGATTGTGTTCCGCACACCGAAGGGCTGGACAGGCCCAAAAGTCGTTGACGGACAACCGGTGGAAGGCACGTGGCGCGCGCATCAAGTGCCGATCACGGAATGCAAAAAACCTGAGCATTTGCAGTTGTTGGACGACTGGTTGCGCAGTTATAAGGCGCACGAATTGTTTGATGCGCACGGCAAATTGATTGATGAACTCGCTGAGCTTGCGCCAACCGGTGCGCGGCGCATGGGCTGCAACCCGCACGCCAATGGGGGGGACATGTTGCAGCCGCTATCGATGCCTGACTTTCGTGAGTACGCGGTTGCACTGTCGCAACCGGGCAGCGTGAAGGCCGAGGCAACGCGGGTGCTGGGCGGCTTCTTGCGTGACGTGATGAAGCGTAATCTCAACAGCAAAAATTTTCGCCTGTTCGGCCCCGATGAGACGGCGTCGAATCGACTGGATGCGATGTACGAGGTGACCGGCAAGGCGTGGATGGCAAACGTTGAATCGGTGGACGTGAATCTCAGTGTTGACGGGCGCGTGATGGAGGTGCTAAGCGAGCACCTCTGTCAAGGCTGGTTGGAGGGATACCTGTTGACCGGACGGCACGGTTTTTTTTCTTGCTACGAGGCGTTCATTCCGATCATCGATTCGATGCTCAATCAACACGCCAAGTGGCTCAAGGTGTGCAATCAAATTGCCTGGCGCACACCGATTGCATCGCTCAATTATTTACTGACGTCGCATGTGTGGCGGCAGGATCACAACGGTTTTACTCATCAGGATCCGGGTTTCATTGATCACGTCGCCAACAAAAAGTCAGGGGTAGTGCGCGTTTATCTACCACCCGACGCGAACTGTCTTCTGTCAGTCACCGACCATTGTTTGCGCAGCCGCAATTACGTCAATGTGATCGTTGCTGGTAAGCAGCCGGAGTGGCAATGGCTCGATATGGATGCGGCGGTGCGCCATTGCAGCGTAGGCGCAGGGATATGGCATTGGGCGAGCGATGAAGGTGGCGACGAGCACGCGCCTGACGTTGTGATGGCGTGTGCGGGTGACGTGCCAACGCTTGAGACCATGGCTGCTGTTAGCGTGCTGCGCAACTACTTGCCTGACATTCGAATTCGCGTGGTCAATGTGGTGGATCTGATGGTGTTGCAGCCACCGTCAGAGCATCCGCACGGTTTGTCAGACGCTGATTTTGATGCGATGTTCACCACCAGCTCGCCGGTGATCTTCGCCTTCCACGGCTATCCGACGATGATTCACAAGCTGACCTACCGACGCCGCAATCACCACAACATTCATGTGCGTGGCTTTAAAGAAGAGGGCACCACCACCACTCCGTTTGACATGGTGGTGCTCAACAATCTTGATCGTTATCAACTGGCATTGGATGCCATCAGCCGCATTCCGCGCCTTGCTCATCTCGTAGGCGAGGCCACCGCGCGTTATGCTGACACTATCAAGCGCCACAAGCGCTACATCGCCGAGCACGGCGACGACATGCCCGAGGTGCGCGAATGGCGCTGGACGCGATGATCGTACTGGCGTTAAACAGCGGCTCGTCGTCGCTCAAATTTGCGGTGTATCGCGTCGATGCGTCGCGCAGTGAAGTTTTGCTTTCGGGCGCGGCTGAATCCATCGGCAGCAATGTCGGAAAATTTTCGGCCGTCGATTCGCGTCAGAATGAAGTGGTTGCTGAGCCGACGCACTTCGCTAATCAGAGTGACGCGTTTCTTCGCATTGCGCGGCTGTTGGCCGCGACAACGGTGCCCGCCCTCACCGCGGTGGGCCACCGCGTTGTGCATGGCGGAGCCGCGCTGCGCCACCATTGCCTAATTGATGACGCGGTGTTCGCCGAGCTCGAGCGCGCAGCGACTTTTGCGCCGTTGCACGCACCCGCAGCACTCGTGGTGATTGCGTTGGCGCGCCAGCAATTTCCAACGTTGCCGCAGGTGGCCTGCTTTGACACCACGTTTCACTTGAGCTTGCCGGACGTGGCGCGCGTGTTGCCGATTTCGCGCGCGTTGCAGGCCGACGGTATTCAACGTTATGGGTTTCATGGCCTGTCGTGCGAGTCGATCATGGCGCAATTGGCGGTTGATGGGCTGGAGCGAATTCCGGAGCGCGTGGTGATCGCGCATTTAGGAAACGGCGCAAGCGTGACCGCGGTCAAGCGCGGGCGGTCGGTCGACACAAGCATGGGGCTTACGCCTAGCGGCGGCGTGCTCATGGGCACGCGCAGTGGCGACATCGACCCCGGTGTGTTGATTTATTTATTGCGTGAAAAAAAGTACGATGCAGCGATGCTCGAAGCGCTGCTAGAACACCAATCCGGTTTGCTAGGTGTTTCAGGGCTCAGCAGCGACATGCGACAACTGCACGCGGCGGAGGCGAGCCATGCCCACGCGCGACTAGCGGTGGAAATGTTTTGCTATTCGGTGCGTAAACAAATTGCTGCGATGATTGCCGTGCTCGACGGCATTGATCGGCTGGTGTTCACGGGCGGCATTGGCGAAAAGGATGCGGCGGTGCGCGCTGCTATTTGCGCAGGATTGTCATGGATCGGCATCAGCTTGGACGAGCGGCGAAATGACGCAACGCGTAACCCGATTCACGCCCTTTCGTCGCGCTGCGCAGTCAACGTTTTCTCCTCGCAGGAGGAGCAGCAGATCGCGCGGCACACGTGGATGTTGTGCTCGACGTAGCTGCGCGGCATACACCCCACTGTGGGTGCAAGACGGGTGACACAGCTTTTAGGAATAACGTTGATCTACATTGGGCTGGCCGTAAATTAAGCAATAAGTCGATATTTAGCGTAATCACGGCTTAGCCCATGTATGTTGGCGGTTACAGCATAAAGCTGTTACTGCAATCGATGCACAACCGCCCGTTGTTCACCCGCTCGCTTAACGGTCAATGACCGCCGCCGTCGGCAGAACGACCCGATTCGAACAAGAACCACGTGCGTCGTTCGCTCTCGTCAATCCACACCTCGATCAAGCTCGCGGTGGCGATGTCTTCATGCTCGTCGCAAACGTCGTGCGCAGCGCGCAAGCTTGACACCAGCGTTTTGTTGTCCTCGCACAGCTCGGCCAGCATGTCCGATGGATCGACGTAATCCGCGTCGTTATCCTTGATGCGCTGCGTGCGTGAAATGTGGCCGATTGAGCGCAGCGTGGTGCCGCCCAATTTGCGGATACGCTCGGCCACGGGGTCAGCCATCGCGTAGATTTGCTCAGCCTGTTCATCAAGCAAAACATGGTAGTCGCGAAAGTGCGGCCCGCTCATGTGCCAGTGGAAGTTCTTGGTCTTCAAGTACAGCGCAAACACGTCGGCAAGAATGCCGTTCATCGCGGCTGAGATGTCGCGCACGCCCTCGGGGCTGCGGTCGGTCGGTGTGCGCAGCGGCAGCATTTGTCGTGCCTTGGCGCTAAGCGCATTGGTTTTGGTCGGTGTGGTTTTCATACGGTCTCGATTACTCATGTGGGTTAATTTAGTCGCCCGACGTTGTCTCGTTAAGCGTGCCTAGTTGTGGCTTACAGCGGCGCCGCAACGCGTGCGTTGCAGCGCCTGTCCGTTACGGTGCGTGCTAGTGACCTACCGATTCGCGACCGATCAAGGACGCGTCAGGCCGACGCAAACGATCCCACGCATCGCGCGCGGCAGGCCTTGCAGCATTCCACTCCAAGGTCGAATCCATACGGCGATCTGGCCAATCGCGGGCGAGCGCTGATTCAACATCGTCAAAGGTCTTGTTCGGGTGCAGTTCAAATCGATCAACGGCTAAACCGTACGCCGGACGAAACGATTCGTAGCTGCCCGTAGTCGCGTAATCACGTGAGTCGAAGTTGTCACGCCAATACGCGGCTTCCGCAGTGGGGTCAATCGACTCGGCAACCGCCTTTCCAGCCAAGCCCCCGATCACCGCGCCCAAGGCCGCGCCGATTGCAGTGCCTACTGGGCCGATAGCAGAGCCGATGATGGCACCACCGGCAACGGCGGTGGCGACGCCAGCGCCTGCACCGCCCAGCGCAGCGCCGATCCCGGTGCCTACAGGATGCGAACCGGGCGCACCAGTGATGGGGTCGCGGTTGGCCTCTAAGCCCTCGCGCTTGTCGTACACACGATTATCTTTTTCCATGGGGAACTCCTTGCAATAGATGTCAAAAACGACCCCTGTATTTCACCAACCATCGCGCGTGGCGAGCGTCGGACAAAGCCGATTCGATGTGTCATCCGCGCCCGCAATGCTGCAGACTGCGTCGAGCCTCACGCGTTATAGCAGCGTGTTCCTCCTAACGCGCCGAGGCGAGCGACACCCGCAATTGTGCAAATGCCCGGTGCATCAACGTCTTGACCGTGCCCAGTGGCATGCGCCAATGGTCGGCAATTTCTTGATGGGTCAGACCACGAAAAAACGCAAGGCCGATGGCCTGCCGTTCGTTCGGTGGCAGCAGCATCAGCGCACTGTGCACGGCATTGCCTGTCTCGAATTGATGCAGCAAATATTCGGGCTCGGCACTAAAGCTCGCCTCGTGCGAACGAAAAATATCTGGATCCTCCGCGCACTCAGCCGCGTCCACACGGCGCAGCGCGTCGAGCGCGCGTGACCGGCAAATGGTTAGCAGCCACGTCATCACTTTGCCGCGATTGACATCAAATCGATGCGCCTCGCGCCACGCCTGAAACAGCGCGTCCTCGGTCACCTCTTCAGCGAGACCGGGATCGCGCACGATACGCAGCGCAAAGGCATGCAATCGCTTAACCGTCATGTTGTAGAGCTCACCCAGCGCAGCCTCGTCCTTATCGGCCATGCGGGCCACCAAAGCAACCACCATGCAGTCACGGTCACAGGCTGGCTGCACCGAGTCACCTGTGCGCGCTGCGTCAAAGGCTGCGACTGCATGTGCGCGAGGCGTAGAAGAAACACTCGACATGATCGCCGAAAGCTTTGCCCGCAGCGGCCTAACGTTGAACATCGAGCGCTCCGCTGCAGTTTGCATCGCAATTGCCATTGCCATTGCAGTTGCAGTTGCAAATTGGAATGGGCACGGCTGTTGAGATGGCAGTTGCGAGTGATGCCGCGATTTTGACGGCTTCGGCGTTTGGAAATAAAAGTAACGACTGCATGTAATTCCCGGATTTTTTCGGTGAGCGCGTGAGCAACTCATGGCGCGATACTGCACAGCAAAAAAAAGCTTCTCTGTGCGATGGCGCACATAGCGAACTAATTTTTCGAACACAGCAATCGATCAGGTGTTGGACTACATCAAGTCTTTTTTCTGTCTGACAGCGGCTGCAAAAAAGCGCAGTGAAAATTGCGTTTTCTCAAACCAAGGGACTCGCCATGAGCACACCCAGCGTCGTTTTTTCAGATCAACTTGGTGCGGCGCGTGCCGCCGGCCACACCTCAACGGATGGGGCTCACGTAAGCGTCAGCGCGGTGTCATGGGGTGCCGTTCTAGCCGGCGCTGCTGCGGCAGCCGCGTTGTCGCTCATCCTGCTTATTTTGGGCACAGGGCTCGGATTAGCGAGTGTTTCTCCGTGGGCGCAGAGCGGGGTCAGCGCGGTTACGTTTGGCGTAACGACCATTCTGTGGGTGACGTTCACGCAAATAGTTGCGTCCGGCATGGGTGGTTATTTGGCGGGACGACTGCGCACAAAATGGGTGTCCGTTCACACCGACGAGGTTTATTTTCGCGACACCGCGCACGGTTTTCTATCGTGGGCGATTGCATCCCTAGCGACCGCCGCGCTGCTGGTGTCGGTGATAGGTTCAATTGTGAGCGGCGGGGTGCAGGCGGGCGCGGCGGTGGCCAGCGGCGTGGCGTCGACTGCAGCATCTGTAGCTTCAACCGGTGCAGCCGAAATGAGCAAGGACGCCACTGATGGCGGCTCGATGGGCTACTTCGTTGATTCACTGTTTCGTAAAGAGATGAACCCTGCAGCGCTTCCTTCACCTTCGGTTGACGTAGGTGGTGCGGCCATGACGGCGTCCTCAGTCTCCGAGATTGGCCGAATTTTCGTGACATCAATGCGCACTGGCGCAATTGCAGCGGATGATTTGCGCTACGTGGGCCAAGCGGTTGCGCAGCGCACTGGCCTCTCGCAAGCGGATGCTGAAAAGCGTGTCAGCGCAACCTTCAGTCGCGCGCAAGGCGTGCTGCGCGATGCAGAAGTAGCCGCCAAAGATGCAGCAGACAAGGCACGCAAAGCGTCGTCCTACGCGGCGTTATGGCTCTTCATAGCGCTGTTGATCGGTGCGTTTGCCGCAAGCTTTGCCGCAACCTACGGCGGTCGTCAGCGCGACAACTAATTAACAGCTCCCACCTACTCAACCCTTTATTTTCGGAGATCCACATGCGTTCAATTCTTCTTTTCTTTATTGGCATTCCGATTCCGATCATTATTTTGATCGCGTTATTCGTTCGGTAAATACCTCATTAATCATTTGCAAAAGGAAACATCATGAAAGCACCTTCAGCTAATTCAACGAAGAAAGCTGCACCTCCTAAAGCGCAGGACGCCACCGTGCTGCTGCGGGCGGATCACAAACTAGTCAGCGGCTTGTTTGCTGAGTATGAGAAAACAAATTCCACAGCCAAGAAGAAAAAATTAGTTGCGCAAATTTGCACCGAACTCAGTGTTCATGCGCAGGTCGAGGAAGAAATTTTCTACCCAGCCGTAAAGCGCGCGCTGAAGGATAAAGAGTTGATCCCCGAGGCCATCGTGGAACAAGCCGCCATGAAGCTGCTGATCGGACAGGTGCAAGGCATTGAGCCAGACGGCGAGATGTACGACGCAAAAATTAAGGTGCTCAGTGAATACGTGAAGCATCACGTTAAAGAGGAGCACAGCGAGATGTTTCCGAAAGCAAAGGCCACCTCGCTTGATCTTTTTGCTTTGGGCGCACAGCTCGCCGCGCGCAAGGCGGAGTTGATGGCTGAGCACGCCTAGCGCGTCGCGCGTCATCCTCCAGCAATCAATCTGAACCTATTTATTTAGAGGATAGCTAATCATGGCCACACGGAAAAAAAACGCTCCACATCCGTTGAATCTGACTGGACTGCACGCATCGCTGTCTGACGCCAATCGCTCGGAACAGGCCGCAGGAAAGCTTGCTCAGGAGCCCGGTGATTCGCTCACCACCAATCAGGGTTTGCGCATCAGTGACAATCAAAATTCGCTGCGTGGAGGCGTTCGTGGGCCGACGCTGCTCGAAGACCATATCCTGCGCGAAAAGATCATGCATTTTGATCACGAACGCATTCCAGAGCGCGTTGTGCATGCGCGAGGCGCAGGCGCGCACGGCGTGTTCGAAGTTTACAAATCGTTAAGCACTTTGACCAGAGCCGGGTTCTTACAAGACCCAAAGGTGAAGACGCCAGTGTTCGTGCGCTTCTCGACGGTTGCAGGGTCGCGCGGCTCGGCTGACACCGCACGCGACATTCGCGGATTTTCTGTGCGCTTCTACACCGATGAAGGAAATTTTGACTTGGTGGGCAACAACGTGCCGGTGTTTTTCGTTCAAGATGCCATCAAGTTTCCTGATCTCATCCACGCCGTCAAACCGGAGCCGCACAACGAGATTCCGCAGGCATCATCGGCGCACGATACGCTGTGGGATTTTATTTCCATGGTGCCAGAAACAACGCATACGGTGATGTGGCTGATGTCAGATCGAGCTATTCCACGCAGCTTTTCGATGATGGAAGGTTTTGGTGTGCACACTTACCGCTTTATTGATGCAGCGGGCACATCGTGTTTTGTGAAATTTCACTGGAAGCCGGTGCTCGGCGTTCATTCGCTGGTGTGGGATGAGGCCGTCAAGCTTGCGGGCAAGGACGCCGATTTCCATCGACGCGATTTGTGGGAAGCGATCAATCAGGGGCGCTATCCTGAGTGGGAATTTGGGGTGCAAATCGTGCCTGCGGCCGACGAAGATAAGTTCGACTTCGACCTGCTTGATGCGACCAAACTTATTCCTGAATCGATAGTGCCGGTACAGATCATCGGTAAGCTCACGCTGAACCGCAACCCAGATAATTATTTCGCTGAAACGGAGCAAGTTGCGTTTCATCCGGGCCACTTGGTGCCCGGCATTGATTTCAGCAACGATCCGCTACTGCAGGGCCGCCTTTTTTCTTACAGCGACACGCAACTGTCGCGATTGGGCAGCCCGAACTTTCATGAAATTCCGATCAATCAACCCATCGCACCGGTTGCCAACAATCAACGTGATGGCCACATGCGGCAAAGCGTCGTTAAAGGCCGCGTCAGTTATGAACCCAACACGCTGGGCGGCGGATGCCCGATGCAGCGGCCTTGGGAGCAGGGCGGGTTTGTGAGTTACGCCGAGCCCATGGAAGGCGTTAAAGCGCGCGCGCGCAGCGCCACGTTTGCTGATCACTTCTCGCAAGCAGGACTGTTCTGGCGCAGTCAGACGGGGTGGGAGCAAGATCACATTGTTGCGGCGTTCTGCTTCGAGTTAAGCAAGGTTGATGTAGCCGCCATACGCGTGCGCATGGTGGCCTCGCTCACTCAAGTTGACGCCGCGCTCGCTAAGCGTGTCGCTGACGGCTTGGGTTTTGTCGTGCCAGCAGCGCCGCTCGGATCAGAAAATGTGCCACGAACCGACGCTCCCAAGCGCGACGCTGCGCTAAGCATGGCGGAGGCGCGCAACGATTCTGCGGCAGGTCGCCGGGTGGCTGTGTTGGTCGCGGACGGCGTCGATGGCGCATCGATTGACGATATACGTAAAGCGTTGCTGGCAAGCGGTGCGACGCTCAAAATCATCGCGCCGCGCCTGGGCGACGTTAAGCGCGTTGACGGGCTCGCGTTGAAAGCCGATCACAGCTTGCCTACGGTTTCGTCGGTGTTGTTCGACGCGGTGTTGATTCCGGGCGGTGCCGCGAGCGCGCTCGCGCTTTGCGCCGACGCCAACGCGGTGCTGTTTGTCAAAGAAGCCTATAAACACGGTAAAGTCATCGCGGCAATGGGTGACGGCGCATCGCTCGTGGCCACGGCTGCTCGTTCAGCAGGCTGTGCCGATGGCCAATTTGCGGGGCCGGGTGTTTCCATAGCGGCGGGAAAGCCGGCGAACGCCGCATCAGCCGCTGCGTTTGCGAAGGGTTTTGTGAAGTCAGTTGCACAGCACCGCTTTCCAGAACGAAAAGATTTAGCGACAATCATCGCGTAGCCACTCAACGTGAAATTTTCAATGTTGCCGATCATGTGTTTTAAGGTATTTTTATGAGCAAATATTTCGCTGCGTATGCAGCCGCCGCCGTGGTGATGATCGTTATTGATCTCATCTGGCTTGGGGTCATCGCGAAACCTATTTATCGTGACGGCATCGGCCATTTGATGGCCGATAGCCCGAACATTTCTGCGGCGGTGCTGTTCTATTTGTTGTTCCCGGTCGGGTTGATGATCTTCGCGGTGGTGCCGAACGCTGCGTCGCCCGAGTGGATGAAAACGATGATCGCTGGCGCGCTGTTCGGACTGTTCACGTATGCCACCTACGACTTGACCAATCTGGCGACGTTGAAGGGATGGCCCGTGGGCCTCGCCGTGCTCGACACCGCGTGGGGCACGTTGGTCAGTTCAGTGTCGGCGGCGGCTGGCAAATGGTCATGGAATTGGATGAATGCAACCTAGAACAATATTTTGTACCATCTGCTTGGATTCCTTAAACCATCCAACGGGATGGTGTAAAATGGATTCATGAAACAGAAAATCTCTGCGCCGCCCGCTAAATTCAAAGTCGTCGACTCTGAAAAAATTACCATCAATGTCGGCTTCGTTGATCTCGGCCAAATCGACTTGCTGGTGTCGGAAGGCTTTTACGGCAACCGCACCGATTTCATCCGTACCGCCATTCGCAATCAGGTGAATAACCACGCGGATGCCGTCAAACAGGTCGTCGCACGCAAGATGTTGGTGCTCGGCATACAGAGCATCAGTGCCGACGATCTACGTCAGCTGCGGGCTGCAAAACAGACCTTGGCAATTCGCGTGCTTGGCTTGGTCACTATCGCCAGCGATGTCTCGCCCGAGCTCGCGCTCGCGACCATCACATCGATCAACGTGCTGGGCGCACTGCATGCGTCAGCAGCGGTAAAGGCAGCGCTCGCCTCAAGGCTGCGTTAATCCACTCCACCGATTTCACAATACACAAGTTTTTATGAATGACACCCTCCAAGACATGATGCGAGAGGCTACAAGGCTTACCCAGACGGGCCATTTGACTGAGGCAACTGCGCTCATTCAGCGCGCACTAAGCGGGTCGAAAACGCCGATTACGACATCGCCACAATCTGGCTCCGTAGCGCCGCTGATCGTAGATGGCATTGTGCTCAATCGCTCCACTGATGCCGACGCCACAAAGGCCGACCCGAGCCCTGAGCGCGGCGCCAGCGCGAGCGGCACAGGCGAATTCATCACCCGGTCGCACACCCACGCCGGGCTCACGCGCGCCTACAAGCTCTACGTGCCGCCGCAATCTGCGGATCGCGCGCTACCGTTGGTGGTCATGTTGCACGGCTGCACGCAAGATCCCGACGATTTTGCTGCCGGAACCACCATGAATGCGCGTGCTCGGGAGCAAGGTTTTTTTGTGCTCTATCCGGCGCAGTCGAAGGAGGGCAACGCGCAAGGTTGCTGGAACTGGTTCGGGCGCGCACATCAGCAGCGCGGCAGCGGCGAGCCGGAATTGCTTGCCGACATGACCCAATCGGTAATGAAGACGTACGGCATTGACGCGCAGCGCGTCTACATCGCAGGCTTATCGGCAGGCGGCGCAATGGCCGACATCGTTGCGGCGGCGTACCCTGAGATCTACGCGGCGGTGGGCGTGCATTCAGGGCTGCCGCGCGGGGCCGCAACCAACGTTGCCGGAGCATTCGCGGTCATGAAAAACGGCAAACCCGCGTCGCGCTCAACGGCAACGACCAAAGAAGCAACAGTGCCGACTATTGTCTTCCACGGCGACGCTGATCACACGGTGCATCCGAACAACGGAGAGCAGGTGATTGCCGCGCTTTTGCGCAGCGTTCAATCAAGCGAAACGAAGTTGGAGCCGGGGGTGGCGAGCGGCGGACGCGGCTACGCGCGCACCACATATCGTGCCGATAGCGGGCTGGCAGTGGCTGAGCATTGGTTGGTGAGCGGCGCAGGCCATGCATGGTCCGGCGGTTCGAGCGAAGGCTCATACACCGACGCTACGGGCCCTGATGCAACCGCCGAAATGCTCCGATTCTTTTTTGAGCATCCGCTGCGTGATCGGTAGAGAGGTGCCACAAATACGCTACTGATCAAGCGTGTATCGATTGATCCAAGTGCGGTCATTGGAATCTTTCCAGCGCCACGCCCACCTGCCGGCTGTCGACAGCCCGCTGCGCGTGGCGATGGCGCGTGTGTCGCCGAGCGAGAGCAGATTTAGCAAGCTCGACGCGTGACGGTAAGGTGCTGGCGCCTCGCCCCTGAACGTTGCCAGTAAATTGGCGGCCAAAGTGCTGCCTTGACGCGCGCTAAACACGCTGGATTTCGCAATCGTCAAGCCCGATACATTGGCGCAGTTGCCCGCCGCAAAAATATGCGGATGATTGCTGCTTTGCAGGTTTGCATTGACGTGAATGCTGCCGTCCGTGGATCGCGTTAGATCGGTTTTTTGTAATAGCGGAACCGGCGCGTAACCCGTCGCGAGCACCGTCAACTGAGTGTCGATCAAATCACCACCGACCAAGCGCAATCGGGTCGGCTCAATGTGTTCAACCGCCTTGTTTTCAAGTACGGCCACGCCCCACTTTTTGCAGGCGCGCAGCGCGAGCGCGCGAACACGAGGCGGGTAGCCCACCATCAATCGCGTTGCGGCAACGATGGCGACGCGCCGGTTGGTGGATGCACGCCAGCGGAACGCTAATGCCAACGCTACCTCCAGCGCATCGGCGCCGTTGCCAACGATGCGCACCATAAGGCTTGCCGAGCGTACGCTCTCAAATTCGTTGATCGCGGCGAGCAGCGTATCGGCGGGCTTAACGGTGACGACATAAGCGCCCGGCGAGGTGGGCAGCGGTTGTGAAATGCCACCCACGTCCAGCGAGGCGAGGTCAAAGCGGTGGCGCTCGCCGATGCCTGATTCAAGCACCAGATTATTGGCGTTCAGGGCCAGCACGGATGTCTCAAAAAAACGTACACGCGCGCGTTGACAGAGCGCCCACAGATTAACTTTGGCCTCAGCCGCCTCGTAGTGTCCTGCGATTACGCCGGGCAACATGCCGGAATACATGACGCTCGGGCTGGGGTTGAACAGCGCGATGTCCGCGTCGGCTGGTGGGTTCGCCGCCAGCTGCCGTAACACTTCAACATGTGCCCGCCCACCACCGATGAGCAGCAACGTTTTTTTCACGCAAAATCCTCAGCGCGGAGCAGAAACACCCCGGCCTCATTCGCCTCGGTCGCGAGCCACATGAAGGGCAGGGTGGGGAATGCGTCTTCGACCAAATTGCGGTTGTGACCCACGTCCACAATCAACACGCCGCCAGGGTTCAAGTGCGATTTTGCGTCAGCGAGTATGCGTCGCAACACGTCGTTGCCGTCCACACCTGCGGCCAATGCAAGACTAGGCTCATGGCGAAATTCGTCCGGCAACGTGTCCATGCTCGAGGTGGTCACGTACGGCGGATTGCTCAGAATCACGTCAAAACGTTGCTCACCTAGATTCTGAAAAAGATCGCTCTTGATAAGCGTAATGTCTTGCGAAAAACCGTGTTTCGCAACGTTTGCACGTGCCACGTCGAGAGCATCGGCAGAGATGTCACTGGCCGTGATGTCGGCCTCGGAAAACGTGTGCGCCGCGAGGACTGCTAAGCATCCTGAGCCAGAACACAAATCGAGCACTGAATCTATGTGCGTCGGCTCAGGGATAAAGTCAGGCAACCCTGTGTCGAGCAGCTCGCCGATGAACGAGCGAGGAATGAGCACCCGCTCATCAACCTCAAAACGCAGACCCATCTGCTCAACAAAACCCAGCACGTAGGCCGTCGGCACACGATCCACAACGCGCCTTCGCAGCGCATTGAAAACGTGTTTTCGCTCGTAACCCGTCAGCGCATAGCTGTGCATTTGCTCAAAGCTATCGAGCGGCAAATCAAGCGCGCCAAGCACTAGAAAAACGGCATCTTGGCCCGCCTCGGTGGTGCCTTGCCCGTACTGCGCGTTCACCCGTGCGAGCGAGCTCACAGCGAAGCGCCACCAGTCGCCAATGGTCGCCAGCTCCTGCGGCACGGCGTTCGGAAAGATGAGCGTTTGCAGGGCGCTCATGCGGCAAAGAGCGTGGTGACAATGTTTAGGTAGACCTCGCGGAGCGGTTCAATTTCAATCAAGGGGACGCATTCGTTAATTTTGTGGATGGTTGCGTTGGCGGGGCCGAATTCGACCAGCTCGTTGCACCACGTGGCGATGAAGCGACCGTCGGACGTGCCGCCGGTGCAGGAGAGTGCGGGTGCGATGCCGGTGACCCGTTCCACCGCATGCTTGGTTGCGGCAACCAGCGCGCCTTGCGCGGTCAAAAAGGGCAGGCCTAGACCCGTCCATTCGATGTCGCACGGCACGTTGTGTTTGCACAGCATTTGCGTGAAGCGATGCTTCAGTTTTTCGTGGGTGTCTTCAGTCGAGTAGCGAAAGTTGAACAACATCTCTAAGCTGCCGGGAATCACGTTGCCCGCACCGGTGCCTGAATTGATATTTGAAATCTGAAAGCTAGTGGGTGGAAAGTCGGCGTTGCCTCGATCCCAAGTCTCAGCCGTCAACGCTGCGAGGGCGGGAACCACCGCGTGGATTGGGTTGAGGGCGAGATGCGGATACGCAATGTGTCCTTGCACGCCATTGACTTTGAGCTTGCCTGAGAGCGTGCCGCGACGCCCGATCTTGATCATGTCGCCCAGCGCATCAACCGAGCTCGGCTCGCCGATCATGCAATAGTCAATCTCTTCATTGCGCTCGCGCAGCATCTCGACGACCAGCCGCGTGCCGTCAACCGACGGGCCTTCTTCGTCGGAGGTCAGCAGCAATGCAATCGATCCCTTTGGATGCGGATGACCCTGCAAATAATCTTCAACTGCCGTCACAAACGCGGCAATGGAGGTCTTCATGTCCGACGCGCCGCGACCGTACAGCAGGCCATCGCGCACGGTGGGCGTGAACGGGTCGGTCAACCACTGGTCACGCGGCCCGGTCGGCACCACATCGGTGTGCCCCGCGAAACAGATCAACGGACGCGCTGTGCCCAGCCGCGCCCACAAATTAGTCACACCATTTTTGCGAAACGTTTCCAGCTTGAAACCGAGTCGCTCCAAGCGCTCGCCAACGATGCGCTGGCAGTCCCTATCGTGCGGTGTGACAGAGGGCTGCGCGATGAGTTGCGCTGCCAATTCGGCAGTGCGCGAGAACCCGTCAGTAACGGCTGCAATCATCGCGCGTATTCAGCGATTTTTGTAATTTCAAAATCGTCAAAGTTTGCTGTGGTTTGCGGTTTGCCGCTCGTGCCAGTGTGATGTTGCGTCTGCTGCGACTGGTTGATTAGCCACGCCAGATTGGTTGGCGAATCGGCTGATGAGAGCGCATCTTCGTAGGTGATGGTGCCGCTCAGATACAGCTTTGACAGCGCCTGTTCGAACGTGCATGAGCCGGGTGTGAGGCTTTGCTCCATCGCTTCTTTGATCTTGTGCATTTCGCCACTTGACACCATTTCTGAGATGAGCTTGGTGTTGATCAACACCTCGACCGCCGGCGTTAGATTGCCGTTTTTGGTTTTAACTAAACGCTGCCCGATGATCGCCTTGAGGCCGTACGAAAGGTCGGCCAGCAAGCCCGAGCGCGCGTCTTGCGGATACATGTTGATGATGCGCGACATGGCGTGATAGCTGTTGGTGGCGTGTAGCGTGGTCAGGCACAGGTTACCGGTGAGCGCGTGGGTCAACGCGTGCTGCATGGTCATGCGGTCGCGCACCTCGCCAATCAACAACAAATCGGGCGCTTCGCGCAGCGCGTTCGACAATGCGTTTTCATAGCTCTTAGTGTCGTGCCCGACCTCTCGTTGATTGACCACGCAGCGCTTGTGTCGCACCAAGTATTCAATCGGGTCTTCCACCGTCAAAATGTGGCCGGTGGTGTTGGTATTGCGATGATCAATCATCGAGGCCAGCGTGGTCGATTTGCCTGATCCAGTGGAGCCAACGACCAGAATCAAACCGCGTTTTTCAAGCGCTAGTTCGAGCAGAACGGGCGGCAGATTGAGCGAGGCAAATCCGGGCACGCTGCTGCGGATGTAGCGCACCACCATCGACACACTGCCGCGCTGTCGCATCACATTGATACGGAAGTTGCCATAGTCAGGCTCGATGTGCGAAAGATTCATTTCCCATTCACGCTCAAAGCGCTCGATTTCCTCTTCGCTCATCACCTCATAGGCAATTTTTTGCGCGGTCGCGGCATCAATGATTTGCGTGCTGACCGGCAAGGTATCGTTGTTGATCTTTAAATGGATCGGCGCGCCAGCGGAGATAAATAAGTCGGACGCTTCGCGCTCGGACATTAATTGCAGCAGTCGGGTGAGATACATCGTTTAAAAATCCTTGGCCGCCCCGCGAACGCGGGCGCTAATACTGCGAGAATAGCGCTTTAACGTAGCGCTCTCAAGCGGGGCGATGGGCAATACATGTTGGCAGCAAAATGTTAGCGGTGATAGGAGGCAGCGGCCTCGTGGGTTTGGGGCAGATGAAGGTGATTCGCCGTGAAATCGCGCGGACGCCGTTTGGCGAGCCTTCCGGGCCGTTGGTGATCGGCGAAATGAGCGGTGCGCCAGTGCTTTTTTTAGCGCGCCACGGGCCGGGCCACATCCATGCGCCGCATCGCATTAACTACCGCGCTAACGTGTGGGCGCTGCGTCAAGCTGGCGCGACCAGCGTGCTGGCGGTGGCCGCGGTGGGTGGCATTGCCGACAACAGCGGCCCTGGCGTGATCGCCGCGCCGGATCAAATCATCGATTACACCTACGGGCGCGAGCACACGTTTTGCGACGGCAGCGAGCGCACCGTGGTGCATGTGGACTTCACCCAACCGTATAGCCACGAGCTGCGCGGCGCCGTGATCAAGGCTGCGGCGAGCGCGGGTGAGCCCATTGTGGCCACCGGCGTTTACGGGGCCACGCAAGGGCCGCGTCTCGAAACGGCCGCCGAAATCAAGCGCATGGCGCGCGACGGCGCAACGCTCGTAGGCATGACCGGCATGCCCGAGGCTGCACTTGCACGCGAGCTGTCGTTGCGCTATGCGCATTTGTGCGTGGTGTCTAACTGGGCGGCGGGCTCGGGCGATAGCATGACGGCCATCTCGCATGCGGCCATTGATGCCACACTTGATGACAGCATCGGTCGCGTGCAAAAAATTATTGCTGCACTCGCTGCAACGTTCAAAGCGGCGGTGTAGGCGTGGCCGTGCGAGAAATTCTGCGCATGGGTGACCCGCGTTTGCTGCGCATTGCACCCGCGGTGCCGGAGTCGATGTTTGGCAGCACGGCCATGGATGAGCTCATCGTTGATCTGCTCGACAGCATGAAAGCGGCCAGTGGTGCCGGCATTGCCGCGCCGCAAATTGGCGTTGATTTGCGCGTGGTGATTTTCGGTGGCACCGGTAAAAATCCACGCTATCCGGACGCGCCTGATATCGCTTTCACCGTGCTCTGCAATCCTATACTGGAACCACTGGACGACCAGCGCAATTGGGGCTGGGAGGGCTGCCTGTCGGTGCCTGGACTGCGCGGCGAGGTGCCGCGATTCGAGCACCTGCGCTACTCAGGGCGCGACGCTTCGGGCGCTGAGTTTGTTCGGGTGGTCGACGGTTTTCATGCGCGCGTGGTGCAGCATGAAGTGGATCATCTCGACGGCGTGCTCTTCCCGCGTCGCGTGACCGATATGACCCAATTTGGCTTCACCGATGTGCTGTTTCCGGCAAAGGTCGCGTAGCGCCGCTGTGCCTGCGGCGCTGCCTCATCAAGTGGCGGTTTCGAACGACAACATTGCGTTTTCTGAGCAGTCCGCATACGTAACAACTTTATGTTGAAAACGCCATTTAAATTGGGCTTAGCCCTAATTTAGTCTAATATCGACTTATGGCATAAACGTGCTTATAGCCCAAGTTAAATGGGCGTTTCACGATAAAGCTGATACTGATTTGCAGGTTTCGCGATGGAGACCCAGCAAGCCCGCTATGTTCGCTGGCGCACAGTGCGCACCGCGCGAATCTCGTAGCCTCAGCGTTGGCAATTTCGCCGACACAGAGGACACCATCGTGATGCAGTCCAGACGCAGGATGCGTGCACCGTTGCCGTCTGCCGCCGCTGTAAATTGCGCAGCCCGCAGCTGCCGTAGTGGCGAGCGGCAGTGACGATGCTTGCCGCTACTGAATGCGTCGATCAAGCGCGTGCTCCGCTCGTTGAGGCGCAGCGACAGGTGAGCCCGCTCGCAGGCAAAGTAGCGCCCGCATCGTCTCTGATCGACGTCGCGAAACTGGTCGCGACGTACTACTCTGAGCAGCCCGACCCGACCATTGCGGCGCAGCGAGTGGCGTTTGGCACCTCAGGTCACCGGGGCTCCGCGTGGGCCGGGTCGTTCAACGTTTGGCATGTGCTGGCCATCACGCAAGCCATTTGCAACTATCGAAAACTCAAAGGCATCAGCGGCCCGTTATTTATGGGCGTGGACACCCATGCGTTGTCCGAGCCCGCGTGCGCAACGGCCCTTGAAGTGCTCGCCGCAAACGGCGTTGACGTGATGCTCGCAGCACATGGCGAATACACGCCAACGCCCGCAATTTCGCACGCGATATTGACCTACAACCGCAGTCGGCAGGCGGGGTTTGCCGATGGCATCGTGGTGACACCGTCGCACAATCCACCGCGAGACGGCGGCTTTAAATACAACCCGCCGCACGGTGGCCCCGCGGGAGACCACACCACGCGCTGGATTGAGGCAGCGGCGAACCGTTTTCTGGCAACACAGCTTGACGGCGTGAGGCGGCTGACCCACGCCAAAGCGCTGCTCGCTGCCACCACGCATCAACACGATTTCTTGCATGCGTACGTGAATGATCTTGCTGGCGTGATCGATATGGATTTAATTCGTGGCAGCCGCGTGCGCATCGGTGTTGATCCGCTGGGCGGCGCGGGCGTGCATTATTGGCCCGCGATTGCCGAGCGCTATCGCCTGAACTTAACGGTGATAAACGATGCGGTTGATCCAACCTTTCGCTTCATGACGTGTGACTGGGATGGCCAAATTCGCATGGATCCGTCGTCGATTTACGCCATGCAAACACTGGTTGCGGCCAAAGATCGTTTTGACATCGCATTCGCCTGCGACACCGACCATGACCGTCACGGCATCGTCACTGCAAGCGCCGGGTTGCTGCCCGCCAATCACTATCTCGCGGTGGCCATTGATTACTTGTTTACCCATCGTCCGCAGTGGAGCCTTAAGGCGCGCGTGGGCAAGACGGTGGTTAGCACGCAATTGATTGATCGCGTTGCGGCGCGGCTTGGGCGCACGCTGTTCGAAGTGTCGGTCGGGTTTAAATGGTTCGCCGACGGCCTGCATGATGCAAGCCTTGGCTTCGCTGGCGAAGAGAGCGCAGGCGCAACCTTTTTGCGCCGCGACGGAGCCGTGTGGACCACCGATAAAGACGGCATCGCGGCCGCGCTGCTCGCAGCTGAAATCACCGCAAGCGCGGGTCGTGACCCAGGATCCCTGTACGTGCAGCTCGCCCATGAATTGGGCAATCCGTTCGCTGAGCGCATTGATGCAGCGGCGAACGCGCAGCAGAAACAGAAGCTCGCCGCGCTCTCGCGAGAGCACGTTCAGGTGCTCGATCTGGCGGGAGAAAAAATCGACGCGGTGCTTGATCGAGCGCCAGGCAATGACGCAGCGATTGGCGGCATTAAGGTCGTCACCAAGAATGGCTGGTTCGCCGCGCGCCCTTCTGGAACAGAAGACATTTACAAAATTTACGCCGAGAGTTTTAAGGGCAGCGATCACCTCAAACACATATTAGTTGAGGCGCAGCGCTTGGTTGACGCGGCGATTTCGTGAGCATCATGGCACAGCGAAAACTTCAGTGAATTCAACCGATGATGCCGCTGTCACGCAAACCACTCCGAAGTCGATCGTGCTCTCGGGGCGATGGACGGGGTTGCACGTGGGAGCCGCGCAACGCCAGTTTGAGGCTGTGCAAGTGGCAGCGGGCAACGCCGTGACCGCCGACGCCACCGCCATCGAAGCGCTAGACACCACAGGCGCATGGTTGCTTAACCAGCATTTGCTGCGGCTGCGCAGCGGCGGCACGGTGATTACGCTACAAAACTTGCGTCCGGCATTTGCAACGTTGCTAAGCGCCGTTGTGCAGGGCGCCGGCGAGCTTGCCAAACATCCGTTCGCACCACCTCGCGCGTCACTGACATTGATTGAACGGATCGGTAAGCGCAGCAGCGAGGCGGTGGAAGAGGGCGTCGCGTTGTTGAGCTTTGTCGGTGAGAGCACCATTGCATTCGCGGGATGTGTGATGCATCCGTCGCGACTGCGCTGGCGTCCGATCTTGTTCAACATTCGAAGTGCCGGCTTCGATGCACTGCCGATTGTTGGCTTGCTGTCGTTTTTGCTGGGCGTCGTTGTGGCTTATCAGGGTGCAGATCAACTGCGGCAGTACGGCGCGAACATATTTGTTGCCGATTTGGTGGGCTTGTCGATGTTGCGCGAGTTTGCGCCGCTGATCGCAGCCATCATCATTGCTGGCCGATCAGGGTCCGCCTACGCGGCGCAGATTGGCACGATGGCGGTGACCGAAGAGATTGATGCGATGCGCACCATGGGCATTGCGCCTCTGGAGTTGCTCGTGTTGCCCAAAGTGATCGCGCTGGTGATTGCGCTGCCGTTGCTAACGGTGTTTGCTGATGTGCTGGGCGTATTCGGCGGCATGATTATGGCCAGCACGCAGCTCGGTGTGAGCTTCGGCGAATTTCTTGACCGCATGGTCAAAGCGGTGAGCATTACGTCGTATTGGGTGGGCATCGGCAAAGCGCCGGTGTTCGCCGCGATCATCGCTGTGGTCGGCTGTTTTCAAGGCTTTCGCACCCGCGGTGGGGCCGACAGCGTAGGCACCCACACCACGCGCAGCGTGGTTCAGGCAATTTTTTTAGTGATCGTTGCCGATGCGCTGCTCTCGGTGGTGTTCAGCGCCTTGGATCTTTGATATGGATGCGACGACAACGCATGCCACAGCCGCCGCAGAGGTGGTGATCGAGATGAAACACGTGTCAACGCGCTTTGGTGATCACGTGGTGCATACCGACGTTAACCTGCAAGTACGCCGTGCAGAAATATTTGCATTGATTGGCGGCAGTGGTTCGGGCAAATCTACGCTGTTGCGCGAGATGATTTTGTTGCAGCGGCCCAATACAGGCGAGGTTCGTGTGCTCGGTTGTGATCTCGGGCGTCTCAGCGATATGGATGCGATGGCGCTGCGCAGGCGCTGGGGCGTGATGTTTCAGCACGGCGGTTTGTTCAGCTCCCTGACCGTTAAAGAGAACGTGGGGCTGCCGCTGCGTGAACATACCGAGCTCGATGACGCGTTAATCGATGACGTGGCTGCGTGGAAACTCTCGATGGCCGGGCTCGCCCCGGAAGTCGGCGCGCAATATCCGTCAGAGCTGAGCGGCGGCATGATGAAGCGTGCATCGCTCGCACGCGCATTGGCGCTCGATCCTGAGCTGCTATTTCTTGATGAGCCAACCGCCGGTCTCGACCCCGTCAGCGCCGACGGCGTCGACCAACTTATTCTCAAGCAACGCGACGTGTTCGGCCTGACCATTGTCATGATTACGCACGATCTTGACTTGCTGTGGCAGGTTGCTGATCGGGTTGCCGTGCTTGCCGAGGGAACCGTGCAAGCGTGTGACTCGATGCTCGCACTATCCCGCATGGATAACCCAGCGGTCAAACAATTTTTTGCTGGCCCGCGCGCACGTGCCGCGCAGCAGCAAGCCGGTGCGCAACATAGCGCGCGGGTAGACCAAGCTTCGGAGGGATCATCATCGAAATAAAAGTGAACTATGCGTTAGTCGGGGCGTTTGTACTGGTGCTTGGTGCAGCGCTGGTTGCGGGCGCGTTGTGGCTCACCTCGGGTGGCTCGTTCCGCACGAAATACGACTTCTACCTGGCGATGGAGGACGAGTCCGTCGCGGGTCTCAACCTGAATGCGCCGGTTAAGTACAACGGGGTTGATGTGGGCAAAGTGCAGAGCATCCAACTCGATCCGCTCAACCCTGAGCGAGTACAGCTAGTGTTTGCCATTGTGCGCGGTACGCCGATTAAAGTGGACACGGTGGCGGTGCTAAAGACCCAGGGCCTTACCGGAATTGCCTACGTCGAATTGAGTGGTGGTGCACGCGAGTCAGCGCTACTCACAGCGACGGCAGGTGCTGCGTATCCGGTGATTCGCACCAAGCCCTCGCTCAGCACCCGCTTGGAAAACGTGTTGACCACGGTGCTTGAGAAACTCGACAAAACGTCTGGCAATATCGATGCGCTGTTGAACGATGAAAATCGCGAGTCGTTCAAAAATGCGCTTGCTGACATTGCCATCGTGGCGCGCACCATCGCCGCCAAAAAGAACACGATCGATGCCGGGATTAACAGCGCAGCGCGTACCCTTGACAACGCCGCTCGCGTTACAGCGCAGTTAGGCCCGGTGGTTGATCGCATTGGTCGCGGTGCTGATGCCGTAGAAAGGTTGGGCAACGATGCGGCCGCAGCCAGCACTAACGCGAGTAATTCGGTGAGCGCTGTGGGCGCTGATGTGCAGCGGTTCTCGGCCACAACGCTCACCGAGGTGCAGCGCGTGCTCGCAGAAATTAGTGTGCTGGCTGCGTCGTTGCGTCGATTAAGTGAGCAGACGCAACGTGACCCGGCAAGCCTGTTGCGCGGTCGCAGTCCACCCACTGAAGGTCCGGGAGAAATACCCAACGGAAAGCGTTCACCATGAAAAAATTAACTGTTCGACCCGCACTGCGAGCAGCCCTTATGTTGGCGGCTTCGGTCGTCGCGGTGCTGGCCGCAGGCAGTGGATTGAGTGGCTGCGCATCGCTGCTGCCCAAACCGGTTGCGGCACCGACGCTGTATGCGCTGGAAGCCACGTCCTTGTCTGCGAGCACAGTGGCGAACGTCGCATCGATGCGCACGTCGGCCATAGCCACGTTGGTGGTGAACACGCCCCGCGCCGACGCAGGGTTTGACAGTCAACACATCATGTACGTGCGCGAGCCGTACAAACTTGAGTATTTCGCGCACAGCGAATGGGTTGATACGCCGGCGCGCATGTTGACGCCGATGCTTGTCTCAACGGTCGCGAAAAGTGGCGCGTTTAAGGCGGTGGTTCCTGCCTCAATCGCTGCCACCGGGGAGCTGACGCTAGATACGGAAATCGTGCGCTTGCAGCACGATTTCAGCGTTCAACCGAGCCGCGTGGCGTTCAGTTTAAGAGTCTATTTACTCGACACGCAAACACGAAAAGCAATTGCGTGGCGTGAGCTGGAAACCGTAGTTGCAGCAACCGAAGATAACCCGCTCGGTGGCGTGGTGGCTGCCAATCGCGCCGTGCACATGGCACTGCAACAAGTTGCCGATTTTTGCGTGAAAGGGGCGGAGCAATGGCAAAGCACACGTGCTGCCGCAACTTCGCTCACGCAGTAGCGTCAGTAGGCGGTAAGACGCACGTCTTTTCCTCCGTATCGTTTTATCTGCGCGTGTGCTTATTTGTTGTCCCACCAGTAGGCGTGTTCCGACACGTATTTGTGCTTTGTGACTACAGACGAAATGCGGCCTTACTCCCAAGATTCAGGCGTTAGTGAGCGGTGCCGCAGCAGTGCAGGCATCTCAAAATATTCGATTGAAATACAGGAGTAGTTGATGCAGAGTATTACGCCGGGAGCGCATGCCCAAACAATCGGTGGTGATCAGCCATCTGATGATCCAAAGCGGTCGCCACGTCCTGAAAAACGGCAGAACGAATTGCGAATGGACGCCCCGACGCGCGAAGCAACGCGCCAGTATGTGGAGCGTGTTGACCGTTATTTGGCAAGACCGGACGCACCGCGCGACGCGCGACTTAATGCGGCGAACGGTTCGGTTGCAAGCTAGCCTGTACTGCATACGATGAGTAGCATCCGCACCGAGCGCGATAGCTTTGGCGAGATTGAGGTGCCTGCGGCTGCGCTGTGGGGCGCACAAACCGCGCGTAGCCTGCGTTTCTTTGCAATCGGCGAGCAGCGCATGCCGTTGCCGGTAGTTCATGCGCTAGCTTGGGTTAAATGGGCTTCGGCGAAGGTTAATGGCGATTTGCTTTTGCTGGATGCCACAAAGGCGCGAGCCGTCGCTGACGCAGCCTTTGACGTGGCTCAGGGCACGTACGACGTTGAATTTCCGCTGTCGGTGTGGCAAACCGGCTCGGGCACGCAAAGCAACATGAATGTGAACGAGGTGGTGGCGCGCCTAGCCTCGCGTGATTTGGAGGAGACTCAAGTCGTTCACCCGAACGATGATGTCAACTTGGGCCAGTCATCGAACGACGTGTTTCCGACCGCGATGCACATCGCCGTGGCGCAGCATGCAAACCAAATACTGTTGCCAGCGCTACAAGCATTGCGAGGCGCGCTGATGGACAAATCGCGTGCGTACGCATCGGTCGTTAAGATCGGTCGAACCCATTTGCAAGACGCCACACCGATCACGTTGGGGCAAGAATTTGGTGGTTATGAGGCGCAACTTGCGCTGTGTGAAACCGCGATGCGCAATGCGCTGCCCGCCTTGTACTGCTTGGCGATTGGCGGCACCGCCGTGGGCACGGGGTTAAACACCCACGCCGAATTTGGGGCGCGCGTGGTGACGACGTTGGCAACGAAATTGAACCTGCCATTTAGACAAGCCGACAATTTATTTGCAGCGATGTCGGGGCATGAAGCGTTGGTGGCATTTCACGCAAGTCTCAAAATGTTAGCCATCGCCCTAGGTAAGATCGGAAACGATATCCGCCTGATGAGCAGCGGCCCGCGTGCTGGATTGGGGGAGCTTCAGTTGCCCGAGAATGAGCCGGGCAGTTCGATCATGCCGGGCAAGGTGAACCCCACTCAAATCGAGGCGCTGTCGATGGTGTGCGCCCAAGTCATGGGCCATGATGTCGCCATCGGTTTTGCAGCCAGTCAGGGCCAGTTCGAGCTCAACACCTACAAACCATTGATCGCGCTCGATACCTTGGACAGCATACGGCTGTTGGCGGACTCGATGAGTAGCTTCACGCGGCACTGTGTGGCCGGTATTGAGGTGAACGCTGCACGCGTGGAAGACCTGCTGCAACGCTCGCTGATGCTGGTCACAGCTTTGGTGCCGCACATTGGATATGACCGTGCCGCGCAGGTCGCAAAGCATGCCCAAGCAAAAGGCAGCACGCTGCGCGAGGCTGCACTTGCGCTCGATGTTGTTACCGCAGCGCAGTTTGATCAGTGGGTCAATGCGCGTGACATGCTGGGGCCGCGGAAACAATAAACACCATAAAAATTTCTGCTGCTTTGTATGCCAGCGCACGGACAACTGCGACTCGCGCTTTTACGCTACGTGTTATTACCGAAGGGGTCTTCATGAAACATTCAATAGTGATCGCAGCGTGCATGATCGTGGCGGCAGCGTCAACGTTATGCGCATGCGAAAGAAAGTCGCCGATGCGCGATGGCGCGAACACGGAGCGTGGCGTCGAGCGTATGCGCGCAGATGCGCGTAAGGCGGGCGAAAAGGTCACCCCGTCCGCTGTCGGAAACACTGACAAAGCCGCGGCCACGGTGCCCGAGCCAGCATCAACTATGAAGCTAAGTTTCCCGCTTGATCGGTCAAGCACGCCACCGCCAAAGACAGGCGAACGGACGAGTGAACGGGCGGACTAACGCGGTGCCACTACGGGCGCACCGTGTGAATACATATTGTCAGGATGCTCTATGAAGCCGCCCATTGAAAAGCCATCGGGCTACTTAGAAAATAAAGCGCTGTTGTGCCTGCTAGTGATTGTGTCGTTAGCGCTCGCATGGATTTTGTTGCCGTTCTATGGAACGATCCTGTGGGCCGCCATCATCGCATTGCTGTTTGTGCCGCTGCACCGCTGGCTGTTGTCGAGACTGAAGCGACGGAGGACGCTTGCCGCGTTGCTGACGTTGGCCACGGTGCTGGTCATTGTCATATTGCCGCTCGCGCTTATCACCGCAGCCATGGCCAGCGAAGCAGCGAGTTTTTATCAGCGTCTTCAGTCGGGCGAAGTTAACCCCGCAAGCTATCTGCACGGCGTGTTTGATGCCTTGCCAAAGTCGGTCACAGCCCTGCTTGACCGCCTCGGCATGACTGACTTTGACACCCTGCAGCGCCGCGTCACGCGCGCGCTCACAGAAGGCGCGCAATTCATCGCCACACAGGCCTTGAACCTAGGCCAGAACACGTTTGAGTTCATCGCCAGTTTGTTCATCACGCTGTATCTTGCTTTTTTCCTGATTCGAGACGGCGAGGAGCTTGTGCGCTTGATGCGTCGCTCGATTCCGCTTGCCGATGCGGACAAAAAAGAGTTGGCCGCCAAGTTCACCACGGTGGTGAGAGCCACGGTGAAAGGCAACCTACTAGTGGCTGCCATTCAAGGCGCGCTGGGCGGCGTTGCCTTCTGGTTTCTGGGCGTCAATGGCGCATTGTTATGGGGTGTGTTGATGGCGTTTTTGTCGCTCGTGCCCGCTGTGGGAGCGGCATTGGTGTGGGTGCCGGTTGCGGCCTATTTTTTCTTCACCGGTGGGTACTGGCAAGGCGCAGCGCTCGCTGCGTGGGGCGTGCTGGTGATTGGGCTGGTGGACAATTTGCTGCGCCCCATTCTGGTCGGCAAAGACACCCGCATGCCGGACTACGTGGTGATGATCACTACTTTAGGCGGGCTCGCTGTGTTTGGCATCAATGGATTTGTGTTGGGCCCAGCAATTGCTGCGATGTTCATGGCGGTGTGGCACATCTACGGCGCGTCGCGAAACGGCGCGCCGTAGCGACGGATCATCGCCCGAACTGTGCGCTGGCGCACAGACGGAGACGGCAAGGCGCGGTACAACGTGAGCGAAGGTCAGGATCGCTCCACATCGCGCTAGAGGCTCGTCAATCATGAAAACTAGGACGTTCACCACAACCGCGCTCGTCGCGACCAGTGTGTTGCTATCAAGCTATCTCGTTGCTGCGTTGTATGGCAAACAACGCTGGGCGGCGGGCGCGAAAAAAATGCGCGGCGAGCTGGAAGATGGGCGCATTGCAATTGATCCTAAAGTGTTTCGCTTGCAAGAGCTCGACGGACTGCCTGCGCCCGTGAAGCAATACTTTCAGACCGTATTGCAAGACGGACAACCGATCATCACCGCTGCAAGCATTCAACACGAAGGCCGCATTGATATGGGCGAGTTGGTGCCGAACTGGAAGCCGTTCACGTCAAAGCAGCGCGTGGTTACGCAGCGACCCGGTTTTGACTGGGACGCGCGGGTGCGAATGCTGCCCGGTATTCCTGTGTTCATCCACGATGCTTATGTCGCAGGACACGCCCGCCTGCAAGCGTCGGTGCTCGGCTTGTTTGACATGGCTGACATGAACGATTCAGCCGATTTGAAGCGTGGTGAATTGATGCGGTTTTTTGCCGAAGCGGTTTGGTATCCCACAGCACTCTTGCCCAGTCAGGGCGTGCGCTGGGAGGCGATTGACGAGCACTCGGCGCAGGCCACGATGACTGATGGTGACGTGGCCCTGACGATGCTGTTTCGGTTTAACGCAGAAGGGTTAATTGACACCGTGCGCGCAGAGTCGCGCGGGCGTGCGGTCGGCGGCGCAATGATGCATGCGCCGTGGCAGTGTCGCATGAGCAATTACGCGCTGCGCGACGGTATCAAGGTGCCGCTTGAGGGCGAGGTGGCGTGGCTATTGCCCGACCGGATCAAGACGTATTTTCCCGGGACGATCACCTCGATTGCATTTGAATTTGCAGCATAGTTTTAACGACACGGTTGTTCTCATCCGCGCAATTTGGCGCTCACGGTTTAGTCGATAGAAAGTCTCTATGAAACATCTTCTTGGAATGTTGTGCTGTGTTGCAGCCATGCCGCTGTTGGCGCAGAACAAGGGCAACACCGCAAACAGTGTGGAGCGCGATTTTGCGAATGATCGTTTTGCCGCAGGCAAGTTAGTGATGATCGAAAGACCGGTGATCGGGGATCTGATTGCGGCGGGTAGCGAGCTGGAAGTTGCGGCACCAGTTACAGGTGACGCGCTGTTGGCGGGCGGTACCGTCGTAGTGAGCAAAGCCATCGGGCAGAGCCTCTACGCCGCTGCCGGAAAACTGTTAATCAATGACTCGATTGCGCGCAATGCGCGGGTCACGGGCGGGCGGGTGGAGTTCAGCCCGATCTCCGAAGTGGCGGGCAATGTCACGGTGGCAGGCGGCGAAGTGGAGCTTAAAGGCAAGGTGAAAGGCTACGTGCAGGCAGCCGGTGGGCGGGTGTTTATCGACGCGATTATTGCGGGCAATGTTGAGGCCACCTCGGGGCAGGTTGAGCTCGGGCCCAACGCGAAAATCACCGGCAACTTTCGCTACTCAAGCCGAGAGCCACTGAAGCGCGATCCGGCAGCGCTTACCAATGGTGGCGTTGAAATGTTTGAAGCCCCCGGCGGTTGGCCCGTGCCTGAAAACGTTGAACACAACATGGGTCGCGGCGGTGGCTGGATCTGGACTATTGGGCTGTTGCTGCTGGCAGCCGTGTTGATGACGTTACTGCCAAACTTTTACGGGCGCGTGGCGGACACGTTGCGCACGCGACCCGGCATGAGTGTGCTGATCGGCTTCGTGTCACTCGTTTGCATACCCATCGCGGCGCTGATTTTTTTGATCACGATCATCGGCGTGCCGCTCGGTTTGCTAACCCTGCTGCTGTATTGTTTGCTGTTGGTGGTGGGCTACGTTTCTGCGGGTATTGGGTTGGGCGATTGGTTGTTGAAGCGTGTGAAAAGCGATCACCCCAATTCGACGCTGTGGCGCGTCGGCGGCGCCGTCGTTGGTGTCTTGATGATCTCGCTACTGGCGCGCATTCCTTGGCTCGGAACATGGGTGGCGCTCGCCGCGTTAGTGACGGGTGTTGGCGTGCTCGTTATGCAAGTGTGGATGGCATGGAAAGCACGTGATTCCACGGTTCGTGCGTGATTGCAACGTGGCATACAGCTTTACGATGAAACGACCGCTTACATAGGGCTGAGCGCACATTTAGGCATAAGTTGATTAGTGACCAAATATGCGTTTAGCCCAAGCGCATAGTAGCTTTTATAGAAAAGCTGTTAGTTAAAACGCGACCGAATACTCACCGATTCGCCTTGCCCGTCACTGCACAACAATTTCTATTTGCGGCACATGACCTCAGGAGTTGATTTGCATCATGATCCTTTCATGCAGAACAGATAGATTCCAATCGTGGCGCAATAAGCCGTAATCTGGCGACGGTGGTTAAGCATTAAACCCATCGCCGATGCCGCCCCACCATTAACCCTCAGGAGAACACGCATGAAAGTATTGCTCGCAGTCGACGGCAGTAAAGACACCAAAAAAATGCTGGCGTACATCACTGCGCACGATGACCTGCTCGGCGCATCGACCAAGTTTGTGGTGCTCAACGTGCAGCCCGCCATGACCGCTCGTGCGGCAAGCTTTGTGGGCAAAGAGATGGTCACCGAATACCACCGAAGCGAGGCCGAAAGCGTGCTGGGGCCGGTCAGCAAATTTCTTGATCATCACAATATGACCTACACGTCGAGTTATCGCGTCGGCCATGCGGCTGAAGAGATTCTTAACGCCGCAAAAAAAGGCAAGGTCGATTTGATCGTGATGGGCTCGCGTGGTCGCGGTGCCATCGGCTCGTTGTTGCTCGGCTCGGTGGCGCAGTCGATACTCTCAGCGAGCGAAGTGCCCGTAATGGTGGTGCGCTAGTGGCGACGACGATCATCTCGACAACGTCAGTTCATCCATGAAAATTCTTGTCGCTGTTGACGGCTCCGAGCAAGCGCTCGATGCGGTGCGTTTTGCGCTACGGCTGCGCGCAAAAGGACTGGACGCACAATTTGTACTGGCCACCGTTCAAGAGCCAACCTATCTTTATGAGGTGTTGCTGGCACCCGGAGCAGAAGTTCTTGAAAATGTCCTCGGCGTGGTGGGTTCAGCCGCGCTCTTAGACGCCGAAGCGCTGTTTCGATCCGCCGATGTCGCGTTCGAGCGCGAGCTGGGTTCGGGCTATGCGGCCACCGCACTCATTGAAATTGCTGAGCGTCAGCACTGTGACTTGATAGTGATGGGCGCGCGCGGCTTGGGTTATGTACGTGCAGCGTTCATAGGTTCCGTGTCGCAAGCCGTCTTGCATGCGTCAAAAATACCGGTGACGATTGTCAATCACACAGCGGCAAATGCTGCGGTTCAACCGCCGCCGGCTGGCGGGAGATGACGCGCTGACGGCATGAAAAACCATCCTCCGGTGCACCAGATTGAACTGCGCGTGGTCACGCTCGCTGAGCTTTTCAACTCAATGGATCCCACGCCGTTTCATCGCCGCGCACTTGACGCTGAGGCGGAAAAATATCTGGAAAGCTGGGCGCTCGACTTCCCGCAGCGCAGCCATTTTCGGGTGCGCGTTCACATTGAACAGATGCCGCCGGACGATCCAACGCCGCTGGTGGTTGAGGCCGTCCACCACCACTTTGAATACAAAGCGGTGTTGTCAAAACGTAAGCTGCGGCTATTGCTGCTCGAAGGGCGCGCCAGCCTCTTGATCGGCCTCGGATTTCTTACTTTGTGCCTGCTCGGTGCTGACTTGCTGACGGGGTACGCAGCTAACACATTTTTGCGGCTCGTTAAAGAGAGTTTGCTCATTGGCGGCTGGGTTGCGATGTGGCGTCCGCTGCAAATTTTTCTCTACGAATGGTGGCCGATCGTGCGCAAACAAAAAATCTACGGAAATCTTTCGCGCGCCGTCGTGCAAGTGGTGCCGACAACGTAGCTCCGCCTTGGCGTTGTCGTGCCGGAGTTCATAGCACTAGATACGCCTCAACCAGCGCTGCGGATGACGATCAATAAACGTGCTGATTGCCAGCGGTATGAATACGCCAAGCACCGCGGCCGCGAGCACGTCGGACGGCCAATGCGCCCCCAACACCAAGCGCGATAAGGCCACTAGCGCAACCCACAGCGCGGCAAGCGGCAACGCCAAATAGCGCGTTGCGGGCCATACGCGCGCCACGCACAGCACCAGTGCGGTCGCGAGTACGGTGGTGCACAGGGTGTGTCCGCTCGGAAAGCTCGAACTCGAATACCACGCCGCACCCCACAGATCAGGGCGCGACCGATTCACCAACGCTTTGATTGCGTAGGTCGAGATTCCTGCGCATGCCATTGCGCTCGCTAGTAACAGCGCTTCACGTCGGTGATTGAACGCTAGAAACATCGCCGTTAACAGGATCGTGGCAGGTACCAAAAAAAGTCCTGCACCCGTCGCTGTAACCAACGAAAAAAAATCGGTCAGCGCGGGAGACGTGTGCTGCCGGATGAACCACAACACCGCCGTGTCGATGGGGCCGGAATCCTCTGTAATCACATCCTCAAAAACCTTGATGCCGATGACCAGCAGCACGATCAATCCGAATGCCGCAGGCAGCGGCGTTGCGCGGCAGCGTTTGCGCGGGTCAGCGCTCAACGCGTCACCACGCGGTCATTGCGCACCAAATACCGCCCGTCGAAGTGCATAGGCAGCGGGTCGCCCGACAACGGCTGGTTGAGTGTTCCTCGTTCTTGTGCATGAATGTGCAGATGCGGCTCGCCGGTGTTGCCTGTGTTGCCCACATTGCCGATGTGATCGCCAACGGCTACTTGATTTCCCACCGCAACGCGCACGCTCCCCGGCTTAAGGTGGCCCAGCAATACATCGGCGTCTGCGTCCTTGCAGCGCAACAGCACATGGTTGCCCGCCATATGTGTGCGATCCATGAGCGGTACTTGCATATCGGGCAACCCATCCAAAGCGACTAATACGAGGCCACCGCACGGCGCGTTAACAGGCACGCCGTAAATGTTGTAGGCGCTCGGATCCGACGGTTGCAAACCGTTGGCGCGTAACCCCCACCCATCCAGCTTCACGATGTCCACGCCATACGACTGCCCACGATAGGCATGGAAGCGCGCCATGCTCGCATCCAGAGTCATCAGGTGCGGGTTGACAGAGAGGATGCTGCCGCCACTAACCACGAGGTAGGTTCCGCCCTTGAGCGGAAACGCCAGGTCAACCACTGCACTCGCCTGCGGTGTACGGCCCGCCAACGCGCTCGCCGACTGGTACACGCCCCAGCTGCCGAGGCCGATAAACGCAACCACGAAAATCCAAGCTATCCAGCCCGAAGGCAGACGAGACGCGAAGCGGAATCGACGCCGCCAGCCAACGAAAACTGCTGCTACCCACAAGCAAGCAAACACATAAGGCGTCCACCACGGCGGGAACAGCCACAGCCCTGTCAGCGCAAGCGCAAATAGGCCTGCAGCGGTGCCAACGCACTGGCAGAAAAACCCGAGCGTGCTTTTGAGTGGTGCCAGTGCGATCCATCCGATGAAGAGCAACGGCAGCGAAAGCTGAAGCAAAAATATTGCGGTCATGGTGCTGAAGACTCCTGCGATGAATTCGCTGCACAGTCAGGCATTCGCGCGGCCCCTTCGCGTCAACGTTTTGGGCCCCCACACTACGACGACGACCAACGCAACACCCGCCATGACGAGCCCGGCTAGACGCATATCGAAATGTGATCCGTAAACCGGAAACAGCAGGTAGGCAAGGTTCAACGTGGCGTGAAACAGCGCGGCTGCGAACACGCTTTTTCCGGTGTTGTTGTAGAGCCAAACTGTAAAAATGCGAAAGGTCAGCGCATACACGCACCACCACACAATCCATGTGGGTGCGCGGCCCATCTGCAGCAGCGACGTAAGATGCCATGCGATTCCCACCAGCCCAAGAAGCGCGCTTGCACCCAATGCGCCCCAGCGCGCTTGCATTGTCTCAAGTGCATAGCCCGACCAGCCCAACTCTTCTCCCAGGGCTTCGACAAAAAAGGCGGTGAATATGAGCAGCGCAGTGAATAGATGCAATTGCGCTGCAGGTAGCGGCAGGTTCATCCAGCGCATCAGTCCGTAAACCACAAGGCTGACCACGGGCAACAAAAACAGAACAGGCACAAGCCAGAGCTTGGATTTGATGCGTTTGAAATCAAAAGATCGTATGAGCAGCGCCCGCGCACCGGCGACTCCACCTTCCCGGTAAATCAGAATCAAGGCCGCAACCATAGGACAAAAACCCATCAGCGCACTCACCGAGAGTCCCGGCATCAACTGCAGATCGGTAACGCCGCCAATCAGCCAGAACGGCACGGAAAGCGCGAAAACCAGCAACACGAACTTGAGTAGTGATCGGGGCCGCGCTGCGCTGTCACCTGCAACTGACTCAT
Source organism: Burkholderiales bacterium (assembly GCA_043721275.1). Classification (GTDB taxonomy): domain Bacteria; phylum Pseudomonadota; class Gammaproteobacteria; order Burkholderiales; family Casimicrobiaceae; genus Casimicrobium. The sequence continues at coordinate 34,630 of JAYSRA010000170.1, forward strand.
CGTCTGTATGACCCAATTCCGCAGCGGGTGGTTTCACTGATCATCTCGCGTTTGCTCGACTAAGACCGGCGACCGACACCAGCGACGCGCATTTCCAGCCACGACCAATGCCACCACAACCCACATCGCAACGGCAAACGTGGTTTGCCAGACCATGCCTTGACCGACTGGAGCAGCTGGGTACAGCACGAACAGCCACCCTGTGTAGCTTGCGTGCATTAGCACGGCCAGCAAAAGACTCTGCGTGTTCACATAGACCCATGTCATCAGCATCCGATACGCCGTCAAGGCCGCGACGTAGACGACCGCGAACTCCAGCAGCCACGCAGCGCCCAATGTGTTGAAGTTTTGCCGGTAGTCGACCAGCATGTGCCACAGCGCCCACACCAGGCCGAGCGACAAGCCCGCTATGAACAGGCGCTGTCGGGCCAACAGGCGTTTGGTGGCAAAGCCCGTCCAGCCTATCTCTTCGAAACTACCGGCGATAAGGCCGATTGCGAAAAGTTGCCACTGAAAACGTGGCGCAAATGCCGCGTCGACGAGAGCAGACGTTGACCACAGCACGCTGACCAGCAGCACGGGCATCGTCAGCAGTGCCAACGCGTACCAGCGCACCCTAACGCGCCAGCGCAAAAGGCTCAATTTCAAAAGGCTCAGCGCCGCCCGACCTTCGAGCACAGCGGTCATTGCCAGCCCAGCGACACTCGGCCCGAGCAGCATCGCTACGAAGATGATGCCGGTGTCCATCGCGCGCAGATGAACTACATCGAAGCCGTTAGCACCGATGACGATCAATATGCCGCCCCAACTGATGGCATAGGCCGCAGCGTAGTATCCCAGCAGCGGGTGTCGGCGCAGCCACGGAGTGGCTGTCATGGTGCGACAGGAGGCATCGGCTGCACGGACTGGAAAATTAGCTTGACGATTTCGGTCATCAATTCATCTTGATGCCCCACCCAAATGTGACGCCCGTGCTCAAAGCCAACGAACTTTGCGCCCTTGATCTGACCAGCCGTGTATTGCGCACTCGCATAAGTGCCAAAACCATCATCGCGCACACTGACCACAAGCGTTGGCGCGCGAACCTTTGCGAGATCAGACGGGCCGAGACGTTTGCCCATCACAGAGTCGCTGCGCAAGCCTGCCGCCCGAGCGGAAACGGGCAGGATGTGATCAAGCATGGCGCTGACACGCACGCGCTCTTCGGGGGTGGCGTTGCTCACCTGCTCCGGCGGTGTGGCCAACACATATCTGATGACCTGCTCGCGAGCGACAGGCAGTCCTACCCAGAACAGAAAGTCCGAGCCAATCAGCCGCATCAGCAGGGCCTCTGCCCACGGCGCCAAGGGTTTCGTGGAATCCGCCAGCGCATCGGGTTTGTACCCTAGCGGTACCAGCAGTATCAGCGCACTCACACGGTTTGGATGCCGGATTGCCATCTGAAATGCCGACGGGCCGCCTGCCGAGCCACCGAGCAACAACGGGGTGGTAGCAACAACGCATAGCAACAACGGGGTCACATAGCAACAACGGGGTCAGACACCACATAGCAACAACGGTAGCAACAACGGGGTCAGACACCATAGCAACAACGGGGTCAGACACCATAGTTAATAGGCTTCATTGCGCCTATTGCCCAAAATCGCACCGATCACTCCGCCGCCAAGAGCCGCCCGTACGGTCTCGCCCGCAAGGTCGAGGATGTTTGGTGTGTATCCTGTGTGCAGAGTCATGATGCTCAGTAAGCTCAGGTTTTGGCTCAGGGTAATGAGAAACATAATTGCCGCACCCGCCTTCATACCGGCGAGAAATGTCCTGATTCCTGCCAAATACTCAAAAATGTAGACGAGTAGGAATGCTTGGACGATATTTTTTAGAACGAACAGCAGCATATCCGGCGGCACCTTGCGCAATCCTGCGTATGGAATCTCACCCGCCGTCGTGTATGGCGCGAGCAGGATTCCAAAAAACAAATATCCAAGAAGGAATATTGTCACGGCTCCCATGACGGTCGCCACCCAAACTCTAATAATCAATTCACGTCTCCTTCACGATCAAGGTTAAAAAGGCCGCCAACGCTCTGCTCACCGCCGGGATGGTCGCCCGGTGCGAGCACGTTGGCCTTGGCAACGCTGTCGGCAACGCAACAACGGGGTTAGACACGATTTAGCTCTCTCTTTATCGTGTCTAACCCCTTGGTTGTGCTTCGCATTTCAAACATTTCAATGCCAAGGCAGCATGCGGCTTAGCAGACGATCCCGAAGCATGAAGTGGTGATAAAGGCCGTAAAGCGAGTGCAGTAACGCGAGACCGAGGAGGGCCTTGCCTAGTACGTTGTGTGTCAGGCCAAGGCGCGCTGTGTTCTGTCCGCTCAACGACAGGTCAAACTCGAACGTTGTGAAGCCAATGTCAATGTGCTGGCCCATTGCAAACGAGTAAATAATGCCTGTCAACGGAATGAGAATCAGAAAAATTTTGATTGCACCGTTCATGCTCGCTACGATGCGCCGCTCGATCGTGCCAATGTTCGGAATGTCGGTGAGTTCCTCTTGCGTGGCTCGCCAAGCAAACCACGCCAGTACAAGAACAAAGACCAAAGTGCCCGCAACATAGTGAAACGTTCGGAACATTCTCGTGGCTGCGTCCGTGCCCGCGTCGCCAATGAAAAAACTCGATAGAGCAACGAGAAGCACTAACAGAGCGACAGTCCAATGCAGCAACATCGTGGCAGCGTCGTAATGGTTAGAAATCGCGGGTAGCGGATCGGGCGCGTAGGCTTTTGGAGGAGCGGAAATTGAGTTTTCATACGCACTCATAGAACGCTTTGCGGAGTCTGACGACGGCGGACGGGTGGGCTGCATGTGATTTCCTGTTGAGTGGCTCGGCGGATGAGCAGTTTGCGCCGCGCCAAACGGCACGATCAGCCCAACATCAGCGCAGCCTCGCGTGATTGCAAGGTTGTGCGAACGGTACGCATGTCGTCGGCATGGGTATGTGCGGTAGCCCACACAGTGACAACATTGATAGGGTGATTACGAGGTGTGTGGCGCGTTTGTCGTGCTGCCAGCGGGCAACGCCAGCTTGAGCCACACAGCGCTTACCAGCGCAACCACTGCGGTCAGACCGAATGCTGTGGCAGGCCCTGCAAGCTTCCAAACAAGCCCAAAAAGGAGACCGGCTGGAATGGCAGCCAGCCCCGAAATCATGTAGTACCAACCGAAGGCCGTGCCTTTGCGCTGCGGCTCGGCAAGCTCGCTAATTAGCGAGCGCTCTACGCCCTCGCTGATGCCGCTGAGCAGGCCGTAAATCGACACAGCAATCCACAACCCTGTGGTGGTCGACGCGAAGGCGAGCGCGCCGTAGCCCACCGCAAGGCTCGTCCAGTTCAACAGAGTAAGCGTCCGTTTGGACATGCGATCAGTCATCGGTGCGCCTGCCAGTGCGGTGACCGTTTGAAGTGCAGCCAACCACGCCCACAACAACAGCAGCGTGACGGTGGACATGCCCAATTCGTGCCCCCGAAGGACGATGAAAGCCTCCGACGCTTTGGCGAAGCAGAACAGGCCGAGCACCGTCAAGTAGGTGCGCAGCACGGGCGACAGTTCGGCCCACCGCAGTGGCGTACGATCAGAGCCTGTGTTGGCTCCTGCGACCTGTGCCGCTGTGGTTGGGTTCGGCAGCAGAGCCAACAAGATCAGCACCGCCACCCCAGGCACCACCGACAGCATGATGACTTGCGGGATCGTCATGCCAGACCACTGCAACAGAGCCGCTGCGATCAAGGTGCCAATCAGCGCACCCGCGTAGTCCATGCCGCGATTCAAGCCGTAAGCTCGGCCTTGCATATCCTTTGGTGTTGCGTCGGCCACAATGGCGTCGCGCGGAGCGCCACGTAAGCCTTTGCCGAGACGATCAGCGCTGCGCAGCACGACGATCATGCCCCAACTGCTCGCAAGGCTTATCAATGGACGAGACGCAAGCGCAATCGCATAGCCGATGAACACCAGTGCCTTGCGCCGTTGCGGGCGGACGTCCGCATAGCGTCCCGACCACAACTTTAGAAATGCCGCTAGCGCATCGGCGACGCCTTCGACTGCGCCAATGGCGATTGGCCCCGCCGCTAAAACACCGGCGAGCAAGATCGGGATAAGCGGCGCGACCATTTGCGACGAAATTTCGTTGAGCAAACTGACCGCTGCGAACATCGTAACGGGTAGCGGTAGACGACGGCGCGAGGTGCATTTGGGTTGATCGGCGGGCATGGCGGTGTCCCTTAGTGGTTTAGTGTCGGAAGGGCTGTGTGGACTGCATGGCCTGCGTGGGCTGAAACAGCAGCACAACAATTTCGGTCATCACCTCGTCGCCATGCCCGACCCAAATGTGACCGCCGTGTTCGTAACTTACAAACTTTGCGCCTTTGATTTGGCTTGCCGTGTACTTCGCGCTTGCGTAGGTGCCAAAGCCATCGTCACGCACGCTGACGATAAGCGTGGGCGCGCGCACTTTTTCGAGATCGGACGGACCGAGGCTTTTGCCCAACACTGAATCGCTTCGCAGGCCGGCCGCGCGCTCGGAAACGGGCAGGATGTGGTTGAGCAGGGCATCGACACGGGCGCGCTCCTCTGTGCTTGCGTCGGCAACTTGTTCAGGCGGAGTGGCCAACACGTACCGAATGACCTGATCGCGAGCAACGTGTAGACCAACCCAGAACAAAAAATCTGAACCAATCAGTCGCATCAGCAGAGCCTCTGCCCACGGTGCCAAAGGCTTCGCTGAATCCGCCATTGAACCGGGTTTGTAGGCGAGCGGCACCAGCAGCACCAATGCGGTGACGCGGTCTGGGTGCCGAATGGCCATCTGCAAGGCCGAAGGCCCACCAGCGGAGCCACCGAGCACAGCGGCTTTGCCAATGCCCAGCGCATCCAGCAGACACACATGCGCGTCGGACTGCGCAGCGGGTGACGCGTCAAGCGGCATCGGCGTGCGTAGGTAACCAAAGCGCGACACCGCAATCACGCGAATGCCACGCTGCGTCAGGTCGCCCGCAAACGTGATGCCTTGGTCATGCCCACCGCCACTGCCGTGAACCATTAAGAGCGGCACGCCGGTGCCTGCTTCTTGATACTCAATTGGGCCGCAGCGCGTGTCAATTAGCACGCTACCCAGTGCTGCCGCAGCACTTGCCGCTGTGATGTCGGTGTTAAAGCGCCATGCTGTCCATGCGGCGGCAACGCAAATGGAAATTGCAGTTGCAGCAGCCCATCGTGTTGAACGCTTCATGACGCCGGGCCCAAATCGGGCTAGTCAGTCTCTAACGTTCTCGTCGACGGCGGACGAGTTAGCCCATGGGTCATAGCTGCCAAAGCTCCACAAATGCCCTTCTAGGTCGTAGCAGCTAAATCCACGGCCGCCATAGTCTTCACTACGAACGTCCATGGCGATTTTGGCTCCGCCTGCTTTGGCTTGCGCGTACACCGAATCGGCATCGTTCACCAAAACGTAGATCGACTGGGTGGATGCCCCGCCAATTTCATCGGGCTGTTTCATCAAGCGGCCAAATTCAGTTTCTTCTTTCTGCACCGACCCCAACATGAGCATGCCGTTGCCAAAACTAAGCTGTGCATGGGCAATGCTGCCGTCGGCGTTGGGCACAACCAAATGCTTTTCAAAACCAAACGTGCGCCACAACCAGTCGATAGCCGCTGGCGCATCGCGATACCTTAAACATGGAATAACGGTTGCCTTGGTGCTTTTTACAATCTGAGACATATCGATTTCCTCGATTTAAATTGAAAAATTGAAGACACACACTGGTTGCAAGCTTCAGGTCGCTGTATTCGACGATGCACTGTGTTTACGGCTTACGTTCGGTGACGCGTTGACCGTCTTTTACCGTCGCAGGCGGGTACACAATCACCTGCTGCCCTCGCGCGAGGCCGCTCTTGATCCAAGCCGCGCTGCCGTTGCGGGCACCTAGCTCTATGGGCACTTGCCGCGCGCGTCCGCCGTCGGCGATGAACACAGCAAAACGCGGTGCCGCTGTCGGCTTGCCGCTGGCGCTTTCTGCACCCACTGCGGGCAGCGGAAATACCGCGCTCACTGGCACCTGAACCGCTTTGCCTTCAGCCAGCGTGACGATGCGTACACTCACCCGGTAGCCGTCGCCGAGGGCCTGCCACTCAGGCTTCGGGCTGGTGATTTCGATCAATACGCGGACGCGCTGCTCCTCAACCCCTAATGCCGAAACCTTGGTAAACGCCGCTGGCTCGACGCTGCGCACGCGGCCTTCAAGCACGGTCGCGCCGCCCCATCGCTCGATCATTACGCGGCTGCCCGGCCGAGCCACCAGCGCGTCGGTCGTCAGCAACTCGGCAACGATTTCCATGTGGCGCGTGTCGCCGATCTCAATCAAAGGCGTGCCGAGCGCTGCTGTTCCTTCGCTAGTTTGCAGTACGCGTAGCACGCGGCCAGCAGAGGGCGCGCGCACGGTAAAGCTGCCCTTACCGGCGTCGAGATTGGTGCTTGCACTCATTGCGGCCTGCGTCTGTTCAAGCTCGTGCGTGGCCATGCGCCGTTCGGCTGCCGCGGCTTCAAGCTCACGCTGTGCAGCTACCGTGCTTAACCGATCCGCATCGACTTTGGCTTGCGCAATGAACCCTTGCTGCACCAGTTGCTCGCTGCGTCGCACATCAATTCTCGCCTGATCGAGCGACACCTGCGCGCGCGCGACACGCGCGCCCGCGCGGGACACATTGTCTTGCGCGCCCTGCACCCGCGCCCGCATTTCACGCAACGTGCGCTCGTCGAGCATGGCGGGTAACACGGAGCTAAGCTGCGCCAGCGGCATATCCACGGTCACCGCATCACCTTCTTTCAAGGTGATGCGCGCCAGCCGTCCGGCCAGCGGTGCTGACACCACGTAGCGATCCGTCAATCGCGTTTTGCCGTCTTCGTCGATGGTGGTCTCAAACGGGCCTTGTGTCACCGCCGACAGCTCCACTTGCACCGGCTTTGGCGCAAACGCCCAAGCCACCGCTAGCGCCAGTAACACCGTGGCGGCACCGCCGACGATCCAAGTCTTAGTTCTCATGCAGTGTCCACTCCATCAATTCATCACGTGATCATTCGCGGTTCATTCACGGGTTTTAAGCGCGGCCACCATGTCGAGTTTGTCGATGCGCCGACGCACTACCAGCGCGCTGGCCACGCCCGAAATCAGCACCGCTATGCCAGCCCACGCGTAAGTCGCCGGCTGGATGACCACCGGGAACAAAAATTGATCCGACGAAACCAGTCTGCTGACTAGCTGCACCAGCCCATAGCCCAGCGCCATACCCAACGGCAAAGCAATCGCGATACCGATTGCCATTTCGCCCAGTAACAAGCCCGACACCTCGGTGCGCGTAAAGCCCAATACGCGCAGGCTCGCTAACTCCCAAGTGCGCTCTGCTAAGGCGATGCGCGCGTTGTTGTAGACGACGCCGACAGCAATCACCGTTGCAAAAATGGTCAGCACCGCGCTGATGATGCGAATATTGCGCGCGCTCACCTCTTGCATGTTGCGCAGTAGGCTTGCCTTGCTGAACACGCCGACCACGCGCGGCAGTTGCTTGCTGGCCTCCAACAGGGCTGCCTCGCGACCCCGCTCGACCACGACCGCGAACCACGTGGATTGGTCGCCTTCTTGAAGTAGTCGGTTGAGGGCGCGGCGCTCGATGTAGGCGTTCAAGCCCATCATTTCACGCACCGTAAAGCTTAGCGGCATAGTTAGCGTGCGCTGCCGCCCTTCAAGTATTTCAACCTGCACCCTGTCGCCAACGCGCAAGCGAAGCTTCTCGGCCAGCCGGTCGTTCATGACCAAGCCATCAACGTCGAGGCGGCTGGCCACGTGGTTGTCTTGATCGACGATACGGGTCAACTCCGCATGCCGCGTCAAACCGCGGATAGCGCCGCGTTCGCTCTGGTGTCCATTAACGAAGCGCACCGCCACGTCGCGACCCGACTCGACCGCTGTTACGCCGGGTAGGCGCGCTATCTCATGGCGGGCGCTGTCGTCGGCCGGCTCGGTCATCCACACAATCACATCACTGCGCATCGCCACGTTGAACTGCGAATCAACGATGTAGTCGATGGCATCGCTGAAAAAATTGCCCATCACGATAATGGCAACTGATGCCGCCACGCCAGCGATTGATAGCGCCGCGCGTAGCGGCCGCCGCTCCATATTGCGCAGGATCATGCGCAGTGCCGGGCTGATGCGCGTGATGCCCAGCCGTTCAATCACCGTGCGCCGATAGCGCCCAGGCGCAGCGGGCCGCATGGCTTCGGCCGGTGCCAGCCGCACCGTCGCCAAAATCGCATTCAGCGTGCCAAGCACAGCGGTCGCCACGGTTATGCCGATGCTGACGACCAGCAACCACCCAGCAACGCTATGCTCAAAACTCGGGAAGTGAAAAGATTGCGCGTAAAGTCCGATCAACTGCGTACCCAGCCAGTTGCCCAGCGCCACACCGAGCATCAGGCCCAACGCCACAATCACCAACACCAGCTTGAGGTAGTGCAGTGCGATGGTCTGATTGGGATAGCCCAGCGCTTTCATGGCCGCAATTTGTTCGCGCTGCGTGGCCACCAGACGTGACACGACGACGTTGAGCAGGAATGCCGCCACGCTGAGAAAGATGATGGGTAACAGGGTGCCCAACGCACGCTGCTCCTTAATCTCGCTGTCCAGCATCGCATGTGAGGATTGATCTTTTCGGCCATGCGCCTCGCGCCCACCGTAGCGTGCAAGCTGGGCCGAGAGCTGGTCAACCACCGCTGGCTCTGACGCGCCCGGCGCGAGCTTGATGGCGATGCGATTGAATGCGCCTTGCATATCGTAAGCGGCAGCCAGCGCCTCGCGTGGCACCCAGAACACGCCGAAGCCACGCAGGTCAGGTACGCCTTGGCTGCCAGCGAAAATAAATTCTGGCGAGAGCGCAATGCCTGCGACCTCAAGCGTGCGGCGCTTGCCATTAATGAGAGCTGAAATTCGCGTGCCCGGCAGCAAGCCCCGTGCGTCGGCAAACGCCGCTGAAACCAGCGCGGGGATCGCCTGATCGGTGGGCGCGCTGGCATCTAGCGCGCGACCGTTGCGCAGGGTCACGCGGTTCATGCGCATGGGCGCTTCCCGGTCGACACCGATCAATTGACCGATGACAGGATCGACCACACCGGGCAGTTCAATGCGAACAATCTGCTCAATGGTGGTCTGCACGTCTGCTACACCGGGTAGGGCGAGCAGTGTCTGCGTCAATGCGTTGGGCGCGCGTTTGACGCTGGCGAACACGTCGGCAAAACGGCCGTTGGCGTAGAAACGGTCACGCGCGAGTTCAAGTGAATCCACAGCGGACAAGGTGGTGATGAAGCCGCCGACACCGCTCGCCACTACGAGCGCAATGGTTAGCACTTGGCTCCACATCAGACGCAAATCACGCAGCAGTTTGCGGTCTAGCGCTTTCACCAGCTCAGCTCCGAAGGGCTGAGCTTATGCGCGTTGATCTCGACCTTTTGAATCTGCCCGTCAGCCAGATATATCACCCGGTCTGCCATGCCGGCAATGGCCGCGTTGTGCGTGATGACGATGGCTGTGGTGCCGAGGTCAGCATTGATTTTTGCAATCACTTCAAGCACTAATTTGCCCGTGACGTAATCAAGCGCGCCGGTCGGCTCGTCGCACAGCAGCACGTCAGGTCGCTTAACGATGGCACGTGCAATCGCCACCCGCTGCTGCTCGCCGCCCGAGAGTTGCGCCGGGAAGTGGTCGCGCCGAGGCGTCAAGCCCACTAAGTCAATGGCTTCATCCACCGGCATCGGGTTCTTTGCGATGTCGGTGACCAGCGCCAGGTTCTCGCGCACCGTCAGGCTGGGAATCAGGTTGTAGAACTGGAACACAAAGCCGACATGTTCGCGCCGGTAGGTGGTGAGTTCGCTGTCGCTGGCTCCCGTTAACGCATGGTCGGCAAAACGAACTTCGCCGCTGGTTGGCAGATCAAGCCCGCCCAAAATGTTGAGCAAGGTGGACTTGCCGCTACCCGATGCGCCGAGTAACACCACAAACTCGCCACGGCGAATTTCGATGTCCACATCGCGAAGTGCGTGAACCTCTACCTCACCGCTACGGTAAACCTTGCACAGGCTGTGACCTGAGAACACGATTTCTTTGGGCGATGAGACGGGAGGCGTGGCTATTGCTGCGACGGCCGACATCGCAACCGCGCTGAAAGCCTCGTCGTCTTTTTGAAGGGGCGCAGATGTGACAACTGGCATGGTCAAGCTTTAGCGCGACTTCAAAGACCAAAAAATCGCAGCGCTGCCCGCCGTCAACACTGCGGCTCCGATGACGCTCCACATTGCCGACGCGCCTTGAATCGGAACACAATCTGCAAAACAGAGCAGGGGCTGCATGGACACGATTCCCAGTCCCTGAAGCAACCACAGCCCGCCTAGCAATGTGCTCACTAGACCTATAAAAAATGCTATTTTTTTCACTGCAACGCGCCGTCTTATCCGCTCGACGCTTTGCCAGCGACGGGCATTAAATCTCTCGCTTGCACGATTAGTGTCGCCAATTGATTGATCAGCACGAAGAGCGCACGGCGATCGGCGAGCGCTTGCCATGCCCACAATTCTCTGAGGAGGTTCGAACTGCCAAGGCTGGCATTGCTGGTTTGCCGCACAAACAACACGACGGCCCGCACGCCCAGCCAGCCCAGCGAGGCCAGCGGCCGTTGCATCTGCCAAACGGCGGTGTTGCAAGCGCTGAACACGCGGTAGAACTCGGCGCTGGTGAACGGTATTTTCATTCCGCTTGTTGCCCGAGGCGTTTGAGCTTTTCAAGCCATTTTGCGGCGTCCTGCGCCTTGATGTCACCGGTCATGCCGATCAGCGTTTCATGCACTGGGGCGATGCCGACCATGCCAAGGATATTTCGCTCCAGCGATTTAAGGCTGTGCGCACGGAAGTACCAGCGGTAGACGAGCGCGGGCATGCCCATCGTCACCACCACGCGCGCAGAGCGTCCCGACAGCCGCTTTTCAGCAAAGTGGCTTGCGCTTGCACCGGTAAACGCCGGGCGATATATCTGCTCGATGAATCCCTTGAGCAACGCTGGCATATCGCCCGCCCACAAGGGAAAGAAAAACAAAATATGCTCGGCCCAAACAATACCGTCCTGCGCGGGCTTAAGGCTTTCCGGCACCACACCGGTTTCAAAGTCTTTCTGACTGCGCAGCAGCGGGAAATCAAGTTGCGCAACATTGATCTGACGCACGGTGTGGCCCGCTTCCTGCGCGCCAGCGACGTAGCTTGACGCAAGCGCGTGACATAAGTGCGGCGCACTCGCATCAGGATGTCCTTGAATCAGTAAGATGCGTTTGATCTTCATTGAAAATCCTCATTTATGGTTGCAGGTTCTGCCGCTCTTGACCACGAGCTGGCTGTAGCTTGAGTTGAAGCGGCACGTTGCGGCAACAGATGATTGCAGCCACGTCTGCTCGTTTATCGCAGGTTCGCAGTACACGTCGGCAGTGCGCGTGCGCCACGAGAAACCTAGGGGCACTATGCGCGCCGCAGGTTCATCCGTCTGTGCGCTAACGCACTCTCGTGTGCGCGGTGGCGCAAAACAACATTGCTGACCGACGACCCCATGCATCCAACCCGGCTGCGTCTCGCAAACCTCCCGCGCCGCTTTATTGCTGCGCACTATGTGCTCCGTACACACCCAATGCAGACGTCAGCGGGCGCATCAACGTAAGCCCTTCACGCAACCAAACGGAGAATCATCATCATGAAAAATCACCTACTGAAAACAGGCGCGTTGATCGCGATAGTGGCCGCTTGGCTCACTCTCAGCGCGTGCGCCAACTTGCCGCAGGTGCGCACCGCTGTCGACCGCAGCGCAGATTTCACGCAGTACAAAACGTTTGCGTTTATGAACCTATTGGCCACTGATCGCAGCGGCTATCAAAGCCTCGTGTCGCAGGAATTGAAGGCCGCTACGCGACGCGAGATGGAGGCACGCGGCCTGCGCATGGATGACGCTGCGCCGCAACTGCTCATTAACTTTAACGCCGCACTGGTTGACAAAACGCGCGTGAGTTCCATGCCCGTACTGGTCAACGGCGGTCTGGGTTTTTATGGCGGCAGCTACTACGGTTATCGAACGGGCGCGTACCGGCCTTGGCCGCAGTACGTGGATCAAACCATCGTGTCCAACTACAAAGAAGGCACGCTCAACATCGACGTAATCGATGCCGCGCGCAAGCAACTCGTGTGGGAAGGCGTGGTGACCGACAGCAACGTCACGCAAGCGGAGTTGGCCAATTTATCAACGTCACTCACCGATGCAGTCAAGGCGGCGTTCGCGAAATATCCGGTGCAGGTTATTGCAAAGTGGCGCATTGCGTTGCCGGAATATGGCTCGATGTCGGCGCATCATTTGACTTTTTTCCTGCTCTTCAAACCGCTGAGCGCTGAACGCGATGGCAGCAACGAATCACACCCTACGTGCGCCGTCTTCACACCCGCAGGCACAACAGCGCTACTGCGGCACGCGGTGAAACTCGACAAACATCGACAGCGCCCCGACGGGCTCTACGTGATGCATCACCTCGGGCTCAATCACGCCAAACTCGCCCACGCCTAGTAGCTGGGTCTCATTGGGCTCAGCGTGAATGACGTAGCGCACCTGCCCTTCAAGCACATGAATCAGCGCCCACGTGCCCGCTTTAGTGCTGTGGTCGCGGCGCAGGGATTCTGGCAAAGTGAGCTCGGTAAAAGTCGGCGAGCGGCTATACGGTAAACATTCAGGAGGGATGCGTTTCATGGGTTTGAGCCTTTGGGAATTTCGCTTGCTAGCATTTATTGATCGCTTAAATTTGCGCCGCATGCGCCATCGCGCGGCCTGCAAAATACGCCCGTACCGCTGCAATCGCAATCGGCACCACGCCGACCACAATGAACACAGCATCGCCGGGAAAGCGTGCCCACTCCATCATCCGCGCTAGGTCGCCGCCGGTGTAGGCCAAGCTGCGCGCATGCCAGTAGCCGTTGTTCAGCACGTCGGCCAGTTGCAAAATACCGGCCGGAAACAGGCTGAAAACCACCATCATCATCAGCCCAATGTTGAGCCCCCAAAAGCCGACACGGATGTATTTTTCAAGCACCTGCCACAGCGCCTGAGTGACCGTCTGGCGAATGGCAAACACAATCAGTGCAATGCCCAACATGCCAAACACGCCCATCATGGCGGCGTGGCCGTGGTTGATGGTGAGCAACGTGCCCGTTTCAAAATAGCTCACCACCGGCAGGTTGATTAAAAAGCCCATCACGCCCGCGCCAAAAAAGTTCCAGAACCCCACCGACATCAAAAAGTAAAACGTCCATTTATGCGGCACCTCGGTGTGCTCAAGCTTGGGGTCAGAGCCGGGCCGCGACAGGCGCACAAAGTCCCACGCATCGAGCGTGATCAAAGTTAGCGGCACGACCTCAAGTGCTGAAAACACCGCCGACAGTGCCATGTTTAAACTGGTTTGCCCCGACCAATACCAGTGGTGGCCGGTGCCGATAAAGCCGCCAGCAAAATACAACACCGCATCAAGATAAATCACTCGCGTGGCCGTGAGCCGCGTCACCACACCAAATTGCAAAAAGATGATTGCCACCATCACGGTCACGAAAAATTCAAAGAAGCCCTCCACCCACAAATGAATGATCCAGAAGCGCCAGGTATCGACAATCGAGAAATGCGTGCTGCCGTCAAAAAACATGGCCGGCAAATAAAACACCGGAATGGCGATGGCCGCGCACATGAACAGTCCGGCGATCTCGCGCCGCTCGGGGTCGCGCCAAGCCGGTTGCAGCGCCCGCACCAAAAGCCCAAACCAGAACAGCAGCGCGACGGCCAGCATCATTTGCCAGGCGCGGCCCAACTCTAGATATTCCCAACCCTGATGACCAAACCAAAACCACCAGTTGGGCAGCAGCTGCAACATGCCAGCCCACTCACCCAGCATGCTGCCGACCACCACCACAATCAGCGTGCCAAACAAAACATCAATGCCTTTTTTCTGGCCTTTCGGGTCGCTGCCGCCTAACGCCGCTGCTAAAAACAAAGCGCCCGCCACATAGCAGGTTGCTATCCAGAAAAGTGCCAGTTGCAAGTGCCAAGTACGCAGCAAATTGCTCGGCAGCCATGCGGCCAGATCAAACCCATAAAACGTCCCTGGGTCAGCACGGTAATGCGCCAGCGCCCCGCCGACCAACGTTTGGGCGAGCAACAACAACGCCACCACCGCAAAATATTTAAGCGTGGCGCGCTGTGCGGGCGTGGCTGCCGTGCTTTGTGCGGGCGGGTGCAAATAACCGGCCCGCGCTTTCCAGCCGAGGTAGTCAAACTTGCCAAAGGCGAGCAACACGATGGCGGTGCCGCCCAATAAAAAGATCAAGCTCACCGCGCTCCAGAGCACTGCATCGGCTGACGGCGTGTTGCCTGCCAGCGGGTCATAGGGGAAGTTGTTGGTGTAAGAATGGTTTTCTCCGGGCCGCAACGCCGCAGCGGCCCAGGATGTCCACGCAACAAAGGCGCTGAGCTGGCGCAGCTCGGTCGGGTCGGTGATGGTTTTGGCTTTCAGGCCACCGTTTTTCTTGGGGTCTGAAAAATAATCCACCCAGGTAGCCGGGCGACTTTCAAACCAAGCGGCGTAGTCTTCTCCGACGGTGAGCACTTTGCTTTGCGCGTCGTAGCGGTTTTCTTTGAGTGCCGTGCGTACCTCGGCTTCAATGGCTGCGCGCTTGGCGGGCGGCAAGGCGTCGATGGCTGCATTGCTCCGCGCCAAGGCCATGCTACTGGCGTTATGTACTGCCAGCGTGTGCAAATAGTCGGCTGAAAAATCAGGACCGAGCAGCGCGCCGTGACCCCAAATTGAGCCGTTGTTCATCAGCGCATATTTTAAAAACACCAGTTGCCCAGCCGTCACATCAAGACCTGTGTACACCACCACGCCGCTGGGGCTCATCACCCGTTCAGGAATCGGCGGCGCATCGGTGTAGACCCGGGTGGTGAGCAAAATGAGGACTGAAAAACCCAGCACCATGGTGATTAGCGCCGAGCGCCGCCACCACGGGGACAACCTGTCCGTTGTTGTTGTCTGCGCAACCGATAAAGGCGGGTTGCCCGAGGTGATGTCATCGTGCATATACAAGTCCTTTTTTGAAGGCAGGTTACATGGCAGGCTCGTCAAATGGGTTGATGGCGGGCTGGTTGCGATCACTCTATGCGCTATCGGTTGCGGCGTTATTGCGCTAGATCAAACGACGCGCTTCACGAATTTAAAAATGCTCTGGTACTGGAACTGCGGACTTCGCGCGCGTGCCGCCGATTGAAGATCAGAGGCTAGCAATCACCATCATTGAGTAGCCAAAACTTGAGCTTCGGCATCGCAACAACTATCTATGCGAAACGCTTGTTTTAGCTAGGCTAGCGCGTTGTTATCGTCAAAATCGACTTTATAACGAATGTGGCTATAGCCCCAGTAGTATTGTCGTTTCAGCCAAAAGCTATTACGTTGTTGACATGCCCAAAATCCTTTTTTGTCCGCCGTTTTGCCGTTTGCACAATCCCTGTTTACCGACGCGATTACGCGCAAAAAAAACGTCGCGATCCATCGCGGTGGGTCGCCGCATCACTTGCTCAGGCGCGCGCAATGCAGTGCTCACGACTAAAGCGAAGCTGCGCAATGTTTCCATCCTCGGCACCCCGACCGGCGGCGATGATCGTGACGATCTCTGCTGCGCGCGGCACGCCCTCCATCGGGCAAGAGTCAAAGCCGCGCGCGGGCAGCGCCAGCATGAGGTTCTCCTAGGCAAGCGCTGCGGTCTTGCCTGCCCAACAAATGCCGCAGCGCCGCCCGAAAGGCTGTTTCGGTCTCGCCTAAAAGCGTATGGCTTGGCTTTTTCAGTCACTGACATATGGGCACTGTCGCTCACCTCACTGCCATTTACCGGTTCGGTTTCAAAGCGGGCAGACCGACCGCCTGCGCAATGAGTGCTGCAACTTTCTCAGGGTGCGAGACGAGTACAACGTGTGACGCGCCCTTCACCTCAACTACCTTGACCGCTTTAGCACGCGCCGACATGAAACGCATAGCCTCTGGCGGTATGTTTTTGTCCGCGGTGCCGAAGATCGAGTAGGACGGCAGGTCTTTCCACGCCGGTGCGCCAGAGGCTTGCGTCAACGCCGCCTCGGCGACCGGGCGTTGCGCCGCAGCCATCAGCCTAGCCGCCGCCTTGGGAACGTCAGCTGCAAACTGCTGATGAAGTTTATCCTGCTGGATGTACAAATCCTTGCCGCCGTCAGCCAGCATGACGGGCGGTGCCAGTGCCTGCCCGAGCGTGCTGCCTGGAAACTTTCCTGACAGTGGCAGGGCGGCCTCGCCAGCATCAGGAATGAACGCTGCGACGTACACCAGCGCCTTCACGTTTTTGCGCCCTGTCGCTGCATTGGAGATCACTGCACCCCCATACGAATGGCCCACAAGGACAACCTGACCTGGCAGGCTGTCGACCAGCTTGCCAAGGTAGTCGGCATCACTGCTCAAAGACCTGAGCGGGTTGGCGAAACTGATCACCCGCACGCCGCGCGCAAGCAGCCGGGGCACCACGCCATTCCAGCTCGCACCATCTGCAAATGCGCCGTGAACGAGGATGACGGTGGTGGCCTCGGTTGAGGGTGTCGCGCTGCTGTTTTGTGCGGTCGCTGTTGCTGTCACGGACGCGCATAGGGCCGTCAACACGAGGGCTTTAGTTAGCTTCAATGAAAACATGAATAACTCCTTGAAAATAGATCGTTATTGGGTTGGCGACTGGCCTACACCGAAAGGCTTTTCGCAAACGCTAAAAGGTCAGCGTTGAGTTTGTCTTTATGGGTATCCGTCAGACCGTGCGGTGCGCCGGGGTAGACGATAAGTTTCGAGTTTTTCACAAGCCTAGCAGCGGCCCGGCCTGATGCATCAATAGGCACGATCTGGTCGTCATCACCGTGAACCACCAGCGTGGGCACCGTGAACTTCGCTAAATCTTCGGTGAAATCAGTCTCTGAAAACGCTTTGATGCAGTCATAGGTTGCCTTGTGCCCCGCCTGCATACCCGCCATCCAAAACGCGTCGATAAGACCTGGTGAAACCTTCGCGCCCGGTCGATTGAAACCAAAAAAGTGACCCGATGCGATGTCCTTGTAAGACTGCGCACGGTTGGCGGTTTGGCCCGCACGCATACCATCGAACACGTCCATCGGTAAACCACCGGGGTTGGTTGTGGTCTTGAGCATCTGCGGCGGGACTGCGGAGACAAGCGCCGCGCCCGCTATCCGTTTTGTGCCGTGGCGACCGATGAAGCGAGCCACTTCGCCGCCGCCCATCGAGAAGCCGACCAGCACTGCGTTTTGCAAATCGAGCGTATCCAGCACGCATGCCAAGTCGTCTGCGAATGTGTTCATTTCGTTCCCCACCCAAGGCTGACTGGAGCGCCCGTGGCCTCGGCGGTCGTGCGCCACACAGCGGTAACCGTTTGAGGCCAGAAAAAACATCTGCGATTCCCAGCTGTCTGAGTTGAGCGGCCAACCGTGGCTGAAGACAATAGGTTGGCCAGTGCCCCAGTCTTTGTAGTGAAGCTCGGTGCCGTCTTGGGTGGTAATGATGTTGCTCATGTGGGTTTTTCCTTCGCTTATTTGAGTCATGGTGTGACGTGTTGGCGATGCGTGGGGCGGCGCGGTTGATCGCGCGTGCGTGGAACGAGTCACAGCGACTGTATGCGCAGCCGGTTCACCCGTCTGTGCGTTGGCGCACTTTGCCAACGAGGCCGCGCGCGTGAGTTCAGCCATGCGCGTCACGGCACGACGCAGCAGGGCTTTGAAAGCTGGTTCGGCAGCGTTGCGCAGGCTATTTAGTTAACGCAAAGCGTGCGCCACCGCACAGACGCGCGTCCGTTTGTTTCGCACTATGTGCCACGCGCACCGCAGTGGCGGCGTGAGATGGCAGTGTGTACGCTTGACCAAACCAAATGGAGATTCGAGATGATGAAATATCACCTAGTGAAAATTGCTGCGCACCTCGTGACAGCAGCGGCGTGTCTTGCTCTAAGCGCGTGCGCCAGCTTGCCCCAAGTGCGTGCTTCATACGACCGCAGCGCCGACTTCACACAGTACAAAACATTTGCGTTTTTGAGCCCGTTGGCCACGGATCGCGACGGCTACCAAAGCCTTGTGTCGCAAGCGTTGAAGGCCTCGACGCAACGTGAGATGGAGGTGCGTGGCCTGCGCGTCGACAACAACGCGCCGCAATTGCTGATTAACTTTAACGCAGCACTGGTGGACAAAACGCGTGTAAGCACATCGCCCGTGATGGTAAGCGGGGGGTTGGGTTTTTATGGTGGTGGCTTTTACGGCTATCGGCGGGGTGTGTACACGTTGTGGCCCCAGTATGTCGAGCAAACGGTCGTCTACAACTACAAGGAAGGAACGCTCAACATCGACGTAATCGACGCCGCTCGCAAGCAGCTCGTGTGGGAGGGTGTGGTGACTGACAGCAGCGTCACGCAAGCGGAGTTAGCTGACTTACCTACCTCGCTTAGCAATGCCGTTAAGGCCGCCTTTGCGAAGTACCCGGTTCAGGCTATTGCCAAGTAGCGGGCTTGAGTACGTAAACCCCGCTCTCTTTGATTTTGCTGAAGGAGTAGGTGCCGCGCTTGCCAACTTGGCGTGAAATTTAAGTGGTTGACTGTTACGTCGTGTGCATTGGTTCGCCACTTTTCTGAATCTGTTCGGGGATGAACGACCGCAGTTCATCAATCGCCGGTGTCGCTATGGTCGCTGACACGGCGAGCGCCCGAAACTCTTGTGCAATTTGGTGCATTTCGTCGGCTGCGGCAGCGGTATGTTGTACGGCAACTGTCCTGAAATGATTCGTGTCTGCCCACCACATGAGTGAACGCACCAATAGGCTTGCGGGAATCCATTCCCACATGCGGAGCTTGGCCGGGGTGATGGGGATACCCAGAGCGCGCAGTACGCTGAAACCCTCGCGTACCGCCCGCACCGCCAGCCGCACCACATCAGGACTACGCGCCAGCACATGGTTGTCACAGTTGACTCGGTACAGCGCGTTGGCGAGCGGACTGATCCACGCGACATGAGTTTTCTGCCAGGCATCCATGTTGGATGTCAGCGCAGTGGGGAACCCTGCGCCGCGAAACACTCGCGAGATTTCCTGTATGCGCGCAGAGCGAGAGCCATCGAGTTCTGCAAACGTAGTGGGCTGCAGAAGGCGCGAGACCACCACAAAACGAACAACATCGCCAACCAGTGTGCCGCCTGCGCCTGCAAATCCGAGCACCAGTCGCTCGCGTCCGACTGCATGGGCCCAATCAACATACCCAGACGGGTTGTTGACCATGAAAAGAATGTTCGGCGTGGCTGTGTGCGCCGCCAATAGCGGCAGTACCGATGCCAATTGGTTCTTTCGTACCAGAACCACAATCAGGCCGTAAGTATCGTTTTCGCGCAAATGCTCAACGACTGGCACAGGCACGACCTCCCTTTTTCCGTTCAGCGCATGCTCCAGGACGATGCCGTGCTGCTTGATGTCCTTGAGCCGCTTGTTTCGAGCCAGCAGCGTAACGTCTTGTCCTGATTGCTTCAGCCGAGCTGCATACAAACTGCCCAGCACGCCTGCGCCGAAAATGAGAATTCTGTTCAAAAGTGCTTCTTTCGATGTGTGGCGGATAACGTTCAGCAATGCGCTGCTTATCGTTCTGCAGCTGTGGCACCTTCTGCACTTCGCACCACCAAAACCGGGCACGGCGCCAAGCGAATGATCTGTTCGGCACCGCTGCCCATGAGCAGTCGGCCCATGCCCCGCCTGCCGTGGGTTCCCACTACTATGAGGGTGGCGTCCCAGCTCGTCGCTTGTTGTGCGACGGTTTCAGCGAGATGCGCGCCAAGGTGATCGATAAGCACTGTGTCCGCCTGCACGCCAGCAGATTTAACGATGGCCAGCGCGTCAGTCAATATTTTTTCGCCTGCGTCGCGCATGAATGGATACGGATTGCCTGCATATGGGTCTAGACCGGCAACGTAGGCCATTTCATCGAGTACATGTATTAGTCGGATGACAGACGTGCCCCCTGAATAGCTGGCCATTTCTAGCGCAGCGCCAAGCGCCTTATTTGAAGTCGCACTGCCATCTACTGCTACCAAAATTCGTTTGTACATCTTCGTGGCTCCTGTTGTTGAACGGAAAGTTTCGCTTTGCGGGTTGGGCTCGGCTCATCTGCATTTCAGGCGACGTAGCCGCGCACCTTTTTGGAAGAAAAAAACGTCTTGAAAACTCGGGCCAGCAGTTTGCGGCTCTCTTCCAGAACCAAGATGGACGACGCAACTAACGTCGCAAAGGCCCAATCTGCCAGAGTCAGAGCGTGGGTTCCGAACACCCCCTGCGCAGGTGGCCATTGCACGGCGATGATTTGCAGAATGAGGGCACCGGTCAGCGCGCTCCACAGCATGGTGTTGTTGAAGAAATACTTGTTGAAGGCGGTGCCGCGCTCAACGCGCGCGTTGAACACATTGAAGAACTGAAACAGCACGAACGTCGTGAAGGCCAGCGTTTGGGCTTGCGCCGTTGTGCCTTGCTGTTCTGCGTAAAACAGCACAGCCAGCGTGCCGGTGACCATGGTGACGCCGTAGGCCGCCACTTTTGCAATGCGCGCCCGCGTCAGCAGAGGCTCGGTTCGGGTGCGCGGCGGTTCGTGCATGATGCCGGGGCGCGCCGCGTCCAATGCCAGCGACACAGCGGGTGGCCCGTCCATGATGATGGCGATCCATAAAATCTGTACCGCAGTGAACGGATCTGCTAGACCGAGCAGCGGCGCGAGCAGCACCGTCAAAATCGCGCCAATGGTGGTGGACAACTGAAACCGGACAAACTTCACGATGTTGTCGTACAGGGTACGGCCTTGCCGAACCGCGCTGACCAGCGTCGCAAAGTTGTCATCGGTTAGCACCATGGTGGCGGCGGCCTTGGCAACCGATGTGCCGCTTCCCATCGCAACACCAATATCGGCGCTTTTTAAGGCCGGTGCATCGTTCACCCCGTCGCCCGTCATGGCCACCACATGGCCATTTTTTTGCAGCGCGCGCACGATGGCCACCTTGTGACTGGGCGTCACGCGGGCAAATACCGACACGTCTTTGATGACCGCGGGCAGGTCGGTGAGCTTGATACGATCAAGCTCAGCACCGGTCATCGCGTGGCCTTTGAGGCCCAAGTCGCGCGCTATGGCGAGCGCTGTCATCTGATGATCGCCAGTGATCATTTTCACCTCAATCCCCGCTTGCGCGCACTGGGCAATGGCGACCCGCGCCTCGCTGCGCGGTGGATCCATCAGCCCCACCAAGCCAACTACAGTCAGCTCACGCATCCAAATCATCAGATCAGCCGCAGGGTCGAAGTCGCCAGCGTTGACTGCTCGCGACGCGATCAGCAAACCGCGCAAACCCTTTTCACCCAGTGCTTGGTATTGCGCATTGATTTGCTCACGTGCTGCCGCAGTTAAGGCTTGCGCCCCGTTGCCGCCCAGCACCTGGTTGCAACGTTCAAGCAGCACGTCGGGTGCCCCCTTGATGAATATTTGCACCACCGCCTGCGGGGCATCATGATGAAAAGTCGCCATGAATTTATGCGCTGAATCGAACGGAATTTCAGCGCTGCGCGGCAGTGGCTGCGCGTCCGACCCGTGCATCGCGCGGCCCTTGTGCGCAAGTACAAGCAGTGCCGCTTCCATCGGGTCGCCGATGGCCTTACCGTCCGCAATGTGGCTGTCGTTGCAGCTCACGATTGCTGTCATCAGCGGCTCCAGATTGGGGGGCACTGCTGGACCGCTTGCCGTGGCCGCGTCCATCGCAGCCTGTATGTCACCGCTCAATCCATAACCTTCACCGGTCACCGCAAAGCGCTGGCCTTGGTACCAAAACTCACATACGGTCATTTGGTTAAGCGTTAAGGTGCCTGTTTTATCCGAGCAGATCACGGTGGTGCAGCCGAGTGTTTCGACACTGGCTAGGCGCTTGACGATGGCGTGCTGGCGCGCCATGTTGCGCATGCCGAGGGCGAGCGTTACCGTCACCACCACCGGCAGGCCCTCGGGCATGGCCGCCACGCCGAGCGCAATCGCATCGATGGCAATATGCGCCAATGCGGTGCCACGAATGAACTCGATTAACGCCAGCAAACCGACCAGCGTGAGCGCAATGGTGCCTAACCTTTTGCCGAGCCCGTCAAGCTGAATTTGCAGCGGCGTGGGCACCTCGACGGTGGCCGCAAGTTCGACCGACAGCTGACCCATCTCGGTGCGCAGGCCGGTGCTGGTGATGACGATGTC
Organism: Burkholderiales bacterium; assembly: GCA_043721275.1. GTDB lineage: Bacteria > Pseudomonadota > Gammaproteobacteria > Burkholderiales > Casimicrobiaceae > Casimicrobium. Next base: position 57,100 of record JAYSRA010000170.1, read on the forward strand.
AGCGCGCCCACGGGTGACCAAGGTGTTCATGTAAACCATGTTGCTGCGGTCTGCCAGCACGGTTTCGACCGCATGCAAATTGTCGGTCTGCTTTGCTGAGGGTTGCGACTCCCCGGTAAGCGCAGATTCGTCCACCTCAAGCCCGACGGCGAACCACAGCCGTCCATCGGCGGGTATTGAATCGCCCGCCTCCAACAGAACTACATCGCCGGGCACCAAGTCAGCGGCGGCAATGTCGAGTTTCTCACCGTCGCGCCGCACACGGGCGCGCAGTGGCAACATCTCTTTCAGTGCCGCGAGACTTTGCTCTGCACGCCACTCTTGGTAAAAACCGACGGTCGCGTTGATCAGCAGCACCGCCAGAATCACCACCGCATCTTTAACGTTACCGATAAGCGCTGACAGCCCCGATGCACCCGCCAGAATCAGGATCAGTATGCTTTTGAACTGCGCCGCAAATACTTGCCAAGCTTGGCGCTGGGGCGGACTGGGCAATTGATTGGGGCCGAACTGAGTCTTTCGCAGTAGCGCCTCGGCCGCAGCCAAGCCGGTTGTTGGCTGCACCGTGAGCTGTGCGGCCAGATCGGCAGCGCTTAAGGTGTGCGCCATCAACGCCGCTGGGGATTCAAGACGCTCGGGTGAAGCCGTGCTATTCACGGACATGGCTTGCCTTGTTTTTGGTGTGGATTTCTTGAAGCGGAAACGTTGCGTCAAATTCCATAATTAATTGGCGGCCTCTAAATTTTTCAATGCGTTCTCCGCCATGTAAAGCAGTGAAAGAAATCAGGACGTAGCAAAGTTCAGCACCACCCGCGCCGCCACGTTGCCCCGTTCAAGTCGGTTGAGCACGTCGTTGATAGCGGACAACGGTTGCAATTCAATATCCGCCTTGACCTTGCCTTCTGCGGCGAAAGCGAGTGCCTCCGCCATGTCTTGGCGTGTGCCCACGAGCGAGCCGCGCACGGTGATGCAATTGAGCACCACGTCGAACAGCGGGAACGGAAATTCTCCGGGCGGCAACCCTGTTAACACGCAGGTGCCACGCTTGCGGGTCATGGCTACGCCTTGCTTGAAGGCCGCGAGTGACGGTGCCGTAATTAAGACTCCGTGAGCACCGCCGCCTGTCGCTTTTTTGACCGCCTCAACGGCATCATCATGCTTGGCATTGACCACCGCATCGGCCCCCATCAACGTTGCGTGTGCGAGCTTGGCATCGTCGATGTCGACTGCGCACACGTGCAGGCCCATTGCCTTGGCGTATTGAATTCCCAAGTGGCCCAAGCCGCCTGCACCCGACACCACCAACCAGTCGCCCGGCTTAGTGTTGCACTCTTTGATGCCTTTGTACGTGGTGACACCAGCGCAGATGATCGGTGCTGCATCAACCGCAGCCAGCCGGTCGGGAATGCGCGCCACGTAGTTGGGATCAGCGAGAATGTATTCGGCAAAACCACCGTCCTTGGTGTAGCCGCCGTACTGCACCTCGCCGCATACCGTCTCCCACGCCGACAGGCAATACTCGCAATGTCCGCAGGCCGAATACAGCCACGGCACGCCCACGCGGTCGCCCTCCTTGACAGCCTTCACGCCTGCGCCAATGGCGGCCACCAAACCGATGCCTTCATGGCCCGGAATGAACGGCGGCGTGGGCTTTGCAGGCCAATCGCCGCGCGCGGCGTGCAGATCGGTGTGGCAAACGCCACAGGCCTCGGTCTTCACGACAATCTGGCCAGCACCGGGCGTAGGCATGTCCCACTCGCGCAGCACTAACGGTTTGCCAAACGCTTCGACCACGGCCGCTTGCATTTTTGACATAGAAATATCTTTCTGAAAAGGTGGAGGAGTGGAGTGATGGGCGATCTGTCGTGAACGCAGCCGGTGTCAAACCGCCTTGGTCATGTAGCCCATCCACGGCCAATAGGTGAGCGCGAGGATGACCAGCAATACGGTTGCGGCCAACGTGATCACCAAGCCGGTACGAACGAAATCTTTGGCATCAAACGTGTCGGTGCCGTAGGCAATCATGTTCTGCGGCGCGTTGACCGGCAGGATGAAACCAAAGCTCACCACAAACTGAAGCAGCATCGTCATGCCCACCACGTTGATGCCCGGCGTCTGCACCGCCATCAGCACGCTGATGATGATCGGGATCATGGTGGAGGCGAGCGCCGTGGCGCTGGCAAAGCCGAGATGAATGACGATCAAAAACAGCGACAGCAGCATGAGGATTGCGAAGGCGCTGGCGTTTTGCAGCCCCAAGTTTTGCACGATGAGATTGGCCAACCATCCCGCAGCTTGCGTGCGCAACAATGCGGTGCCGATGCTGATGCCAATGGCAAACAAAACCACCGTGCCCCACGGAAAGCCGCGTTGCGATTCTCTCCAATCCATCACGCCAACACGCGGTGTCAGCATCAGTGCGATGGCGGCGATGGTGGTGGATGAGGTGTCGAAATTGTGCAGCACTTTTTCGGTGGCCCAAAAGGCGAGCAGCACCAGCACAATCACCAGCAGTTTCCATTCACGCACGGTCATTGCGCCGATGGCATCCAACTGCTGCCGGATGGTGGCTTGCCCGCCCGCGATCTCGGTCATCTCGGGCTTCATCATGCGCGTCATGATGAAGTACAGCGCCACCGTCAACAGCGCTGAAAACGGAGCGCCTGCGATGAACCATTCAGTCCAACTGATGCTGGTGCCAAACTGTTTTTCGATGAAGCCCACGGCCACCATATTTTGCGCCGCAGCGGTCTTGATGCCGACGTTCCACACGCTGGCGGTCTGCGCGGCGGTGATGACCAAAAGGCCCGCGAAACGACTGCGCTTATCGACCTTGAAGGCGAGAATAAAACCCATCATGATCGGCACTAAACACGCCACACGCGCCGTGGTGCTGGGCACGATGAACGACAGCAGAAAGCCCACCACCATTGCCCCGATCACAATGTTGTTGGTGCGTGCATCCACCTTTGACAGCACGAACAGCGCAATGCGCCTGTCCAGCCCGGTAGCGGTCATGGCCGCAGCGATGAAGCAGGCTGCGGCCACCAGTGCCACAGCGCTGTTGGAGAACCCGCTCAAGGCGAGCCCCAGCGCAGCACCCGTGCCCATGTCGGCACCGGTGGGTTTGGCGGCGTCTGGTACGTAGGCCAACAAAAAGATCATCAACGCGCCAATCACCACCGCGCTCACCGCGTAGTCGAGCGCCTCGGTCATCCACACAATTACGGCAAAGGCAAGGATGCCCAACATCACTTGGCCGGACTGCGGCAAGCCCTGCGGCGTAGGCATCAACACGATGACCAGCAATGCTACCAACGCGGCAAACAGGCCCAGCCGCTTGACGCTGAGGCCACTGCCTTGCGCGTCTTTGCTGGGCAGCGCGTGATCGGCGTCGGGAAGCGTATTCATTTTTCTCCTAGTTGCAGCGCGTTAAGCGTCGCTTTGCGCCACAAGTGTGACGCCGACGCCGAGCAGCGTCTGTGCGCTGGCGAACAGATTGAATGTCGCGTGACGGCAGCGCTGACGTGGCGATTTTTTCGCGTTGACTACGTAACAGCTTTTTAGTGAAACGTATATTTTGCTTGGGCTAAGACGTGTTTTGGGTGAAACTCGACTATTGAATAAATACGCTTTTAGCCCTCGTTTAATATGGGCTGTAACAAAAAGCTGTTGGACTGTGCAGTCCTGTCATTCGTCGCCTTGCGCGCGCTCCCGCGGCAATCTGTCACGCTGACATCGCCACAGACCGTGGCTGCACGCGGATCCGACCACGTCGCTCATGCAGGACGTCAGACCGAACCGCGCGTCTGTGCATTCCGTGTCACGCAACCACCGTGCATCGTATCGCCGCGAAACATGGCCATACGTTCGCTGGCGCACAGACGGGGTCGTACGGCACCGCTATGGTCAGCGCAGATCGCGGCACATCGTCGAGCGATAGCGGAAAGGCTTTTATGCTCAATAACGAAGTAGCGAGGGTCGGCTGCGTTTCATCGAGCGTCAACACAGCACAGCTCCATGTTGCCGAAGGCCGTTATGTATTCGCATGAACAGCTCGCGATAACGCGCATCGACATCGTTGCGCCATTGCCAGCGGCTGCACGCGCGGTTGGGTTGAGCAACGTTATTTTGGAAGAAATAGTGGCCTTGGGCCGCGCGCGCGTCGCACCCGAGGGAGGCGCAATTCACCGTGCGGGCGAGACGTTTCGTTCGTTGTATTTTCTGCGTTCAGGCGCGGCAAAACGCGTGTTGCTTCAGGAGGACGGACGCGAGCAAATTCTCGGCTTTCCAATGCCCGGTGACATCATCGGCATGGAAGCCATTGACGGCGGCGCGCACAGCACCACCGTCATTGCGCTTGATCTGTGTGCGGTGGTTGAAATACCGTTCGATGCGGTCGAGGGACTACACGCCGACAACCCGGCCGTCGCACGGTTTTTGTATCGGCTCATGAGCGCGGCGCTGCGCGACGAGCACGGCTGGATGGCCACACTCGGTTTGCTCAGCGCGGATGAACGGGTGGCCGCATTTCTGCTCGATCTATCGCAGCGTTTTTCAGCGCGCGGGTTTTCGGCGCAACGCTTTATGTTGCGCATGACGCGCGCTGAAATTGGCAGCTTTTTGGGCTTAACACTTGAGACGGTGAGTCGTGTGTTTTCGCGCTTTCAAAAACTGGGCCTGCTCAACGTCACGCGGCGCGAGATTGAGCTGCTCGATATGACCGCCTTGAGCGCGCTTGCCCATTCGCGCGCGCTCCAGTGACACAAACGGGCGCGCAAGCACGGCTTATAGCGGCACGCGCTGTTACACACTGTTACCGAACCGTCATCGTTGGTTTGCGCGCCGCTTAGATAGTACGCAGGTGCCACGTCGGCATGCACGCGGAAGCTCAGCTATGTATTCGCCAGTTCACGCTGTCACGCAACGCCTCAGCGCGGGTAGCCCGAAGATTTTTACAGCGAGCCACGGCGCACCGCGCGACCCGGTGCTCTCAGCAGTGGTTGCACTGGGGCGGCTGCGCGTGGTGACAGAAGGCACAGCGATTCATCGTGCGGGCGATGCGTTTGGTTCCGTTTTCTTTGTGACGTCGGGTGCCGCCAAGCGCTCACTGCTTCAGGTTGATGGCCGCGAACAAATACTCGGCTTTCCGCTGCCGGGCGACATTCTCGGCATGGAGGCCATCGACGCGGGTGTGCACAGCACGACGGTCATCGCGCTTGATCTTTGCGCAATCGTTGAAATACCGTTTGCTGCCATTGAAGCGCTGGCAGCGGAAAATCCTGCCGTCGCCCGTTTTTTGTATCAGCGCATGAGCGCGGCCCTGCGTGATGAGCATGGTTGGATGGCTGCCCTCGGTTTACTCAACGCCGACGAGCGCGTCGCAGCATTTCTGCTCCATTTATCGAAGCGATTTTCGGCGCGCGGATTTTCAGCGCGGCGCTTCATGTTGCGCATGACGCGCGCAGAAATTGGCAGCTTCCTCGGCCTCACGCTTGAAACGGTGAGCCGTGTTTTTTCGCGGTTTCAGAAGCTCGGCTTGCTCAACGTTATCAGGCGCGACATCGAGTTGTTGGATATGGCAGCGCTGCACCGCTTAGCGCATTCGCAAGCGCTGCACTGATCGGTCGCTACTCAACAACCGGTGCGCCAAGCAAGCCACGCAATGCGTGTCCCAGCTCGTCGCGAGAATACGGTTTGCGCAGAAACGCGATGGCTTCTTGCACACCAAATTGAAGCGGTAGCGCACTGCGTGGGTAGCCCGATGCATACAGCACCTGCAAGCGCGGCTGAATTTTTTTTAATGCAGCTGCAATCTTCGGGCCGGTCTCGTCTCCGGTGAGTACGACATCAGTAAACAGCAGCGCGATTTCCGGGTGCGCCCGCAACCGCGTGGCCGCCGAGCGACGACCTGACGCGGTAAAAACACGATAGCCCAGCGACTGCAAAAACGCTAGGGCAACGGCCAGCACATCAGCATCGTCTTCAACCACCAAGATTGCTTCCGCGCCGTTGATCGGCGAGCTGAGCGCAGTTTTTTTGTCCGCAGCCGGTTTATGCAATCCCGGTGCAACGGGCAGAAAAAGATTGATGGTGGTGCCTGCGCCGAGTTCGCTGTAAACCGTTACATGACCGGCAGACTGTTTGGCAAAACCGTACACCATGCTGAGCCCCAATCCGCTGCCCTTGCCAACGTCTTTAGTGGTGAAGAACGGCTCGAAAGCGCGCGCGATCACGTCAGGGCTCATGCCCGCGCCCGTGTCCGACACGCTCAGGCGCACGTAATGACCGGCCCGCACTTCGTCAGCGCCAATGCCTGAATCCTGTTCTAAATTAACGTCGACGGCTTCAATGAGCAGTGTGCCTCCATCGGGCATCGCGTCGCGCGAATTAACCGCCAGATTGAGCAGGGCGGTTTCAAGCTGACCGCCGTCCGCCAAAACCAGCGGTAGCCCAGCGTCTGATTTCACGCGAATTTCAATGCCGGCACCCAAGGTGCGCGCCAGTAAGTCACGGAATGCGACCAGCAACTCGGGGATGTTGATGGGTGCGGGACGCAGTGTTTGGCGGCGCGAAAATGCCAGCAATTTTGCAGTGAGCTCCGCGCCGCGACGTGCGCCACGGTGGGCCGATGCTATGGCGCGAACGGCCACCGGGTCGGTGATTGGTCGATCCTCCAGTATCTGTAAATTCCCCGAGATCACCGTGAGCAGATTGTTGAAGTCATGCGCGACACCACCCGTGAGTTGCCCGAGAGATTCAAGGCGCTGTGAGGCCAGCAGTTTCTGTTCAGTCACAGCGCGTTGCAGCGCATTTGAGGCGATGTTGGCAATGGCCTCCAAAAACGCCACATCGTCGGTGGTGAAGTAATGCGGCGTGACCGAGGCGGCAACCAATAGGCCGCTGATGTGATCGCGATCTGCAATCGGTGCAATCACAAAACTGTGCGCACCGGCAACCAGCAAGTCGGGCCTCACGACCAAGCCCGTGGCGCTGACGTCGCCAATCAACATCGGCGCGCCACTTGAAAAAATTGCGCCAGACAACATCGGGTGCGTTGGCTCCACGCGCACGCCCAAAATTTTCGACGCCAGCGCGCCCGCAGCGCTCACGCAAAGCAGCGAATGCTCGCCCGCAGGCTGCATGAACAACGCCACCGCATCGGCACCGATTGGAGGCATCGCAATCTCAACTGCGTGCTCCCCAAACGCGTCGAACTGGCGTTCTCGGAGTGCAAGCTGGCTGATTTTTGTCAACGCATTGGCGCGCACCAACTCGCGTTCGGTGCGCCGCGCTTGAAGTCGTTCGCTCACGTCGCGCAGCATGACGATAGTTTCCACACCCGAGGCGGTTTGTGTGGGTGCCAACGAAATTTCTACGGGAAATTCGCGACCATTAAGCTTTAGCGCCTTGAGGGCGAGTCCCATGCCCATCGGGCGTCGGTGTAATTCCGCTGCAAAACCGTGGCGCAGGGCGGCGTGATGTTTCCGCGAGCTTATCGGGACGAGCTTGTCAACATTGAGTCCGCGTAGTTCACCGGGCGCGGCTTCAAGCAGCCGCTCCGCTTCGGCATTGTTAAGCCGGATGCGCCCGCCGCTATCCACCACTAACAGCGCGTCGGGTGCTGCATCAAACAGGAGCTTGAACGCATTGTTTTCTAGATATTTCAGCTCCGTCATACGGTTCTTTGGATAACGGCTACCGCGAGCATGTAGCCTGCGCCGCGAACGGCTTTGATGATCCTAGGTGCGCTGCCATCGTCCCCGAGTTTGCGCCGTAAGCGACCCATCTGCACGTCGATGGTGCGATCAAACGGGCCGGCGTCGCGCTGGTGTGTTAGCTGCAATATCTGGTCGCGACTGAGAACGCGCCCACTTCGTTCGCAGAGCACTCTAAGCAATTCATATTCACCTGTTGTCAAAGCAACAACGTTGCCATCGGTCGCGCGCAACTCGCGGCGCGCAGTGTTGAGTTCGAACTGATCGAAACATAGCGTTACCGTCGCCTCTGAGGGCGTTAGCGCGGCGGCATTAGCTGTCAACAAACGTCGACTGACGCTTCGAATTCGCGCCAGCAGTTCGCGTAGTTCAAAGGGTTTGGTGACGTAGTCGTCCGCGCCAATCTCCAGCCCCACCACGCGATCAATAGTGTCACCGCGTCCGGTCACCATCAATAAGCCACCCAGCCAATGACTCCGGAGCCTGCGCGCAATGGCGAAGCCATCCTCGGCGCCGAGATTTACATCGAGCAAGATTACGTCGGGCTTGTTTTCGGCTGCGCTCGCAAGCAGTGCCGCTTCGGTCTCAGCCTCGAATACGAGCAACCCCTGACTGCCAAGATAGGTCGCGAGCAAGTCGCGAACATCCGAGTCGTCATCGACCACTAATACGCGCAACGTTGATGAAGTATTCAAGTGATCCAAATCGCGCCCCGCACACACCTAACACTCCGATTATCACGGAGCCGTGTGCCACGCCGCCGATTTTGGTGCTAGACCTGAGTGTTCGGCGCTGTGCGGCGCTCAACAATCGCCTGACACGACAGGCAGCGACGGGCAGCGGGATAGGCAAGCAATCGCGCGTAGCCTATTGCTTCGCGGCACCGCTCGCACAGCCCGTATCGGCCATCCGCCACTTTACTGAGCGCCAAGCTCGTGTCCGCGAGCGCTGTTGCGTGCCGCTCGGCGTTAGCGATCAGGGTGTCCGAGTCCACATCCGCTGTCGTCCAGTCAGCGTCGCTGCGTGCGGTGATCGACGCATGATCCGGGTCTTCAATGTGCAACTCTGCGTCGAGCGTGGCGTTGAGCTGACGTTCGCGATCCTGAAGCAAAAGCTTCAAGTCTTCTATTTGCGTGGAAGTTAATGTGAGTTGCGCCATGTGGGGTTGCCCTTACGTTGATTGCATCATGAGCCGGACGCATGCCAACTGCTTTGACATCGATCAAAGCTTTTGCGCTCTGTTGCCATTACTCTGCCATGGTGATGGCATCCCCAACATTTATAGAACCTAGCGATGCGATACAGCAACGCGTTGCGACACCCGCGCCGCCGCGGATTGACACCTGCGTGCTTGATGTGTTTGACATGCACTGCGCGGCCTGTGCGGTGCTCATTGAGAGTTCGCTGGGCACCGCTACCGGCGTGTCCCGTGTGCGCGTGCATTACGCCACGCAGCGCGCGCGCGTGACGTTTGATCCTGCGTTGACGAACATCGCAGCGCTCCTGAAGCGCGTCGAGCATTTGGGTTACACCGCAGACGCGGGCACTCGTGTTGATCGCGCCGCAATAGCGCGCAAGCAGCGCCATCGCCACATCTGGGGCTTCGGGTTGTCCGCGTTTTGTGCGATGCAGGTCATGATGCTCACCTTGCCACGGTTTTGGGCCGGTGCCGACATGGAACCTGAGTTGGCCCCGCTGCTAGATTGGGCCGCGTTTGCCCTGCTGTTGCCGGTGGTCAGCTTCACGGCGCGACCCTTTTATCGCGGCGCGCTACGCGAATTTCGCCTGCGACGACCGGGTATGGATTCAGCCGTTACGCTGGGGATCGCGTCCGCGTTTGCCGGTTCGATGTGGCATCTGTTGACGGGCACAGGCGTGCTGTACTTCGATTCGGTGGCTATGTTTGTCGCTTTGCTCTTAGGCGTGCGCTGGCTCGAATGGGAGCAGCGTGAGCGCAGTCAGGCCATCATCCATGCAGCGAGCAGCCACCGGCGATCGGTGGATGTGATGCGCATCGATTGCACAGACGTTCAACAGCAACGCATGTCACTTACGCCTATCGATACAGTGGCGACTGGTGACGGGCTTTGGATACGCACCGGCGAGGCGGTTCCAGTCGACGGCATTGTTGAAAGCAAGGCTGCTGAATTGGATGAATCACTGATGACCGGTGAATCAGCAACGGTGCGTCGCCTGTGCGGGCGTGCGGTAAACGCGGGCGCTGTCAACGTCGGTGCGGGTTTCATACTGCGTGCTACGCACACGGTTAACGCGAGCACCGAACAACGACTGATGAATCTTGCAGATGATTCGACCAAGCCTGAGTCGCTTGCACTCGCTGACCGGGTGGCGCGCTACTTCATGCCTGCCGTGACGCTGGTGGCCGTAGCCACTTTTTTCGCGATGCTACCGTCGGGTGTGGGTGCAGCTGCGGAGCGTGCGATAGCCGTGCTCATCATCAGTTGTCCCTGTGCGTTGGCGCTGGCCGCCCCCATGGCACATGCCAAAGCCTTCGCAGGATTGCTGAGTCGAGGCATCGTGTTGCGACGCACTGAGGCGCTGGCGCGGCTTGCAAAGGCCGACGCCTTCCTGCTCGATAAAACAGGCACTTTAACGGTGCCGCATATTAACGGGGTCGTGGCGCTTCGGCCTGGCGTCAATGAGGTAGATGCGTTGACCATCATCGCCACGTTAGAGCGCGCAGCGAATCATCCACTTGCGTTCGCCGTGCGCTCGCTTGAACTGCCGAACGCGCCGGGGCCTGCTGCAAGCGACTTGCGATGGACACCTGGTGAGGGCGTGTCGGGGACGATAGCGGGTGCCGCTTATCGCTTTGGACGCGCAGAATTTGCTGGCGTGAGTGTTGCGGCCGCGGTCGATGAAAACCATGCCGCTCGCTTGTGGTTGACCGACGCAAAAGGCGTTGTCGGCGCGCTTGACGTGTCAGAGATCGCAAAGACCGGCGCACTGGCATTGGTGCGTGCGTTGCAGCGACGCGGCACCGTCGAGATACTGAGCGGGGATCATCCCGAAAAAACGCAGGCACTCGCCGCATCGCTGGGCATTGGCACGGCAGCTGGCGCACTCACGCCAGAGCAAAAAGCGTTGCGCGTTCGCCAGTTGCAACATGAGCGTCGCACCACCGTAATGATTGGCGATGGCGTCAACGACAGCGTCGGCTTTGCGGGTGCTGATGTCGCCATTTCCGTGTGTGCGGCAACCGACGCCGCACGAGCAAGTGCCGACTTGATATGCACGAGTCCTGAACTGGTCGCCATTAGTAAGGCGATTGACTACGCGCAACTTGTTGAATCTGTGGTGCGAGGCAACTTTGTGTGGGCCATCGCGTACAACTTGATCGCCATTCCGTTCGCGGTTGCAGGCGCGATCAATCCGCTTATCGCCAGCGTCGGCATGGCGCTTAGCTCCGCAGTGGTGGTGCTCAACGTCATGCGGCTGGGCCGCGCGCCTAGCGTCTTGTAATATGCGCTGATGGAATCGCTGTTCATCCTGATCCCGCTGGCGCTCGTTCTCGCGGTCATCATCGGCATTGCCTTTTGGTGGTCTACCCACTCTGGGCAATTTGACGATCTTGAGCAGGCGGGGCAAAGCGTCATCGACGATAACGACGATTGAAATTTTTCGTCCAGCTTATTAGCCGATGACTTGATGCGCATCAACATGCCCGCCTTCCATCAACGCTAACTTCAAGCGTAGAAATTGTCGCGAACAAAAAGTGGAGACGAGCTCATGGGGAAGGGTCGCGCAATCAGCGCTGAACACGAAACGTATAACTACAAGGTGGTGTACCAGTTCGCGATAGCCTGTGTGGTGTGGGGCATCGTTGGCATGCTCGTTGGCGTGATCATCGCTGCCCAGCTAGTGTGGCCCGACTTGAATGCGCACGAGTATCTGAATTTTGGCCGTCTGCGCCCATTGCACACCAACGCAGTGATTTTTGCGTTTGGCGGTTGCGCGCTGTTTGCGGCCTCCTACTACGTGGTGCAACGCACGTCGCATGTGCCGCTGTTTGCGCCAAGGCTCGCCGCCTTCACTTTTTGGGGTTGGCAGTTGGTCATCGTGCTGGCAGCAATTACGTTGCCGCTCGGTGTTACCAGCAGCAAAGAATACGCCGAGCTTGAGTGGCCGATCGACATTTTGATCGCGGTAGTTTGGATCGCCTATGCAGTGGTCTTTTTCGGCACACTTGCCAAACGCCGCACGTCGCACATTTATGTTGCTAACTGGTTTTTTGGTGCGTACATCATCACCATCGCGTTGCTGCACATCGTCAATAGTGCTGCGATTCCAGTGTCTATGACCAAGTCCTACTCTGCCTACGCGGGTGTGCAAGACGCAATGATCCAGTGGTGGTACGGGCACAACGCGGTGGGCTTCCTGCTGACCGCAGGATTTCTCGGCATCATGTACTACTTTGTGCCAAAGCAGGCCGAGCGTCCGGTGTACTCCTATCGCTTGTCAGTGGTGCATTTTTGGGCGTTGATCTTCACCTACATGTGGGCAGGGCCGCATCACTTGCACTACACCGCCCTGCCTGATTGGACACAGTCAATCGGTATGGTCTTCTCGATTGTTCTTTTGGCGCCGTCATGGGGCGGGATGATCAACGGCATGATGACGCTTTCAGGCGCGTGGCACAAGTTGCGCGATGATCCGATTCTCAAGTTTTTGGTGGTGTCGCTTTCGTTTTACGGCATGGCCACCTTTGAAGGGCCGATGATGTCGATCAAGACAGTAAACGCGCTTTCGCACTACACCGATTGGGGCATTGGCCACGTGCATTCCGGCGCGCTGGGCTGGGTGGCATTCGTGTCGATTGGTGCGATCTACTACATGATTCCGCGGCTAGTTGGCAAGGAAAAAATGTACAGCACTCGGTTAATCGAAATTCATTTTTGGGTGTCAACGTTTGCCATCGTGCTCTACATCGCGTCGATGTGGATTTCCGGCGTAATGCAAGGCTTGATGTGGCGCGCGGTGAATGCGGACGGCACGCTGACTTACAGTTTCATTGAAGCAGTGAAGAGCAGCTACCCATTCTGGTTCATCCGCTTTGTCGGCGGGCTGCTGTTCTTCGCCAGCATGTTCTTGATGGCCTACAACGTCTACATGACGGTGCGTGGCGCAAAGGTAATAAACGCCATCGTGCCGCCGCCTGTGTCGGGCGCTGCGCTCCCCATTGCAAATGCGAATCCAACTGCAATCCCGTTAGCCGCGTAGGACGCACATCATGAAATTTACCCACGACACTATCGAGCGCAAAACGGGCTTGCTGATTGCGCTGGTCATCTTTGTGGTGAGCATCGGCGGGTTGGTTGAAATCGTACCGCTTTTTTTCCAGAAGAATCTCATCGAACCGGTCGCGGGCCTCAAGCCTTACGACCCGCTGCGGCTGGTGGGTCGCGACATTTATGTACGTGAGGGTTGCTACAACTGCCACTCGCAAATGATTCGTCCATTTCGTGCTGAAACCGAGCGCTATGGCCCTTATTCTGTAGCCGGGGAGTTCGTCTACGACCGTCCGTTTCAGTGGGGCAGTAAGCGCACAGGGCCTGATCTCGCACGTGTCGGTGGTCGTTACAGCGACGAATGGCACCGCATGCATTTGGACAATCCACGCACGGTGGTGCCCGACTCGAACATGCCGCGCTACGACTTTCTGGATCGTCCAATTAGAGGGCCTTCAATTGCGCGTCGTATGAAGGTTTTGAAAACACTCGGTCATCCATACTCCGACGAGGAAATCGCCAACTCGGCTGCTGTCATCAAAGACAAAACAGAGCTTGATGCGTTGATCGCTTATCTGCAAGGGTTGGGCATACAAATCAAGGCGTCGAAGGGGCAGTCGTGAACGAGCTTAGAAGTGTGGTGACCGTCATTTCTTTTCTAACCTTCATCGGCATTATTTGGTGGGCTTGGCGTCCGGGCAGCAAGCAGCAGGCTGACATCGCGATGAGCGACGCGCTGCTTGATGATGACCGGCACGCCCATCCCGCCGCGCCGCGTAACAGTGACGAGTCATGAACGACCTCTTGGCATCAGGATTTCTCGCGCCCGGATGGGGCTGGTATGTGGCCATCATGACGGTGTTGAGTTTGCTTTCTTGCCTGTGGGTACTTCGTGCCAACAGCAAGAAAGTTGAGGGCTCGGCTGAAGGCAAAATGCACGGCCAGAACGAGTGGGACGGCTTGCGTGAATACGATAATCCGCTGCCCAAGTGGTGGTCGAATTTGTTCTACATCACGGTGGTTTTTGCATTCGGCTACTTGCTGTTGTATCCCGGCTTGATTGTTACCAACGGCTTGCTCGGCTGGAGCACTGCGTCCGCCTATCGTGACGAGGTGAACGCGGTGAACGCTGAGACCGACCCCATCTTCAATGCTTATGCGAAGCAAGACGTGAAGACGGTGTCGATGGATAACGGGGCACTAAAAATTGGCGCTCGACTATTCCAAACCTATTGCGTGCAATGTCATGGAACCGACATGCGCGGCTCCAAGGGGTTTCCCAACCTGGTTGACAACGATTGGCTCTATCCGGGCACGCCTGAAGGCATTAAGACCACCATCCTCGAAGGTCGCAATGGCGTAATGCCGCCATTCGCGGCAGTCCTTAAACCGGATCAGATCACAGACGCAGCGCAGTACGTGCTGTCTCTCTCCGGGAGATCAACTGCGCCTGATGCGGTGGTTCGTGGGGATGCTACGTTCAAGCAGCTGTGTGTCGCCTGTCACGGCGCGGACGGCAAAGGTAATGTTTCGTTGGGCGCACCGAATTTGACTGATTCGATTTGGCTTTATGGCGGCAGTCTGGCCACAGTGGTTGAAACCCTGAATAAGGGTCGACAAGGCCACATGCCTGCGCAGAAGGAAATTCTGGGCGAGCCACAAATACATATTCTCGCGGCCTATGTCTATGCGCAGGCGCAAGAGCAATCGCCGTCGCAGCCGCAGACTAATCGCAAGCCGTGAAACCCGAAGAAGGTCGACAGTTATGACTGCGGTAACAGGCGAGACCAAGGTCATCTCGCTGTATCAGTCGCAGCCGAAGATTTATGCAAAACCGGTTGCCGGACGCTTCAACAATCTGCGCGTGTTCATGGTGTTTTTTACGCAGGCTATTTTTTATGGTCTGGCGTGGGTGCCGTGGAACGGTCGTCAGGCGGTGCTCTTCGATTTAAATGCCCGCAAGTTCTACATCTTCGACTGGGTTTTCTGGCCGCAGGATGTGCTGTATCTCACGTTCATTCTGATCGTGTCGGCGTATGCGCTTTTTTTCGTCACGGCCATCGCTGGTCGCGTGTTCTGTGGCTTCGCCTGCCCGCAAACGGTTTACACCGAAGTTTTCATGTGGATCGAGAACAAGTTCGAGGGCGACCGCACTGCGCGCATCAAACTCGACCAGTCGCCTATGTCGATAAACAAGCTGTGGCGCAAAGGCGGCAAGCACTTTTTTTGGGTGCTCATAGCCCTGTGGACGGGCTTCACCTTTGTGGGCTATTTCACGCCGATTCACACCTTGATGCAGGAAGCGCTGACGTTTACCACCGGGCCGTGGGAAACTTTCTGGATATTTTTCTACGCCTTTGCCACATGGGGTAACGCCGGTTTCATGCGCGAGCAGGTGTGCAAATACATGTGCCCCTACGCACGCTTCCAGAGCGTCATGTTTGATCGCGACACGATGATTGTGACCTATGACCAAGCGCGCGGCGAGCCGCGTGGTGGGCGAAAAAAATCGGCCGACCCTGCCGCTCTAAAAGCGCTTAACCTCGGTGCTTGTGTCGATTGCTCGCTGTGCGTACAGGTCTGCCCGACTGGCATCGATATTCGCGAAGGGCTTCAGTACGAATGCATCGGCTGCTCAGCGTGCATTGATGTGTGCGACACCGTGATGGACAAGATGAATTACCCGCGCGGTTTGATTCGCTATTCCACCGAAAACGCATTAGAAAAAAACTGGGATTTCGCTGCTATTCGTAAGCACATGCTGCGGCCGCGAATCATCATTTATTTTGCTGTGCTAGTCGTGCTGCTCGGCGGGCTGACCGCGTCGCTCATTTTGCGCAATCCGCTCAAAGTGGACGTGATCCGCGATCAACGGGTGCTAGCGCGTGAGATTGAGGGTCGCTACATCGAGAATATTTACACGCTTAATGTGATGAACACGGCTGAACGCGCACAACGCTTTTTCGTCACGGTCGACGGCCTGCCTGGTGCGCAAATTAATCGCGGCGGGCAGATTAGCGCTGAATCCGCTTCAACGGCGGCGTCGAGCGTGGCGGTGCGCATTCCGGTGGATACCGTCAAGCCGGGCAGTCACACCATCCATTTCAACATTCAGTCGGAACAGGACGCGGCCGTGAGCGTCTCCGAGAAGACTGTTTTCGTTGTGCCGAGGTAGCCTTTGAATTCAACCGTCACCGATCCGCCCATCGTACCGGTGAGCCGCTGGATATGGCCCGGCATCCTTATCGCGGGCCCGGCCTCCGTGGTCGTTGCTTGCATCATCACCGCTTTTTTTGTGGTTCAGCATCCCGACGGTTTGGTGGCGAGCGACTATTACAAACAGGGCAAGGCCATCAATGCGCAGCTCGCGCAACTGAGTCGTGCCGAGGCGCTGGGGTTGAGCAGCATGAAAATGACTGCAACCGATCAAGCGGTGTTGATCACGTTTCCTGACTCACTACTGCGCGACCGGATTGATGTGGTGCTTGCCCATCCAGTGGATGGCGATCTGGATATTCGTGCCACGGTGTCAGCGAATGCGGCGGGTGTGTACGAGATTGCGCTGCAAAAAAAACTCACGGAGCGGCGGCGCGTGATCGTGACCGATGCACCGGTGCGCAGCTGGCGGGTGGAATCGTTGTTGATTCCCAAGCCACCCGCCGCATGAAGTTCAACACCGCTACATTTGGCGCCGTTTTGTGGCCCGCTTTTTTGGGGGCGGCGCTGGCTGATGCAGTGTTGTTCACGCTGATTGATCCGGCAACGATCATGCTGTTTGGCGTGCATTCCGGCGTGTCGCGCCCGGCCGCGTACACCGTAGGCTTCTTTGCTTTCTGGTGCATCATGATCGCCACCGGCGTGACCAGCCTGTGGTTGCACGGGCACGATGCGGACGCACGTAAAGACGACGCGCGCAAAGGCGACGCGCGACGCTGATGACATTAACGCTGCTCATCTCGGCAATCCTCATGGGCTTGATGGGGGCGGGCCACTGCGCCACCATGTGCGGGCCGATCACGTTGGCGCTGGTTACCCGTCAACCCGAGCGACCGCGTCAGCCGCTAGCGTCGCACTTTGGCCGCATCAGCATGTATGCGTTGCTCGGCGCAATCGTGGCCACTTTCAGCGCCGCTGCCACGAGTTTTTTGCGCAACGAGGTGCTGCAAACCGCGTGGTTACTTTTGCCCAATGTGTTGCTGTTGCTGTCAGCTTTGTATTTGATGGGTTTTCGGCAAGCGTATGCACCCGTGGAAAACGCGGGCCAACGGGTGTGGCGACAGCTCGATGGTGCGCGTGCTTGGGCCTCAGCACGCGGCGGCATGGGCGGTGATGTGCTTCGCGGTGCGCTGTGGGGGCTGCTGCCGTGTGGGATGATTTACAGCGCGCTGGGTTTGGCTGTTCTCGCCGCGCATCCGCTTGACGGCGCGTTGGTCATGGCGGCTTTCGGCGCATCAACGTTACCGGTGTTGCTAGCACTCGGTATGCTCTCGAAAAACGCCGTCAAGCGCTTGCAAACAGCAACCACGCGACGCTGGCTAGGCGGCGCGCTATTGCTACTGGTGGCGTGGAATTTGTATCTGCTGCCAGATCGATTGCACGGCGTGCGGTTCTCGTTTCTGTGTTGACGAACTAATCCTTAGCCATGCGGTTGTGCAACATCAGCAGCAACGCCTTGGCCGCAGGTTCTGAGGACGCCGGATTCTGTCCCGTGATCAGCAAACCGTCCTCCACGATGTAGGGCTTCCAGTCGGGCATCTGGGTGTAGTGGCCGCCTTTTTCTTTGAGCATGTCTTCGACCAAAAACGGCACTACGTCGGTGAGACCTGCGGCTTTTTCTTCGCTATTGCTAAAGCCTGCAACGTTGCGATCTTTCAATACCGACATTCCCGCCGACGTTTTGACGTTGCGCAGCACGCCGGGCGCGTGACACACAGCGGCGATCGGTTTGCCGGTTGCAAACATCGCTTCAATCAGGGCGACCGAGTCTTTGCTGTTGGCCAGATCCCACAGCGGGCCATGACCACCGGGATAGAACACCGCATCAAAATTTTCCGCATCGACATCGCTGAGCTTGACCGTGTGCGCCAATTCAACTTGCGCGCCTGCGTCGTCTTTGAAGCGGCGCGTGGCGTCGGTTTGCGCTGATGCGTCATCGCTTTTAGGATCAAGCGGCGGCTGGCCGCCCATTGGTGACGCAAGTGTGAGTTGCGCGCCTGCGTCCTTAAACACGTAGTAGGGCGCCGCGAATTCCTCAAGCCAGAATCCGGTTTTTTTGCCGGTATCACCGAGCTTGTCGTGAGAAGTTAGGACCATCAAAATATTCATGTTTTCTTCCTTGTCGGGTGTTTGTGGGCTAAATCAATGTGTGGAGCGCCGCAGGGGCCGGATCCCTGTACATGAACGTGCTTTTGTAGGAGCGGCGCAAGCCGCGATAGGGTTGCTAAGGAAGGCTTTCGCGGCTCGCGCCGCTCCTACATGGGAACGTGCTGATACCAGTTCATCTGCCTTTAGCGTCAGAATTTGGCGCAACGCGAATCACCAGTTTGCCGAAGTTTTTGCCTGCGAGCAGACCGATAAAGGCGTGCGGCGCATTTTCAAGTCCGTCGACAATGTCTTCACGAAACTTGATCTTGCCGTCTTTGACCCATGCGCTCATGGCGGTGGCGAATTCGTCGATACGTTCGCCATAGTCAGCAAAAATAATGAAGCCCTGCATCTTGATTCGCTTGCTCAATAGCGTGCGCGTCAACAGCCCCATGCGGTCAGGGCCGACCGGTAGTGCGGTGTCGTTGTAATTTGCAATCATGCCGCACAGTGGCACCCGTGCGCTCACGTTTAAGAGGGGTAGCACCGCATCAAACACGGCACCGCCGACGTTTTCAAAATACACGTCAATACCCGTCGGGCACGCACCCGCGAGGAGGGCTGCGAAGTCTGCGCTGTGATGATCTACGCAGGCGTCAAATCCGAGCACATCTACGACAAATTTGCACTTGTCGGCTCCGCCTGCAATGCCCACTGCGCGGCAGCCTTTGAGCTTGGCAATTTGTCCAACCACCGACCCGACCGCACCGCTCGCTGCGGCCACCACCACGGTCTCGCCCGCTTTGGGTTGGCCGATGTCGAGCAAGCCCATGTAGGCGGTGAATCCCGGCATGCCCAGTACGCCAAGCGTTAGCGACGGGTGCTTGATGTTTGCGTCGAGCTTGGTGAGGCTCGTGCCATCGGCCACCGCGTAATCCTGCCAGCCTCCGTATCCGAGCACCATGTCGCCCGCTTTGTAATCGGGGTGAAGTGAGGCTTCAACGCGTGAAACCGTGCTGCCACCCATGACGTCTCCCAGTGCCGTGGGCGCTGCATAGGATTCAGCATCGCTCATGCGTCCGCGCATGTACGGGTCAAGCGAAAGGAACAATGTGCGCAGCACCACTTGTCCTTTTGCTGCGACCGGCACGGTGCCATTTTCAAGGCGAAAGTTTGCGTCAGACGGCGCGCCAACGGGACGTGAATTGAGAACAATGCGGCGATTGACGGCGTGGTTTTGTGGCATGGCGGGCTCCGCTGATTTCAGGTTGTTTTGCAACATTTATGTTGGCAGAAAAGCAGGCCGCCCTCTGTGCGCTAGCGAACACAACGAATTACGCCGTGGCCGCAAACAATTTACCCACGATGGCCGTGACGCCCAACGCCATCGCGCCCCAAAACGTGACGCGCCAAGCGCTCACCATCGGGTCAGCGCCGCCGGCTCTGGCTGCGAGCACGCCGAGTGCTGCTAGAAACACCAGCGACGTCGCCGCGAGCCACACCATCAGCGAGCCCGGTGCATGCCAGGCGGTCACCGCGACCGTCACCAGCAGCGGTAGCGCGGCACCCACGGCAAAGCTTGCGGCGGAGGCTAGGGCCGCTTGCAAGGGCTGCGCGCTGAGTGTTTTGGAAATGCCCAGCTCATCGCGCGCATGGGCACCGATGGCGTCATGCTGCATCAATTGCGTCGCCACCGTGGTTGCAAGCGCTGCGTCCAAACCGCGCGCAACGTATACAGCCGCGAGCTCGCGGCGTTCCGCTGCCGGGTCTTTTTTGAGCTCGGCGGTTTCGCGCGCAAGATCTGCGGCCTCCGTGTCGGCCTGCGAATGAACGGACACATATTCACCCGCCGCCATCGACATGGCACCGGCCACCAAGCCCGCCACGCCGGTCAACATAATGCTGCTCTGAGTGGCGCTGGC
This sequence comes from Burkholderiales bacterium, assembly GCA_043721275.1. GTDB lineage: Bacteria > Pseudomonadota > Gammaproteobacteria > Burkholderiales > Casimicrobiaceae > Casimicrobium. The sequence continues at coordinate 77,293 of JAYSRA010000170.1, forward strand.
AGCCGCTACGCCAACCATCAGGCTCGCGGTGGATACGATGCCGTCGTTGGCACCTAGCACCGCTGCTCGCAACCAACCGATGCGCTGCGTTCGGTGCCGTTCGATGTGGCGGCTCATGAAAAAACTCGTGGTGTTGTCATAATGATTTGCATTTGATTACTCGCTGTGTGAAAACGTTCGATCACCCGTCTGCGCTGCGTGTGGCAATGATGGTTGCACCGGTTTTGATTGAGTGCACGTGAACGGCGATCCACGGCTGTAACTATGCTCCAACGGCAGGCGCACTGTCTGTGCGATGCAGCACATTTCGCCATCAAACGGCAAATGTTTGCGCGGAGAGCTCAGTCGCGTCGGATTGCTTCGCAAGTACTAAAAGCGATAAAAATAGGTAACAACTTAATGACGAATAAACCACTGTAATTGGGCTGAAGGCGGTTTACGGCAATAGTCGAGTTATTCAAGAAAATAGCTATTACCCCTTATAGGATGGGCGTTACATCAAAAAGCTGTTGCTCAGTTCAAGCGCGTTTGCGGGTTTTTTTTTGGCCGATTCGCCATACTGGCGACACCGCCAGCGCGTAGTCGCAGCACGCGCCAACGCGCAACGCGCAACTTCCAACCTGAGCTACTCACGTTGAAAGGGCATCGTTGTGTGCGCCACCGCACGGACGGCACGTCGGCGAATGATGATCATCTGTTTTTTTACTTTCACACATCTTCAGGAGAAAAAACATGCTCAATCGAGAACAGTCAGAATGCATTCGCGCTTGCAACGAATGTGTAGTTGCGTGTTTGCAATGCGCCGCGGAGAGTCTGAAAGAAAGTAACCCTTCGCTCATGGCACGCTGCATCGCACTTGCGCTTGAATGTGCGGACGTTTGCCGCCTGGCTGCGTCGTCCGTGGCGTGGGCCAGCGAGCACATGAACGCCGTGTGCTCCTTGTGTGCGGCGGTGTGTCAATCTTGCGCCAGCGAATGCGCCAAACACCCCATGGATCATTGCCAGCGCTGTGCGGAGGCCTGCAAGCAGTGCGCGGCTATTTGTCGGGGCATGTCGTAGCCGTCGGAGCATTGAGCCAAGCCAGCGCGATGGTGGTTGCAGCAGCGTCGCTGATACGCTCCAGAACGGCCACTGAGCGGGCTTAACAAAACCACAACGGGCGCATTTTTATCAAGCCGGGAACAATGCGTGCTGCACCCTGTCATATTGGCTTATCATTTCGCCGTCTATGCATTTTCCAATTAAATTCTGCCGCGTTATTTTGTTGCTGTTGAGCTTGACACTGAGCGCGCAGGCGATGGCTGTTGCGTCGTTCGGCGCATGCCACAGAATGAAGGCGCTCGCGTTAGTTTCGGTGCATCATGTGACGCTGCCTGCGGTACATCATCATATTGACTCTGCCGCTCATGACGGCGCGGCCATGCACCATGCAGATTCGAGCAGCCCGGTGCCCGCTGACGACGGCTCGCGCGCTAGATGCGCAGCCTGCGCGGCATGCCACGTGTCGAACTTTATCCTCAATGACAATAGCGTCACAGCTCACATTCCCATCGCATCCCCGACCGTATTTCTTGATAACGAAGTAGCTCGCGCACGCAATGTCGCGAGCGGGCTAGACCGCCCCCCACGAGCCTGACGCTCCGCAGCCGCGACGCATTGTCACGGCGCGGTGAGAGGCTCGTCCACGCGGTCAACGGCCGCGTGCCCTCCGATAAATCTGCCCACCCCTGAATGGGTGTTGGCGATGTATTTCGAGATTATTTATGTTTCAATTTTCTAGTCCAATCGTGACGGCGCGCCGCGTATGTGTCACGCTTGTCGCCGCTACTTGCGCGTTGCTCGCGGGCGCGGTGTATGCCCACAACGACCAAGTTTTGCCACCGTCGCCGCCTTCAAAACCCGCGCCGCTCATGTTCGACTCAGTGCTTTCACGCTACAAACCGATGACCGACCAGAAGCTCGGCGGGTGGCGCGAAGCCAACGATAACGTCGGCCAAATCGGCGGCTGGCGAACCTATCTTAAAGAAGCGCAACAACCGCAGGCGAGCACACCTGCGGCCGTGGGTGCGCCCGCTGCGCCCGCTGCGCCCGCTGCGCCAGTTGCGGCGACGAAGCCGGCTTCACCCACTGTGCCGACAGCGCCTGATCCGCATGCGGGTCATGGAGCCAAGCCATGAGTTCCGAGTACACGCAACGGCGTGACGCAGTGCTGCCGAAACTCAGGTCATCGCGCGTGGTTTTGGCGATGGTCGCTGTGGGCACCGTGCTGTTCGCCGGATGTGCCACCGTCGATATCAATCAGGTGGTTGCACGAGCCAATCTGGATGCGGAAAGTATTGCCAACGGAAAAATTGCGCTCGCCCGCACCGATGAGCAACGCAGCGATTTGCAGCGAACCGCCGCCGCTACTCTCGCCAAACCGTTGAATGCCGACGACGCGGTTCATCTGGCGCTGATCAACAGCCCCGCCATGCAGGCGATGTTGGCGCAGAGCTGGGCAGACGCCGCGAGCGCCGCGCAGACGGGCCGTTTGCCGAACCCCATTTTGACGTTGGAGCGATTACGCTTGTCGCTTGAGACAGACATCGGTCGCATGCTCGCGTTCGGTTTGCTTGACGTGCTCACGTTGCCGCAGCGCCATCGTTCAGCGATGGGGCGCATGGAGCAGGTGCAGTTGCAACTGGCGTCCGATGTCGTCGAACAAATAACCGAAGTGAGGCAAGCGTGGATCAAAGCGCTCGCGGCCAAGCAATCGTTGACCTACGCGCAACAGGTCAGCGATTCGGCCGAAGCCAGCGCCGAGCTCGCGCGGCGCATGCTCGCCGTCGGCAATTTCAACAAGCTGCAACGAGCCCGCCAACAGGCGTTCTACGCCGATGCAGCGGCGCAGTTGGCCAATGCCACACACACGGCAACGGCCAGTCGTGAGGTGCTGATTCGTGTGCTCGGGCTCACCGACACGCAGGCGCAACTGCTGCAAATTCCCGAGCGGCTGCCGGACATTCCAGCGAGCGCTCGAATGGGCGAGGAAGTAAGTAGTGCAGCAAGTCGCGGGCGGCTCGATATCAAAATGGCGCAGGCTGCGTTAAACACGACCGCTGTCGCTCAAGGGTTAAACGCGATCACTAGTTTCGCTGACATTGAGCTGAGCGTGATTCGCAACACCAGCATCGAGCGCGCCGACGGTCATCGCACCAACGCACGCGGCTTCGAGGTGGCCGTGAAGCTACCCCTATTTGATTGGGGCGGCTTGCAACGCGATGCCATGAGCGCACAAATGCTTGTTGCGGTGAATCGGTTGGAGGCCACCAACCGCGCTGCAGGATCGAACTTGCGCGAGAGCTACTCCGCGTATCGAACCACCTATGACATCGCTAAACACTACCGCGATGAAATCGTGCCGCTGCGCAAGTTGATTGCGGACGAAAACGTGCTTCGCTACAACGGCATGATCATCGGTGTTTTTGAGTTGCTGGCCGATTCACGCGATCAGATTTCGAGCGTGATTGCCGCGATCAACGCGCAGCAACAATTCTGGATGGCGGATGCAGCATTGCAGTCGTCGATCATGGGCAAGCCGATGCGGACGCAGAGCATGGGAGCACCTGCTGCAGGCGGAGGCGGTGATGCGCAGCACTAGCACCTTCTTTCGCAGCACACGCATCGCACGCAACAACGCACAATTTTCAGGAAGCAAAACATGAGTTCACGTCGAGATTTTTTACGCTCAGCGGGCATGGCGAGCATTGCCGGCGGTGCGGTTGCCGCCGCATCAGTCAGTCGCGTCGCGATGGCCGCGCTGCCCGAGCCTGTAACGCAGTCGAGGCCGGACACCATGCCACCACTGGTGCCTGCGACGGGCCGCCCGTACAACCCTGTGGTGACCTTGAACGGCTGGACGTTGCCGTGGCGAATGAACAACGGTGTCAAGGAATTTCACTTGGTCGCTGAGCCGGTCGTTCGTGAAATGTGCGAAGGGTTTAAGGCGCATTTGTGGGGCTACAACGGCCAGAGTCCGGGGCCCACAATCGAGGTGGTGGAGGGAGATCGAGTGCGCATTTTTGTCACCAATAAATTGGCTGAAGTCACCAGCGTTCATTGGCACGGGCAACGCTTGCCGAACGGTATGGATGGTGTCACCGGCTTGACCCAGCCCGCCATTGCGCCGGGCAAAACCTTCGTCTATGAATTCGTTGCCCGTCGGCCCGGCACCTTCATGTATCACCCGCATGCAGACGAAATGGTGCAGATGGCAATGGGCATGATGGGTTTTTGGATTACGCATCCGAAGCAAAAACATCCGCTGATAGATGAGGTGGATCGTGACTTCGTTTTTTTGCTCAACTCATACGATATTGATCCGGGCGCGTACACGCCAAAGATCATGACCATGGTCGATTTCAATCTGTGGACGTGGAACAGCCGCGTGTTTCCGGGCATTGATTCGTTGAACGTCAAGTTGAACGACAAAGTGCGCATTCGCATTGGCAATTTGACCATGACCAACCACCCGATCCATTTGCACGGTCACGAGTTTTTGATCACGGGAACCGACGGTGGCCCCACGCCTAAATCAAGTCGTCAGTATGAGGTCACAACCGACATTGCGGTAGGCCAAATGCGCCAACTCGAATTTCTTGCTGATGAACCGGGCGACTGGGCGTTTCATTGCCACAAGAGCCATCACACTATGAATGCGATGGGTCACAACGTGCCCACCATGATTGGCGTCGATCATCGAGGTGTGGCCAAAAAAATCACCAACCTGATCCCCGATTACATGGTGATGGGTGAGCGCGGTATGCACGACATGACTGAAATGGAAATGCCGCTTCCGGACAACACCGTCCCAATGATGACCGGCACCGGTCCGTTTGGATCGGTGGGCATGGGCGGCATGTTCAGCATGGTGAAAGTGCGCAAAGACCAAAAACCGGGCGACTACGCAGACCCCGGTTGGTACAAGCATCCGCCCGGTGAAGTGGCCTTTGAGTGGACCGGCACGCTGCCTGATCCGGCGCGCTTTAAGGCGCAGGCAAGCAGCGCCGCACAAGGCGTGATGCCCGCTGAGAACATGCCAGCGAAAAACATCGAAGTGCTAGTGCGCAAGCCCAAGAGCCACAGTGCAATGGGGCACTAGCGCGCAACAAACATTTGCCAAACGAAAGGACTCATCATGAAACACATGCCGAAAATTCTCGCTACTTTTTTTCTTGCTACCGCTGCTCCCGCACTGACTCACGCACACAGCGACGACCATCATCCAACCAAAGCGAGCGCAGTCAAGAAGGAACAAAAGGAATGGGGCATTGCGGGCGACGCTAAAGCCGCTCAGCGAACCATCACGTTAACCATGTCAGACGCGATGCGTTTCACACCGGACACGATCAATGTGAAGCAGGGTGAAACGATCAAACTTGTGATGAAGAACGAAGGCAAGCAATTGCACGAGTTCGTGATTGGCACGCAGAAAGAACTTGAGGACCACGCGGCCCTGATGCTTAAGTTTCCGAACATGGAGCACGATGAGCCTTACATGGCGCATGTCAACGCCGGGAAGACAGGCGCGATTATCTGGAACTTCAACAAAGCGGGCGACTTTGACTTTGCTTGCCTGATCGCCGGTCATTACCAAGCTGGAATGGTCGGCAAGATCATCGTTGCAAAGCGTTGATACGCGCTGAGAAGCGTACACACGTAGCGCTCGCACATCTACAAAAACCTTCACCACCTCATTTATTTATTCACTAAGGAAACTCATATGAAAACGCAAAATAAACTGTCCACCGTATTAGCCGCTGCCTTGGCATTTGCGATATCAAGCAGCTCATTGGCGCAGGATGCAACCAAGGCGACCGCCACAATGGAGGTTGACATGACCAATGCGGAAGTTCGCAAAGTCGACAAAGACGCCAAAAAAATTACGCTCAAGCACGAGGCAATAAAGAACCTCGACATGCCGGGCATGACGATGGTGTTTCAGGTTAAAGATGCCACTCTGCTCGACAAAACGAAAGCCGGCGATAAAGTGAAGTTCAAAGCCGTTCAGGAGGGCAGTGCGTACGTTGTCACCGAGATCAAGGTGAACGAGTAGGGCTCATCGCGGGCGAATTATTTCCGTGAGATGTGCGCTAACGCACAGACGCGTGGCCCGATTTCGCGAAACATGATGTGCATGAGCCGTTGTTGGCCCATGCACATCCCACTCGATTAAAGGCTTCTCCTATGCACCACGCATCGCTGAAACCCGTTGCCATTTCGGAAAGACGATCATGCAAACTGAGCGATTAAAAGTAACGGGAATGTCCTGCGGTGGCTGTGTGAGCAGCGTGACCAAGGCGTTGAAAGCGGTCGATGGCGTTGACAATGTGAGCGTGTCGCTTGACGCGGGCGAAGCCACCATTAGCTACGACGAGCATTTGACTTCAAAGCCGATTTTGCGATCAGCGATTGTCGCGGCGGGCTACGGCGTTAGCGAGCAAACCGGTGCCGCAAAAGGCGGCTGCTGCGGCTAGGCCGCATAGGTGCCATCCCATGCAAACCCTAAAAGACCCCGTCTGCGGAATGACCGTCACCGAGGCGTCGCCACATTTCTTGCAGCATGCAGGCACACCGTTCTACTTTTGTAGCGCGGGGTGCAAGGCGAAGTTCGCGAGTGATCCTGACAAATACCTTAAGCCCGTATCTGACGCTCCGAACGCTTCAGATACCGCGATAAACGCGGTAAGTCCGAGCGCACTGACCGGTGCCGTGCGCGTGATCTACACCTGCCCGATGCATCCCGAAGTAAGGCGAGACAGTCCGGGTGCGTGCCCGAAATGCGGCATGGCACTTGAGCCCGAAATGCCGACCTTGGATGAGGCAGAAAATCCAGAACTGCTGGACTTTCAGCGACGATTTGTGTGGACGCTGCCGCTGACGGTTCTCGTGACGGTGCTGGCGATGCTTGGTCATAGGCTGCAATGGTTCACGATGGCGACGCAGAGTTGGATCGAACTGGTGCTTACGGTGCCGATTGTGCTCTGGGCGGGATGGCCGTTTTTTACGCGGGCTATTGCGTCCGTGGTCAACAAAAGCCCGAACATGTGGACGTTGATTGGCCTCGGCACCGCTGCTGCTTTTATCTATAGCGTGGTGGCGACGGTTGCACCCGGCGTGTTTCCTGCGACGTTTGTTTCGATGGGCAGGGTTGCGGTGTATTTCGAGGCGGCAGCGGTGATTATTTCGCTCTCACTCCTCGGGCAAATTCTCGAACTCAAAGCGCGATCACAAACCTCCGCCGCGATTAAGTCGTTGCTCGGTCTGTCACCTAAGACGGCGCGCCGCATTGGCGCAGATGGCGCCGAAGCAGACATCCCGCTCACGCATGTGCATGTGGGTGACACGCTGCGGGTGCGCCCCGGAGAAAAAATTCCGGTGGACGGCGTGGTGACCGAGGGCACGAGCGCGGTCGATGAATCGATGCTGACTGGCGAGCCGATGCCGGTGAGCAAGCGCGTTGGCGACAAACTGATCGGCGCGACCCTCAACACCAACGGTGCGCTGGTCATGCGTTCAGAAAAAGTGGGCTCGCAAACAGTGCTCGCGAGCATCGTTCAGATGGTCGTGCAGGCGCAGCGCTCCAAAGCACCGATGCAACGCATGGCCGACGTGGTGGCGGGTTACTTCGTGATGACGGTGGTGAGCATTGCGCTGCTGACGTTTTTCGTGTGGGGCGTGTTTGGGCCGGAGCCGAGCTGGGTTTATGGATTGATTAACGCCGTCGCGGTGCTCATCATTGCGTGCCCTTGCGCGCTGGGGCTGGCAACGCCGATGTCGATCATGGTGGCCACCGGCAAAGCGGCAACGCAGGGCGTGCTGTTTCGTGATGCCGCCGCCATCGAAAATTTTCGTAAAGTTGACACGCTGATCGTCGACAAAACCGGCACCCTAACCGAAGGCAAACCACGCTTTGATCGGGCGGTTGCAACGTCTGGATTCACCGAAGCGGAAGTGTTGCGCTTGTCGGCAAGCCTTGATCAAGGCAGCGAACATCCGTTAGCCAATGCCGTCGTAGCAGCAGCGCGCGAGCAGGGGCTGGCGCTAGAAAAGGCCGACGGGTTTGAATCCGGCAGCGGCATCGGTGTGCGCGGCAATGTGGGTGGCAAGGCGCTGGCGCTGGGTAACTCTGCGCTCATGGCGCAATTGAACGTCGCAATCGACTCATCGAGCGCACAGGCGGAAGGCTTTCGCGCCACGGGCGCGAGCGTGATGTACCTTGCTGTCGACACGCGCCTTGCCGGTTTGATCGCGGTATCCGATCCGATCAAGGCCACCAGCGCAGAGGCGCTGGTTGCGCTAAAGGGTTTTGGCATACGCGTGATCATGGCCACGGGTGACGGCGTGACCACCGCGCAATCAGTGGCAACGCAATTGGGCATTGACGAAGTGCACGGCGAGGTCAAACCGGCCGACAAGTTGGCGTTGGTCGAAAAGTTGCAGCGCGAAGGCCGCATTGTTGCGATGGCCGGTGACGGCATCAACGATGCGCCGGCGCTGGCCAAAGCTGACGTGGGCATCGCGATGGGCACCGGTACTGACGTGGCGATGAATAGCGCGCAGGTAACGTTGGTCAAAGGGGATCTGCGCGGCATCGTGCAAGCCCGTGCCATCTCGCAAGAAACGATACGCAACATGAAGCAGAACCTAGGCTTCGCGTTCGTCTACAACGCGCTGGGCGTGCCGCTAGCGGCAGGCGTGCTGTATCCGTTTACCGGCTGGCTGCTGTCACCCATGATCGCGGCGCTGGCGATGAGCTTGAGTTCGGTGTCGGTAATTACCAATGCGCTGCGGTTAAGCGCTTCGATTAAGACCGAACGCGCCGACTCGCCTTGACGCAAGGAGCTTGCGAAAATGCGCAGCAGAGAGCAGGGCATTTTCCGGACGGTCGTGCTGAGACTTATCCACATCTAAGTTTGAGCCAACCCAAGCCCGAGTGTCCCAAAATTGTCCCAAAATCGATATTTCCAAGAAAACAGGACTTAGGTGATACGCCTAAGTCCTTGATTACGTTTGAGAATATTGGTGGGCGATACTGGGTTCGAACCAGTGACCCCTGCCGTGTGAAGGCAGTGCTCTACCGCTGAGCTAACCGCCCAATACTTCAAATTCTACCAAGTGTTGCGCGGTTTTGCGTGGGCATCTTGGGTGTGGTGTGCGGGCAGTATCGGGGGGTGTTTGCCGATACAGCTTTTCGCGGAAAGCCCCGTTTTACTTGGTCTAGCATCAAAAAAAGCGATTTATCGATATTTACCCTTTCAGCCGCTCAGCCCTCGTATTGTGGTGCGTACAGCCAAAAGCTGTTACACCTTGCGACACACAATCAGGTAGTTGACCGTGGTGTCGTCTTTCCATTTGGCGACGTGGGTGAACGGGTTGTAATCCATGCCGCGCATTTCAACCATTTCAAGCCCCGCGCTGCGAGTGAAATTGATGAGTTCTGAGGGTTTGAGGAATTTGGCGTATTCGTGGGTGCCTTTGGGCAATAGACCGAGGATGTATTCGGCACCGAGTACCGTCAGCGCATACGCTTTTGGCGTGCGCGAAATGGTGCTGAAGTAGAGCGTGGCACCGGGCTTGGCGAGCTTGGCGCAAGCGGCGACCACTGAGGCCGGATCGGGCACGTGTTCGAGCATTTCTAGGCAGGTGACGATGTCGAATTGTTCGGGCGACTCAGCCGCCATCGCCTCGGCGGTGGCTTCGCGGTAGTCGACCACGATGTTGGCCTCTAACGCATGCAGCTTGGCAACTGCGAGCGCTTTGGTGGCCATGTCGATGCCGGTGACTTGCGCGCCCATTCGGGCCAAGCCTTCTGAGACCAGCCCGCCGCCGCAGCCGATGTCGATGGCGCGTTTGCCTTTGACGCCGCCACTGGTTTGGTCGACGAGGGCGAGACGCAGCGGGTTGATGTCGTGTAACGGGCGAAATTTGCCGGTGGGGTCCCACCATTGACTGGCCAGTTGCGAGAACTTATTGAGTTCGGCCTGATCGATGTTGGCGTTTGGGGTTTGACTAGCGGCGGTTTTTGGCATGGGGTACTTCAGGCGCGAAGCGCGTTGACGCGCTCGAAAAACGGCAAAATCTGCGACGGTAATTCTGCCACTGCACGTGCTAGCGCCGCGCTTGGTATGCGGTCGCTCATGATCGCGCGACCGGCCACCCACACGTGCGTAACGTCGGCGCGCGAGGCGGCATAGACAAAGTGCGACACCGGATCAAAGAGCGGTTGCATGGCAGGCGCGGCGAGCGACACGGCGATTAGGTCAGCCGCTTTGCCGATTTCGAGTGACCCGGTTGTTTGACCAATGCCCGCAGCGCGCGCCCCGCCGAGCGTGGCCATGGTGAAGGCCTGCGCAGCGTTGACGGAGGCTGCGTCGTTAGCCTGCACTTTGCCGATCAGCGCGGCGAGGCGCATCTCTTCAAACATGTCGAGACGGTTGTTGCTCGCCGCGCCATCGGTGCCAAGGCCGACGTTGACGCCCGCTTTGAGCAGCGCGGCGATGGGCGCGAGGCCGCTCGCGAGCTTGAGATTGGACGACGGGCAATGCACCACCGACGCGCCGTGTTGGGCGAGTGTGGCGATGTCGGTGGCGTCCAAATGCACCCCATGCGCTGCGAAAAAATCCGGGCTCAACACGCCGAGCCGTGCGAGCCTTGCGGTGGGCCGTTCGTTTGATTGCGACAGCGCGTCGCTGACTTCTTGCGCGGTTTCTTGCAAGTGGGTGTGAACCGGAATACCCAGCTCGTTGGCGTAGGCCAGCACTTTCTGAAACGTGCTGTCGGCGACGGTGTACGGCGCATGCGGCGCGAGCGCAAAGGACAGCAGCGGCTCGCCTACGAATTCGTCGCGCACTTGCAGACCGATGGTGATGTACGCATCCACATCAGCGGCGTAACGGGTCGGGAAATCGATCACCGGCAGCGCGAGCACGGCGCGCTGGCCGAGGCTTAAAAACGAAAGCGCAGCGGCTTTGGAATAAAAATACATGTCCACGCAGGTCGTGGTGCCGCCGAGCAGCATTTCAGCAGCGGCAAGCTGGGTGCCAACGCGCACGAAATACTCGTCAACCAACGCGCTCTCCATCGGCCAGATACGCTCTGTCAGCCAGCGATGCAGCGGCAAATCGTCAGCGGCACCGCGCAACAGCGCCATCGCGGCGTGACAATGGGCGTTGATGAGGCCCGGAGCGAGGATGTGCTTCGGCAGATCGATGTGCGTTGCGAATTCGCCTTTGCTCAAAAGCGTGGCGGCGCTGTCCAATGCGGTGATGATCCCTGCCTCGTCAAAAATTAGGCCGACGTGCTCCATCATTGTTACGCCCTCGTCGGTCGGCGTAATCAAGTAGCGTGCGGTGGTGAGTGTGGACGGCATGTTGATATTTTGCGGATAACGAACGACGATTTTTTGCAGGCAGTAGAAACACAAAACCCCGCCGAGGCGGGGTTTTGCTTGCGGGCTTAAAGCCGCTAACCGTTACTTGCGGATAACGATTTCGCCTTTGACTTCGACTTCAACACGGCGATGCGGTTGCAAGCAAGCGATCAGAGCCTTGCGGTTCTTCTGCTCACACACTACACCCGGAACTGGTTGCGTTTTGCCCATGCCGAGGGTTTCGATCTTATCTTTTGCAACGCCCTTAGCGGCGAGGTAGGCAGCCACTGCGGCAGCGCGACGCTCGGAAAGCTTCTGGTTGTATTGCTGTGAACCCAGACGATCAGTGTGGCCGGTGACCAGAACGAGTTCCAGTTTTTGCACTTCTTTAATGCGCGAAACGATTTCGCGATCAAGAACCGCTTGGCCTTCAGGCTTGAGGATGGCCTTGTCGAAGTCGAACAGCGCTTTCGATGCCAGCGTGATCTTCTGAACGGTTGGAGCAGGCGGAGCAACAGGTGCAACCGGCGCTACTGGAGCCGTTGGCGGTGCCACAGGCGGCGTGGCCGCTGGTGGCGCAACAGGTGCCGTTGGCGCTACTGGGGCGACAGCCTTTTTAACGAGGTCTGGATCGCATTCAGCAATAGCCATTGCTGGGGTCCAGAAGCCGGTGCGCCAGCACAGATTGCATGATGCATTGTTCGTGCCGTAGCGACCGCTACGTACGACGTTGTTATCGGCTGGGCCGGTGGCGGAGAGCAGGTAGGCGCTGTTAGCCGGAGTGGCCTGAGCGAACACTACGCTCGCGGAAAGCGCCACTACTGCTACCGAGACAGCGCTAGCGATTAAACGAAGTTTCATTAATTTTTTACCCCTTGAAGGCTTGAGTCGATGTCACGGTGGCCCTGCGTTAGATATCTGGCACTGCACAACCATACAGCGCAAGACCGCAAAGCCCCCTCCTAACGCAATATACCACCGCCCTTTTAGGGGTTGCAACGCGCATCTGTCATGTATCGCACTTGTCCTACATTCGCTCGATAACCTGTGGCAGTTACGCAACTTAAAGGCGAGTTAAGTCAAGATTGATGAGCCGACTAAAATAGTGGGTTGACCTTTCCACCCTTCACTTCCAGGTTACGCCCCCGATATGGATCAATTCGCTAAAGAAACCCTCCCGATCAGCCTGGAACAGGAGATGCGCTCCAGCTACCTAGATTACGCCATGAGCGTGATTGTGGGCCGCGCACTGCCTGACGTGCGGGACGGCCTCAAACCGGTGCATCGCCGCGTGTTGTACGGCATGCATGAAACCAACAACGTGCACAACCGTCCGTATGTGAAGTGCGCGCGCGTGGTGGGCGAGGTGATGGGTAAGTTTCACCCACACGGTGACGCGTCAATTTACGACACGCTGGTTCGGATGGCGCAGGACTTTTCTATGCGCTACCAGTTGGTGGACGGGCAGGGCAACTTTGGCTCGGTGGACGGCGATAACGCTGCGGCCATGCGCTACACCGAGTGCCGTTTGCAGAAGATCACCGCCGAAATGCTCGGTGATTTGGAGAAAGAAACCGTCGATTTTCAGCCGAATTACGACGGCAAAGAAATGGAGCCAACGGTTCTGCCAGCCAAGTTTCCGAATCTTCTGGTCAATGGATCGTCTGGCATTGCCGTGGGCATGGCCACCAACATTCCGCCGCACAATTTGTCTGACATTCTGGATGCGACGTTGCTGCTGTTGCACAACGGCGAGACGACCATCGATGAGTTGATCGAAATCGTGCGCGCGCCGGACTTTCCCACCGGCGGCTTTATCTACGGGCTAGAAGGCGTGTACAACGGCTATCGCACCGGTCGCGGTCGCGTGGTGATGCGCGCGCGAACGCACTTTGAACCGATTGGCAAGACGGATCGTCAGGCGATCATCGTTGACGAAATTCCGTATCAGGTGAACAAGTCCACGCTGCTGCAAAAAATCGGCGAGCTGGTTCGCGACAAGCGGCTTGAAGGCATCTCAGACCTGCGCGACGAATCCGACAAGTCGGGCATGCGCGTGGTCATTGAGTTGAAGCGCGGGGAAATCCCCGACATCGTGCTCAACAATCTGTACAAAAACACGCAGCTGCAAGACAGCTTCGGCATGAACATGATTGCGCTGGTGGACAAGCGTCCGCGTCTGCTCAATCTAAAGGATTTCCTCGAACAATTCTTGCTGCATCGGCGCGAAATCGTTACGCGCCGCACCCAGTTTGAACTGCGTCAGGCGCGGGCCCGGGCGCACATCCTCGAAGGCTTGGCCGTTGCGCTCGCAAACGTCGATCCGATCATCGAAATGATTAAGGCGTCCGCCACGCCGGACGAAGCGCAAACCGCGCTGACCACCAAGCTGTGGAAATCCGATCTCGTCAAAGAAATGGTGGCGCGTGCCAACGTTGATTTCTTGCGGCCCGATGGCGTCGGCCTCGATTTTTGCTGGCAAGAAAAAGAGCAGGCGTATCGTCTCACCGAGATTCAGGCCAAGGCCATTCTTGAGATGCGTTTGCAGCGTCTCACCGCGATGGAGTCCGACAAGGTCATCAGCGAATACAAAGAAGTGATTGCCGCTGTGCAAGACTTGCTCGACATCCTCGCCCGCCCCGAGCGCGTGACTGAAATCATCGGTGTTGAACTCGCCGACATCAAAGCCAAGTTCGGCGACAAGCGCAAATCCGAGATCGTAATGAACGCCGAAGAGACCTCGATTGAGGATCTCATCAAACCGCAAGATATGGTGGTGACGCTCACCCACGGCGGCTATTTCAAAGCGCAACCGGTTGAAGAGTATCGAGCACAAAAACGCGGCGGACGCGGCAAACAGGCCACCGCGACGAAGGAAGAAGATTTCGTAGAAAAGCTCTTCATCGCGAACACCCACGACACTATCATGTGCTTCTCAAGCCGGGGTCGCGTGTACTGGTTGAAGGTGTACGAGGTGCCGGAAGGCAGCCGCAATGCGCGCGGCAAACCAATCGTGAATTTGTTCCCGCTGCAGGATCGCGAAAAGATCACGGCCATTGTGTCGACCAAGAATTTCGACCCCGATAAATTCATCTTCATGGCCACCAGCATGGGCACCGTGAAGAAAACATCTTTAGAGGATTTCTCGCGTCCGAAAAAGACCGGCATCATCGCGGTTGATTTGGATGACGGTGATTACTTGGTGGGCGCGGCGCTCACCGACGGCAAGCATGATGTGATGCTGTTCGCTGACAGCGGCAAGGCCGTGCGCTTTGACGAAAACGACGTGCGCAGCATGGGCCGCAACGCGCGTGGCGTGCGCGGCATGATGCTTGACAAAGAGCAACGCATCATTGCCATGCTGGTTGCTGAAGGTGAAGAGCAGCAAGTGTTGTGCGCCACAGAAAACGGCTACGGCAAACGCACGCCAATCATCGAATACACCCGCCACGGTCGCGGCACCAAAGGCATGATCGCCATCCAGCAAAGCGCGCGTAACGGCAAAGTCGTTGCCGCCACACTCGTGACGAAGCTTGACGAAATCATGTTGATTACCACCGGCGGCGTGTTGATCCGCACCACGGTCAAATCAATCCGCGAATCAGGCCGCAGCACGCAGGGCGTGACGCTGATTAACTTGGGCGAGGGCGAAAAACTCTCAGGCATCGAGCGCATCGACGAGCCGGATTTGCCGGAAACCGATCCAGCCGCAGGCGATCAGGCGGAGTTGATTTAACGTTTTTACGGCAACAGCTTTTTGCTGAAAGCCCGGTTTATATTGGGCTTACCGCGTTTTTGGGTTAAGTTGACTATTTCATTTTCTTGCGCTCACCCCAGTTAAAATGGGCTTTTAGCGAAAAAGCTGTTGCGTCAAAAGTCGCTATGTTTTGCGTGAACTATGAAATGTGCCGCCTGCGGCTGGAGTAATCCGGCCAGCTACACCTCGTGTTTCAGCTGTAAAGCAGCTCTTTCTGGGGCGCCTGCTGCAACGCCAGCATTTCCGGCGGCAGGGCGCGCGCTCTCTGACAGCGCGCAAGATACCCCGAAGAAAACGCCTTGGGACGCACCTGCGCAGGCGCACACCCAAGAGCAAAAGCTTGGAACGGTTGCTGACGCTGATGTCATCGCGGGCAAGCTTCAGCGCATTTTTGCGGCCGCAATTGATCTAGCCGTGATGGCCGTGCTGGCGGGTGCTGCAATCGCGTTAGGCATTGCCGTGGGCATCAGCTTCAACGAAACCAGCATGACCGGGCTTGCGGTGCTGATCGCGGCCGCGTTTGTTGTTGTGGCGATTCTGTTGCCAGCGCTGTTGGACAGTTTCAGCGCCGGCTCGATGGGCAAGCGGCTGCTCAATTTGCGTGTCGTCAATGCGCGCGGTGAGCGGCCTGGCGTGGTGCGCTCAGCGCTGCGTCATGTCATTAAATACACGTCACACTTTATGCTGCCGTTGGGGCTAATCGTGATTGAAAAGCTATTTTTTGGCGGACGGTCGTTGCACGATTTATTGATGTCGACGCGCGTGCTTGATCGCCGCGCGAGTGCGCGCCAGATCCAACGTATCGTTGCCAGCGAATTTGGCCCCACGGTTGCGGGCGCGGTATTCAAGATCGTCGCATTCGCTGTGGTTGCCACCGTTTCAGTGGTGATGAGCGTTATTCTGTTTAGCGCTTTCATCGCCACGCCAAATCCGGCGCGAACGGCCACGCGCGAGGCCGCTCAGGCCCTGGCGAAATCAGCAAAATCTTTGGCCAAGCAAAGCGAAAATCTTTTTTACGCACAAGGCACATTTCCGGCGGCTTTGAGCGCGCTGGGCTTGGCCAAATTGCCCGACGATTTCGCGGCAGTGCAGTTTAACGAAACCAGCGGCGCTTTCACGCTCACCTTGAGCGACAAAACGCTACCCGCGTTGCACGGAAAAACATTGACGCTGTATCCTGAGTTCAAACAAAAAAAGGGTGCGGGCAGCATCAAAAAATGGCGCTGCGGCAGCAAGGATATCGCCCGAGACGAGCAACCGTTTGGGTGCAACGACGACGTGCTCTTGCTGAATTAACGTGCTTTATTTCCACCTATTTTTTATCCAACAAACGCATGCCGACTGACACGCTCGAATCACTGCTAGAAACGTTTTATCGCGACGACGAACACGAGCTTTTCAATGTGGAATTAGCGGAGCAGATGGTTGCGCGCTATCCCGCTGACGCGCGTTCGCACGCCGCACTCGCTCGCGCCCACGTGAAGCTCGATGATGTGGACGCCGCGGCTATCCACTTGCGCGAAGCGCTGCGGCTTGATGCCGAACAGCCTGACGCGTTGCGCGTGAAAGCGCATTTGTTAGAGGACGTTGAGCACAATCTGTTGGAGGCCAATCGCGTGCTTGATGCGGCCATTGCGCGGCATCCCAATCACTACGGCTGCCTGCTCGCGCGCGCCTACTCGGCGGCTGAAAATGGCGACGCCGCACTCGGTGCCGCGCTGTCGCTGCGCGCTGTGCAATCGCGGCCCGACCGGCGACGCGCGCTGACCAATCTTACTCATTTTTGCATCGAAAACGGTGCCGCAACGCGGTTGTTTGCCGACGCGCTGGTGGCCGCTTGCCGCGTGGTTGAATCGCGACAAACACTAGACGGCGAGCAGCTTTATAACGCCGGCACCGCGCTGAATGAAGCCGGTCGCCATCACGATGCGATTGTCTTTCTTGATCGCGCCCGTTCGGTGCTGGGTGAAGAAAACGCCATTCAGCACAACCGATCACTGTGCCTTGAACACCTAGAGCGGTACCAAGACGCTATTGACGAATGGAGTGCGCTGCTTGAGCGCGAACCCGAGTGGGATTGGCCGCTTGAAGGCCGCATTCGCTGCAACAAAGCGCTGGGTCACATTGATGCCGCGCTCGCGGACATCGCACGGGTCAATGCGCTTGAACCGCACAACCGAAGCGCCCGGCGATCACACGCTGGCATCCTCTACGATCAAGAAAAATATGCCGACGCAATCGCGGTGCTCGACCCGCTTTTGGCCGATCATCCTGATTACGATGTGGCCTTTGCACTGCGCGGTTTGGCGCACAAATTTTTGCAGCAGCCGCTGAAAGCACGTGCAGATTTTCAACGCGCCATTGCCATTGACCCATCGTATTTTGTAGCTCACTTTCAACTCGCCGAGGTAGCGCTGAGCGAAGGTCATCACGACGCGGCGCTCACCCACTCAGAAATTGCTATTTCACTTGATCCCAGCGACTGGGCGAGCCGCTCACTGCGTGCGCAAACGTTGTCCGCGCTGGGTCGTGACAGCGAGGCAACACAAACCTACGCGGCGTGGCTACACATGCATCCTGATGACGTGGTTGCGCGAGACGCCTACGCTGCCTTCTTAATTGAGCATAAACAGTGGCAACCCGCACTCACGCTGCTTGAACAGGCGATTGATCCCATCAAACCGCAGCCCTACGCCGCATGGAGCATGGGCGAGTGTCACAAAGGACTGAGCAACGCGGCGGCAGCGCGCGAGTGGTATCAAAAAGCCAAGACGCAATACCTGCTCGACAACGAGCCTGCCAACGCAGAAAGTTGCGAAAACTCGATTCAGAGCCTGGCCGCAAAAAAGGGATTTTTCCGGAAACTGTTTGGCTAATCGCCTCACTTTTTTTGAGCTTGAACGATACGGAGCTGTGTTGCCTGATGAGACGTTCGGTGGCCTCTCGACGGCGTGCCGTGTACCCGAGCTGCGACGTCAACATTTTTGACGCACCTTGTTGACGGCGGATTCGCAGAAACAAGGGTTTGGCTCAAGGCCGGTGGTGGTCACACCGTAAATCACCACCATTACATTTTTGTCATTTTTTAAAAATGAAACCTCGCTATCGTCTCGCTCAATAGCAACAGTTTGTTGTGAAAAAATCATCGAGTGTTCTGCCTCCTTGTCATCCTGCTTTACTAAAAATTCATCGCGCTACCAGTCATCGCCAACGCTGCGCGCGGCTTGTACGCAACCGCTTTTGGCAGCGATCTCAACCCAACACACTCGTGCACGCAAGTGCCTCGCGAGCGATGGCGCTGCGCAGGCACTTTTTTGCAGCGCCATTCGCCACGCCATTCGCCACCCCATTCGCCCCTAGCCTCGCCGCCTCACTCAATCAAAGGATCATCTATGTCCGCCTTCAAACGTAGCTTTCAAGTGAAGATCGCTTTCGCAATTAGCGCCGTGTGCGCGCTGTTTTTGCTGCCGATGACTTCGGTGCACGCGGGTTGCAGTCTTGACATTGATGCTGACGGCGAAATTAACGCCACCACCGATGGCCTGCTGGTCACCCGCTACCTGCTGGGCATTCGCGGCACCGCGCTCACCGCGGGCGCGCTCGGTGCCGCGGCCGCGCGCACCACGCCCGCTGACGTGGCGGCCTACATCGCTGCGCCGTGTGTACAGGCCGCGGCGCAGGCGGCATGCAATCTTGATATCGATGGCAACGGCCCGACCGGTGCGGCAACCGACGGCTTGCTATTGATGCGCTATTTGCTGGGCCTGCGCGGCGCGAGCCTCACCGCGGGCGCGCTCGGCGCAGGGGCCACGCGCACTTCACCTGCCGATATCGCAACCTATATCGCCACGCCGTGTGCACAACTAGGCTGGGTAGGCAGCGGCACGGGGCGGCTTAACGACACGGGGGTGTTGTTTGGTGGCGACGCGGCGACCGGCAACAACCCCACGTGCGCTGGCACCAGCATCGCTCAACAAGATTGCAGCAGTGGTCGCGATGCGACGGTAGCGCTCAACAGTAACGTCAACGGCAAGGCCGGCTTCCAGTTCAGCAAAATCAGTAACGCTGGCGCGGTGCTACCAGCAGCCGCCGCGTTGGGTGCCGGTGCGACCGACTGGGCTTGCACCTACGACCACGTCACGGGGCTGACGTGGGAGGTCAAAACCAGCAGCGGGCTGCGCAGCAGCGCCCACAACTACAGTTGGTACAGCAGTGACGCCAGCAACAATGGCGGCGGCCTTGGCTCCGCCAATACCGGGCTGTCCTGTTTTGACACCGTGAACTGCGACACCGAAAAATTCACCAAGGTGGTCAACCTCGCCGGACTTTGCGGGCACAACGATTGGCGTCTGCCGCATGCGAAAGAGCTGGAAAGCATTGTTGATATGGGCACGGCTGACCCGGCAATCGACAGCAATTATTTTCCAAACACCCGATCAGCGTTCTACTGGTCAGGCTCACCACGGAGCGTGGACAACGTGTGGTGGGTGGGCTTTAAGCTCGGCAATACCAACAGCCTCGGCAGCAAGACTTTTAACGCCGCCATTCGCTTGGTGCGCACCGGACGATGAAGACGCCTAGGCGTTCACTTTATGCGCATTCGCGCATCGCGGAGCGCTCGGCGCCGCACGTGCGACACGACTCAATCAAACCCATCATGCAGGAGCTCGCAATGAAATACGTCACAAAAACATTCGCTCAAAGCGCCGTTTGCAGCGCCTTGGCAGTGCTCACGCTTCCCAACTTTGTTCACGCACAAAACTGTGTCGCTGGCGTGCGTGCCAGTAACCCGAGCGCGGCCTACGTGATTGATGCCGTCAAAGGCACCGTGGTTGACACGCGCACTGCGCTGATGTGGGATCAATGTCCGTATGGTTTGTCAGATGGTGCCTGCGCCACGGGCACCATCGGCGGTTTTACGTGGGAGGAGGCGCTGCTCAACGTGGTTGCCGCCAACACCGCGAGCTACAAAGGCTACAGCGATTGGCGGGTGCCCAACGTTAAAGAGCTGCGCAGCCTCGCTGAGGAATGCCGCGGTGAGCCGAGCATCAACGAGTCGGTGTTTCCTGCCGCTCCGCCCGCCGTGTTCTGGTCGAGCACGCCCAGCGTGGACAGCCCCGACAACGCGTGGGGCGTGTTCGCGGGCAATGGCGCGTCCAACAGTTTTGCGCGAATCGCGACGCAGCGGGTTCGCTTGGTTCGCGCGGGTCTGTGATGGCTGGAATCGTCGGGTTCGTTTTTGGCAGCAGCTTTTTACGTAAACTACGGTTTCGCCCGGGTTGCGGCCCACATTCATTGAAAGTCGATAACCTAAAAAATTAGACGCTAGCCCCGTTATGCAATAGCTTACAGCCATAAGCTGTATCCGGAAAAACGACCTATCAGATAAACTTGCGCCCGTCGGTTTGCTCATCCGACGTCACCCCACCGTCATCCACACACAGTGCGTCTCGTTTAGAGACGACGCTCGTCAGCAAGCTTTATGGCAATCAACTGGTTCCCCGGTCACATGGTGGCTGCGCAGAAAAAAGCGGCTGAAGCGCTGGCCGATATTGACGTGGTGGTTGAGGTGCTGGACGCGCGTTGTCCGGCTGCCAGCGTCAACCCGAAAATCAATGCGATGCGCGAAGCGCGGCAGCGTCCAGCGCTGAAAATTCTCAATAAAGTGGATCTCGCTGATCCAAAAATTACCGAGCAGTGGCTCGCTTTTTTCAATGCGCAAGAGGGCGTTCGCGCTATCGGTTTGTCGTGCAAGAAGGCTGGCGAATCGAACAAGGTGTTGCCTGAGGCGCAAAAGCTCGCGCCGCATCGCGAGGGGCCGCTCAAGCGGCTGCGCGTGATGATGATGGGGGTGCCGAACGTGGGCAAATCCACCCTCGTGAATGCGCTGCTGCAACGGCGCATCGCCAACGTTGGCGACGAGCCCGCGATCACCAAACTCATCAAGCGCTACGACCTGCCCGATGGCACGTGGCTGTTCGACACGCCCGGTTTGATGTGGCCAAAAATTGCGCTCGCCACTGATGGATTGCTGCTCGCGGCTAATCATTTGGTGGGCGTCAAATCGTACATTGATGAGGAGGTGGCCACCTATCTCGCCGAGATTTTGCTCGCGCGCTATCCCGAGTCATTGACCGCACGATACGGCGTCGACACGGCCGACATGGACGGGCCTGACCTGATCGAAGCCATCGCCAAACGACGCGGTTTTCGCATCAAGGGCGGCAGCGCTGATTTTGAAAAAGCGGCGGTCACGTTGTTGCTCGATTATCGCAACGGCGCGCTGGGCCGCATCACGGTTGAAACGCCTGAAACACGCGGCGTACAGCTCGCGGCACTGGCCGCAGAAATTGCAGCGGCGGAGGCGCTCGCCGCTGCGCAGGCCGAGGCTTTGCGCGCGGCTGATTCGGCGAAAGCTTCGCGCGTGTCGAGCGTTTCGAGCACCGCGCCGTAGCGCGATCCACTATCAGCTTTTGGCGTACTGCGCCATTTTGCTTGGGCTGAGCTCCGTAATCATCATTTATCGAGTTTAGCCTATTTGCGGGCCTAGCCCAAGTGTGAAAAGGCTTGCAGCGTAAAGCTGCTTGCGTTGCGGCAGCGTAACGCGGTACGCCAGCGATAAAAATCAGTGCGTGACACGTTTAACGGCTCGACGCGCTGCCCGTCTGAGCGCAGCTCGTCCGTCCGCGTTTCCTCAAAGCGGGCCGCTCAACGCGCTCGGCACATCGTTAATCCGCGCTTGCAACCGGCACCAACAGTTAGGGTTTATCGGGATAGCCGTCTTTTTTTGTTGAATATACTTACCGAACGTTCAGTATCTTTTCCAGTGCCGCCATGCCCGATCCAAATGCCGTTCTTGGTTCTAAAAAAATGGTCTCGCAGGCTGTCAAACGCAATCGTGACGGCGCGATACCTGAAAAATCAGCCCCACGCACCAACGCCGAAATGACCGCCGACACCACGCGGAAAATTTTGCGCGCCACCTGTGACAGCGTCGCCGCGCTCGGTTATGCGGGCACCACCTTGGCCATCATCTCGGAAAAAGTGGGCGTTTCGCGCACCGCGCTGCTGTATCACTTTCGCAGCAAAGATGAGCTGATGGTGGCCGCCGTTGGCCGCATTTTTGATGACCTGCAGGACTACTACCACCAAGACGTGAATGCGTCGGGCACCATCAGCGAGCGCATCGTCGCGATTCTCAAAAAGTCCTACCTTTGGACGCAGTCGCCCGATCACACCGCGCTCATGGAATTGTCTTTAGCGGCGCGGCGTTCGCCGTCGCTCGGGGCCTTGCTCAACGCGGCGCTGCATCTGCACAACAGTCGCTTCGATGTGGAGTGGGATGCGCTACTACTCGCCGCGGGCATCCCGGCTGAGCGCTCCGGTTTGATTCGCGATTTTGGCGTGTCCACGCTGCGTGGGCTCTCGCTTTCGCGCCTACTCAAAGGCGATAACGCAAGCATCGAGCGGCAGATGCAGATGCTCACCCGCATCGTGTTGGACGCCATTGAGCGACCTACCTGAGCCAAAAAAGTTACGACACAAAAGCACCACCCAAAGGAGAGAAACCATGTCCGAGTCCACATCCCACCATACCGCGACGCCGTTCAAAAAACGCCTGCTCACCAGCGCTGTTCTGACCATCGTTGCATCAAGCGCGGTAAGCACCGGCGCGTTTGCACAAGCCACTACCGACAAAAAAGTGGAGCAACTTGAAACCATATTCGTCACCGCACAAAAGGTGCCGCAACTCGCCTCAAAAACCGCCGTCGCAATCACCGCGTTGTCGGGCGAAGAATTGCGCGCAGCGGGCGCAACGACGGCCGTTAATCTCACTAACTTTGTCCCGAATGTGTTGATCTCAGCGGGCAGCAATACGTCTACCGATATCTCCATTCGCGGCATCGCCAGCACCAACACCACCGAGGTGGGCGACCCCGCCGCAGCCTTCCACATCGACGGCATTTATCTAGGGCGCCCGCAGTCCGCCGGCGCGACTTTTTACGACTTGGCGCGCATCGAAGTATTGCGCGGCCCGCAAGGCACGCTGTATGGGCGGAACGCCACCGCCGGTGCGATCAATCTCATCACCAACAAGCCCGGCAAAAAATTTGCAGCGGAGGTCAACGCCGATCTGGGCAGCTACAACCGGCGCAATGTTGAGGCCATGCTTAACGCGCCGGTGAACGATACGGTGGCGCTGCGCGCGGTGATTTCGTCGACCACACGCGACGGCTACTTAAACACCGCAGGCGGCACCAATACCTTCACCAAAAATCGCGACGACGCCAACAACCTGTCGGGTCGCGTGCATGCGCTGTTCAGTTTTTCACCGGCTACGCAACTGTTGTTGACCGGCGACTTCAGCCAGAACCGCGGTGTGGGCAATGGCAGCGTAACGCTTGCCACGTATCAAAACAAAACCGGTGCAGATCAACGCACGCAATTTGGCAATCGCACCGAAGGTATCCGCAACGAAGATGCCACCGGGTTCACCGCCGAGCTCACGCACAAATTGGGCTTTGCTGATTTGACGTACCTCGGTGGCTACCGCACTTTTGATCGCGACAGCGCGGGCTCCACGTTAGGCATCACCAGTAAAACCGTGTCGGGTTTCAAGCAAAGCTCGCACGAGTTGCGGCTGGCGTCAGCGGATGCTGCCGCCCCGCTCACGTGGGTTGCCGGTGCCTACCTGTTCGACGAAAAAGGCAATATTGACGCAACCTTTGGCTTCATCCCCATCACCCCGCAAATCCCCAGCCTGTTTGGCACGCAGCGCTTTACGCAAGACCCGGTCACGTCGAAATCAAACGCGGTGTTTGGTCAAGCCACCTACAAACTCTCGCCTGTGGCGCGATTGACCGCAGGGCTTCGCTACACCAAAGACGACAAAGCGCGAGACGGCGTGCAAAGCCTAGCGGTGCCGCCACCGCTCGCGCAATTCAGCAGCACATCGATTAATAAAGCAGCCGTCAAGTATTCACAAAGCACCTGGAAAATCGGTGGCGAATTCGACATCTCGCCCACCACACTTGCCTATGCAAACGTGGCCACCGGCTACAAAGCGGGTGGCTATTTTGACGGCAACAACGCGAAGGGTGACAACACCTACAAGCCCGAATTGTTGACCAGCTACGAGGCCGGCATTAAAGGCCGCTTTTTCGATAACCGCATGCGCTTAACGGCCACCGTGTTTCGCTACGACTACAAAGATTTGCAGGTGAGCTACGTTGCCATCAATCCGTTGACCAACGCGACCGGCACCATCACCACCAACGCCGCGCGTGCCACCAACCAAGGCGTTGAATTTGAGGGCAAAGTCGCCGTGTCCGACAACGGCACCTTGAACTTTGCCGTGGGTTTGCTTGAGGCGAAATACAAGTCGTTTGTGTTCCCGGTGATTCCATCGCGGCCCGCTGCGATCAACTTCGCAGGCAAAAAACTCGACAAAGCACCGGACGCAACCATCGCCTTCGGCTACACCCACGAGTGGGCGCTGAGCAACGGCGGCGGCATCACGGCCTACGTGGGCAGCCGCTATTCTGCGTCGTACGTGCTGAGCAATTTCGCCATCGCCGCACCGATCCAATACACGCAAAAATCGTTCACCCGAACGGACGTGAACGTGACTTACGCCGCACCGGGCGACAAGTGGTACGTGCAGGGTTACGCCAGAAATATCGAGAACAAAAACATCATGACCGGACTCACGTTTTCAAGCCTCACCGGCACCCAAGTGCTACTCGCCGAGCCGCGCGTGTTTGGCGTGCGGGTGGGTGTGAAGTTCTAGGGCTAGATTGACTGTAGGAGCGGCGCGAGCCGCGAAAACGTTGCGATGCGCACCGGGGTCGCGGCACAGCCGCTCCTACAACCTCAGTCACGATTGCCGTTTTGCCCGCATAAGTCGTCCCGTAAAGGCACCACATGATTCTCAAGTTTTCTGAAAAACTCGCCTACGGCGTGGGCGACTTTGCGAGTAACTTAATTTTCGCCACGGTGAGTACATTTTTGATGTACTACTACACCGACATCTACGGGCTTCAGGCCGTCGCTGTAGGCACCATTTTGTTTGTGGCGCGGTTTGTGGATGCCGTATGGGACTTGTACCTGGGGACGCTGATTGATCGCACCAGAACGCGCTGGGGGCAGTGCCGTCCGTACCTGCTATTTGCCTCGCCGCTACTGGCCGTGTGCGTCGTGGCCACGTTCACCGTACCCAGCGGATCGGACTCGTTTAAGTTGGCGTATGCCTACATCACCTACACGCTGTTGATGTGTACCTACAGCTTGGTGAATATTCCCTACATCGCCATGCCCGCGTTGATGACCGACGACCCGCGTGATCGCACGCGACTGTCGGCGGTGCGCATGTTTTGCGCGATCTTGGGCTCGATGGTGGTCGGTGCATTGACGCTCAAACTGGTGCAGGTACTCGGCGGCGACAACAAGCAAGCGGGCTATCAATACACGGTGTCCCTGATGGCCGGTATCGGCGTGTTGCTGTTTTGGGTGTGCTTCGCGTTCACCAAAGAACGGGTGCCTCCGGTCAAACAGGAGGTCATGTTGAAGGCCGACTTCATGACGCTGCTGAACGGGCGCGCATGGTGGATGATGGCGTTGATTGGCTTGTGTGTCTACACCGCACTTTCCATCACCGGCGGCACGGTGCTTTACTACTTCAAATATGTAGTGGGCGACCAATCTAAGGCTTCACTTTATCTGCTCATCGTCGGGCTCGGCCTGCTCGGCGGCATCCTGATTGCGGTGGCGCTCACCAAACGTTTTTGCAAGCGAAAAGTGATGATGATGTCGGCCACGTTATCGGGTTTGCTGTACGCGGCGTTCTACTTTATTGATCCGAAAAACGTGATGATGGTGTACGCCTTGGGCTTCACCATTCAGCTGTTTAACGGCATCAGTGTGCCCATTCTTTGGTCGATGGTGGCTGATACAGCGGATGATGCTGAGCTGCGCTCAGGCCGCCGCATGGTGGGCTTGGCGACCAGCTCCATTGCCTTCTCGTACAAGTTTGGCTTGGGCTTGGGCGGCGCGATCGCGGGCTTCTTGCTCGCGGCGATTGGCTATCAGGCCAACGTGGCGCAAACGCCCGAGGCGGTACACGGACTGATCCTCATCATGAGCGTGATTCCAGCGCTGAGCAAGCTCGGCGTGGTCATCATTTTGTATTTCTATCCGCTCGATCAAGCGCGTCTTGACCACATGCAGCCACGTCTTAAAGCAATGCGCGCGCAAGCTGCCTAATACCCCACATTCCGAAAGCTCTGAAGGCCTCGATTGGACACACCCGACACACTCAAACTCGCGCCGTTTAACTTAAGCGATGCCGACATTGCATGGGTAAAAAAAACGCGCGACAACCTCAGCACGGGTGACAAAGTGCGCCAGATTTACTGCCCGATGGGCGTGTACGACGACCCAGAAAACGCCAAGGTTTTAGCCAAGCTCAAACCGGGCGGATTGTTTCGTCTGACCGGCCCCGATTTAGAGGCCGCGTGGCACGCCACCCGAATCGCGATTGAATCAAGTGACGTGCCGATGTTGATTGCGGGTGACCTTGAAGGCGGCGCGTACTGTTTGCCCTACAACACCGCGGCCCTCAACCAAATCGGCGTGGCTGCGTGTAACGATGCCGCGCTCAGTGCAGCGATCGCCACCGTGATTGCAGAAGAGGGCGCGGCCATGGGCTACAACTGGTCGTTCACACCCGTGCTTGATATCAACGCCAAATTTCGCAGTGCGATTGTCGGCACCCGCTCGTACGGCAGTAGCGTCGACACCATCATTCTCGAAGCCGCCATTCACATCAAAACCTTGCAAGCGCACGGCATTGCCACCACCGCCAAACACTGGCCGGGCGAGGGCTTTGATGACCGCGATCAGCATCTGGTAACCACCGTCAACCCGTTGTCGTACGACGAGTGGGAAGCAAGCTTCGGGCGCATTTATCGACACATGATTAACGCCGGTGTGATGTCGGTGATGTCCGCGCACATTGCGCTCCCGTCATGGGTCAAAAAGCGCTATCCAGATGCCGGACGCGAGGCGTTTCGGCCCGGCTCGGTCAGCCGCGTGTTGAACGTTGAGCTGCTGCGCGACGCGCTCAAATTCAACGGCGTGGTGGTGTCGGATGCAACTCCCATGGCTGGGCTCTCATCTTGGGCGGAAAAGGAAGAGTACGTGCCCGACGTGGTGCAAAACGGCTGCGACATGTACTTGTTTGGCTATCCGAACGAGGTCGATATCGCGCTCTTGTTCAAAGGTTTGTCGACCGGGCGGCTGACCGAAGAGCGCTTGGAGGAGGCCGTCACCCGCGTGCTCGGGCTCAAAGCCGCACTCGGGTTGCACAAAAAAACATTCGACCAGATGCTGCCGCCACTGGCAAACGTGCGGGAAAAGCTGCGCACCACTAAGAGCCTTGCCGTAGCAGCGCAGTCAGTCAAGCAGTCGATCACATTGGTCAAAGACGTGCAGGCCACGCTGCCGCTCACGGTGGTCAAACACAAACGCGTGCTCATCATCACCGAGGGCGTGAAGCGCGTCACCCCAAGTCCGCAAGCGCGCAATCTGGAAGCGCTTGAGAACGATCTGCGTCGCCGTGGCTTTGAGTTGCGCTACGTCGAGCCCGCACCGCCCATGACCCCGGCGGTGCTGCCAACGCGGGCGGACACCGACTTAGTGCTGTACCTGCTCGCGCAAGAATCGGAATACACCGTGGGCAATATCGCCATCGACTGGAAGAAATTGCACGGCGGCATTTTGCAAGGCATGACCCGCTACTGGAATGACATTCCCACCGTGATGATTTCGTTCGGCCACATGTATTACCTGTACGACGCGCCGGGCTGCCCGACCTACATCAACGCCTACACCTGGTTGCCCGACGTGCAGCTCGCCGTGGTGCGCAAACTGATGGGCGAGGAGCCGTTTGAAGGCGTGAGCCCGGTGGACGCATTTTGCGGGCAGGAAGCGGCGCGGTATTGAGGGAGCATTGCGAATTTGCATGCGCCGTGTGTGTGTCAAAAAAATGCTGGACGGATCTACACGATGCCATCAACTCCGAGCTGCAACGTCCGTTGTATATGGGCAGAAGTAGCGTTTATGCTTAAAGTCGGTTTTTGCCATTTAATGCGCGGTGCCCATGAGTAACGGGCGTTTCACGATAAAGCTGTTGCTTTTTTATGAGCGGCGCGAGCCGCGATGCGTCCCCTTTAGCAGGTGATCCATCGCCGCTCGCGCCGCTCCTACCTACGACCGCGTGGTCAACGCCGGCTTTCTACATCCCCAACCGTTTCCGCATCAACGCCATATCGCGCTGCATCGCTTCGTTGGCCTTTT
The DNA here is from genome assembly GCA_043721275.1 of Burkholderiales bacterium. Lineage (GTDB taxonomy): Bacteria > Pseudomonadota > Gammaproteobacteria > Burkholderiales > Casimicrobiaceae > Casimicrobium. Next base: position 105,816 of record JAYSRA010000170.1, read on the forward strand.
CCAGCGCACTGATCTTGGCGTCTTTGTCTTTCAGCAGTTGATGCAGTCCTTGGATCGCCGCGAGTGCTACGCCGCTGGCGTCGGTGACGGCGATAGTTTTGTCGTCCTTGCCGAGGCCGAACAACCGCCGGAAATCCTGAGCCATGGGGCCCAAGTGGCGGCTCTTGCCTTCGTCCGCTTTGTAGTTCCATGCGGACAGCGGCACGCTCAACACTTTTGCTAGCGTCGCTTTGGCGTTTACCGTGCCAAAGTTTTCTTTGATGTTGCGATCGCTGGCTGACACAAAAGTGCCGTTCACTGACAAACCGCCGCTCGACAAGACCATCGCCAGATAGCCACCGCCAGGCGTACAACTGCTGTCCGAATGCACGCCGCCTACGAACCAGCAAAACAGGCTGTTAGAGCGGTAATACTGCGTAGCGGTCTGTATGCCAATTCCGAAGTCGGTGCCGTACAGGTTGATCATCTGCCGCACGCTGCTGCCGAAGTAAAGGTTGGTCGGGGCTCGCAGCTGAACGCCACCCGGTGCCGCAACGACGAACTCGCCGGCAGCGGAGCTGACCGTGTCGAGACTGCCTGAGCCACCCCACACAAACGCGTTGTTGTGCAGTGCGCGGGCGTGGCGACCCGCGGCAAAACTGCTGATTCCACTGGCGACATTATCGAGTCCACCTGCCACGGTGCTGCCATACCCGCTCGCAGTATTCTGTCTGCCGCCCAGCACAGAGCTGAAGAAATCGCTCGCGGTGTTGCCGCCGCCGCCACTCACGATCGAAGAACTGCCGCTAGCAATGTTTCTGTAGCCACCACCGACCGTGGCAAGCTCGGCGGACGCGACGTTGCCGCAAGTGCGGGTGAAGGTATTAGTCGCGTAGTCGTTACAATCATCGCCCAAAAATCCGCCGCCCGCCACAGTCGAGCCAAGCCCGGCAGCGGAGTTGTTGGCTGACCCGCTCGCGATGGAGATCGCGCCTACCGTGTTCGCACCAGCTGAGATTGCCATGCGCAATCCGCTGCCGCTGCCGACGCTGATGATCAGCGGTTTACCATCCGTCGTTCCCAGCACGGCGGGATTGAGGACATCACCAAACGCATTGCCCCCCAACGTAAACGCATTCAACGCGCCGCCCACCGCGCAGCCGTTGGCGAGAAAACTGGTAACCGCCGAAGTGGTGTTTCGTGAGCCCGAACCGAGCGTTAATCCGTTGGACAGCGACGCGTCCTTGAATCCCACTAAATGCCGCGCGATGATGGTCGTGTCCACAGTATCAATCTGCCCGTCACCATTGATGTCGAGCGCGCAACCAACGCATTCGATATTGTTTTTCACCAGCAACGGGTCAAGGCTCGCGTAGCGCGTGCTCGCCACGAGCGGGTTGCCTGAGATGCCCAGCGCGTAACGCGTGAGCACCACGCCGTCGTTCATCGCGTCCGAGCCGCCACTGTCGAACGGGCAGGCGGCGGCGAGGGCCGGTAACGGGAGCAGGGTTAGGGCAAGGGCAAGGGTGCCCATTGAAAGCACGCGGGCAGTTGGCCTGCCGAAGAGAACCGATATTTGCATGATGATTTGCTCACTGACGATAGGTTTCAACAAAGGGTGTCACGACACCAGCACGCGGCGTCGCAGAGAACAAAACGACTTTCGAAAACAGCAAACGCTATCGCACCGCCTCGCGCAACGAATTCATTTTCAGCACCTTCAGCAACGCATCTCGCGCGGCAGGGCATGAGGCAATTGCAACGGCGTCGATCTCGGCGCTCACGATCCGAAGCGCTTCTGGGTTTGTGTCAAACGCTGACGCGATCGCCATCACGAGTTGCGCCTGCGTGCCAAGGGCCGACAAACTCGGCGCTTGCGGCGCAAGCTCGTTGAGCACTTTGCAAAGTTTTGCGGCGTCTACGGTGGCGACGACGAGCGCAGAATCAGCAGAACCCGCGGCATCAGTGCGATTGACGGCGGTCGTGGGTTCGACTTTTTTTGAGCAAGCTGACAGCGATAGTGCCGCAACTAATGTCGCTGCGCCGATCAGACACGTCGCCCGTTTGTTTCCAATAACTTTAGTCACGGAAGGTCCTTTCAATAGTGAGTACATCGGGCACTGCGGCGACGAATACCTCACGTGCGTAAGGTTTGCTAAGTTCCTTGACTCAAGACGGCGGTCACGACCGCTGTTCCAAATCTTGTACCGCCGGTTTCGTCGACAAAGTCCGGCAGTGCAAACGAGGCTTGCAGTGAGGCGTCAGCAAGTCCCTGAATTCGCATCGTGCCCCGCAATTGCGAAGAGGCCAGCCGTGTGACCGAGAATTCGACAGTCGCAAGACCGAAGGTTTTCACCGCGAAACGTCTGGCCGTAGTGAACGTGCCGCGGCTGACGCCCTTAAAACCGCCGCCTAGTCCCGACGCGCTGCTCAACTCTGTCATGGTGAACTGAGACGCCTCCTGCACCTCTGCGCTGGCAATGTTGAGTACAAAGTCGCCTCTGCCAAACAGCGCTTTATCGCAGAAAAATGAGAAGCGCCAGTTAGCGGATCCCGGGCCGGGAACAGTTGGGGGCACTCTGGGTAGACCTGGCACATTTGGATTATTTTTCAAGTCCGTGTCGAGATGCGCCAGCGTGCCACGACCAACAATGTTGTCGAGCCGCTGCCCTGCACGGATGATCCCGTTGTTCGACTTATAAACACGCACCGCGTCCGCCATCGTTTGACCAAATGAGTTTGTTCCGTCGGTGATGCGTTTCATTCCAGCGTTCTTTGGCTGCACCAGGTTAAGGCCCAGTTTGATCGCCTCAATGGCCTCGCTGGGCGCACTGAACGGACGGATATTTGATCCGTCGTTTCTCAGGCATTGCGTCAGTCGCGCTTGCACTGCGGCGCCGAAGCTCAAGAAATGCTTTGATTCGAGGGCGTTTTTAGTGTCGATATTCATCGTGTCTCCTACGAAAGAACTAAGTTGCAAATCACGGCGGCAGCAAGCCCGCCACATAGCTTTCAATCTGCATAAAAGTGGTGCGCGTTGCGCCAACGCCGATTGCGCCTGCGATGAGTGCTGGGCCGCGAATGTTGAGCAGGTAGCGTGAGATCAGCAAGCCGTCGGTGAGGGCGTCGACTTGACCGTTGCCGTCGATATCGAGCTTGGGTTTCAGATCGTCGAGATAGGCCGTGAGCGCCGCTGCTGTGTTGCGCGTGGCATCAGTTGAAATCACGTTGCCGCTGACCAGCGCCGCTCCACTCATCCCGGCTAGATAGCGCAAGATCAGCAGGCCGTCGTTGGCTGCGGTGGCTAGCGAAACTGGCGCGTTGCCTTCAACGTCGAGATTGAAAGGTTCGTTGCTCAACAGCGCGAACGTGGCGGATACGTTGACTGCGGTGGCCAATGTTTTCGTGCAGGGTGAGGTGCCTGTGCATCCGTTGCCGAGCCAACCTGTGAACGTTGATGCAGCGCTGGTGGGTGTTGCGGTGAGCGTCACTGCGGTGCCAGCGGGAAACGTGGCGTTGCAGGTTGCGCCGCAGTTGATGCCTGCGGGCGATGAGGTGACCGTGCCACTGCCCGAGCCGTTCTTGACGACTGTGAGCGCGACGGGCAATGCTGCGGTCACGCATTGCGAAAACTCAGAGGTACTTCCGCCCGAGTCCGTGGCCGTCGAGGTGACCACCGATTGACCGGGGGGCAGCGCAGTCAACGTCGCGTTGAAGCTCGCGTTGCCGCTGCCGTCGGTGGTGACGGACTGAAATCCCAGGAAGGTTTTGCCCTCGCCGTAACCAGACGGATCACACGCTGCGTTCGCGAAAAATTCGAGACGATAGGTGCTGCTTGCGACGCTGTTCAATGTGCCCACCACGTTGCCAGAGGACGTGGCTGAGGTGATCACCGGAAAGTTTTGTCGGCCGTTAACGCCGAAGTCGCCGTCGCCATTGTCATTGGGCGTAACGCCGAAAGTGTTTTCGCTGCCGGGTGAAGAAAGATTGATGCCCGTTTGCGCGTTTGAAAAAATCGAATTGCCGAGGATCGAATGACCGTTACCGAGTTGATCGCTCAGCAGCACGCCGTTGCTGGTGTTGAACGCGATGACGTTGCCTGCTCCTGACGCAGTGCCGCCAATCTGGGTGCCAGTAACGGCGACGTTGCCAGTCACAAAGACGCCGGGTACACGAAACGCGCTTGGAACAAATCCTATCGGCGCGCTAGTGCCGGACACGCCGGTGCCGATCCAGTTGCCCTGCACCACGATGTCGCGACTCCCAATCTGCACATTGGCAATCGTTGCACTCGCCGCGATGACGTTGCCTGCGCCCAGCGCACTGCCACCAATCACGGCGCCGCTGCTGCTGGTGGAAACGCCGTAGAACGTGTTGCCGAGTGCAGTGCTGCCGGTCACGTCCACGCCAATGTAGTTGCCTGAAATCGTGTTGTTGTTGCTGCCGACGCCGATGATGGAAGACTCGTCATAGATGCCCGACGTGTTGCCAGAAATCACGTTGCGCGCGGCGGCCGTAGTGCCGCCGATCACCGTTTTTTTTCCGCCGGACTGAACGAATGCAATCGCGAGCTCGTTAGCGATAGCGGCCGTGCCCGCCGCATTGGTGCCGATCAAATTGCCCAGAATTTGCGTGCCCAAAATCGGCGTGCTGGCCGAGGAAATCAGGATGCCGGTGCCCTTACCAGAAATCACATTTCGCGCGGCGGGCGTGGTGCCACCGATCACGTTGTTGTGCGAGTTGGTCGCCACGCTGATCCCGTTTTGGCCATCAGCAAAACCCGCGCTGCCATCGGCATTGGTGCCGATAAAGTTGCCTTCAACCACGTGGCTTCCGGTGCCGCCCAGTGCGATGCCAATGCGTCGGTTGAGTATCAGCCCGCGCACTACGCTGCCGCTTTGACCCAAAACGATGTTGGTGCCCACGGTCGCCAACGCGCTAATCTCCACTCGCAAGGACGCATTGGTGCCGAGGTTGGGCGGACTGGTGTTCGCCGTTGCGCCGGGCTGCGTGTAGCCATCAACCACCACAACTTTCGTGACGAGCGGCAATCCGCTCAGTAAGGAAACGGTGCAGACACCAGTGGCGGGCGCGCAGTTGCCGTCTGATGCCGGGATGTTGAAAGCGATGGTGTGCGAGCCTGGGGTCGGGACGGCATTGATGGCAATAATCGCTGCCCGAAAACTGCCACCCAAGGCGTCACTGGTGTTGTTGACCGTGAAGGTGGCAGCGTGCGTTGCCGCGCCAAAAGTCAAGCCGAGAAGTGCGCTGGCAAGGGCGAGTAGGTTCTGCATTGTTGGGTTCCGTGGTGGCTAAACCGTGGGTGGCGCTGTTGCCGCACACAGCAGCAATTCATGCGGTCCGACCCAGCCGTTGCTTGTGCTGAACGCGTTCAACTGCGTTTCCATATCGTGCCATGCATTCCGCTTTGCCGCGTCCGACAGCGGCGCAAGCATCTGCATGATCGGTGAGCCTGCGCTGCGGACGAAATGGACGTAATCACTGCTGGCGGGCAAGCGAAACGGGGCTGCCACAGCCTGCACGTTGACGCCGACAAAGCCAGCATCATTCAGCAATTGCGCAAGCAGGCCCGACTTGCCGAGACTCATCAGCGTGCCCGGTGCGAAGGCTGACGACAACTCCGGCGTCAATCGCGCATGTTTAATCGCGGTGCGCATCATGATCGTCAGGCAGGCGTTGTTTTGTGGGCCTGAGAATACGAGCGCGCTGAAGTGCCCACCCGGTTTCAACGCCTTACCAGCGCCTACTAGCGCGGCCAGCGGATCCGCGCAGAACATCAGGCCGAGGCGACACACCGCCGCATCAAAGTTGGCACCGTCAAGTTCTAGCGCCTGCGCATCGGCGACACGCGTTTTGACGTGTGCAAAGCCTTCCGCGTCCGCGTTGTGCTGCGCCAACTCAAGGATTCGCGGCGAAATGTCGGTGGCCAGCACGTAGCCGTTTTCACCGACCCGGCGCGCGATGTCGAGCGTTTGATCGCCCGCACCCGCTGCGATGTCGAGCACGCGTGAACCGCGTTTAATTTGTGCGGCGTCGAGCATCAATTGCGTGGCATCGCGCAGCCACTCGTGGATGATGTGCGTGTGATCGTTCCAACCAGCGGCTGCTTTGTCCCAAGGATGAGCAGACGTGACTGCTGCTTCACGATCAGCGAGCGCAATCATTCCGCGCGAATCCCAGTGGTGCGGATGATCGGCTGCCAGTAGCGTTGTTCTGTCGCGATACGCGTGCTCAGCGCCGCTGGCGTACTCGACGCCGCCGCCATGCCCGACTCGGTGAACGCGGCAACCAACTCAGGGCGAGCGATGGCGGTGCGCAGCGCTTGCGAAGTCGTTTCAATCACCGCCGACGACACGTTCGCAGGCATAAAAAACGCGAACCACTCACGCACTACGAGATCACGAAAACCAAGTTCAACCAACGATGGAACATCCGGAAAATAAGCGCTGCGTTGCGAGCCAGATGTGGCCAGCACACGTATCTTGCCCGCTGCTTTATGTTGGCGCAACAAACCTTCCGGTAACACCAGCACCGCGATTTGTCCGCCGAGCAGATCGACCATCGCCGGTGGCCCGCCCGCATAAACCACGTGCTGCCATGGCACATCGGCCTCACGAAACAGCATCGCTTCCAACAGATGCGGCAAGGTGCCGGTGCCGGGGGAACCGGCGTTGGCGAGCTTCGGGTGGGCGCGCATCCACTCGACTAGCTCGCGCACGCTGGTGACGCTGGCGGGCACGGCGGGGCCAACCGCGAGCCCCAGCGTCATCTCGCCTGCGAGCGAGACCGGTTGCAGGTCGAGCACAGGGTCGTAGGCGAGCTTGGCGTACAGGTACGGATAGACGGTCGCCACCGCGCCCTGTGCCAGGAGCACCGTTGAGCCATCGGTTGGGGCCGCTTTGAGCGCGTTGACCGCAATCTGCCCTGCCGCACCGGGCTTGTTTTCGACGAATGCTGCGCGTCCGCTGGTCGCGCTGAACTGCTCAGCAATTCGCCGCGCCACGATGTCGGGAATGCTGCCTGCGGGGCCGGAGCACAGCACGCGCAGCGGCGTGCTCGATGCCTGCGCGCCTACCGTTTTGATAAGGCTAGCGCTGAGCAGCGTTGCGGTTGCGGCGCAACTGAGGTTGAGGAAATCGCGTCGTGAAGTGTGTGAGTGAGTCATGGCGTTTTTGCGAGAGAGGAGAGTGTGTGGATGTTTGCAGATGCACCCGACCTATGGGAAGATGCGTGATGCAGCAAGCCGATGCTTGTTGTGCATCACTTGACGAGCCCCCGGGCGCTCCTAGAAATTCGTTTTTCGGGATGAAGTGCCGGATTTACGTAACCTCGGTCGGGCGCACAGCAACCGGAATGTACTTACAGGTACATGAGGATTGCGAGCAACCGACAACGACGCAATTCGCCCGACAAACGGATTTCTAGGAGTGCCCGAATGCGGCTACAAAGAATCGAGCAGTTCATCAGCGTGGTCGACGCGGGCAGCATTCGCGGCGCGGCACGCCAGCTTGGCATGTCGCAGCCCGCGTTGTCACGTGCGTTGCAGCAGCTCGAAGATGAGCTGGGTGTGCAGCTGATGAATCGTAGTGGTCGTGGCGTGTCGCTGACCGCTGCGGGCACTGCCTTTCTAGCGCGGGCACGTGTGGCCGAGGCGGAGCTGCGCAAAGCCGCAGACGAGGCGCGCAGCACGGTGGACGATGGCAGCGGGTTGCTCGCGCTCGGCTTGTCTCCGGTCGGGGCCAGCCTGTTGTTGCCGGAGCTGTTCATCACGCTGCGGCAAACGCGACCCAAAGCGCGCATTCGTATTCTTGAAACAACGCCGAGCGCGCTGCTGCCACTGGTGCGCGATGAGGTGATGGATCTCGCCGTGACGCAGCGCACACGAATTAACTTGGATGCAGGTCTCGACTACCGACCACTCGCAGAGATCAACATGCGAATTGCGGTGCGTCGTGGCCACCCGTTGCTCGCGTTGCGCAACGTGCAATTGACCGATCTGGTGAGCGCATCGTGGCTTTACATGACCGCGCACGACAGTTCGGACGATATCGTCAGCCGCTCGTTTATCGGTGCGGGATTGCCGGTGCCACTGCCCTCAGTGCATTGCGGTTCGTACTTCATCGCGCTTGATTTGATCGCCGCCACCGACATGATCGGCGTGTTGCCGCCGGCGCTGTTGCGCGCCTGCATGCAGTCAGGGCAGTTGAATGAATTGGTGTTGGCGGAGCCGCTGCTGCCGATTCATCTGGGGCTCTACACCCGCGCTGGATCGCCCGCAACGGCATCCGCTAAAGCAGCCGCCGATGCAATCGTTGCTATCGCTCACCGCATCGCACTAACCGGTGATTTGCGCAGTACGAAGCCGTTAGCTGCGTAGGCCTAGCCCGTCGATAGCGCTGTGAAGCGGTGATAGCTTTTCCCCTTAAGCCCAATCGCATTCGGGCTGAACGCATAAAAGCGCTGTAGTCGATATACGTAAAAATTGCCTCTGTGCCCCCGTTAAATAAGGCTTACACGAGAAAGTTGTGTACTGAAAAGCGTGTTTGTGACAATAAAAAGACTGTTCAGTAATTTATTGAACTAATGAGTTTTAGTTATGTCAATGGCATAGGAAGGATTAAAACTGGGTATTTTTGTCGCGCGCATGAGCACGTTAGATGCGCCTACGAAAAGGCAGAAAAACTTCCTAATTCGTTAAAAAAATAAATCCGAATTGAAAGCGTGGTCACATCACATGATCAAGTTTTGGATGAAGGTAGCAACGGGTAATCACGCGGGATTGACCGGGAACGAGACCACGCTACAGCAACTTTCTATCGACCCCGATGCAGCGCTTTACGGTGCATCTATTTTTTTACTGGAGCCATTCATGAAATTCACACACTCTTTCAGCGCGCTCGTCGCCGCGACCGCAATCACCGCTATGTCCGCGAGCTTTGCGGCACCTACTTTATCGGTGGGTTACGGTGACACGTCGGTCAAACTTGATCCGGTGTTTGTCGGTGCCATCACGGCACTGAAAGTCACGCCATCGGCCAGTGGCTATTCGCGGTTAAACGACGGCGTGGCGACCTTTCCGGTGATCGACGGCGACTTTGACTTCGGCACCGCCAAGGGCGAAATCACGCATCTTGGCGGATTGATGCTGAAGGCCGGGGGAACCTCGGTTGAGCTGCGCGACTTTGTCATTGACACCAGTGGCGCGGCCGCTGTGCTCACCGGCAAAGTGGTGGTTAACGACAATTTCGTCGCGCGAATTCCACTATTTGACGTGGCGTTGCCTGCACTCACGCTGCCGCTGGCGGCACCCAAAAACGACTGGGGTCAGCTCAAAGTGCCGGGCGTTAAGCTCACGCTGAACGCAGGCGCTGCAGCGGCGCTCAACGCCACGTTTGCGGTCACTGCGTTCACTGCGGGTTTGCCGATTGGCGAGGCCACGGTGAAAACCTACGCATTCGGCCACTAATCTCGTCACGTTGCGGCCGGTTGACGAGCGCTCAAGTGCGCTCGTCAACCCCGTTTAGCGGGCGCACTATTTTTTGATGTTCACAAACAATTCGGGCTCAACGCTTACGCCGTTCAAATAAACCGACCAATGCAGGTGCGGGCCGCTGGCGCGACCGGTTGCGCCGGAGCGGGCGACGGATTGGCCTTTGCGTACGGTGTCGCCAACTTTCGAAGTGTGTTCGCTCAGATGACAGAACAGGCTTAGCAGGCCATTGCCGTGATCGATGAACATGGTTTTGCCGCAGAAATAATAGTCGCCCGTGTCTAGCACCACGCCGTCGCTCGGTGACAGTACGGGCGTACCGGTGCCGACAGCAACATCGAGCCCGGCGTGTGGTGCGCGCGGTTTGCCGTTGAACACGCGTGAACCACCGAAGCGGCCCGAGAGACGGCCTTTGGCGGGCAGCGTGAATGACGCGTTGGTGGCATCACTCTCGCGCCACTTTGAGCGCACCGTTTTCAGGTGTGCTGATTCGGCATCAATCCGCGCGATCACCTCGGGCGGTGGCTCAACCATCGCGTTGTCTTTTAACCTGACGTGCTGCACTGGATAGCGCTTGTTTTGTACGGTGAAAGGCACTGATTGCGCTGCGCCGTCGCGCGATACGCTGATTAAATATTCGCCGGGAACAGTTGACAACGGCAGGCCGAGCACTGCGAACCACGACCCGCCGCGCTTTACAGTCCACACGTTTGCACCGTCTCGCGTGACGAGGGGCTTGGGCTCGTCAGCGGGCGCAACGGTGACGAGTGCGATACCGCCGGGCACCCGTGATTCGCGAGGCAGCCCGTCGGCGTGCGCGCTAATAGCGCCCGAAGTCAACGCGGCCAAGATTACCGCGGTCAACGTGCGGTGGCGGAACCGCTCCCACAGCAAGGCCTCTACGCACAACAATCGCATCGTGATGCTGCGAGATACACACTCGCGATGAGCTGGGACGCGCGAAACTCAATGCCCGTGCGGCGCGGGCCCGTCAAGCACGTATCGGGTGCCGCAGTACGGGCAGGTGGCGTCACCCGTGGTCGCAACGTCGAGATAAACCTTGGGGTGAGTTGACCACTGCGCCATCTTCGGGTTGGGGCAAAACACGACACCGGGGCCTTGCAAATCTTTCGCGGTAACGTGGACGGCAGCTTGTGGGGTGATGTTCATGGATTCGATTCGACGCGTTTGATGTCGTGATTGTAGGAGCGGCTCTGCCGCGACCCCACGTTGCCA
>JAYSRA010000171.1:0-17157 GCA_043721275.1 Burkholderiales bacterium
TGATTGGCCCCGAGAAGCGGAAGAAAAAAGCGATCAGAACGAAAAACTGTCTGAGCGATAGCGAGTTTTTTTCGTTCCGCTTTTTTCTGAGCATCGCAGCGAAGGCGGAGCCTTAGTGAAGGCCAGGCCAATCGTCGGGGTCGCCTTTTTTGGGTTACCTTTTTTGGCGAAGCAAAAAAGGTATCTGCCCCGCGGCATGAGCGGGATGGTGGCGCTCATCCGTACCCCTTCCCCCTCACCCTAACCCTCTCCCGCGAGGGGAGAGGGGACAAAGCGGCGTCCCGCGATAATCTCTGCCTATGTCCAAGCCCCTCTCCGGTCTCCGTGTTCTTGATCTCACCCGCTTGCTCCCTGGCCCGGCTTGCACTCGTATGCTGGCTGAGTGGGGCGCGGAGGTCGTAAAGATTGAGCCGCCTGAGGGTGACTATGCCAATCGTCTTGGCTTGTCGCCTGATGCGCCGCCTGAGCAAATTGCACCGCTTTACTCCATCGTCAATCGTGGCAAATCGTTTGAGCGTCTGGATTTGAAGTCTGATGCGGGGCGTGCGCGATTGCTGGCAATGGTGGCCAATAGTGATGTGCTGGTTGAAGGCTTTCGGCCGGGCGTGATGGCGCGTCTGGGTCTGGGCTACGAGACAGTGCGTGAGCACAACGCGGCACTCGTTTACTGCGCGATCACGGGTTATGGCAGCGCGGGTCCGTGGGCGATGCGGGCGGGGCATGACATCAATTATTTAGCGGTGAGTGGCGTGCTGGATCAGGTGGGCGAGCGCGGTCGTCCGCCTTCTATCTCTAACTGGCAAATTGCTGATTTGGCCGGTGGCGCGCTGGCTGCGGCGGCGCGGATTTGTGCGGCGCTGGTGCAGGCCAAGGCGACCGGCGTCGGTTCGTTTGTTGATGTGTCGATGACGCACGAGGTGGCGCGACTGAACATCATCGCGGAGCATGGCTTGTTGCTGGATGCGGCCAAACCGCGAGGTGAAGATTGGCTGACCGGTGGTTGGCCTTGTTACGCGATTTATCGCACGCTGGATGAGCGGTTTATGGCGGTTGGCGCGCTGGAAGAAAAGTTTTGGCATGGGCTGTGTGACGCGCTGCACATGCCGCATTTGAAAGCGCTCGGATGCTCCGAGGGCGTGGTGGGTTTGCGGGTGAAGAAGGAGTTGGCAGATTGTTTTGCCGCGCACACGCTTGCCCATTGGACCGAAATCTTCGATGCAGTGGACTGCTGCGTGACGCCAGTGCATACACTTGCCGAAGCTCAACAACACCTACTTTTTAAGGATCGCTCATGACTTCAGGAAACGGCAAGGTCGCCATCATCACTGGCGCGTCCGCTGGCATTGGCAAAGCCTCTGCCGTGGCGTTGTTGAAGGCGGGTTACAGTGTGGCGTTTGCTGGGCGGCGTCGGGCGGAGCTTGAGGCGGCGGTGGCCTCTGCTGGCGAAGATGCGGCGCGTGGCATCGCGGTGGTGACTGACGTGAGCGATCCGGCATCGGTGAAAGCATTGTTTGCGCAGACGGTCGCCGCATTTGGTCGCGTGGACGTGATCTTTAACAACGCAGGTATCGGCGCGCCCGCCGTGATGCTGGAAGACATCACCATCGAGCAGTGGAAAGCCGTGGTTGACACCAATTTGTCCGGCGCGTTTTACTGCACGCAGGAGGCGTTTCGAGTGATGAAAGCGCAAACGCCGCGCGGTGGTCGCATCATCAATAACGGCTCCATCTCGGCCCATGCGCCGCGCCCGAATAGCGCACCCTACACGTCAACCAAACACGCGATCACCGGGCTCACCAAAACGACGTCGCTCGACGGCCGCAAGTACGACATCGCGTGCAGCCAGATCGACATTGGCAATGCCGCCACCGAGATGACCGAGCGCATGGCCAAAGGCGTCATGCAGGCCAACGGCGAGATGGCTATTGAGCCGCGCATGGATGTGCGCTATGTGGCCGACGCCATCGTGCACATGAGCAATTTGCCGTTGGAGGCGAACGTGCAATTCATGACCATTATGGCGACCAAAATGCCGTTCGTCGGGCGCGGCTAGCGGCGCTTTTTTAGGCGGTGTTAGGATCGGTGGCGCGCATGCTTTTTCTGGCCTTTGAGCGATACAGCGCTCGATCAGCGTGACGCAAGCCCAGCGCAAATTCGCTGTTCACGTTGGCAAATCGGGCCGAGCCGTGGCTCACCTTGCACGACTGCGCTAACGGGGACGCAGCATCCAGTCGAGTCGGAAATTGTTGCTTGACCGCGTTGATCCACTCACCGGAAAAACCGCTCGCAGCGACCGGCTCCACCACGCAAAACTCGTCGCCACCGAGGCGCGCAATGATTGCCCCTGCGGGTGCCGCTGCAACCAACGCTTGCGCAAAAGTCTTGAGCAAAATGTCGCCCGCTTCGTGGCCGAAGCCGTCATTGACGCGTTTGAAGTGATCGATATCAAACACCGTGACCACGCCGCCGCGCTTGGCGGGCCAGGTGCTTAGGGTGTCGCGCAAGCCCAGCCGATTGAGCACGCCGGTTAAATTGTCTTCGCTGGCCAAACGCCGCAACAGCGTCTGCTTTTCTGCAAAACAAATCAGCAATATGCCGACCAGAAACGTTAGGATCAAAAATCCGGCGAGGCTGAAAACCAGCGTGTTGATGGGCGTGCGGGCGACCGCCGTGGCCTGCGCGCTGCCGAAAACCACCACCGCGCCGCGAGAAAATAGCAGCAGCACCAGCACCGTATTGACCACTAACAAAAAGCGCGCCGGAAAATGGTAGTACCCGTGATCCAGTGAGCGCAACGCAGACACGTTCAGGTAGGTGACCACCAGCAGGCAAGCGAGCTGGGTAAACACGCGCGCCACCAAGCTGGGCCACACAAATACAAACAGCACGCTGCCGAGCACGGACACCAGCACGATAGGCGCCACGCGCAGGAGCATCGGCGGCTTGCCAATCACATGACGCAGGCCGACATAGAACAGGCAGGCGCCGATGATCGTCAGCGGGTTGCTGATGGCCACCGCCCACGGCGCAGCGATGTAGGCCTGCAACGTGTTCAAGGTGTAACCCGCGGTCAGGCAGAACGCCGCGCCCACCCACCAGGACAGCGAGCGCGTCCAGTCGCCGACGCATGCGAGCAGTGCGATGACGGCGGTCACGGTCAAACCGGCCAGCCCGAAGGCAATGCCTACGGTGGCAGGGTCAACGCTTTGCAACCAATCCATTAAGCGTGTACTGTCTTACTAAAAAGGCTGAAAAAGCGAACCTAAGGCTCGGTCATTGACGTGTGCAGTTGAAGTCGCCGACGAGGGAAAACATTCGTCGTGATAAACCTTCAATCGCAGCTCTGACCGCAGCGTCTGCCGTGCCAGCTCGTGGTGGTTCAAGGCGGTGGCAAGCGTGCCGTCCATATCGAAAATAAAGGCGCGCACCGAGCAAGGCTCCCTGTGTACAAACGGTCAATAAAACGTCGAAATCGCGCGAAAGCAACGCAGGATGGGGATTTCCGCGTTGACAGCACATTAAGTCCTAAGCATAATCTATAGGTTTTTCTCCGGAGGATTCCGCCACATGAAACCAATTAATAAGTTCGCCTTGGCCGCAACCGCAGTCGCAGTTGCAGCAACCCTCGCCGCTTGCGGCAAAAAAGAAGAGCCAAAAGCAGCAGCTGTTGTTGCCCCCGCTCCTGCCGCTGCCGCCGAAATGGTTGTGAAGATCGGCCACGTTGGCCCGACCTCTGGCCAAATTGCCCATCTTGGTAAAGACAACGAAAACGGCGCCCGTTTGGCGGTTGAAGAAGCTAATGCCAAAGGCATGATGATTGACGGCAAGAAAGTCAAATTCGAGCTGCTGACCGAAGACGACGCTGCCGACGGCAAGCAGGCCACCCAAGTTGCTCAAAAGCTGATGGATGCCAAGGTTGTTGGCGTGATTGGTCACTTGAACTCGGGCACCTCGATCCCGGCTTCGGCTATCTACAACACCGCTGGCGTTGCTCAAGTGTCCCCATCCGCCACCAATCCTAAGCTCACCAATCAGGGCTTTAAGGGCGTGTTCCGCATGGTCGCCAACGATATCGCCCAAGGCACTGCCATCGGCAATTACATGGTCAAGGGCATGGGCGCCAAGAAAATCGCCATCATCGAAGACAAAACCGCGTACGGCGTGGGCTTGGCTGATGAAACCGAGAAGGCTGTCAAAGCCGCCGGTGGCACCGTTGTGATCCGCGAGGCGCTGGCCAACGAGAAAGAGCAAGACTTCAAGGGCGTGTTGACCAAAGTCAAGGCGAAGAACCCAGACGTGATCATGTTCGGCGGCATGGACGCACAAGCCGGCCCAATGGTCAAGCAGATGAAAGCACTGGGCATCAAGGCCAAGTTCATCTCTGGCGACGGCGCTAAATCGGCTGAGCTGATCAAGCTCTCCGGTGATGCAGGCGAAGGCGTGTACGCAACCGAAGCCGGTTTGCCAAAAGAGAAAATGCCACAGGGCCAGGCTTTCTACGACAAGTTCAAAGCCAAGTTCAATGCGGACGTTCAGGTTTATGCACCGTTCACCTACGACGCAGCGAATGTGCTGATCGCAGCCATCGGCAAAGTCGGCACCGACCCAGCCAAAATCATTGACGCGATCAAAGCAACCTCGATGGACGGCGTGACCGGCAAGATCGCGTTTGACGAAAAAGGCGACATCAAAGACGGCGCAGTAACCGTTTCCATCATCAAAGGTGGCAAGTGGGAAACCGTGCAAATCGTTGGTGGCCCGAAAGACGCAGCCGCTCCTGCTGCTGCGCCAGCGCCAGCCGCTGCACCTGCTGAAGCCAAAAAACCATAATCGGTTTGAGTATTCATCCTTCGGGATGAGCTTCGCAAAACGGCACCTTAGGGTGTCGTTTTTTACGCCTGAAACTAATACAGCTTTTAGCTACAACCGCCATTGCATTGGGGCTCTAAGTTATTTTTGTTTATAGTCGACTATTATCGTTATCGCGGTCTAGCCCAAGTCAAACCTGCTTTTGCGTGAAAAGTTGTTACTGATGTTTTCACTGATTTCGCGCTAAATCGGCAACGGTCCACCGTCCTTAACTTCCTCGATCACCGCATAAGTTCGCGTTTCGCGCACGCCGGGAAATTGCCACAGCCGTCGACTTGCAAAGTCGCGGTACGCCTCCATGTCGCGCACTCGCAGCTTGAGCAAATAATCGAACCCGCCGGCCACCATGTGGCATTCGCTGATCTCCGGATGGGTGAGCACCGCGGCTTTAAACGCGTCGAAAATATTTGGCGTGGTGCGATCCAGCAGCACTTCGACAAACACCGTCATGCCGCAGCCGAGCTTGGCGGGGCTCAGTTTCGCCTCATACCCGACGATGAACCCATCGCGCTGCAAACGTTGCGTGCGCGCCAGCACCGCCGTGGGCGAGAGCGACACCGCCTCCGCAAGCTTCAAATTGCTGATGCGACCGTCCTGTTGTAGAACAACCAGAATCTTTCGGTCAATGGCGTCGATTTCGGACATGTTGGCAGAGTATTTCACGGCTAAAAGGTCGCATTTTAGTGAATAAAATGGCTGTGTAGGAAATAGCATAGTGACTTGTTCAGTTAATGTGGGGCGACGCCGCAGGCGACGCTCTGATCCCAGCGAGTCATCATGCGTTTGCCCCACCCGTACCGTGAAGAACTGGCCATCGTGCGCCGCAACGTTGAGAACGCGGCGTCCGCGCTGCATTGGCCGGACGTGATCGAGACCGCCCGGCCGTGGGTGACCGAAGTGCGCGACAACCCACCGCCGTTCTGGGCGATGGAGAGCCTGCTCAAGGAATATCCCATCTCCAAGCCAGAGGGTCTCGCTTTGATGCGGCTGGCGGAGGCGCTGCTGCGGGTGCCCGATTCGGCCACCGCCATCGCGCTGACCGCCGATCAACTCGGCCGCGCCGACTTCGAGGGCACCGGCGACGGCATGATGGCGAGGCTGTCGAACTCGGTGATCGCGCTGTCGAAAAAAACATTGCCGGAGGCCGCAAATCCGTCGGGCTTGTTCGGCAAACTCGGTGCAAAAACGGTGGTCGCTGCAACCGTGCGCGCGGTGCAATTACTGGCCAAACAATTCGTGCTCGGACAAACGATTGAAGAGGCCATCGCGGAGGCGAAATCGCAGCGAAAAGAGTTCAGTTATCTACGCTTCAGCTTCGACATGCTTGGCGAGGGCGCGCGCACCATGGAAGATGCTGATCGCTATTTCGCGAGCTACCAGCACGCAATCAAAAACCTCGCGAAAGCGCATGCAGCCTCGCCCACGCGCGGCCCCGAGGACTCAGACGGTATCTCGATAAAACTCTCCGCACTGCATCCGCGCTATGAGGACGCGCAGCATGGTCGCGTGATGACCGAGCTCGTGCCGCGCGTGTGGCAACTCTGCGAAATGGCCGCCGCAGCGCAGATCAATTTGACCATTGACGCAGAAGAGGTGGATCGCCTCGAACTCTCACTCGACGTGTTTGAAGCGTTGTTGAAGCAGGTGCAAACCCAGTGCCCGCAGTGGCGTGGTTTCGGTCTCGCCTTGCAGGCGTATCAAACCCGGTCGCTGGAGCTCATCGAGCACCTCGGCGCACTGGCGCGGCAATACAACGTGCGACTCATGTGCCGCCTAGTCAAGGGCGCGTACTGGGACAGCGAAATCAAGCGCGCGCAGGAAATGGGCATGCCCGCGTACCCAGTGTTCACGCACAAAGCGCACTCGGACTCCAGTTATCTCGCCTGCGCCGCCTCACTGCTCAAACAGAAAGACGCGTTCTTTCCGCAATTCGCCACGCACAATGCAGGCACGATTGCCGCCATTTTTCAGATGGCGAAACAGTTTGATGCGCCGTTTGAATTGCAGAGGTTGCACGGCATGGGCACCGGAATTTATCGTGAACTTTTCCGTAGTAACAAAGGCAGCAATTCCACCCAGACGCTGCGCATCTACGCGCCTGTTGGCTCGCACGGCGACCTGCTCGCGTACCTCGTGCGTCGCCTGCTTGAGAACGGTGCTAACTCATCGTTCGTGCATCAGTTATCGGATGACGACGTGCCCATCGAGGCGCTGCTCGCGTCGCCGCTTCACGTGACCGAGGCGAGCGATCTACCGCTACCCAAGGATATCTTGCTGCCGCGCGTCAACAGTGCCGGCATTGATTTGACGGTTGACACGATGTGCGCGCCGCTGCTGGCGGCATTCGCTGCGACGCCGATCACGCGTCCAGCAGACTCGTCTACAGCTGAAGCGACGGAAGCGATGCAAACCGCCCACGCCGCCTTCAAAACGTGGCGCGACGTTCCTGTTGCCCAGCGTGCTGCGGTATTGCGTCGCGCCGCCGACCATCTGCAAAAGGAGTTGCCTCGATTCTGCGCGCTGCTTGTAAAAGAAGCGTTCAAAACGTGGGGCGACGCGGTGTCCGAAGTGCGCGAAGCGATTGATTTTTTGCGCTATTACGCTGACGAGGCCGAGCGCGTGTGCGCACCGATCACGCTGCCCGGCCCCACGGGCGAAAGCAACATGCTCTACCCACGCGGTCGTGGTGTGTGGGTGTGCATCAGCCCGTGGAATTTTCCGTTAGCGATTTTCATGGGGCAGGTTGCAGCGGCATTGGTGACGGGCAATACAGTTGTAGCTAAACCCGCTGAGCAAACGCCAGTGGTCGCGGTTGAGGCCGTCAAGTTGCTGCACGCAGCGGGTGTACCGACCGATGCATTACAAGCCATGACCGGGCTTGGCGAAACGGTGGGTGCCGCGTTGGTCGCGCACCCGAACACCGCAGGCGTCGTGTTCACCGGCTCCACACAGGTGGCCAAAATCATCCAGCGCAGTCTCGCCAACAAGGACGGCCCCATCGTGCCGCTGATCGCCGAGACCGGGGGCATCAACGCCATGCTGGTGGACTCAACCGCGCTGCCGGAACACGTCGTGGACGCCGTGGTGCAATCGGCTTTCCGCTCCGCCGGGCAACGTTGTTCAGCGCTGCGGCTGTTGTGCTTGCATGAGGAGATTGCTGACAAAGTAATCTACATGCTGCGCGGCGCGGCGGCAGAGCTCACCGTCGGCGACACGCAATATTTGGCCACTGACGTGGGGCCGTTGATTGATCGCGAAGCTTTCGATGGCATCAGCGCGCATGTCGAGCGGCTGCGCGGTTGGCTCCCTCTCCCCGGGGGAGAGGGTGTTGGAACGCCATCACAGCTCCGCATGCCGACACACTCTCCCCAACCCTCCCCCCCAGAGGCAGGGAGCCAAACTAACACCATCATCCCGCAGATATTCGAAGTCAAAACCGTCGCCGAAGTGACGCAAGAAATTTTCGGCCCGGTGCTACAAATCGTGCGCTGGTCGGGTGACCCACATGCCGTGATCGACCAGATCAACGCACTCGGTTTCGGACTCACTTTAGGCATTCAAACCCGCATCGATAGCCGCGCCGAGAGCCTTGCGCAGCGCGCGCATGTCGGCAATGTCTACGTCAACCGCAACATCATCGGCGCGGTGGTCGGCGTACAGCCGTTTGGCGGCGAAGGCTTGAGCGGCACCGGCCCCAAGGCGGGCGGGCCGTTTTATCTGCCGCGCTTTTTTGGCGAACAAACCATCACCATCAACTTGGTCGCAGCGGGCGGTAATGTCACGCTGCTAATGGCATAGCTCGTGCGTTGCACTCGTTCACATGTCGCGAAGCCGGGTTAGCGTTTTCAGAATAAGAAGCTGTCCTGAATAAGGGCACAATACTGCACATTCGTGAAATGCGGCGCTCTGGGAGGACGCTCATTTCAACTTTGATTGCAAATCAACGATAAATTTTTAAGCGGGGAATTTCATGTCAATAGACGTATTGCTGCAGCAAATCGTCAACGGCTTGGTCGTAGGCAGCGTGTACGCGCTGGTTGCACTGGGCTACACGATGGTTTACGGTATCTTGCAGTTGATCAATTTCGCGCACGGCGAGATTGTGATGATCGGCGGGCTCACCGCATTGTTCGCATCGAAGGGGCTGCTCTCGTTGGGCGTGCCCTCGCTGCTCGCCTTGCTCATCGGCATTCTCGCCGCGATGGTGGTGTGTGCGGTGGTCGGCGTGCTGATCGAGCGAATCGCCTATCGACCGCTTCGCAATGCCCCGCGACTGGCCCCGCTTATTACCGCCATCGGCGTATCGATTCTGTTGCAACAGCTCGCCATTCTCGTGTTTGGCCGCAACTATTTCTCCTTCCCTGAACTGATTTCTAAAGCGCCGATTTCGCTCGGAGCGGTCACCGTCACGTTGAACGAAATCGTGATCCTAATCGTCTCCATCGGGCTCATGGGCGCACTGCTTTGGTTAGTGCATAACACCAAGGTCGGCACCGCGATGCGCGCCACCGCTGAGAACCAAAAGGTTGCTGGCTTGATGGGCATCGACATCAACAAAATCATTGCGATCACCTTTGCCATCGGCTCCGGCCTTGGCGCAATCGCGGGCGTAATGGTCGCCTCGAACTACGGTCAGGCGCACTACTACATGGGCTTCATGCTCGGCCTGAAAGCGTTCACCGCTGCGGTGATGGGCGGCATCGGCAATCTGTGGGGCGCGATGGTCGGCGGGCTGATTTTGGGCTTGGTTGAAAACGTCGGGTTGATTTTTGTGCGCGGCGACTACAAAGATATCTTTGCATTCGTGGTGCTGGTGCTGGTGCTCATCTTCCGTCCGCAAGGGCTGATTGGCGAGCGTGTAGCGGAGCGGGCGTAATCATGGCTAAGCTCATGGAAAACAAGCGCAATCAAATGGTCGCCTTTGTGGCGCTCGGCGTGTTGATACTCATCCTGCCTTTCCTCGCGGGCATGCTCGGCCAGGCGTGGGTGCGCATCTTGAACACCACGCTGCTCTACGTGATGCTGGCGTTGGGTTTGAACGTGGTGGTCGGCGTGGCTGGGCTGCTCGACCTCGGCTACGTGGCGTTCTATGCGGTTGGCGCGTACACATGGTCGCTGCTCGCCTCGGCGCACTTCGATCTGCACTACCCGTTCTGGGTGTTGCTGCCGCTGGGCGCGTGCCTCGCTGCACTCGCCGGTTTGATGCTCGGCGCGCCGGTACTCAAATTGCGCGGCGATTATCTCGCTATTGTGACGTTAGGCTTCGGCGAAATTGTTCGAATCCTGATGAACAATTTTGACAAAGTAGGCCTGCCGTGGTCGGATGAAACCTACAACATCACCAACGGGCCACGCGGCATTACCGGCATTGATGGCCTGCACTTTTTCGGGTTCGAATTACGAAAAGGGCTCGATGTTTTTGGCTTTAACGTCACCGGCTTGCAGCTGTATTACTTCGTCTTTTTGGCCTTCACCATTCTCTCGGTGATCGGCGTTTCGCGTTTGCAACATTCACGTCTCGGTCGCGCATGGCAAGCGTTGCGTGAAGACGAAATCGCTGCGAAAGCGATGGGCATCAACACCCGCAACATCAAGCTCGCCGCGTTCGGATTCGGCGCGCTCACGGGCGGTTTGGCCGGCGGATTGTTCGCGTCGATGCAGGGTTTTGTGAGCCCCGAATCGTTCGGTTTGCTGGAGTCGATCATGATTCTGGCGATGGTGGTGCTCGGCGGCATGGGTCATATCCCTGGCGTTATTTTGGGCGCTGTGCTGCTCTCGGCGATGCCGGAGGTGATTCGATACGCCGCCGACGAAAATGTGCAACAGAAGATTTTCGGCATTGTGCTGATCGCGCCGGAAGTGCTGCGCAACCTCATCTTCTCGCTGGCGCTGATTCTGATCATGCTGTTTAAGCCGCAAGGCCTGTGGCCGTCACCGGAGAAGAAATAATGGCTGACATGCTGTTCACAGCAGAAGGGGTGACCAAACGCTTTGGCGGCGTCACCGCGCTCGACAATGTGTCGATGCAGATTCCACGCGGCTCCATCTTCGGCCTGATCGGGCCGAACGGCGCGGGCAAGACCACCTTCTTCAATACGCTCACCGGGTTGTATCAAGTCGACGAGGGCAAATTCATGTTCGACGGCAAGCCGCTCAATGTGAAAGCACCGCATGAAGTGGCGCAGGTGGGCATTGCGCGCACCTTCCAGAACATTCGCTTGTTCGGCGAAATGACGGTGCTTGAGAACGTGATGGTGGGCCGTCATGTGCGCACCAAAGCAGGCGCATTTGGCGCAATTTTTCGCACGCCGTCAGCGCGACGCGAAGAGGCGGAAATTTTGCAGCGCTCGCATGAATTGCTCAATTACATCGGGTTGACGAAACGCGCGGGCGACAAAAGCCGCACGCTGGCGTACGGCGAACAACGTCGGCTAGAGATAGCACGCGCGCTGGCCACTGACCCGAAGATGATCGCGCTGGATGAGCCTGCCGCCGGCATGAACGCGACGGAGACCGTAACGCTACGAACATTGATCGAACGCATCGCCACCGACGGCACCACGGTCATGTTGATTGAGCACGACATGCGCTTGGTGATGAGCGTGTGCCAACACATCGTGGTGCTCGACTACGGCAAAAAAATCGCCGACGGCAATCCTTCACAAATTCAAAAAGACCCGGCCGTGATCAAGGCCTACCTCGGCGGCGCACACGTCGTCACCGGAGAAACAGCATGACTGCGATGCTCGACGTTAAGCAATTGCAAGTCGCGTATGGCGGCATCAAGGCGATTAAGGGCATTGATTTTCATGTCAATGAAGGCGAACTTGTCACGCTGATTGGGGCTAACGGTGCCGGCAAATCCAGCACGCTGCGCGCGCTGTCTGGGCTCATCAAGCCTGCTGGCGGCAAGGTCACCTACAAGGGCAGCGACATCACCGGCGTGCCGTCGCATGCGCTGGTGGGCTTGGGTATTGCGCTGTGCCCCGAAGGACGCGGCGTCTTCGCGCGCCTGAACGTGCATGAGAACCTGCTGATGGGCGCCTACGCACGCAATGACAAAGCGCAGATTCTGAAGGAGGTCGAAGAAATTTACGAAATGATTCCGCGCCTCAAAGAACGCACGTTGCAAATGGCGGGCACGCTGTCGGGCGGCGAGCAACAAATGCTCGCGATCGGTCGCGCCATGCTCGCGCAGCCAAAGCTACTGATGCTCGATGAACCGTCGATGGGCTTGGCACCGCTGATGGTGGAGAAAATCTTCGAGATCATTCGCCTGATCGCCTCACGCGGCACGACCATTTTGTTGATCGAACAAAACGCGGCCTTGGCGCTCGAGAATGCTACGCGCGGCTACGTGTTGGAATCCGGCGAGATCACGTTGCAGGGTGACGCGAAAGTGTTGCTGGCTGATCCGCGAGTTAAAGAGGCGTATCTCGGCGGGTAGCGCGTCGGCGGCACCGCGGGAGCGCTCCCGCAGTCGGTCAGGATAGACTGTGAACGCCTAAATTCACAGGACTGACCATGGAACGTCGCCCGTTATTTCACGCCAATCGCAACGTGTCGGTCATCGGTCTTGGCACCATGACGTGGGGCGAACAAAACACCGAAGCCGAAGCGCATGCGCAGCTCGACTGGGCGATGCAGCATGGCGTAAATTTCGTTGACACGGCCGAGATGTATCCGGTGCCACCGAAAGCGGAAACCGGGTTGCGCACTGAGATCATTTTGGGCAAGTGGCTGGCGATTCCCGGCAATCGCGAGAAGGTCGTGCTCGGCACCAAAATCGCAGGGCCCGGCCGACGTGATTGGATTCGTAACGGCGCAACGGCTGTGTCAAAAGCAAACATCATCGACGCCTGCGAAGGCTCGTTAAAACGCCTGCAAACCGAGCACATCGACCTCTACCAAATTCACTGGCCTGATCGTAACGTTGCCGCATTCGGTGCATGGCAATTTGACAGCGGTAAAGAGCGCGAAACCGTGCCGATTGTTGAGCAGGTCGAGGCGATGCAGCAGCTCATCAAAGACGGCAAGATCGGCGGCTACGGCCTGTCGAATGAATCGGCGTGGGGCGCCACCATGTTCTGTCGCGCCGCAGAGCAATTGGGCGCGCCAAAGCCTGCCGCGATTCAAAATCCGTACTGCCTGCTGAACCGTGTCTTCGAGGGTGATCTGGCTGAGGTGAGCTACCGCGAACAGGTGCCGCTGTTGGCGTACAGCCCGCTTGGCATGGGCGTGTTGACTGGCAAATATCTGAACGGCGCGATGCCGAAAGGTTCGCGATTTCAGGGCTACGCTGATTTTGGTGTGCGCTATCGGCGACCGTTGGCGATGATCGCGGCGGAAGAATACGCGGCGCTAGCCAAAAAATATGGCGTGAGTCTGCTTGAGTTGTCGCTCTCGTTTGTGGTTAACAAGTGGTTCGTCGGCAGCGCAATTATTGGCGCAACCAGCGTGCAGCAATTGCAGCAAATCTACAACGCGCATCAGGTGAAGCTTGACCCTGAAGCGTACAAAGAAATTGAAGCGATCAGCGCGCGCTATTTGCATCCGTCGGCTTGACGAACGTCGCAATTAAACATTTCGGCGGCGCGTGGGCAACAAGTTGCCCACCCTACAAAACTGGCCACGCGTCGCGACTAAATTGAGGAGGCGTTCATGCTTTGCAACCCACATTTCTGGAGCGCTTTTGCGGGCATAGCGACCACGCTCGCGCTGGCTACGGCCTGTGATGCTCGCATCACAAAAATTGTGATCGAATCCACGCTCGATCCCGATGCCACGCTCGCGGCCACCGGCCCGGCAGGTGCGATCACGCGCATCAGCGGCCGTGCGCATGGCGAGCTTGATCCTGCTCATCCGTTGAACGCGATCATTCAAGACATTCAGCTCGCACCAAAAAACGCGAAGGGTAAGGTTGAGTACATCGCGACGTTTCAGCTTGTGATGCCGTCCAACCCCGCAAAGATGAGCGGCTTGATGTGGCACGACGTGCCCAATCGCGGCGGCCGGGTGACCATTGTGCCCGCTGAGCGCAACCTCGGTGACGTTGGCTTAAGCAGCGGCTGGCAAGGTGATAACTCTGGCCAAACGGCGCACACGCAGTCAGGTCAAGAGATCGTGATGGTGCCAATTGCAAAGCACGCAGACGGCTCGCCGATTCGCGGCGAAGTGCTCGGACGCATCGTCAATCGTAGCGGTCCGGAGTCGCAGCCGATTCTCGTGCAGACGAGCCCGCTGCCGTACCAACCCGCCGATCTCGACACCAAAAAGGCCACGCTAACCGCGATCAAAAGCGAGACGGTTGACGGCGTGGTGACGGTTGATTCAACCGTTGCCAGCGACGATTGGGCGTGGGCGAAATGCGACGTGGCAAAGCCCTTTCCCGGCACGCCTGATGCAACACAAATTTGTCTGAAAAAAGGCTTCGACTCGAAGCTTTTGTATCAAGTCATTTTCACCGCCGAAAACCCGCTGGTGCTCGGCGTAGGCTTCGCGGCGTTTCGCGATGTTGCAGCGTTTTTCCGCAATGAAACCAAGGACGATTTCGGCACTGTGAACCCGCTCGCCGGAAAGATCAAACACGTCATCTCGCGCGGCAATTCGCAGTCCGGAAATTTTTTGCGTGGCTTCATTCATCTCGGTTTTAATCAGGATGAATCGGGCAAGCAACTCTACGACGGCGCGTGGCCGATCATCGCTGGGCGGCGCATTGCGCTTAACTTTCGCTGGGCGCAGCCGGACGGCGTGCTGGAGCTTTATCAGGCCGGTAGCGAAGGGCCGCAGTGGTGGGTGCCGTGGCCGGACACGGTGCGCAAATTGCCCGAGCGCGGCATTCTTGATCGCTGTACGGCAACCAAAACCTGCCCGAAGATCATCGAGCATTTCGGCTCGGCCGAAGTGTGGGCGTTAAAGCTCACGCCAGAGTGGGTCGGCACCGATGGCAAGGCGGACATTCCGCTGCCGGACAACGTGCGCCGCTACTACATCGCGAGCAGCAATCACGGCGGCTATATCGTGCCAACGCCAAACACCATGTTCAACGCGAGCTTAGCGGCCAACACGCTGCCGCCGCCGAATTGTCCCGGCAATAATTTCGGCGCGGCGCTGCTTGCCCCCAACGTGATGCCGCACATTCACACCGTGAACGCGCTGCGCCAACATTTTCGCAATTGGGTGATGGCAGGCACGCTGCCGCCCGCGAGCGTGTGGCCGCGCATCAGTAGGGGCGAGCTGGTGGATGCGACTAAAGCGGCGATGGGCTTCCCGTCGATCCCCGGCGTGCCGTCAAACCTTCCGTCGAACTTCATCATGGCGACGCTTGATTACGACTGGGGCCCGGACTTCAATTACAACGACGGCGCGGGCGTGCCAACGAAAATACCGCCGACCATCAAGCAGGTGATCACCATGAAAGTGCCGCGCGTGAATGCGGACGGCAACGAAGTCGGCGGCGTGCCGGTGGTGCTGCATGACGCGCCGCTTGGCACGTATCTCGGCTGGAACATCACGGCGGGCGGCGCACGACCGTTTCATCAAGGGCAAATTTGCAACTACGTCGGCGGCATGATTCCGTTCGCGAAAACGAAGGCCGAGCGCATCGCTAGCAACGATCCGCGGCTGTCGCTAGCAGAACGCTACACCGATCACGCCGGTTACGTCACCGCCGTGACAGCTGCGGCAGCGAACGCGGTAAAGCAGGGGTTTTTGTTGCAAGCCGACGCGGACTTGCTGATCGGGCAAGCCGATTCAAGCGCCGTTTTAAAGCCGTAGACAACGCGTTTTTCTACTATCAACTTTAGGCTGAAAGCGCCGTTCATATAGGGCTAAACGCGTATTTATCTAATAGTCGACATACGGCTAATTGCAGTGCTAGCCTTAGTTAAATAAGGCTTTCAGCAAAAAGCTGAATCGCATAACTGCGACTATTTGCATGACGCCGGTCGCGCTCGACCGGTACATGCAAATAGGCTCTAACTGCCCCCGCCCGATCCGGCCTACGGGCGACGGTGCTAGAACCCGCAGGCGTAGCCGCCGTCGCAGTGTGCGCCGAATTACTTCAGCAAACCCTTCAACAACTTCCCCATCTCCGCAGGATTCCGCGTGATGGTGAAGCCGCACTCTTCCATGATGGCTAGTTTGGCGTCTGCGGTGTCAGCACCGCCGCTGATCAGCGCGCCAGCGTGGCCCATGCGTTTGCCGGGTGGGGCGGTGACGCCGGCGATGAAACCGACCACCGGTTTCTTCATGTTCGCTTTAACCCAATACGCGGCTTCGGCTTCGTCCGGGCCGCCGATTTCGCCGATCATGATGACCGCATCGGTGTCAGGATCGTCGTTGAACATGCGCATGATGTCGATGTGCTTGAGTCCGTTGATCGGGTCGCCGCCGATGCCGACGGCGCTTGATTGGCCGAGGCCGAGTTCGGTGAGTTGGCCCACCGCTTCATAGGTCAACGTGCCCGAACGCGATACCACGCCGATGCGGCCTTTGCGGTGAATGTGGCCGGGCATGATACCGATTTTAATTTCGTCCGGCGTGATCAGGCCGGGGCAGTTCGGCCCGAGCAGCAGCGTCTTTTTGCCCTGCATTTTGTAGCGCGTCTTGAGCATGTCGAGCACCGGAATGCCCTCGGTGATGCACACCACGAGATCAAGCTCGGCTTCTACCGCTTCGTCAATTGCAGCGGCCGCGCCTGACGGCGGCACGTAGATCACGCTGACGGTGGCACCGGTTTGCGCTTTCGCTTCTTTTACCGAACCATAGATCGGAATGCCTTCGAAATTCTCGCCCGCTTTTTTCGGATTTACGCCCGCGACGAAACAGGCTTTGCCGTTCGCATACGCCACGCAACCGTGGGTGTGAAATTGACCGGTTTTGCCGGTGATGCCCTGCGTCATAACCCGGGTGTTTTTGTTGATGAGGATGCTCATTGATGTTCTCCGGGTTATTGCGCAACAAATTCAACGCGACGATTGCGTTGTTTATTTTCTGGCGTGTCGTTGGCGGCCAGCGGCTTGCTGTCGCCGTAGCCTTTTGCTGTCAGCACGTCCTTCGGCACGCCCTTGCTGGCGAGATACGCCACCACGCTGATGGCACGCTCCTGCGACAGCGAGAGATTGGCAGCGGGCTGACCCACGTTGTCAGTGTGGCCACCGATTTCGCCTTTGGTTTTGCCGTCCTTAATCAGCTCGGCCAAGTCAAGTAAATCTTTGCTGCTGTCGCTGCGAATTTTCGCGCTGCCCGTGTCGAAATTAACGTCAAGCTTGAACGATTTGGCACCCG
>JAYSRA010000172.1:0-51435 GCA_043721275.1 Burkholderiales bacterium
GTGTAGCAGGCGCAATTGCTACAAACTTAAAGATACAAGGGTGGGCAGCCCCTGCCCACCAAGCGGTGGCAAACAAACCAATCCTCGTGCGCACGGTGATGGTGGGTACGGGGTGCCCCCAACAAAACTTTATCAACCTGGGTCGCGGCGGAGCCGCTCCTACAGGGGTTGGTCGTGGCTAAATCTGCAACCGCTCCACGACACGGCCATTCTGCAAGTGCTCGCTGATTATTTCATCGACATCCGCCTCGTTTTGATAGTGATACCAAACCTCTTCGGGGTAGACCACCATCACCGGGCCTTCTTCGCAGCGGTCTAGGCACCCGGCATTGTTCACGCGCACTTTGCCCTGGCCTGCCAAGCCGAGCGACTTGCATTTTTTCTTGGCGTAATCACGCAGGTCACCCGCGCAGCGCTCGCCGCACGACGCGCGGCCGTCGTCGCGCTCGTTGGTGCAAAAGAAAACGTGGTGTTTGTAGTAACTCATAAGGGCACCTCTAAAATTCATTTATAGGGCGCATTGTGTCGTTGCGCCGTGCTCGCAATCCTCATGTACACACAACGTACATTCCGGTTGCTGCGCGCGCCGCGCCTAACACTGCATCCCTATAAATGAATTTTAGAGGTGCCCTTTGACCAACGTTGCATTCACCCGAGTTAATTATGACTAGCCCACTCGCGCATCTTCGTGTTCTCGATCTCACCCGCGTGCTGGCGGGGCCGTGGTGTACGCAAACGCTTGGGGACTTGGGCGCGGATGTCATCAAAATTGAGCGACCCGACACCGGCGACGACACCCGTGCATGGGGCCCTGCATGGCTCTCTGACGCGAACGGGAACGCAACCGAAGACTCCGCTTATTTCTCAAGTTGCAATCGTAATAAACGCTCCGTCACAGTTGATATTTCCACGCTCGACGGCCAGACGCTGCTGAGAGAACTCGCCACGAAATGCGACATCCTCGTCGAAAATTACAAGCTCGGCGACCTGAAGCGCTACGGGCTTGACTACGCGGCGCTGTCAAAAATCAATCCGAAGCTCGTCTACTGTTCCATCACCGCCTACGGCCAAGACGGCCCGTACGCGCATCGGCCGGGCTACGACTTGCTGTGCCAAGCCGAGGGCGGCTTGATGGCCATCAACGGCCATGCCGACGTTGATAACGGCGGCCCTGGCGGCGGGCCGGTGAAGGTGGTGATTGCGGTCACCGACGTGCTCTCGGGCCTCAACGCCACCATCGCCGTGCTCGCCGCGATTGAAGCGCGGCACACGACCGGAAGAGGGCAGCACATCGACATCGCGCTGCTCGATTCCATCGTGCAATTTGGTGGTAACCAGATCGCCACGTACTTCATCACCGGCAAGCAGCCGCAACGCGTCGGCAACGCGCATGTGAACTTGGCACCGTATCAATCGTTCAAAACGGCGGACGGGTACATGATCGTCGCCGCGGGCAATGATGGACAGTGGCGCAAATTGTGCGCCGCGATGGGCGCAGCGGAAATGGCGGTGCGCCCCGAATATTTGGAGATGAAAAACCGCAACGCGCACCGCGCGCAACTGGTTGTTGACTTGGAGGCGATTTTCACCACCCAAAGCACCGCGTTCTGGCTCGAAAAATTTGCCAGCGTGGGCATTCCGCATGCGCCGATCAACACTTACGATCAAGTGTTCGCGCATCCGCAGGTGCTGCATCGCGAACTGCGCCTCGATATGCAGCGCCCAATGGAGCAAGGCGGTGGCAATGTGGCGATGGTGGCAAGCCCCATTCGCATGAGCGACACGCCGGTGACGTATCGTCATGCGCCGCCAGCGAAAGGGTCGAGTACGGTGGATGTGTTGCGCGAGATTTTGGGCAAGCAGGACACCGAGATTGCGTCGCTCAGGAAATCGGGCGTTTTGTAGGCTTGGGGTTGTGCTGCGGTGCCGAGCGCCAGCCAGATACGCGTTACGTTTTCTATAACTGGGCCTGTGTTAACTTCATTAAACTGCCCGAGCGCGCCTTCGCATTCCGCGCTGAACGACTGATATTTTGCAACCCGCAGCTTCATCATTCACCACCCAATAAACTAACGCACGCGTTGCGTTCGAGAAGGGAATAAATAGTGCCTTCATCTCGTTTAAGAAACGTTGTCCGAGCATTGCTAACGGCAACCGGCACACTGGGCGTAGCGCGCCGCATTCGAGGAACAAGTCATGGCGAGGCGTCGGGAGTTCCCCCAGTCATTGTTCAACACGACTCGGTGCATCCGTTAGCGGTGGAGACGACTGATGCCGCCGCGGCGGAAGTCACCGCGGCGGAAGTCATCGCGGCAGAGGTCATCGCGGCAGAGGTCATCGCCGCCGCCGCCACGCCCGAGCCCGCACCCGAATATGCCGCCCGCGTGGCCTCCGAAATTGCCACGTTTGAAAACGACGCCGTCGTGCACAACCTGCCTGATATTTTTCATTACTGGTCTAACAAATATCTACTGCCTACCATTAAACCGTTCGGCTTCATTCACCCGGACGATTTTTTTATCAAGCAATTGGCCAAGGTGATTGACGCTAATCCGCAACATCCAGCCACCTTTATCAGCATCGGCGCGGGCAATTGCGACACCGAGGTTCGCGTTGCGCAAGGCCTGGTCGCGATGGGCTACGCTGACTTCAGCATCGAGTGCCTTGATCTGAACCCAACGATGTTGGCGCGCGGTCGAGATTTGGCGCTGCAACACGGGCTTAGTCAGCAGGTGCTGCCGACCGAGGGCGATTTCAATCGGTGGACACCAAGTAAACCGTACAGTGCAGTGATGGCCAATCAATCGCTGCATCATGTGATGGAGTTGGAGCATTTATTTGATGCGATTGCAAGCGCTATAAAAACCCGCAACGGCGTGTTGATCACCGCTGACATGATCGGTCGAAACGGCCATCAGCGATGGCCCGAAGCGTTGTCTATTGTTGAAGCGCTGTGGAATGAATTGCCGCAACAATACAAGTACAACCATCAACTCAAGCGGCTCGAAGACACCTTCGTGAATTGGGATTGTTCTACCGATGGTTTTGAAGGGATTCGCGCGCAAGACATCATGCCGCTGCTCGCCGAGCGATTTCACTTCGATCTTTTCGTTCCGTTTGGCAACTTAATCACGCCGTTTGTTGACCGAAGTTTTGGTCACAATTTTGACGTGAATTCTGCATCTGACACCGCGTTTATCGACAAAGTGCAGGCGCGCGATGAGGCGGAAATTCAAAGCGGGCGCATTAAGCCAACGCAAATGTTTGCCGTGCTGTCGGGCGATTGGAATCGACCTACGGCGTGCATCGATGGACTCACCCCTGAATACTGCACACGAGCCCGAACGATCGCATTAGAAAAACATTGACCCGCGTTGTCGACCGCATAGCGCCTTGAACCGACTCTGCACGCTTATCTGCTTCTAGTTCTGCGAAACAGAACTTCCGATTTGTTTTAGCGGAATATCGGCGTGTCCTTTCGGGTACCAACGAAACCAATTCGGTGCCACGATCATATGACCGTCGATTTCCCCAGCGCCGTCTTGCGGGCGCAGGAGAAAACGCTGTAGGTCACTTTTTTTCTGCAACACGTAAAGCGTATTCTCACCGCGAGTGCCCGAAGTCAGCTCCCGCTCAAGCCTCGCGTTGTCCGCAAAGGCGCGCTGCGGCGCGATTCGGGCGAAGAGCGCGGCATTGATCGCTTTGTGATGGTCGCCAGCCCAGAGAGCGATGCGTTCGTATCCTTCGGGGCGATGTGTAATTGGATAAAAATTCACTTCTTGATAGTGAGCCGCCGCTAGTGTCCAGAACGGCGACGGCGTCTGCGAAGTCGCTGAAAGCACCGCCGATTCAGCGGTCGACTGCAAAACGCTGGCGTAGTTCTTGTAGGATGCGGCGAAGTCGTACGACTGAATCGCTAGTGCACTTAGGACTATCAAGGGTGCCATGGCGGGCGATGCACCTCGCACCACCACAACGATCGTCGCGAAAATAATTAAGTAATGCATCAACCAAAGAAGCCGTCCGCTGCCGCGCACAAATTCAAGTTTCGACAGAATTACCCCCGGCAGCGGCACGTGTGCAATCAAGGTGTCGCCTAAATAAATGTTGTGGCTTAATGCAATCAACGCGAAACTAACGCACACAACGGCAAGCAATCGGTGGCGCACAAGCGCTGTCCGCGGGAACGCGTTGACACACGCATAGCCCATCGCCACCGCGCACAACAGCAGCACCCCAGCCCCTAGGTAGTTGATCGACTCAATCCCCGATGCAGTTGCCGCTTGAGGCTGGGTA
The DNA here is from genome assembly GCA_043721275.1 of Burkholderiales bacterium. GTDB lineage: Bacteria > Pseudomonadota > Gammaproteobacteria > Burkholderiales > Casimicrobiaceae > Casimicrobium. Next base: position 4,297 of record JAYSRA010000172.1, read on the forward strand.
GGAAGCAATGGTGAGCCCCATGGCGGATTGATAAACGCAAGCAAGTTCGCAGCAAAATTTCCATAGTTTGATCCGGAAGCTGCGGCACCTAGCGGCACCGCGAACCAGCCGCCGAGCCACAACACAACGAGCATCAGTGCCAGCGTAACCGCTACGTTTACGCTGGTGCGCACATACGGACGATCGCCAGCACGTAAATAATCCCGCAGCACTGTGGTGCTCCAAATAGCCAGCACAAAGTACAAGAGGTAACCGTGTATGAGGCCCGTCACCGCGATTAGCACGCGCCAGCCCCAACGGTATTTGGTTGAGGAATCAGTTACCAGATACAAATAGATGGCCAGCAGTATTGTCCATTGCCCGACAAGCGCGAAATGCCCCATCGTGCGAGCCACCAATACGGGCGACAGAACGAATAACAACGACCCTGCTACTAAAACAATTGGATTGGCTGTGTACCTGCGCAGCAATAGCAACGCGCACAACCCTTGCGCGACGAAACAAAACACCATCCAAATGCCGGCGTATTGAAAATGAGTCGGCAGGAGCGCGTTAAAAGTTTTAAAGACAATAGCTAGCAGCGGTATCGAATCGGTGAAGACGATTGAACTGCCCATGCCGAGCCCATAACGCGGATTAGCGCCCAATGGCAGCGCCCACGGCTCGCCGCGAAAGAAATGCCAGCCCAAAAAGTGCTGTGCGATGTCGCCCTCGTTTAACCAGAGCGTGGAGCTTGGGTCAATTCGTATTTCGCCAAGCAGCACACACGCAAACGCTGCTGCGAGTATTGCAATGACTGCGGCAATCGCAAGCATGAATCGTTGTGTATGCATCGTCTCCCAATGACTGTGGCTACACATCAGTGTAGCCAACCAGTGCGACCTCGCAAGCGCCGCTGGCGCGCCGTCAAGCCGGGTCTTAAATGGTACGGATGATCAATCTAAATTTTTGCAGGGCTGCGGCGTAACAACTTGCCTTTGCGGGCCAGCGCGCGCTTTTCTATCGTCCACCACGATAGGTAGGCAATCGGCGTTGTTATGAGAATACTCAGCATCGCCATTTTGTAAGGCCCAATGCCGATGTTGGTGTGCGCAAGCCACTGCTGAATGGGAAAGGCATATACGTAGAGCCCGTACGATGGATCGCCCCACGCGTCAGCGCGATACAACCGCACAGGAGCCGAAAGCGCAAATCACAACGTTGTGTAGGAAACCGCAATCATGACTACCAACGGACCTAAACCGCTGCTCGCCGAGCGATTTCACTTCGATCCTTTTGTTCCGTTTGGCAACTTAATCATTTCCTTAGTCAGCGCACAGATTGTTCGTCAGTAGTCACAGGTCGCCGCGCGCACTTGGCAACTGCGTACGCGCAATCAAGTTACGAAACTCGGGGTAGAGCATGGCATTGCCGTGTGCGCTCAAATGATCGCCGTCAAAAAATAACGGGCGTTCTCCGTCCATTGCGCTGCAGATGTCGGTGGGGCAGAGTGTCGGGAAAGGATCCCACACGTGTATTTGCGGGAGCAGGGCGCCTATTGCATTGATGTTCGCCAGCACAGGCGCGCGCCGCGTTTGCAAGGCCGTGCGCGGCTGCGTTAGCCCGCGGCGGCAGATAGGATTGCCTGAATTGAACCAATCCACGCAACGAAACGAAGGGCTGCGATAAACAGGCTTCGGCGCATCGATCAGTGGGGTCATTCCAGCGGTGATGAAGGGCTGGAGAAGCGCTGGTGCCTCTTCGCGTGCCTGCTTGAGCCAAAGCGTGGGTAGCTCTCCGTCAATTGACGCCAGCATTGCGGACTCCGGGAACGCAGCCCATTGATCGGTGAAGCGCGCCTGACGAAGTGCGGCAAAAAACACGATATCGCCCGCCTTCGCCGTGCCGACGATATCGTGCGTTGCTGCTTGCGTAAAGGCAATGCAGTCGGGCCCGCGTCCTACGCTCATTGGTAATCGGAGATCAAGAAATCCGCAACCCGGAAAGGTGAAAACGTCAACGCGAATGCCTGTTTCTGCGCTGAGTTGATCGAACATGGGCAGATAGGCGGTGGCGTGTGAGTCGCCGATCACGTTCAGTCGCCGCGTGACTAGTTCGGTGCCTTCGGCACACTTTCCTGGAACGTAGGAAATCACCTGCCCACCTGCCAAAGCGCGAAATTCCATCACGGTTTCACATCGACGCGGATACTGTGCTTTCGGCAGCAACGACGGTGGCATCTGGCTCGTTACGTACCAATCGTCGGCGTGTCGCGATACGGTGCTCAAGCTGAGATTTTTTTGTTGCGTGAAGAGGATTTTTGTCACGCCCCAGCCGACGACAGTAAGTGCAAGTATTGCCGCAATTCGCACGATAGGAGAACGCTTCATTAGCCCCGCATGATGGCGGATCGGAAGCTCTACCCAGCGATAACTCGCGGCGGCGAGCGCGAACGAAACAACAACTGCTGTGACGCGAACCAGCGCGTCATCCAGCCCGACCGTCCAGCGAAGCACAACAAACACCGGCCAGTGCCACAGATAAATTGAATAGGATCGTTTGCCGATCCACACGCATACTGAGTGACCGAGCAGGCGACGCAGCGGATGCACCGTGTTCGCGTGAAAACCGCCGATTACGCACGCCGCGCCGAGCACTGGCGGCACCGCCCAAAACCACGGAAACGCGACGACGCCAGCGTAAGCGAAAGTGACGATGATCGCGGCGACCCCAAGCCACGGCAACACGTTGAGCGTCATTGCCACCTTAGCACTTTTTTGTGTCGATGGTCGCTCGCTCAATTGGTAGAGCAACACGCCAATCGCTAGTTCCCAGAACCGGCAAAAAATGCTGTAGAAAGCTGTCGCCGGCGCGCTCGTCGTTGCATAGGCGCAGGCAACAAATGAGGCCGCGCCCAAGCCCGCGAGCAGCGCAGTTGCGAGCATGCGGCCTGGTTTGCGGTCGCGTAACGTCACCCACGCGAAGAACAAAAACGGGAACACAAGATAGAACTGCTCCTCCACGCCGAGCGACCAAGTGTGCGTGTACGGATTGAATTCAGCGCGCGGCGCAAAGTACGTGTCTGCATTGTTTTGCATCACCCAATTGCTGAGGCCGAAGAACGCGTACAACGCTGTTTTCTCGTTGAAGCCGCTGAGCCATGCGCGAGGGATCAGTAACGTCGCAGCGATCGCCGAGGCAAGCATCACCAGCACCAGGGCAGGTGCGATGCGCGCCAACCGTCGCGCATAAAAAAACACGACAAAGCGATGAAAGCCATCACGTGGCGCGGCCGCCAGCGATGCGCTCACGACAAAGCCCGAAATCACAAAGAAGATATCAACGCCTACAAAGCCACCGGGCAACCAGGCGTTGCTCAGGTGATAGATCGTCACTGAAATGACGGCAACGGCGCGCAGGCCGTCAATGTCGCCGCGGTATGCGCTCGCGGTCGCAGCAGTCACATCACTCATACCGCTTTAAGCAGACCCGACTCTGCCCGCACCACGAAGCGCCGCTCTTGTTCGGCCCATGATGCATGGTCGTGCGGGCTGGGTGTCAGGCGCGCAACCATTCGCGGCATGGCGGGGTCGTTCGGCCAGCCGCTCTCCGCGGCAACGCCGCGATACGGCCCTAGCCACTCGCGGCTGGAGAGGTTGCGCCACACGCTCGCCGCGTCGTCTGGCAACGCGTGCGCATCGGTTTGCCACACGCCGCGCCCATGCTGCGGCGACAGTTCAATTGGGATCACCGCATCGGGCGACGGATGAAATACATAGCCGCGAGCCAGAGCGTAGTTCTCCACGACTAAATCGTCGGGCATTCGTGTTTCGTCGCATGCGGTTTCTAGCCAGCGACAGATCGCCAGGCGACCGGCGTCGGTGTGCCCCAGATCGGTTTGTCGCGTAGTCATCTTGCCGTATTTATCGGTCATGCGGTCAAACGCGCGCGGGCCGAAACAGCCCGCCATGCCTAGTTCAGGATGCAAATTCAGGTAATACTTCACCGTGACTTCTAGCGTTTCAATCACACCGTCGTGACGCAGCAACACCACATCAAATTCACCCACGGTGCGGCCCGCCGTTCTGACCATCAGGCCACGCGTGGCCGCGCGCACGTCGGGCCGCGCCGCTTGCCAGAACAACACGAATTTCTCGAAGGTGTGACCGAGCGGCGTGTTGACCAGCGGGTCGCCTAATGAGGCTTGAAGGGCGCTCGGCTCACGGTCAAGCACGTACAGCCAATCGCTGCAACGCGCGAGCTCCTCGGCCGACCACGCATCACTGCGCAGGCGGCCTTGCCAGGCAGGGCTCGCAGCGTCAAACAACGAGGGTGACCCGATGGCCCAAGCGAGACGGCGCGCGTCGCCGCTTTGCAATGAATCGAGCAACGAATTCAGCACGCTGGCCCAGCGCACGCTTCAAGGCACCGCAAGCGCTGAACTCGCACGCTAGGCAATCGCCAACACACGTTTCAAAAACGCAGCAATGTCGTCAATTTCTTCAGGGCACACCGAATGCGGCATGCCGTATTCGTGCCACTCAACCTTGTAGCCATGCGTGTCGAGTCGCGCTTTTGAAAGTTTCGCTAGCGCAATAGAAATCACCGGATCGGCAGCGCCGTGCGCATAAAAAATTGGCAGGTCGCGGTTGCTGCTGGAGGCCTCCGCCCCTAACGTTTCCGCGCACGCCAGATACGTTGACAGCGCCATGATGCCGCCGAGTTTTTCCGGGTAGCGCAGCCCGGTGTGCAGCGCAATCACGCCGCCTTGCGAAAACCCGGCGAGCACGATGCGCTTCGACGCGACGCCCTTTGCGCATTGGTCCGCAATCAGCTCGTCGATGGCGAGCGCACTTTTGCGAACACCAGTTTCATCGGCACGTTTATCGAGCTCGGCTGACACGATGTCGTACCAAGCGCGCATCACGTAGCCGCCGTTGATGGTCACCGGCATGGTCGGTGCATTCGGAAACATGAAGCGCACTGAGTGGTCGCGCGGCAGGCCGAGCTCAGGCAGCATCGGCACAAAATCGTTGCCGTCGGCACCCAACCCGTGCATCCATATGACGCACGCGGTGGCGGGCGAGAGCGGTTCGATGGTGATGCAATCGAGCATGACAGTGGGCAATCGTCGAAAACTCGATTCTAGGGGCGGCGTGCGCCGTCGCGCTCGGCACACGCCAGTCGCGCGCCCACGGTGTCAACGAATGATCGCGCCCATGCGGTCGATGGTGACGAAATCGACGTAGCTGCCGCCACCGCGTTTCAAGTCGGCAAAGTCGATGCTCACGCCACCCAAATCCAGCGCTCGCAGGGCTTTAAGGGCCGCGGACACACCTTCGGGCGTTGCCTTACCGCGCTGCAACGCCGTGATGATGACGCGTGCGGTTACGAAGCCCTCAAAGGATCGGGTGCCGAAATCGCTCGACGGGTTAGCGGTCTTCAACTTGATGTATTCGCGAACAATAGGCAGCGAGGTGCGCGATTCAACCGGCCCCACGGTGGAGGCCACGTAACCGCGCAGCAGTTCTTTGCTGAGTTGCTTTTGTAGATAAGAGATGTCAACGGGCGATGGGCCAATCAGCATCGCGTTGCCGCCGCGCTGCTTGTATGACTTGATGAAGCTGGCGGCGGGCGCTGAAATCGCTGCAAGAAAAATCACCTGCGCATCGGCTTTGAGCAGTGCCGCGACCGCAGGCTCCACGTTGCCGGTGATGCGGTCGTACGGGCTCTTGGCGATCAGCTCGATGTTGTATTTAGGTGCGAGCGCGGTGGCGCTGGAGAGTAAGTCGCGACCGTAACCGTCATCCTGAAATAGCACCGCCACACGGGTCAAACCCATGCCGCCAAGCGTCATGAATAACTGGTTGACTTCATCAGCGTAGCTTGCCTTGGTGAGGAACACGCCCGGCTGGCCGATCACGCTGTTGGCCCCCGAGCTCGGCCCAATCAACGGCACGCCGCTTGCCGTCAATACGCCGGCCTTAATCAGCGCGTCGGCGTTGGCCGTGCCGACGGTCGCTGCGAACGCGACCGGGCTTTCGCGGGCGATGGTTTCTTTGGCCAAACGCACCGTGTCTTCCGGCTTGTAGGCGTCGTCCACAGACACCAATCGGAGCGGCGTGCCGTAAATGCCGCCGCTCGCGTTTACTGCATCAAAACCTAGCCGCAAACCCGCAGCATACGCCTTGCCAGCGCTCGCCTGCACGCCGGAAAGCGGTGCGATCTGGGCGATGACGATGTCTTTCGCGGTGGCGAAGGGTGAGGCCACCAAACCTAGGCCAAAGAGCAACGTTGTGAGGAGATACGTTGCGCGTTTTGGCGCAACTGGCGTAGTGAATCGATACATTGCAATGACCGGGTGAAGCTATGACAGTGGAATATACCGGTGGCATAGGATTTCTCCGCAAATCATTTCAAAATAGCTGCACGATGCGCTTAATTTTGACGAATTGCGCGCGCCCGCTACGTCGAAACGTCAAAAAGTCAAAAAGTCAAATGCACCTTCATCGACTGCGAGCGATCCGCTGCCATCAAAAACGCATCATTCGCCGCGCTCATTTTGTAGCTGTGCGTGAGTAGCGTTGACACATCGATTGCCCCGCTCGCCAGCTCATGCACCGCGGCCCCATATTCCGCATCAAAGCGAAACGCGCCGAGCAAATCTACTTCTCGCGACACAAACCGGTTCACCGCGATTTCAGCCGTCGGCACGCCCAGCATGCCCACTTGCACCACGCATCCGCCGGAAGCCGTGGCCTGAATCGCCGAGGCGATAGCAGTGGCGTTGCCCGAGCATTCAAAGGTCGCGTCGAAGGTGCCTTTATTGGCGTACCAAGCTTCCACTTTTTCCGGCGCGGTGACGGCGTTCACTGCCTCGTCAATGCCGAGCGCTTCGGCCCGTTTAAGCGCCGCATCAGCCACGTCAGTCACCGCGATGTGAGCAGCGCCCGCGCGCTTGGCGGCAAGCACCAGCAGGCTGCCAATCGGCCCTACGCCGGTCACCAGCACGTGCTTGCCAACGAGTGAACCCGCGCGGCGCACCGCATGCAGCGCCACGGCCAGCGGCTCAGCCATCGCCGCAGTTCGAAAGTCGCAGCTTTGTGGCACCACAAAACACTGCGCCTCAGTGGCCACAATCACCTCGCGAAATATGCCCTGAATGTGCGGAAAAAGCGCCGCGCTGCCGTAGAAATTCATCGCCAGACAAATGTGCCCTTTGCCCGCCTTGCAAGTGCGACAAATGCGGCACGGCTGGTTCGGATTGATGGCTACGCGATCACCTTTTTTCACCCGCGTGACGCCCGCGCCCACCTCGTCAACTTCGCCCGATACTTCGTGGCCCAAACACAGCGGTTGCATCAGCGAAAAGTCGCCAATGCGGCCCTTGCCGTAATACGACAAATCGCTGCCGCAAATGCCCCCCGCACCAAAGCGAATTTTTACTTGTCCGGGGCCGACCACCGGGTCTTCACCGCGTTCAAGCCGCAAATCTTTTGCGCCGTAAAGCATTGCCATCAACATCGCGGTTTCCTGATTTTTTCGATTGCTTGGGTTGTAGCGCGTAACTGTAGCGACTTGTTGCGCTGAGCTCGAAATACGGTGTGTTTGGGCTAGACCAACCTCATGAACCTGCTCACAAAGGCGCAGTGCAGGTTCATCGAAATTGCCGAACAGCTTTTCGACAGAAGTCTTTGCTTACTGGGGCTATGCGCAATAAAAATCAATTCTCGATAAGCAGACAAATAGCGCTTCTAGCCCAATTGAAATACCAGTTTCATTAAAAAGCTGTTGATTCGTCGCAATCGGGATTGGTGTACTCTCCGCCGCGCTAGCAGCGCAAACTCATAACTACGGGGTGATAAACATGCTTCTCTTGCCATTGGCTTCACATATCGGGCGATTCGCTGTAGTTTTAGTGGTGGCGATGGCGGGCGCGCAATGCGTCGCGGCAGCCGGTGAACGAGCGCTTCAGGTCACGCACTTTGGAGCCAATACGCTTCAGCTCGGCGCTTCGTACCAACTGCACAGCAATGCTCAAAAACGCTTGCCCCATCTGCAAGCGCGCAGTCTGGCTAGTGACGACGTTGACGGCGACGGTTTTCCCGATCTGGTGAGCGGCTACGCGACCGATGGCGGCGGTGTCATTACGTTGCATCGAGGCAATCGAGAGGCATGGGCTCCTTCGACGCCTGAGTCGCTGGCGTTGGTGGCTGCTGGCGGTTTTCCCGCTGGATTCGAGAGTGTGTCGACGGACTTGGCGGTGCCCGTTGCGCCGGATTTCATGGTGAGTGGCGACTTTAACGGCGACGGTCGTGCGGACATCGTGTTTGCCCAGCGCGGTGATCGCAATGTCTACTTTTTGGCGGGTCAACGCACTGGTTTTTCCGCCCCCATGCAGATCAAACTTGACGGTGGAGTCGACGCACTCGCCTCCGGTCGCATCGATTCGCGCGACGGCTTCCCCAAGCTCGTTGCTGCCGTGTCGAGCGCACAGGGCGCGAGTTTGCTGACGTTCACGCAAGGCATGAACTCACCCGCGACGCCACGCGCATTGGCCGCTCCGGTCGAGGCTTTGGCGGTTGGCAAACTCACTGCGGATTCAACCGGCGACATCGTCATGCTTAGCGCCGGGCGGGTTCACATCGCGCATGGCACGGATAGCGTCGCGGCGAGTTCGTCGATGGGTTCAATGGACACGCTCAGTGCTACTTTTTCGGTGCGCTCGTTTGCATTGGGCGAGTTCATTTGGGATCGTACTGGGGCGACCAAAATTGCGCTGTTAGCAGACGATGGCGCGATTCATGTCGCTGCGCGCGCGGATATCGACACGCGTCCGTTCACGGTTGACGAGGTACGCGCCAAACGGCTCGAACAACAATCGGGCGCTGGCGCTGCTTCGAAACGCAGCAAAGCGGCAGCATCAGCGTGGCAGTTTGTCCGCGTGGCTACAAGCCGCGTGGGTCTGTCCGGCGCGGGTACGGGCGTGGCTCCGAAACTGCTGCGGGCGCGATTTTCGAATCTTGCCGCCGATGATATTTTGGTGATCGATGCGCTTAGGCAAACCGTTGACATCTTGACCGATGACGGCAGCGGTCGCAAGCGCTACAGCGTCAGCGCCAGCGTGAGCGCGAGCCAAGCGCCCGCTGCTGCGCTGTCGCTGCAGACCAGCGCGTTTGTGTTGCCCAGTCTGATTGTGCTGGGCGAAGGCGCTGCCGCCCCCAAGGTTGCGCCATCGGTGCCGTTGGCCACGTTTACTGTGACCAAAACGGCTGACACGGCGGACGGAGCGTGCAACGGCGATTGCAGCCTCCGCGAAGCGATTACTGCGGCCAACGCAGCCGCTGGCAGCCACACGATCACCGTGCCAGCGGGCATCTACACGCTGACCATTGCCAATGCTGATGGCATCAACGAGGACAGTAACGCCACCGGAGACCTCGACATCAACAGCAACATCACGCTCGCGGGTGCAGGGTCTGCCACCACGATCATTCAGGCAGGCACGACCGCGAGCAACGGTATCGATAAGGTCATGGCCGTCAATCCGTTTTGCAATAATACCGTCAATGTGTCGATTTCGGGCGTGACGATTCGGTTTGGGCGCAATACGCAGCCCTGGGCAAGCGCCGACTTCAGCCACACTGGCGGTGGTATGGACGTTTGCGGTTTTGGCGCTCAGCAATTTACGATGACCGATGTCGTGTTCGATCAAAACACCGCGACCACGGCGTACGGCGGCGGCGTAAATATGGATAGCGTGGTGCCCACTAACGGCACCTTTTCCATCAGCAACAGCACGATCAGCAACAATCGCACCTCGGCTTCACCCGCCAGCGCCACCACAACCGGCGGTGGCCTGAATCTGTTCGCGGACGCTCATAACGTCAGCATCACCAACTCGACCATCTCGGCGAACACCAGCACCTCTGAAGGCGGCGGCATTTACGTCCGTCACACCAACGGCGGCGCGATCACGATTTCAGGCACCACGATTTCGGGTAACACCGCAGGCAGCCGCGGCGGCGGTATTTCCAGCGAAAATCAGTTGGCATCATCGCTGACGATCAACAATGATTCGGCCATTGTCAACAATGTGTCACAGGGCACCGTGATTGGAACTGAATCGCGCGGTGGCGGGATATCCATTAACTCGGGCGTGGGCACCAACACCACCACAATCACCGAAGTAACCATCACCGGCAATCGGGCCAACACGAGCACGGGTTCATTTCAGGCCGGTGGCGGCATTGCCGCAATGGCCGGAACCGTTAACGCATCGTTTAATCGGATTGCGGGCAACTTAGCTGGCACCGGCGGCGGAAGCGGTATTCACAATGGCGGCCCGAGCACTTTCGGCGCAACCATCAACGCGGCGAACAACTGGTGGGGCTGCAATGCGGGATCCGGTGCTGCGCCGTGCGACCGATCAACCAATCTGACCGGCACACTGGTCGTCACGCCGCAACTGACGATGCGCCACAGTGCTTCGCCCAGCACCATCGTGGTCGGTCAAACCAGCACCTTGACGGCCGACTTTCTGCAAAACTCGACGCCCGCAGCCGTCGCGCTGGCCAACCTTGATGCCATGATCGGCACGTCGATTGCGTTTAACACGGCGGTTCGCGGCACGATCTCCGCCGCGCAAACTACGGTGCAAAGCAACGGCGCGGCGACGGCGACGTTTACCGGCACCAGTTTTGGCGCAGGCAGCGCAAGCAGTGTGGTTGATTCGCAAACCATTGCTGCGGCCATCACCATCAATAAAGCAAACACCACGACCACGATCACCAGCGATTTACCAGATCCGTCAATTGTGAATTCGGCGGTCATCGTGAACTACACCGTGGCTGTGAATGCGCCCGGCGCAGGCACGCCGACTGGCAACGTGGTGGTCACCGTGAGCGGAGGCGCGGAGACCTGCATCGGCACGGTCGCCGCAGGCACCTGCGCCATCACGCTCACCAGCGCAGGCGCGCGCACGCTTACGGCCACTTACGCGGGTGACGCGAACTTCACGGGCAGCAGCGATACCGAGACCCACACCGTTAACGATCCTCCACCCACATTGAGCATCAACGACGTGTCTGTGACCGAGGGCAACGCGGGCACCGCAACGATGACCTTCACCGTCACCCGCACCGGAACCACGCCAAACGTCGTGTCGTTTAACTACGCCACCGGCGACAATACCGCGACCGCACCCAGCGACTATGTCTCCGCTTCAGGAACCGGCACCATTCCGAGTGGCGGCGCGACGGGTACCACCACCATCAGCGTCACGATCAAGGGCGACACGCTTTTTGAGGCGAATGAGACGTTCTTCGTCAACCTTTCTTCGCCAGTCAACGCCATCATCGCCAATGCGCAGGGCATCGGCACCATCACCAACGATGATGTGGCGATATCAATCACCACCCTGACACTGCCCAATCCGAGCACCGGCGTGGCCTACAGCCAAGCGGTAGCGGCCAGCGGAGGCGGCGCACCGTACAGCTTTGCCGTCACCGCAGGCACGTTGCCGACCGGCATTTTGCTGGGCAGTGGCGGCAGCCTCTCGGGCACCACCAACCAGGTCGGCAGCTTCAACTTCACCATCACCGCAACGGATGTCAACACCCAAACCGCAAGTCGCTCGTACACCCTGACGGTGGCGGCGCCGACGTTGACACTGACACCCCCAGCCGGTGCGCTGACAGCGACCTTTGGTACCGCGTACAGCCAAACCTTCACCGCAGGCGGTAGCGCTGGGCCGTTCAGCTATGTGCTTACCGGCGCGCTTCCCGGTGGGCTAGGCCTGTCTGGAGCAACGCTGTCCGGCACACCGACCGGTGTGGGCAGTTTTCCAATCACGGTCACCGCCACCGACACGGTGATCACCGGCACCGGAGCGCCGTTCTCCGTGACTCGAAATTACACCTTGACCGTGAACGCCACTGCCCCCGGTGCACCCACCATTGGTGCGGCTACGCCCGGCAGCGGTCAAGCGAGCATCGCCTTCACCGCACCTATATCGAACGGCGGCAGCGGGATTATTAGCTTCACCGTGACGTGTAACGCAGGCGGCTTCACGGGAACGGGGCCGACGTCGCCGATCACCGTCACGGGGCTGACCAACGGAAACACCTATAACTGCGCTGTGGTTGCTACCAACGGCGTCGGCCCTGGAGCTGCATCGGCCACCGTAGCGGTGACGCCGGTTCCTCTGACCTGTGCGCCGGGCACGTGGTCGGTGTCCGGCGCGGCACCCTGCACCGCTGCGGCACCGGGATACTTTGTGGCAAACGCGGGGGCTATGATGCAGACCGCCTGCGTGCCCGGAACCTACCAACCAGCGAGCGGGCAAACGGCCTGCCTGCCTGCGCAAGCTGGGTTCTACGCCACGGGACCTGCGGCCACCGCGCAGCTACCCTGCGCATTGGGCAGCACTTCAGGGGCGGGTGCAGCGGTCTGCACGCGACTGCCACTACTCAACATTGACGACAGCGACGCGCCCGATATTTACAGCCCAAGCACCGACGGCGCCCTGTTGTTGCGCTATCTGTTTGGTCTGCGTGGCGCTGCGTTAACCGCAGGCGCATTGGGCACCAACGCCCGGCGCAATGCAGGGCAAATCGATACCCATATCGCAACGTACATCACGGTGTTTGACGTAGATGGCGACGCGCAAACGCGCGCGTTGACCGACGGCGTGATGATCCTGCGCCGCATGCTTGGACTCTCAGGCAGCGCCCTCACGGCAGGTGCAAAAAATTCATTGCGCACTGATGATGCGGTGCGCGATGCCATTGATGCATTAAAGCCATAGCGTTCATTGCCCACGGAGCGCGCGGTAGCATGATCATTTGATTATCGCAGGGAGCAGTCATGCACGCATTGTTTGATCTATCGGGAAAGCGCGCGCTCATCACCGGGTCGTCACAGGGTATCGGCCTGGCGCTCGCGCGTGCACTCGCCAGCTCCGGCGCACACGTGATCGTCAACGGGCGTGATGCTGCGAAATGCGAGCGCGTGGCGGCGGAATTCGCGGCGCGAGGCGAGACGGCGTCAGTGCGTGCGTTCGACGTTACAGACCACGCGGCAACGCAGGCCAACATTGATGGGATCGAGCGCGACATCGGTGCGATTGACATTTTGGTGAACAACACCGGCATCCAGATTCGCCACGCTTTCATCGAGTTTCCGCTGGGTGATTTTCAGCGATTGTTTGATACCAATGTGACGAGCGCGTTCGCGGTGAGCCAAGCGGTGGTGCGCCACATGTTGCCGCGCAGTCGCGGCAAGATCATCAACGTGTGCTCGGTGAACGCGGAGCTGGGTCGCGCCAGCATCGTGCCGTACACCGCATCGAAAGGCGCGCTCAAAATGCTGACCAAAGGCATGTGCGTTGAGCTCGCAAAACATGGCATTCAAGTCAACGGACTGGGGCCGGGTTACTTCGATACCGAGCTCACGCAAGCGTTGGTGCAAAACCCGGAATTCACCGCGTGGCTTAAAGCTAGAACGCCTGCCGGGCGCTGGGGCAAGGTGGACGAGCTGATGGGCGCGATCATTTTTCTCGCCTCACCCGCGTCCGATTTTGTGAACGGCCACATCCTCTACGTGGACGGCGGGATGACAGCGGGCGTGTAGTTTTGTAGGAGCGCCTTGCGCCGCTCCTACAAACCGTCTGGCGTCACGCGTTCAATCTGCGCAATTCGCTCGCGCCACGCATCAGGAATCGGCACCGATTTCTTCGCGTGACTGTTGGCATAAACGTAGATCAATTCACCGTCGATCAAATGCTCATCGCCGCGAAAAATCGCGATGGCGATAGTCATGCTGCTTCGGCCTAACTTGGCGCAGCGCACGCCGATGTCCAGCTCGTCATCAAAGCCCGCTGAGCCGTGGTATTCGATTTGCGCTTTGCGCACGAACAGTTCTTTGCCCTCTTGTTGCTGGCCGAGCGGATCGCGCAGCCCCGTTGCACGCCAATATTCAGTGAACGCAACGTCGAAATACAGCAGGTAATTGCCGTTGAACACCACGCGCTGCAAATCCACCTCGGCCCAGCGCACGCGCAGTCGATGGAAGAAAGCGAAATCAGTTTTTTGAGCCATGATGGAATGGTAGTGAACATCCGAAGAATTCGTCGCCGACCGGAAAAAAAGATCAACAGCTTTTTTACGAAACCGCCATTTTGCTTGGGCTAAACGCACATATAGATGAATATCGACTTTAGCCAAAAAACGGCGTTAGCCCAAATGAAATGGTGGTTTAGCTAAAAAGCCATATCGCAAATAAACAGCTCGTCTGAGACGCTGATGTGCAGACAAAACGCTCGGAAACGGGTAAATTTCGGGTGTTGCAAAAAAGGTCAACAAAATTGACCTAATTAGCCAATTCGCGCTGCGCGGTCACCCCGCATTAACGCTCGCAGACCCCACATTCAAGGAGTGCTCCATGTCTCAACAACCTCTCGCCACCGCCTCACTTCCGGAGGCTGTTCAACAGGCCATCACGAGTGTTGCGCTTGATGACCGCTTCACGCTGCCGTCGGGTCGCGTGTACATGAACGGATCGCATGCGCTGCTGCGGCTGATGATGTTGCAGCGACAAATTGATGAGAAGGCGGGCTTGAACACCGGCGGGTTTTTGTCAGGCTATCGCGGCTCGCCGCTCGGCGCGATTGATCAGAATGCGTGGAAGGCGAAAAAGCATCTTGCCAAGTCGCACATCACGTTTGTGCCGGGCGTGAATGAAGAGCTCGCCGCAACGTCGGTGTGGGGCACGCAGCAACTGAATTTGTATCCGAAGGCCAAGTACGACGGCGTGTTCGCTATGTGGTACGGCAAAGGGCCCGGCGTGGATCGTTGCGGCGACGTGTTTAAGCACGCGAACCACGCAGGCACGAGCAAGCACGGTGGCGTGTTGCTGATCGCGGGTGATGATCACGGTGCGAAAAGCTCAACGCTGCCACATCAATCCGATCACGAATTCATCAGCGCTGTGATCCCGGTTTTGTATCCAGCCGGCGTGCAGGAATACCTTGATCTCGGCGTGCATGGTTACGCGATGAGCCGCTATTCCGGCTGCTACGTTGGCATCAAAGCGGTGACCGATACGGTGGAGTCGACCGCGAGCGTGATTGTTGATCCTGATCGTATCAAGCCGATCATCCCGACCGATTTTCCGCTACCTGAAGGCGGCGTCAATATTCGCTGGCCGCACACGCCGCTTGAGCAAGAAAAGCTCATGCACGATTACAAAATTTACATGGCGATTCACTACGCACGAGTGAACAAACTTAATCACATCGTGATCGACTCGCCGCGCGCACGCTTGGGCATCATGGCCGCGGGCAAAGCGTATCTCGACGTGCGGCAAGCGCTCGAAGATTTGGGCATTGATGATGAGCTCGCGAAGGCAATCGGCTTGCGCGTTTACAAGGTCGGCATGGTGTGGCCGCTGGAGCCGGAAGGCGTGCATGAATTCGCCTCCGGTTTAGAGGAAATTCTGGTCGTTGAAGAGAAGCGGCAAGTCCTCGAATATCAGTTGAAAGAGCAGCTCTACAACTGGTCTGAAGCGGTGCGTCCACAAGTCGTCGGCAAGTTCGACGCCAAGGGCGAATGGGTGCGCCCGCATGGCGATTGGCTGCTGCCTGCGCCGTCGGAATTAACGCCCGCGATGATCGCGCGCGTGATCGCGGGGCGCATCGCCAAGTTCTACGTGAGCGACCGCGTCAAGCAGCGCGTCGATTGGATTAACGAGAAGGAACGCGCGCTCGCCAAGAACGTCATCACCATTGCCCGCGCGCCGTATTTTTGCTCCGGCTGCCCGCACAATACGAGCACCAATGTGCCCGAAGGCTCGCGCGCGGTCGCCGGCATCGGCTGCCACTACATGGCGGTATGGATGGACCGCGCGAGCACCTTTACGCAAATGGGCGGCGAGGGCGTGCCGTGGATTGGGCAAGCGCCGTTCACCGATGAAAAACACATCTTCGCGAACTTAGGCGACGGCACGTATTACCACTCCGGCCTGCTCGCCATTCGCGCAAGCGTCGCGGCGAAAGTGAACATCACCTACAAAGTTTTGTATAACGACGCAGTGGCGATGACTGGCGGACAACCGCACGACGGGCCTCTGTCGCCGCTCACCATCCTCACGCAAGTGATCGCCGAGGGCGTGAACAAAGTGTGCGTGATCACCGACGAGCCGGAGAAGTACGAAGGCGTTGCGCTGCCCGCGAATTGTCCCGTGTATCACCGCGAACGGCTCGATGAAATCCAGCGTGAATTCCGCGAAGCGCCGGGCTGCACGGTCATTGTTTATGACCAAACCTGCGCCGCCGAAAAACGCCGTCGCAGAAAGATTGGCAAGTTCCCCGATCCGGCAAAACGTGTGGTCATCAATGAGGCCGTGTGCGAAGGCTGCGGCGATTGCGGCGTCAAATCAAACTGCGTTTCGGTGATGCCGCTTGAGACCGAATTCGGTCGCAAGCGCACTATCGATCAGAGCAGTTGCAACAAAGATTTCTCGTGCGTCAACGGCTTCTGTCCAAGCTTTGTAACCGTTGAAGGCGGCGCACTGCGCAAACCCGCAAAAGTGGGGGCGGTTGAGTTTGGCGACATTCCGACCCCGACCATTCCTGCGCTCACGAAGCCGTACAACATCCTAGCCACCGGCATCGGTGGCACCGGCGTGTTGACGGTGGGTCAGGTGCTCGGCATGGCCGCCTTCCTCGAAGGCAAAGGCATGACCATTCTCGACATGTCCGGGCTCGCACAAAAGAACGGATCGGTCACCAGCCACATCCGAATCGCGCCAACGCAAGCGATGCTGCACGCGACGCGCGTGGCGGCAGGCGAGGCGCAGCTCGTGCTCGGCTGCGACGTGCTCACCACGACCGCAGAAGATTCGCTCGCCAAGATGGCCGTCGGCGTCACCAAAGCGGTGGTCAACTCGGCCATCGTGATGCCCGCGACCTTCACCCACAGCGCGGATCTTAAGTTTCCGCTCGGCAGCATGGAGCGGCAAATTATCGAGGCCTGTGGCGCTGATGCCGCGTGGTTCATGGACGCAACCAAAGTCGCCACTCGCCTCATGGGCGACTCCATCGCGACCAATTTGTTTGTGCTCGGTTACGCATGGCAAAAAGGCCTGATCCCGCTGCTGGAAGCCACCATCCTGCGCGCTATTGAGTTGAACGGTGCGGCCATCGAGATGAACAACAATGCGTTCCTGTGGGGCCGTCGCGCGGTGGTCGACATGAAGCGCGTCGAAGAAATTGCGATGCCGAAAGTCGCCGCTCCCGTATCGATGAAACTGAGCGAGTCGCTTGAAGAAACTATCGAGCGCCGCGTGCAATATCTCACCGATTATCAGGACGACAAATACGCAAAAACGTACGCTGATTTCGTAGCCTTCGTGCGCCAAGCCGAGGCCGCAAAGCTGCCCGGAAAGACGGCGCTAACGGAGGCCGTAGCTCGTTACTATTTCAAACTACTCGCCGTGAAAGACGAATATGAAGTCGCCCGCCTGCACAGCAACGGCGATTTCGAGAAACGTATCGCAGGGCAGTTTGAAGGCGATTACAAACTCAATTTTCACCTCGCACCACCGATCTTTTCAAAGAAAGACGCGGTTACCGGCGAACTCAAAAAACGTCAATTCGGCCCGTGGATGATGAGCGCATTCCGCTTCTTAGCCTCCCGCAAAGGCCTGCGCGGCACCGCACTCGACCTCTTCAAAAATACCGACGAGCGCCGCATGGAGCTTAAGCTCAAGGTGGACTATCGCCGCCTGATTGAAGAGGTGGTCGCCAAGCTCGCGCCGCACAATCATTCGCTAGCAGTCCAACTAGCGCAAGTTCCCGAAGACATTCGCGGGTACGGCCACGTAAAAGAGCGGCACTTCAAAGCGGCGAAAGCGAACGAAGCAAAGCTTAAAGCGGATTTTGATGCGTCGAAAATGGTGATTACGATTGCAATCAGCGAAACGGCAAAGGCCGCGTAGTTAGTTTTTCGTAGGGTGGGCAACACGCTGCCCACGCGTCGCCACAATTGAATGCATTACAAATGCAATGCATAATGGGCGCATGAAAACCGCCGCATTGCCCCCCATCCGCGTGAGCCCTGAGACCCGTCACCAAGCAGAGTCGTTGCTTCGCGACGGTGAATCGCTGTCAAGCTTCATGACCGAAGCGCTCACGCAGCACATTGAACATCGCCAAGCGCAAGACGAATTTATTGTGCGCGGTCTCGCCTCTGCGGAGGAGGCAGCGCGCACCGGCGTTTACGTCTCGGCCGCGTCAGTTTTGCGCAAACTGGAGTCAAGATTGCAGCGGGCAAAAACTCGCGCCGCATGACGCCAAACTATCGTGTTCGCTTTACGAAGCGGGCCGAAGCGGATCTCGTCCGGCTCTACGACTTTTTGCTTGAGTCGGATATTGTTGCGGCAGAAAAAGCACTCGGCGCAATTCGCAACGGCCTCGCGCTGTTGGCATTCTCTCCGTTCGCGTGCCGCAAGGTCGCGCCACACCTGCCGCGTCATCGTGAGCTAGTCGTCCCCTTTGGCAAAGCAGGCTACGTCGCATTGTTTGAGATTGACGACGCAAAGACCGTAACTATCATCGCTATCCGGCATCAACGCGACGACGACTTGTGGTGATCGCGTGGACCCTATGTTCGCGCCTGATGGCGAAAACATTACGGCACTAGCACGGCCGCCGTGTGTTCTGCGAGAGCCGCTCGCATTGCCCGCCGAGCGTCGGTTGCAAATTGTGATTCGACTAAATCAGATTTGATCGTATCAACGTTGCTAGTAGTGGTTGTGGATACAAGGCGTGTTGACGAGAATATTGAAGGTGACGTGGTGCTGCTTCCAGCAAACCACGCACCGTCCATTCGGTGGCCCCACCACTTGGTTAGGATGGTCTTATCCGCAGTGCCAGCCAGATTTATTTTTACGCAAAGGATGTATCCCGCCGCAGCTCCAGAGATTTGAAACTCACAGCCTGTGCGAGTGGCTGGGTCTAATACCAGCCCGGATCCGGAGGCTGACGTAGGTGCAGCGGCGCTGGAGAACGCAACCAAGTCAGAGGAAGCAAACGTTGCCGAGGCCGACACGTAGGTAAATATCCAAGCGCCCAGCAAGCTCGCTGGCGTTGGCGTCCACGCAATCAATCCTTTCGAAATTGCTTTGCGCGTTTCGCCCGGGAGCGTAACGAACCCGGCGGTAGAGGTCGTAAATTCGAAGGTGACCTGCCCCGGCGAGGACAGCAATTGGCCGCTCGTTGGCGTACAGCCCAAACAGGTGCCACCGGTCGGTTCAGACATGGGTGCTGACATGCGATTTGATGCGCTTAGTTGTCCAGCCGCAGTGTAGAAAGTTGGCGCCCGTGACGCGTTGTAGCCGTACATCGTCATCACGACAATATCACTGGTGGTTTCGAAAACGAATGCACGTCCAACTGCGAGATTCTTTTCAGAATCAACGCCCCAAAGTCCGTCCACAGGTTTCACGGTGTACGCGTGTACGACACCGAAGAAGCACAGCAACGACAGCGTCGATAGGCGAACGATAAGCACCGCAAGAGATTTCATATTTTTGTTTCTTTGTTGGATTTAACGCAGACCACATGTGTGCTTAGTGCACACCAATTCAATATGGCCCGTTTGGCCGTAGCGATAACGATCATTGCTCAATGTTTCGACAATTGTTGACGCGCATCAAATGCCTGTTGCTGCAAACAGACACAAACACACAACGCATCACGTTCGGGCTGTTAAATCAATTGAACCGAACGTACAAAAAAACGAATCAGGTTCCGCCACACGTTCGCCCGCTGCGCGCGGCCCCGTTGCGCATCACGTGAATACGATCCACGGTGGCGTAGTCGTACTTCGCAGGCTGGGTCGCGCCCCAGCCTTTTTACGGTGGTATGTTGAGGCTACGATCCGCTATGTCCGCAGAACACCACGCCTTCGTTGACCCAGCCTTGGGCGACCATGGCGTTGTGAACTGCTAACGTGGTGCTGTAGCGATGATTGCGTTGGCCGACCACGGCGGTGTTGTGAAACGAGCGGTAAATCTTTGTCGGCGCCCACGTTGGGCAAGTGCCCGAATTATCGGGTTTAACGGTACCGAAATCTGCACCTTCATCGATCAGGCCTGTGTTTGGCAGCGACACGATCAAGTCGTAGTCGCTGCGATCAACGAAGGCATGTGACTGCGGTCCGGGTGCGGGAGCGAAAAAGCGATACACGTCGGACACGTTGCCATAATTTTTCTTTGACGGCACCACAAATTTGTTCCCGGTGCGCGTAAATATTGTTGGATTGGCGTCAAGCGTTGCCTTCTCTGCCGTGCGGCCAGTGATGAAATATTTGTTTGATGCGGGCAATCGGTACTCGACCACTTCGTCGGACTCATGAATGCTCTCGCCGCGCAGCACAAAGCCGATATCTACGCTTGAGCCGCTGACCGAAGCATTGGTGCAAGTTGCAGCCGATGTGTTTTCCATGTAGAGCGTGCCTGGGCCGGTCACCTCGTCATGTGAGATTGCCAAATTGGTAGCGCGACCTACATAGACGTTACTGAAATAGGTGGTGTGGTTGGTCGAGCCGTCAGCGGCTATGGTGACGGTTTGTACGGGCGAGATGGTGATGACGTCGCCGTTAGTGTTGCTTTCGCGAAGTGTGATGCGAAATTTGTAAGTGCCCGCAACACTGGCCTGGTAGCGAACAGCGAGGCTGTCGGCTGACCATCCCGCATAGCTGTTGATGAGAATATCGCGCGACACAAAGTAGCCTGCACCGTGATCAGTGCGCAGTGCGCAGCTGGCCATCACGGGCTTTAAAAAAGGCAAGATGATGATGATCGGAGGCAGGATCGGGACGTAGGCCGTAGCGGGATCGCTAGCGTGGGCGCCACCGCCCGTGAACAGCGTGGTTAGCACTATAAGTTTTGCGAAAACGAGCGCGCAAGTACGCCTGCATGAGTTAAGTTTCATGAAAAAATCTCCTGTAGCCAAAGATGATGGGTCGCCGCGATGAAGTGCAGCGAAGTGCGGCCGCATCAGGCAGGATTGCCATGCACATACCGACGCTACAGGTATAGACGGAAGGCGGCACAAAAAGCAGACACATTGCGCTAAATGACGAGCCGT
Organism: Burkholderiales bacterium; assembly: GCA_043721275.1. GTDB lineage: Bacteria > Pseudomonadota > Gammaproteobacteria > Burkholderiales > Casimicrobiaceae > Casimicrobium. The sequence continues at coordinate 25,427 of JAYSRA010000172.1, forward strand.
CGCTGCGGGGTATTCGCGCTATCGAAGGCGCGTTTTGGCGACGTGCGCAGACGAAAGTGCGCTACAACTTTAGGCTACAAGGCCGATTGGACTTGGGCTAGGTCGCGGATAGGCTAATAATCGACTTACGGTTAATTGGCGCTGCAGCCCGCGTAAAATAGGGATTACAGCTTGGAGCTGTTACTTCATTGAGCGTCTGACGTGCGCCAAATGTTCGCGCGCTGATGCCACGTCTCGGCCATACTCTTCGAGGTAGCGTCGACGCTCTTCGCTGTCCCATTCGGCCTCTGAAAATGCGCTGATCGGATAGGTTTTTGTAACGTGAACGCGGCCTTCGCGGCGCGGCATCAGCGCGCGATCCGGGCTTGCGTCGGGTACCAGTCGAAAGCCGTCAACGTCGCGCAACGTGAGTGGAAAAGCGGGCGCTTCATCAACCAATAATTTACCGAACAGATTGAGTTTGATTTCTTTCGCACCGGCGCTCAATTCGTCGTTAAAACTGATCAGCGCAAACGGCTGTCCCTTGGCGTCGTCGATGCGGCCGGTGATCACGTAGCGACCGGCGTCACGCACCTGTGCCTTCAAGTAAAAATTAAGCGACCCGGCTTCGAGCGCTTCACGCATGCCGCTGCTGCTCATGCCCGCGCCCACGCCTGCCCAAACGGCGGGCGGATCAGGCGTGTAGAAAATGTCGAAAAATACGAAGCCGGTGTGCTCGTTAACCTGCACATTTAATTCAACGCGGATGATGCCTGCGTGGCCCGCAAAGCCTTGCGTGGCGGGCGACAAACGGGCGCTGACGATGCTGTCGCCCGCAGCAAGGTCACCGTTCGCGCCGTCATCATTGAACGGCATTTTGATGGCGTTGCGCTGTGACGGTTTACCGTCGAGCGGCGGGTCATGAGCGATGGCGCGCGTGACTTGCAGCGGCAACGCGTTGCCATCCATATCGAGCGCGTTAACGGTGAACAGCACGGTCTCATCACCGGCCACATACACGCGCTCTTGCGATGTGCGAATGCGAATGCCGAGCGCCGGTTTCTGGCCGGGATTGGTGAGCTTGCCCTCTTCACGCACCGCACGGTTCGGGTACATCTGATCGGCATGTTCGCGTGCGGGCCGCGACTCGAACGGATATTTGGTGCTGTTGCGATAGTTGTCGAACACCTCTTCAGCGCGTTGCAGCCGCTGCGTCCACAGCGCTAATTGCGCCTGCGGATTGTTTGCCGCGTCTGCCTCAGCGCGCGCGTCGGCACCGCTGTCGCGCAGGGTCGTGACGCCGGGTTGGCGCGCTTGTAGCTGCGCACCAGTGCGGGTGGGTGCTGCGCTGTCGCGGTTTGCTGCGTTGCGCGCCGCGGCGGTCACGTCGGCCACACTCGGGCTGCCGGCAATCAGCCATGAACCGCCTGCGCCCACGGTGAGCAACAACACGATGACAGCCACCCACGCGCGGCTGCGAGCGGACGGTTTGGGTGGGTCAATTTTCATTGAGCGTGGACATGCTTTTTGATTGCGCGATAGGCGTTGTTTGCCATCGCCTTCATCGCCTTAATCGCCTTAATCGCTCTGATCGCACCCTCGCGCGACGCGCGACGCGTGCGCCCGTGGAGGCCCGCGCATGCGCGAGAGTGCGTCAGCGCCTATTGCGCGTTGGCCACCATGTCCGCCACGATGCGCGACACCACGCCGCCCCAGTTGCCGTTGGTGTAATGGTTGTACTGCTGGTTGTTGTCGCGAAACTTCACGCTGTGGTTTGACCACTTGGTGCTGCCGCCTTGGTTGGCTGCCGTGCCCATCGACAAGTCGTTGCAAAACCAGTCCGACGCGTTGCAAAAACTCGCGCCCGCACTGCCCGACACGCCGCCGCTTGAGTGGTAGGCAATGGCCTCGTCATCCTGTCCCGGCAAGATGCCTGAGTACAACGTGCCATTCGCGCCGGCGTGCATGTAGAACATTGCGCCGCGCGTGGTGTTGTGGTTGTACATCGCTCGCGAGGTTGCCGTTTTAAGCTCACCCACGAGCGGCTCTGATAGCGCCCAGCTGCCCACGTTGGAAAGCTCTGAGCCGCCCGCTGCACCGCCCGCAATGTCGACCCATTTGATGTTCCAGCCGGTTTGCGTGCCGCTGCCCGCGTCGCCACAGGTGCCGCTCGAATTGGGCGTGGCGTTCTTCTTGGTGCGCGTTGAACCGCCGTACATTGACAGCGCATAGCCCACCTGCAAATTGCCCGCACTGTGCGCGGCAACGTAGCACCAGTTGCTGCCGGTGCAGTAACAATCGAGCGCGTCACGCACTAGAAAGTTTTGCGACGACACTGAGTTGTAGCCGTCCCAGTTGACTGATTTTTTATTGACGCCCGCTGCGGTAGACGCCGACCCCCAGTAGCTGAAATCAGCATGGTTGCCGAGCTGCCCGCCGCCCGTGCGACCGTTAATCCACAGCGAATAATTAGTCGCATGGGCGAGTGCGGCAATGCCCGCGCCAGCTGCAGCGACCACCGAAATAGCCAGCGCCGCGCGGCGTAATGTTGATGCATTGAACTTCATAACTTCTCCTCCTTGAGATTTGGGTGATGAAACAAATCGATGTGCTCGCGCGTATGTGGTGTGTGAAACGCGGCCATCGCACGGAGAGCGGAGAAGCTTTCAGAGCGACCCGCGTCGCTTGAAAAAAATGTTTACCGCGCACACTCACATCCCCCTCGGCGTGATCTGCGCAGCGACGCTGAAATGCTGATTTCAGCGTCTCCCCCTGTCCAAGCGGCGGACTATATATCGCGTTTGGCTCCCCGGTCAATTTCAAACGTAGTGCTATTTTCAGATGCGCTGAATGCACCTCATTTTTGGCGCTTGGAGCTGCGCGGGGCGCGAACAAAGACGCGCGCGCGACACCGGGCGCGCGTTACGCGTTTCGCGTTACGCGCGCGAGCAGGCGGCGCGTGGCCGCGCGGCTAGCGCCCGCAAATCGTTCAACGCGGCGCTCCACGCTTTTGTGTAGCGGGTTGGAATGTCCACATGTCGCGCGCCTTCGACCAGCAGCCAGCGCTTCGGCTCTGGCGCGGCGACGAACAATTTTTTCGCGACATCAACCGGTATGCGGTAGTCGGCACTGCCGTGAATAAATAGCGTTGGCATGCACAGCTTCGGCGCTTTGGCGAGCGAATCAAAATACTGCGTTTGTACCGCCGCCAGCGGTATCCAGTCATACGAGGTGTACTGCTGCATTTCACGCACGCTGGTGAAGCTGCTCTCCATCACCAAACCGGCTGCATCTTTGGCGGTGGTGTGCGCGAGATCCATGGCCACCGCGCCGCCGAGCGAGTGGCCGTAGATGAAGCGTGGAGCGTTCGGCGCGCGCCGCACAAGCTCGCTCCAGCCCGCCGCCGCGTCCTCGTAGGCGGTGGCCTCGGACGGCAATTCGCCGTCGCTTAAACCGAATCCGCGATAGTCAATGGCGAGCACCGAGAAGCCTTCGTCGCGCAGCTTCATGATGCGCGGCAGGTTGGCCGAAATGCCGAAGCCTGCGCCGTGCAAATACAGCGCGGCGGGCGCATTTGCGTGGCCCGTAATCGCTGGAATCCACCATGCATGCAGCTTGTTGTGACCGCTTCGCGCGTTGGCCACGTTGAGCCACACGTCGTCGAACTTCGCCTGATACTCGGCGGGCGTGCGGCCCGAATCTTTGCTCGGCCGAAAAATGACGTGACGCTGAAAATCATCAAGCGATGCGCACGCGCCGAGGAGGGCTGCGGCGACGACGGCAACGGAAATCGTGGACAAAAGCGTGCGGCGTGACATGAACACATTACACCTGAATTTGGGGATGAGACTTGGTGCAGATTTGCGCCGTAAAGTTCCCGGTGAGGAGGTCGTTGCATTGCCAATGAAGCGCGTAAATGGGAGGTTTTGTCGCGTGTTTTGGGGCAACAGCTTTAGCGTGAAACGTTTATTATGCGCGGGCTAGCATCATAAATTGCATAAAGTCGATAATCGTCTTAAACAACAGCTAGCCCATGTATAATAGGGTGATTAGCAAAAAGCTGTATCGTACATTTGCGTATTGCAACCGCGCGAAACACACTATCCGCTGGTCAACGCCAACGCCACCCGGTACGTCACAAACGACGCTGCATAGGCGAGCGCAAACAAATATCCCGCCATCAAAATCGGCATCGCCCAGCCGCCGGTTTCGCGCTTCACTGTGGCGAGCGTTGACAAACATTGCGGCGCAAAAACGTACCAAGCCAACAGCGAAAACGCGGTGGCCAAGCTCCACGTTTGGCTGATCAGCGGGCTCAGCGCTTGCGCCGTGTTGTCGCCGGTCGCCGAGAGCGCATAGACGGTTGCCAGCGAGCTCACCGCCACCTCGCGTGCAGCCATGCCGGGCACCAGCGCGATGCTGATTTGCCAGTTGAACCCGATGGGCGCGAGTACGTATTGCAACGCATGGCCGATCATGCCGGCGATGCTGTATTCGATGGCCGGCCCTGTTGCGCCGACCGGTGCGCCGGGGAAGCTCGCGAGGAACCACAGCGCGATGGTCAAGAACAAAATCACGCCACCCACACGGCGCATAAAAATCAGCACGCGCTGCCACAAACCCAGCGCAATGCCGCAGACCGTGGGCCAGTGATAGTTGGGCAACTCCATCATTAGCGGTCGCGTAAGGCGACCTTGCGTGGTGAAGCGTTTGAGCACCCACGCCACACCCATCGCACCCACGATTCCCGCGATGTAGAGCACAAACAGCACAATGCCTTGCAGCTCAAACACGCCCCACACGTCGCGCTGCGGAATGAACGCGCCGATGATCAGCGCATATACCGGTAAGCGCGCGGAGCACGTCATCAGCGGCGCCACCATGATGGTGACGATGCGGTCGCGGCGATCAGCAATCGTGCGCGTCGCGATGATGCCGGGTATCGCGCAGGCAAAGCTCGACAGCAGCGGAATGAACGACCGCCCGGACAAACCAACGCTGCCCATAATGCGATCTAGCAGAAACGCGGCACGCGGCAAATAGCCCGATTCTTCGAGCAGCAAAATAAAGAAAAACAGAATCAAAATTTGCGGCAAAAAACAATCACGCCGCCGATGCCAGCGATCACGCCGTCAACGATGAGGCTTTTGATCCAGCCGTCCGGCAACGCGCCGCCGACCAATGTGGCGGTTCAACTGGTGGCGTCTTTAATCGCTTTCATCGGCATTTCGGCCCACGAAAAAACGCTCTGAAACATCAAAAATAGAAGCACCGCGAGCAACAGCGGCCCGAACACCGGATGCAACACCACGCGATCAATAAGGTCTGTCATCGTATGCGGTGCAACGTCACTCAGCCCCATTTTGAACAGAATGCGATCCACGGTTTCATGGTCGCTGCTGGCAACAACAGACGCATCGTGCACATCAGCGGGCAGCGGTAATGCACGCAGTGCTGCCACATCATCAAGCAGCCCACGCAGCGCGTTGTCGCCGGTGGCTTTAACCGCAATCGTTTTAACCACCGGCACGCCGAGCAGCTCGGACAGCACTGCGGGATCAACGTGAATGCCGCGCTGCTTTGCAACGTCACTCATGTTGAGCGCCACCACGCACGGCAAGCCCTGCCGCAACACCGCGAGCACCAAGCGCAAGTGACGGCGCAAATTGGTCGCGTCCACCACGCACACCACCACGTCCAGCCGTCGCTCCGCTTTGAATCGACCGGCAAGTACGTCACACGTAACGCGCTCATCGCGCGAGCGTGGGTTCAGGCTGTAAGTGCCGGGCAAATCAAGAATGCGCAGCGCGCGACCGGTTGTGGTGACCAAGCGGCCTTCTTTGCGCTCAACGGTCACACCCGCGTAATTCGCCACTTTTTGCCGACTGCCGGTGAGTCGATTGAACAACGCCGACTTGCCCGAATTCGGGTTGCCGACCAAGGCGATCAACGCGCCGGTCGGATGAAAATGGATGACCGACTCTGTCATGCTTTGACCACATGAATGCAGCGCGCCTCGATGCGGCGGAGCGCAAAGCGCGAGTTCCCGACGCGCACCACCATTGGGTCGCCGCCGGGCACGCTGCGTGCGAGCAGGGCAACTGTCTCGCCGTGCGTGAAGCCAATGTCGCTGAGCCGCTCGGCTAAATCGGTGCTGCCATCGGCGCCATCGACGTCTATCACGCGCGCAACTTTGGCCTGTTGCCCAATCAGCAAGTCGTCCACGGTCATCATGTTTTTATTTCGCCACTTAAGCTGCTGCTTCGATTGCTTTTAAGCGGCGTGATTGCGGCGCTGCGCGCATGTCGCGCTGCACGCCCGCGCACGATGTGCAGCACGAGCAACGCGGGTGCCACCACGCCCACGCAAAAATGAATCCATGACGACCATGAGCGCATCGTGTCGCCAATCGCGTAATAAAGCGCATAGCCGGTCAATGCGAGCGCGACCACGGCGGCTAAAAACGCCGCGCCAAGCAGGCGATTTTTTTGCAGCGCCCAGCCCATGCGAACGTGCACCGTCAACATCGAGCCCAAACACACCAGGGCCAACATCGCGAGCATTCCGTGCAGCCGCAGCAGCCAAATTTGCACCGGGATCGATGGATTTTCGCCGCGCCCAGCATCAAACACCCACCACGCAACCCCGGTAATCAGCAGCAGCGCAAAGGTCGCATACGTGGCGAGCCGCTGCCAGCGTGGGAGCAGCATGCGATCTGCCACAAGCGTGTGGGCTTTTATTGACATGGTTGACATCTGGGGGCGACGCGCGGATCGTGGATGAATTTTTTGCACGAGTGCAGATACTGGACATCGGAAACGCTAAACAACACGTGTTTTCCGCCATGCCGCCCCGGTCTTCACTGGAATGACATTCGGCCGGTACTCACGCCCGGCACTTTGCAAAACCGACGGCGTGCACCGGCGTGAACCCCGTCCTTCGACGCAGTGACGATTCATTTGGCGCTTCGTTGCAGCGTAACTGATTTGCGTCGAAAGAGTAATTGACATACATATGTTAATGCGAATAAGTCGTATTAGTGTATATTTTAAGCTTGTTTGCAGAGTCAGTCGAATCTGCTCGACACACCACACCGGAGCCCACAGCAATGACATCAAAAATACGCCGAGAACTCATGCTGGCTGCGCTCGCCACGGGCGGCGCGGCCCTCGTGCCGTCGTTCGCGTCGGCGCGCAACAGCGTGGTGCCCACGCTCGCGCTGCGTAACTCGTTTCGGCAAACTAATTTAGCGGCCAGCAAGGCGTCCTATGGCGCGGCTTTCACCTTCGTCGACATGGTGGACGCGTGGGGCATTGCCATCCGGCCCGCCGGTGCGGGTGGGCATTTTTGGGTGACGGCGGGCGGCAAGTCGTATCAGTTTGTGGGTGACGTCACCGCGTCCGCAACGCCTGCATTGCGCAGCTTGTTTCAAGACGGGCTAGCTGAAATGGGAGTTCCCGGCGCTGACGCGTTGACCAGCGCGGACAGCATCGGCAAAACCACGGGCACCGCTTTCAACGGCGCGCCGATTAACTCGAACCTGTTTCGCGTGACGCAACAAACGGCCATGCATAGCGGTGATGAGGTGCGCTTCGACGGCTCCGCGCGGTTCGCGTTCGTTACCGACTCTGGCGCGATTTCAGGCTGGACGGATCGTGCCGCTGACGGCAGCACGGTCCGAGTGAACGGCCCCGCGCAATTGATGTTCAACGGGGCCGAGCAAGGCATGTCGTTCTTCGGTGTTGCCTTCAAAACCGACACGTGGGACATGATGTGGGCAGCGGACTTTGGTATTGATCCACAGATTCGCCAGTTCAATAGCGAGTGGCAGTTGGTGCCAACGCAGGGCTTCGCTAATCCGTTCGCAACCGGTGAATTGCGCGACGCCGCAAATCCCGGCGCAGGCAACAAGGCGAGGCCAGGTGACGCGGTGCCGTTCAATATTCACGTGCTGAACGGTCGCGTGTTCGTCATGTATTGCGTGAGCCAAGTGCTGCGTAATGATGCCGGTTTTATCGCTGATGCGCGTCAGTTTTTTGCGTCTGAGGAGGATTCACTCGACGCGGCAGCGGAGGAAAAAGCAGGCGGTTTCCCCAATCGCGGCAAGGTCGTTGAATACACGATGACGGGCGAGCTGGTGCGCGTGTTTGATGATCTGGGTCGCCTCAACGCGCCGTGGGGTGTAGCCATCGCGCCTGCTAATTTCGGCTTGCATTTGAATCGTTTGCTGGTCGGTAATTTCGGCGGCGCGGGAAAGATTGCCGCGTTCAATCAGGACACCGGCCGCTTCATCGATTTTTTGCGCAATCCCGAGGGCGCGGTGATCGCGCTTGACGGCCTGTGGGCCTTGATGTTTGGCAATGGCGCGAGCTTGGGCGACACCAACGCCCTGTACTTTGCTGCGGGCACCGAGGGTGAAGCTGCGGGGCTGTTTGGATCGCTGCGTTATAGCGGGTAATCGACATACTTTTTCCCGATTAGTTACGTGCCTCAGACCGAAACCCCAGCCCCCAAGCTGTCATGTTGAGCGAAGCGAAACATCCGGTGGCATACGTCGATGCTCGACGTGCCTACGGTGGTGTGCCTACTGATCCTTCGCGATGCTCAGGATGACAGTTTTCCATCCGATGCAGGTAACTAATCAGGTACTTTTTTTACATTTTTAATCACATAAATCCATCATGACTTCTACGCTCGCTCAGCACGCCTTCGGCAAAAAGTTTACGCTCAAACTAGTCGCGCTCGCTGTGACGGTCGGGCTTTCCGCAGCAGCCTCTGCGCAAAGCAACGAGGCGCAACTGATGGGCCGACTCGACCAACTCGCAGCCGAGCTAGAAAAGGTAAAAACTGAACTCAAAGCGATGAAAGAGCAGCAGGCGAGCGTTGCTGCCGCCGCGCCTTCTTCGGCGGCATACGCGAGTGGCTCCGCCAGCGGCGCGCCCGCCACCACGCTCACCGCTTACGGCGAAATTGGCTACAGCCGCCCGAGCAAAAATAGTAGCGCCACGCAAACCGACGTCGGTCGTTTTGTGACCGGCTTTCAACATCGCTTTAATGACCGCACCAAAGTGGTTGCCGAGCTTGAAGTGGAGCACGCCGTGACCTCGGCTAGCGATCGTGGTGAGGTAGCGGTGGAGCAGGTGTATGTTGAGCATCGCATCAATCAAAATTTCGGCGTGCGCGCCGGTTTGTTCCTGATTCCGCTTGGCTTGATCAATCAAAATCATGAGCCGCACACCTTCTACGGCGTGAATCGTCCGACCGTTGAAACCGCGATCATTCCATCGACGCTACGCGAAGTTGGCGTGCAGGTGTTTGGCGAACACGACAACGGCGTGTCGTGGAGCGCGGGCATCACCACCGGTTTTGATCTAACCAAATGGGACCCGCTTAACGGCGAAGGCGTCGAGTCACCGCTGCGCACGTTGCATCAAGAAGGACAGTTTGCAAAATCAAAAAATTTGTCGTTTTTTGCTGCCGCCGATTGGCGCGGCATTCCGGGCCTGCGGATGGGCGCGGGCTTCACCGCTGGCAAGGCGGGGCACGGCACCGCAGGTGTCGCTACGCCGAGCGCGCGCACGCTGCTGTGGGACGTGCACACGCAATGGACGCCGGGCGCATGGGACTTGGCGGCCGTATACGCGCGCGGCACGATCTCGGGCGCAGGCGCGTTGAACAAAACTTTTTCTGGCGCGCCGTATCTGGTGCCGAAAACCTTTGACGGCTGGTATGCGCAGGCGGCGTACAAACTCCGCCTGTCGGGCGACTACAAACTGTCGCCGTTTGTGCGCTTTGAGCGCGTGAACACGGGTCGCAGTTTTGACGGTGTCGTGCCGGGACAAAACGTTAACGCGTACGACACCGAATCAATCTGGACGGCTGGACTGAATTTCAATATCGCGCCGACGGTCGTCATTAAAGCCGACTATCAGCGCTACAAAATCGTCTCCGATTCCAACCGCTTTAACTTGGGCCTCGGCTTCTCGTTCTAGGTGGGCATTGCAGCATTATGCAAAATTTGCAATGGCTCCCGTTGTTGCCAGTGGCGGCGTTATCCACCGCAATTGCACCGGTGCACGCGGTGCTGTATGCAACGGTGCAAGAGGCTGCGAAGCGAGCGTTTCCTGAAGCTACGACGTTCAAGGAGCGCGAGCTTCAGCTCACCGCAGACGAGATGAAAGCGCTGCCTGCAGATGCTGGAATTGCGGCCCGCGCGGTGCGCTTTCGTGCACTAACCGCATTGCAGGGCGACAAGGCCATCGGCATTGTCGTGGTCGATGCCGTGATCGGAAAATTTGATTTGATCGACTACGCGGTGGGCCTTGATCCTAACGGAAAATTGCGATCAGTCGAAATACTTGCCTATCGCGAAAGCCACGGCTATGAAGTGCGATTGCCCGCATGGCGCAAGCAGTTTTTCGGCAAGGACAAGCGCGATAAATTGCGCGTGAGTGAGGACATCAACAACGTCAGCGGGGCAACGATGAGTGCCACACACGTCACCGATGGCGTGCGTCGGATTGTGTTTGCGGTCGATGCGTTGAATGGTTTGGGGCGGTTGAATTAGCGAGCGTCGGCGAGCCAAGCCGCTACTCGGCACGCTGGTCGAAATCCGCGCAACCTGCGACAACGAAACATCGTTCGTTGCCGCAACCGAGGCGGCGTTCGCGCGAATCGTACACATCCACCGCGCCATGAGTTTTCATGAGCCGGCGAGCGATTTGCAAGCCATTGCTCGCGGTTGCGCAGGTGAGCGTGTGAAAGTCGATCAAGACACATTGAACGTGCTGCAACTCGCGCTACAGATTGAGCGTGACAGCAAAGGCATTTTCAATGCAGCAATTGCGCCGTCGTTGGTTCGCAGTGGCTTGTTACCGCAACCCCATGGCGCAGTCGACGCGCCAAGTCAATCAACGCTCGCAAGCAGCATACGCCTAGACGAGTCGCACGTCGTGCACGTGCTGCAACCGGTCTGGATTGACTTGGGTGGCATCGCCAAAGGCTATGCGGTGGACGCAGCGACCGTTGCGCTCATCGAGCATGGTGTAACCAACGGTGTGGTCAACGCAGGCGGCGATCTTCATGTGTTCGGCGAAACCGAGCAACAAATTCAACTGCGCCATCCGTCAAATCCCGACGAGCACATCGCCATCGCGAACCTGCGCGAATTAAGCTGCGCGACGAGCGGCGATTACTTCGTTGCGAACCCAAAAAAAATCACCAACGCGCTGCAAACAGCCATCGTCGGCAGCCGCAACACGAACGCCGAAAAGCACGCCTCCATCACCGTTATCGCGCCGCTTTGCGCCGTCGCTGACGCGCTCACCAAAGTGCTGTGGCTCTCAGGCATCGATGCCGCAATTGGTCGTGCGCTGCTCAGCAAATACGCGGCAGAGGCCGTCGCGCTCGACAGCAACGGCGCAGCGACTTACGCGTAACGCGCCCGCGTGACCAGCGCGGCGAGCGCGCTGGTCGCATCTACCAACGGATGGCGCGCGCCTGCGCGTAGCGAGGCCAGATGGCGCTCCATCAACGGCTCCCACGTGTCGAGCCAATGCGACACGGTGTCGGCCAGTTGTCCGTGTGTGGGCAGGTCAGCCAGAAACGCTTTTAAGTGGGTAACGATGGCCGCTGCCAAACGCGGGCAGTCGTGACTGTCGGCCTTTTCCGCAGCGTAGCGACTCATGAGTTCAACGATCCACGTCAATCGGTCCGGCGCGCTGTACGCCGCGAGACTTGCGCGAATTTTCGGGTTGGGCATGGGTGAGTGTCCTTATAAAAAATGGGTTTGAATGCGCACTCCACGTTTCATAAAACAATATTAGCAAACTTATTGCGAAGTATTCGCATTTGCAGTAACATACTTGTATTGATACTGTTTGCCCTCCGTAGTTCACTTTTTCGAGCGCCTGCCAAACTATGCCAGATCACCACGAATTACCTGCACCTGCACCTGCCTCGAACGCGTCGCTTGTAAGCATGCCCGCGCCATATGTAGCTCATGCCACGCATGCAACGCGCGCCACGCTCTCGCTTGCAGCGGGGCGCAGTGCGGGTGAAATTCGAACCCCAGTTTCGCGCGCTGCCGCCCCGGCGCTGCGCTCGCAACCAAGTGCCGCGAACATCGTCGACACCGTGCCGCTGAAGCACCTGACGGCAGGTCGCAAAGCACTAAAAATCGCTCACGCTGGTGAAACGTATTTGCTACGCGTCACCAAGGCCAACAAACTCATTTTGACCAAGCCGGCCGTGGCGGATAAAACGCCCACAGCGGCCAAGCCGTAACCGCTTACCGCCAACTAGCCAAGCCGGATTCGCACTCCCTGGCACTAGCCCGTTGGCACCCCGTTTCGATGTCCTCGCAAGCGCGCCCCTGGGCGCGATAGACCGCGCTTCAACCAGGTTTTATCTCGGCTGGCGCCGCGCTCCTACAAAGCATCTCCACAGGCCGCAGCGCTGGCCCACGCCCACTGAAAGTTGTAGCCGCCGAGCCAGCCTGTGACATCCACCACCTCGCCAATAAAGTGAAGGCCCGGCACGTGTTTCGCTTCCATCGTTTGCTGCGACAACGCTTTGGTGTCGACGCCGCCCAACGTCACTTCGGCTTTTTTGTAGCCCAACGTGCCGGACGGCAGCAGCCGCCATGATTTCAAAAGTGCCGCCACGTGATCGAGTTCAGCGCGCGTCCAGTTGCTGATGGCTTTTGCGCCGCTTTCTGGCGCGTGTGCCGTCGCCCACGCGTCGGCCAATCGCTGTGGCACATGCTCGGTCAGCGCCTTTGCGAATGACGTGATCACCGGACGACGCGCGCGCAGTTCGTTCATCCACGCGGCTGCGTCCACCCCCGGTAACAGATCAAAGGCAACGTGATGTCCCGGTTGCCAGTAATTTGAAATTTGCAACACCGCAGGGCCGGATAATCCACGATGGGTCAGCAGCGCTGCCTCGCGAAATTCGGCGTCGCTGCCGTCGCAGCTGGCAAACGTGTCAAAGCTCACGCCCGATAACAGCCCGTAACGTTCAAGCTCTGGCGCGTCAAGCGCCAGCGGCACCAAGCCCGCTGAGAGCGGCGTCAACGGCACCTGAAACTGCTTTGCAACTTCGTACCCAAACGCGGTGGCACCGGTCGCTGGAATCGACAATCCGCCGGTCGCAATCACCAGCTTGTCAGCGCGCAATTCGCCCGCCGAAGTGTGCAGTCGAAAGTCGCCATCACGCGCAATCGACGCCACCGTCACCGGGTGCAAAACCCGCACGTTCGCGCGCGCGCACTCGTCCATCAACAGGTCAATAATCTGCTGCGATGAGCCGTCGCAAAACAATTGCCCTAACGCTTTTTCATGAAACGCGATGCGGTGTTTGCTCACTAAGTCAACGAAATCCTGCGGCGTGTAACGCGATAACGCGGAGCGGCAAAAATGTGGATTTTGCGATAGGTAGTTCGCCGGGCTCGCGTGCAAGTTGGTGAAGTTGCAGCGACCCCCGCCGGAGATGCGAATCTTCTCGCCAATGGTTTCCGCGTGATCGATCAGCGCCACATTTCTACCGCGCTGCCCCGCCCGCGCCGCGCAAAAAAGCCCCGCTGCGCCGGCGCCGATAATGATTGCGTCATAGTGTTGGGTCGAACTCATAGCGTGAATGTAGCAATTGGCATCTCCACAAAAAGCCCAAAACGAAAAAGTCGCTGATGCTGTGCAATCACCGTGACGGAAATTTTTGATTCACGCAAAATAACTATCATCATCGTTACCATCAGCTTTAGCATGGAAGCGCCGTTGTAATTAGGCTAGACGCCGATTATATTAATAATCGACTTTTGCTCTTTGCGCGGCTTAGCCCAATTAAAATATGGCTTCCATCGAAAAGCTGAATCACTCGTCGTTACACTTGAGCCTCGTGAAATCGCCTACCAATCACTTTCGCTGCGTGCGCTACGCCATGCGCACCATCCTTCGCGTGCTGCCCGCGCTGGGTAATGCCAACCAACATTTGCATCCGCCGCCCGGTTTGAGCTTTAAGCATTTCGCGATCGCGGGCGTGATTTGCGGCGTGTCGTTGGTGGCGAGTTTGATTGGGTTGGTGACTTTACTGCTCGCCTTCGTCGGCGCGCCCCGTGCCGCTTAATTACCTCGCCAATCTCACCGCGGTAACGCGGTCGCAACGAGCCAATTTGCACTTGGGTGTTGCGCTCACTTTCGTCGCCGGTGCGCTCAACGCGGGCGGCTTTTTGGCCATCGGCCAATACACCTCACACATGACCGGCATCGTCTCGGCCGCCGCCGACGATCTAGTGCTTGGCAAGGCGGCGCATGCGGTTGCCGGTCTGCTGTCACTAGCCGCGTTCGTCACCGGCGCGATGACCACCGCGCTGATGGTCAACTTCGCTAAACGCACGGCGTCCAGCGCAACCTACACCGCACCCTTAGTGCTGGAAGCCGCGCTACTGCTGGTGTTTGGGCTGGTCGGCGGGAGCTTGAAGTTGCATGAGTTCATCAGCGTTTCGCTCACCGCGATTTTGTTGTGCTACGTGATGGGCCTGCAAAACGCGCTGGTCACCAAAATTTCTAATGCAGAAATTCGCACCACTCACATCACCGGCTTGGTCACCGATCTCGGCATTGAATTAGGGCGACTGGTCTACTGGAACCGCACCGGCCAGGCCGTAGCCCCGCTGGTTCGCGCGAACCGCGCCAAGCTGCGCGTGCTGGCCTCGCTGATCGCAGCCTTCGCGCTCGGTGGCGTGATCGGCGCGATGGGTTTCAAATATGTCGGATATGTGTCTACGGTGCCGTTGGCTGTGTTGCTGCTGGTGGTGTCGGCGGCACCGTTGTTTCGGCGCGTGCCGCAAATGGGCGCTGAGCGCCAGCCTTAAAAAACGTAGCCTATGACCACATCAGCGCCAGCAGCAACGCCCACCCCGCCAAGCCATTACCAGCTACTTGGCGTGAGTTATTACGCCTCGCCTGACGATGTGCGCAAAGGCTGCGAGCGACGGCTGGCGGCGCTTGACCGACTGCGCCCCGAGGGCGTCGAAGAGGATTTGCCGGAGCAGGCGCTCGCGCGAAGCGACATCATGACGGCGTATTTGACGCTCAAAGACGGTGTGCGCCGCAACGCGTACAACGCCACGCTTGCCGCTGCCAACGCGGAGCGTGCCGCTCCACCGCCTGCACAACCGGCAGGCCTGTCCAATCAATCCACCGCGCCCGCACCGGCGCGCGCCAACGACTTAAGTAGCAGCGCAATCTTGCGCGAGGCGCCGGTGGATTTGCGCGAAGCCGCGCAAGTTCGCGATGCCGAACGCATCCGCGACCGAGCGAAACACGGCGCTGCTGAAGATGCCCACTGGGCCGAAGACGCGACCTTAGGCGTGCGCTATGTCGCGATGATTCTCGACGCCATGATCGTGTTCTTGCTCCTCGCGCTGTTTGCTGTGGCACGCGGTTTGCTTTTCAAAAACGCCACGCCTTGGTATCTGCTGAGCGCAACAACGTTGTCGCTCATCACCTTCGCGTTGACGGTGCTTTATTACGCGTGGGGCGAATGCGGACGACACCGCGCCACGCTTGGCAAGCGCATGATGGGCTTGCAAGTGGTGCGCAGCGACGGCGTCACCGCCGTGGGCGTGCTGCGTGCGGCGGTGCGCTACGGCTTGCGACTGGTCGGAAGCTACGCGCTGCTGCTCGGCTATCTGATGGCGTTTTTTACCGAGCGCAAACAAGCGCTGCACGACAAGCTGACCGATACGGTGGTGGTCAGCGTGCGCGCGCCTTTTGCGTCGCCTGCGTTGATCGGCATTGGCGCAACGCTCGCGTTTTTTGCGATTGTGGCCACGTTCGCGCAACGCCTGGCCGCGAACATGGCCGAGGGCTTCACGCCCGCGATCACGCAAGCGCTCGGCGCGCAAAGCTTCGACCCGAACCGAGCGACGCCGAACCGCGACGACGTGCGGCTCGCCTACTTCGCAGCACTCAACTTGCAGCGCGCGGCGCAGCGCTTTCACGCGGAGCGCGGTGATTGGCCAGGGCCGAGCGACATGAGCGCATTAGTTGCCAGCAGCGAGCAGCCCGATGCGCTCAATCAGTACGCGCCAAAAATGTTGCCGCACGGCATGTTTGCGCTGTCACTGGGTGCCACGGCAAAAGGGACCGCGTATTTGCTGTTCATACCCGACGATGACAGCCCGCAGAGCATCTGGCGTTGTGCGGCCATTCGCATCGATGCGGACAATTTGCCGAATTTGTGCGTTCCCGCGCGCTAACTTGGAGCGCTTACTCCAGCGAATTTCAGTGCCAGACTATCTTTTTGCGTCCCAACATGACAAAATACAAAGCTTGCTTGAGAAAGCATCAAATGTTCGCTGATTAGTGCATCGCCCCGCATAGTCCCTGAACACCCACCGAAAGGTGCGAAAGTTCAGCGACGCAGAACGCAAAGAAGCCCCCGCAAGCTGCAAAGCGTGCGATTCGGGTTTTAGTCATGTTCCGTTTGTTGGTCGACGCGTTTGTCATCAAATTCGATCAACACACGTCCTAAATTTTTATGAAGGTCGCGGCTACGCATTTTGTGTTGCCGCGAGAATAGACATGAGTTTGCAAAACCAACACGACACCCATGACAGCATCGATACCGTCGACGCGACGCCAGCCATCGAGCTGTCGCAAATGAGCGATGCTCAAGATTTCTCCAACCTCGACGACGACACCGGCGTTGAGCTGCCTCCGCTGACCGGCTTCGCCGCGCTGCACCTGAATGCTGCGTTGCTGCAAGCAGTAGCAGAACTCGGCTACACCGAGCCTACCGCCGTTCAATTACAAACCATCCCCAACGCCCTCGCGGGCGGCGACTGGATGGTCTCCTCGCAAACCGGCAGTGGCAAAACCGCAGCGTTTTTGTTACCCGCGCTTCACGCGTTGCTCGAAACGCCCGCAATGTCAAAAGGCGAGCAGGCTGCACGCAAACATCGCGCTGGCGCATCGCCACGCGTATTGATTTTGTGCCCAACCCGCGAACTCGCAGCGCAAGTTGCGGAAGAGGCGATCAGCCTCGTGCGTTTCGTACGCGGTATTCGCATCGCTAACGTCGTCGGTGGCACCGCTTTCGGCAAACAGTTGATGGATCTTCGCGGCGCGAACTTGGTCGTTGCAACGCCCGGCCGTTTGCTTGACTTAAATCGTAACGGCCAGATCGATCTCGACTGCGTGCAAACGCTCGTAGTTGACGAAGCGGATCGCATGTTGGACCTCGGTTTCTCGGAAGATCTCGAAGCCATTCACGTGGCGACCCAACGTCGCGAACGCACCATGATGTTCTCGGCAACCTTCGCGCCACGCGTCATGCAGCTTGCTGCTGCCGTGATGCGCAGCCCGAAACGTATCGAGTTGGCCACGGCCCAAGATGCGCATCAAAACATTGAGCAGCGCTTGCATTGGTACGACGACATGACGCACAAGAACGCGATTCTTGAGCATTATTTGCAGGATGAGACGATGGATCAGGCGGTGATTTTTACCGCCACTCAAATCGAAACTGATGAGCTGGCCGACGAGCTGCGCGGCGCGGGTTATGCGGCAGCCGGTCTGCACGGCGCAATGCCACAAATGATTCGCACCCGGCGTTTGAAATCGCTGCGCGATGGCACCATCAAAGTGTTGATCGCCACCGACGTTGCCGCTCGCGGAATTGATGTGCCATCGATCACCCACGTGATCAACTATGGCCTGCCGATGAAACCAGAGGATTACATCCATCGCATCGGTCGTACCGGTCGCGCTGGCAAGAGCGGCTTGGCCATCACGCTCGCGGGCTTCCGTGATCGTTACAAAATTCGCAACATCGAGCGCTTCACCCAGCAGCGTATCGACGAGGCAGTCGTTGCCGGTCATGAGCCACAAAACAAACCACCTGCAGCAGGTGGCGGCTACGGTGGTGGCGGCGCAGGCCGTGGTTACGGCGGCGGTGGCGGCTACGCAGGTGGCGGCAATCGCGGTGGTTATGACCGTGGCAATGCCGGTGGTAGTCGTGGTTTCGGTGGTGGCAACAGCGGTGGCTACGGTGGCGGCAATGCTTCCGGTGGCGAGCGCTCGTTTGATCGCGCACCACGTCCATATGCGCCAGCGCCAGCAACAGATGCTGCGCCACGTTCATTTGATCGTGCGCCGGTAGATCGTCCGCGGTATGGCGAAGATCGCAACTCTGGATCCGCTTCTAACTTCAATCGCGACGCGGCTCCGCGTCGCGATTTTGCTGATCGTGGCGAGCGCAGTTTTGCGCCGCGTGAAGACCGCGCACCGCGTTTTGGCGCTGATCGTCCTGCCTTCAATGATCGTGCAGATCGTGGCGGTGATCGTGCATTCAGTGGCGGCGCGGGTGACCGTGACTCACGTCCAGCTTGGGGCGGCAATGATCGCGCCGCGCCGCGTCGTGAATATGCTGATGCAGCGCCGACGCAGCGTCGTGAATTCGCGCCGCGAGTTGAGCGCACGGATCGTGCAGGCCATGATGATTTACCGTTTCAGCGCCCAGCGCGCGTGGACGCAGCGCCGCGTGGTTCACGCGCCGAGTTCTCGCATGACAACCGTGCTGAGCGTCGCGGCGACAAGCCCGCAGGCCCAGCGGTCACACCAGCGGCTGACGGTGGCAACCGCGCCGCACGTCGTGCCGAAAAACAGGCTGAGTACGCTGCACGCGCCGCGGCCGGTTCGGGCGCGGAATAAGCGTTCCGACCCGCAACGGCGCGATCCAACGCGCCCTGAAAAAAATGATGGTTCGCCATCATTTTTTTTTGCCCGCTACGTTTGCAACCCATGCCTACGAGGCGCGCTGCCCGCAAAGCGCCGTCAATGCACGTTTTATGTTTCGCTGATAAAGCGCGAAAATGCGGCCATGAACTTTAGTGATACGGCACCCGTGCCACCAATGCTTGGCATCTGCTCAATGGCGACGCGCCAGTTGCTTGCTGCGATGGCGCGCGAGCACAGCGCAAACGGTGGAATCGGCCTCGCGCTTGAGTCGGTCGGCGGCATTGATGCGGCGCGGCGGGTGCAGGCGGGCGAGGCCTTCGACTTGGTTTTTCTCGCATCAGACGCGATTGCCAAGCTCATCAATAGCGGTCACGTCATCAACGACAGCTGCGTTGACCTGCTGCGCTCGCAGGTCGCCGTGGCGGTTCAAGCGGGTGCGCTTGCGCCGAGCATTGCCAACGCGGATGACGTGCGGCGCGCCGTGCTTAACGCCGACTCCATCGGCTATTCCACGGGCCCGAGTGGCACCGCGCTCATCGCGTTGTTTGAGCGCTGGGGCATCATGGTTGACCTGCAGAACAAATTACGGCGAGCGCCTGCGGGTTTGCCGGTCGCGGCGCTGCTGGCGCGTGGCGAGGTGGCGCTTGGCTTCCAGCAAAGGAGCGAGTTGATTGACACACCGGGCGTTCAGGTGATTGGCGATTTACCCGCTGAAATCGCAATCATCACCGTATTTTCGGGCGGCGTGTGCGGCGCGTCACAACGCAGTCACGAGGCGCACGTGTTGCTGTCGGCGTTCGCGTCGCCGATCTATGCTGCGCTCAAAACTCATCATGGGATGACAGCGATCTAGCGCCGCTCGACGAATCGAACAGAAAGCGAAAATATGATCATTGATTGCCACGGCCACTACACCACGGCCCCTAAAGCGCTGGAAGACTGGCGCAACCGCCAGATCGCCGGCATCAAAGATGCCGCCGTGATGCCCAAGGTCAGCGAACTAAAAATAAGCGACGACGAGCTGCGTGAATCGATCATCGCCAACCAGTTAAAGCTGATGAACCAGCGCGGCAGCGATCTCACCATCTTCTCGCCACGCGCGAGCTTCATGGCGCATCACATCGGCGACTTCAATGTGTCGGCCACGTGGGCCGCGATTTGCAACGAGCTTTGCTACCGCGTAAGCCAACTGTTCCCCGACCGTTTTGTGCCCGCCGCGATGCTGCCGCAAAGCCCCGGTGTCGATCCAAAAACTTGCATTCCTGAACTTGAAAAGTGCGTCAATGAGTACGGAAACGTCGCCATCAATTTAAACCCCGATCCGTCCGGCGGGCACTGGACTTCACCGCCGTTAACCGATCGCGCGTGGTACCCGATTTACGAAAGAATGGTGGAGTACGACGTCCCCGCGATGATCCACGTGAGCACCAGTTGCAACGCGTGTTTTCACACTACTGGCGCGCACTATTTGAACGCCGATACCACCGCCTTCATGCAGTGCTTGGAAGGCGATTTGTTCAAAGACTTTCCTACACTCAAGTTTTTGATTCCGCACGGCGGCGGCGCTGCACCCTATCACTGGGGCCGCTTCCGGGGTTTGGCCGACATGATGAAAAAGCCGTCGCTGGACGAGCATTTGATGCACAACATCTTTTTCGACACCTGCGTGTACCACCAGCCGGGTATCGATTTATTGACCACGGTGATTCCAATCAAAAACATTTTGTTCGCCTCCGAAATGATCGGCGCGGTGCGCGGCATTGATCCGTACACCGACCATTATTTCGACGACACTAAACGCTACATCGACGCAGCCGAACACTTGAGCGCAGAATCGCGCCACGCGATCTTCGAGGGCAACACACGTCGCGTGTTTTCGCGGCTCGATGCGCAACTTAAAGCCAAAGGAAAGTGATCATGAGCATGAACAATTTGGGCGTCGTCAAACGCAACATCGTGCGCGCCGACGCGGCTGCGGTGGACAAACTTTCACGCTTCGGTGTGGCGACCGTTCACGAAGCGATGGGCCGTGCAGGTTTGATGAAGCCGTACCTCCGTCCGATCTACACCGGCGCGCGGATGTGTGGCGCAGCGGTCACGGTGTTGCTGCAGCCCGGCGACAATTGGATGATGCATGTTGCGGCAGAGCTTTTGCAACCAGGTGACGTCGTGGCGGCCGCATGCACCACCGACAACGACGACGGATTTTTTGGTGACCTACTCGCCACCTCGTTTGTGGCGCGCGGCGCAGTGGGGCTTGTGATCGACGGCGGTTGTCGCGATGTGGCCGATTTAACTGCGATGAATTTCCCGGTGTTCAGCCGTGCCATTCACGCTAAAGGAACCATCAAGGCAACGCTCGGTTCGGTGAACATTCCTGTCGTGTGTGCAGGCGCGTTGGTCAATCCTGGCGACGTGGTGATTGCCGACGCTGACGGCGTGGTGGTGGTACCGGCATTGATGGCGCACCAGGTCGCCGACGCGGCCGAAGCGCGCGAAGCGTTCGAGGTTGAAAAGCGCGCCAAGCTCGCAGCGGGCGTGCTCGGCCTTGATATGTACCGGATGCGCGAGCCGCTTGAAAAAGCGGGCTTGCGCTATATCGACTAACTGGGCAGCGTTATGAGTTTTGAGAAAACACCGGGGTGGATGGACTGGTACGCCAATCCTTCACGGCCCACATTCAAAGTGCCGGAAGGCGCGGTGGATGCGCACTGTCACGTGTTCGGCCCGGGCGACGAATTTCCGTTCGCGCCGGAACGCAAATACACGCCGTGCGATGCGTCTAAGGGGCAGTTGTACGCGCTGCGAGATCATCTCGGTTTTGCGCGAAATGTGGTGGTGCAGGCCACGTGTCATGGCGCGGACAATCGGGCGATGGTTGATGCCCTTATTCACAGCAACGGCCGAGCGCGCGGCGTTGCCACCGTCAAACGCAGCGTGACCGACGCTGAGTTGCAGTCGATGCATGCAGCAGGCGTGCGCGGTGTTCGATTCAACTTTGTGAAACGTCTGGTGGACTTCACTCCGAAGGACGAATTGCTGGCGATCGCACGCCGCATCGCACCACTCGGCTGGCACGTTGTGATTTATTTCGAGGCCGCGGATCTGCCCGAGTTGTGGGACTTCTTCACCGCGCTGCCGACGACCGTGGTGGTCGATCACATGGGGCGCCCTGATGTGAGCAAAGGTTTTGCCAGTGCAGAATTTGCGTTGTTCGAAAAATTCATGCGCGAGCACAAAAATGTGTGGTCAAAAGTGAGCTGCCCAGAGCGGCTTTCGCTGTCAGGGCCAGCGGCGCTCAACGGCGAGCAGCACGCTTATCGTGACGTGATTCCATTCGCCAAACGCATGGTCGACGCCTTCCCGGATCGCGTGCTGTGGGGCACCGATTGGCCGCATCCGAACTTGAAAGATCACATGCCGGATGATGGCTTGCTCGTCGATTTCATACCGCATATTGCGACCACGCCCGAGTTACAGCGCAAGCTCTTGGTGGCCAACCCGATGCGGCTGTACTGGCCCGAGGAGCGATAGATGTCGCTCGATAAGCCGTACCTCGACGTGCCCGGCACCACTATTTTTGATGCGGAGCAATCGCGCAAGGGCTTTCAGCTCAACCAGTTTTGTATGTCACTCATGAAGGCAGACAACCGTGAGCGATTCAAGCTTGATGAGCGTGCGTATCTCGATGAATTTCCGATGACCGAAGCGCAGAAACAGGCGGTGCTTGCGCGCAATTTGAACGACTGCATTTCGCTCGGTGGCAACATTTATTTTCTGGCCAAACTCGGTGCAACGCATGGCAAAAGTTTTCAGCAAATGGCCGGCAGCATGACCGGCATGACTGAGGACGAATATCGCAACATGATGATTGCTGGCGGGCGTTCGGTCGAAGGTAATCGCTTCATCGGTGAGGACGGTAGCGCGCAGGCGCATCACCAGCCGCAAGGCAGCTCCGCCGCGAACGGGCGGCTGTAAC
The DNA here is from genome assembly GCA_043721275.1 of Burkholderiales bacterium. Taxonomy (GTDB): domain Bacteria; phylum Pseudomonadota; class Gammaproteobacteria; order Burkholderiales; family Casimicrobiaceae; genus Casimicrobium. The sequence continues at coordinate 48,128 of JAYSRA010000172.1, forward strand.
CATGGCAAAAACGGACAACACACAAGCGCATGCGCGCATTACGGCCAGCGTTTTCACCTCCCACGTCCCGGCCATTGGCGCAGCGCTTGATTTGGGAAAGACCGCAGAGCCTTATTGGCAGCCGGTTTTCGCAGGTTACGATTTCTCCAAACAGTGGATGAAAGACAACACGCCAGACGTTATTTTTTTGGTGTTCAACGATCATGCAACCGCATTTTCGTTGGAGATGATTCCGACGTTTGCCATCGCCTGCGCCGATGAATTCAAACCCGCAGATGAGGGCTGGGGGCCGCGTCCGGTGCCTGTCGTGAAAGGGCATCCCGAGCTTGCGTCGCACATTGCGCAATCGGTGATTCAGGATGATTTTGATCTGACCATCGTCAACAAAATGGATGTGGATCATGGCCTCACGGTGCCGCTATCTTTGATGTGCGGACAACCGTCGGAGTGGCCTTGTCCGGTGATCCCCTTCGCGGTGAATGTCGTGCAGTATCCCGTGCCATCGGGCCGTCGTTGCTACAACCTCGGCAAGGCAATTCGCAAGGCGGTGGAGTCCTACGATCAGCCGCTCAACGTGCACATCTGGGGCACTGGCGGCATGAGTCATCAATTGCAAGGCCCGCGCGCCGGGCTCATCAATCGAGAGTGGGACAACGCGTTTTTGGATAAGTTGATTGCCGATCCAGATAGCCTCGCCAGTACGCCGCACATCGACTACGTGCGCGAAGCGGGCTCGGAAGGCATTGAGCTCGTGATGTGGCTGATTGCGCGCGGCGCGATGAGTGACAACCCGCCTACGGTTCGTCACCGTTTTTATCATGTGCCGGCATCGAACACGGCGGTCGGTCATCTCATTTTGGAGAACAACTAATGACGATCAAAGTGGCCCTCGCGGGAGCCGGTGCATTCGGCATCAAACATCTTGACGCGATCAAGCTGATTGACGGCGTTGAAGTGGTGTCGCTCATCAGTCGTGATCTCGAAAAAACCAAACAGACCGCAGCGATTTACGGCATCGGGCACGTCAGCACTAACCTCGCGGACAGCCTCGCGTTAGCGGAAGTTGACGCGGTGATTTTGTGTACGCCGACGCAGATGCATGCCGAGCAAAGCATGGCCTGCATGAAGGCCGGCAAGCATGTGCAGGTGGAGATTCCGCTGGCCGATTCGCTCGCGGGCGCGGAGGCAGTGGTGGCGCTCGCGAAGCGCTCAGGGCTGGTTGCGATGTGTGGTCACACGCGTCGTTTCAATCCGAGTCATCAGTACGTTCATCACAAAATCAAAGCGGGTGAATTCAACATTCAGCAGTTGGATGTGCAGACCTATTTTTTTCGCCGCACCAACATGAACGCACTCGGTCAGGCGCGCAGTTGGACCGACCATTTGCTGTGGCACCACGCGGCGCACACGGTCGATTTGTTTGCCTATCAAACCGGTGGCGACATCGTCAAAGCCAACGCGTTGCAAGGGCCGATCCATCCCGTTTTGGGCATCGCGATGGATATGTCGATTCAGTTGCAGTCGAGCACCGGCGCGATCTGCACGTTGTCTTTGAGCTTCAACAACGACGGCCCGCTCGGGACCTTCTTCCGCTACATCGGTGACACCGGCACTTACCTCGCGCGCTACGACGATTTATTCGACGGTAAAGACGAGAGGATTGACGTGAGCCAAGTCGCGGTTTCGATGAACGGCATTGAGCTGCAAGACCGGGAATTTTTCGCAGCGATTCGCGAAGCTCGTGAGCCGAATGCGAGCGTGGCGAAAGTGTTGCCGTGCTACCGAGTGCTGCATGATTTAGAGCAGCAATTGGCGTCTTAATTGGGTCAACAACTTTTCGCTGAAACCGCCACAACGCTGGGGCTAGCCGCATTTTTAACGCTTAGTCGATTACACCTAAAATGCACCGGTAGCCCTATATCAATAAGGCGTTCAGGCGAAAGCTGATGGATCAAGCGTTACGCCGCACGGCGTAAGCACACAACTCCAGCATCCACTTTTTCGCGTTGCTCTCGGGCAAAAACGCGATTTCAGCGGCTGCAGCATCTGCCTCGCGTTCGGCGCGCGCAAGGCTCTCATCCAACGCGCCGCATTCTTCAAGCGCGGCCATCACGTCGCGAAATTGGCCGGGCAATATCGCGTGCGGTTTGGTCAACATCGAGCGCAAAAGCGCCTTGCCATTTTCGCTGCCACGTTGCAACGTGATGATGATCGGCAGCGTGAGTTTTCCTTCGGCGAGATCGTCGCCTAAGCTCTTGCCGAGCGTGTTTACGTCGCCCCGGTAATCGAGCACATCATCGGCGATTTGAAACGCCACGCCCAAGCGCCGCGCATATTCTGCGAGCGCGCGCTCCTGCGCTGCTTGAGCACCCGCCGCGATGGCCCCGAGCGCACCGGCGGCCTCGAAAAGCTTGGCCGTTTTCGCCTCAATCACGCGCATGTAATCGGCCTCGGTCAGACTAAGATTGCCGAGCGCCATCAGCTGCATTACCTCACCCTCAGCGATGCGATTGGTTGCCTCCGACAACAGCGCCAACACGCGCATTTTGCCGGTGCCCACCATCATCTGAAACGCGCGGCTGTACAGAAAATCGCCGACCAAAACACTCGCCGCGTTGCCGAATTCCGCGTTGGCGGTGGCGCGACCGCGGCGCAGTGCGGATTCGTCGACCACGTCATCGTGCAAGAGCGTCGCGGTGTGAATCAGCTCGACCGTGGCGGCGAGATTAACCACCAACTCGGACCGGGTGTCGGCCCCCAATGCCTGTGCCGAAATGAACACCAGCATTGGCCGCAGCCGTTTGCCGCCGCCCGACACGATGTATTCCGAAATCGAGCGCACCAGCGCCACGTCCGAGTCGAGCGAGGCGCGCAATTTGTGATCAAGCAGGTCGAATTCTGCCGCGAGACTGGCTCGCAATCGCACCGCCAACGGCGTAGCGTCGACCGCAGCGACGGCAGCGACGCCAAGATTTGCGGAGATACCCGCGCTATCGGTGTCTACCAAGCGCGTAGCGGCGGGGCCACGGCTGTCGTGTTGCTCAACATACATTAAAGAATTGTACCGGCGGCACGGCTCGGCGCACGAGGGCGGTGGCGCGGCTCGCCTTGGGCGAAGCAAATCGGTTTACCTTTGGTTTTGGTCGCTGGCACGGCATACAGCTATTCCTTGAAACGTTTTTCACACTTGGGCTAAAGGTCAAATTACCATAAAGTCGATACCTGATTAGCAAGCTGGCTCCGGAAGCCGTATCTGGGATAGCGGATGAGGCTTGGAGGCGACGGCAGCATGGAGCAATCTCGGCAGC
>JAYSRA010000173.1:0-5890 GCA_043721275.1 Burkholderiales bacterium
AACACCGTCCTTTCGTCTTCAAGAAACCAAAGGGTAGCGCAACGCTTCTCTTCATCCCTCCCAAAACCTAAGTTCGACTGTTCGTGGTTTAACTCAGCAAAGTTAGCCTTTAGCCCAAGTAAAACAAGCGTTTCAGCAAAAATCTGTTGGCTATTTGCCTGTCGGTAATGCCTCAGTCACAGGCGCACTGAATGGGCTTCGAGCCCCATTCAGTCTTCGCCGCACTTGCCGAAGTCAGCGTGCGATTTCGCTGATTCAAAACCTTAATGTGTGACCAAATCGCTGCCCCAGTCACTTGGGTTACGCCCCACGATTCGGGGCTGGCAGTTAACAAAAAAATTGCTCGCCAAGCCGCGCCTGCGGTACCGTCCGGTGGATATTGCTAAGACAGACGGGGGCGTTACGTTCGGATCGCATCAATTGCGGCGGATCATGGCTCTCGGTGCGGCGGCGGCTTTGCTTTTTGCGGGGCTGGCGCCTGCTGCGTGGGCGGTTACAAAACGTGGGTCGGGCCCGCCTCGGGCTCCGGCTCGACTGGCAACTGGTCGCCTTCCGGCGCTCCTGTCGCGGGTGACACGGTGCAATTCAACAGCGTCGTCACCGCGAACGCCAAGCTGGGCGCGGTAGCCCTCGTCGGCATTGTCTTCGGCCCCGACGCAGGCGGCTCTCAGATCACAGTGGGCGATCACGCTCGATGGACACGCAGTCACCCACAACATTCACGACCAATTCACCAGCGCCACCGCCAGCACCATCAACGCCACCGTCGCAATCACCGTAACAACGCTCTACATCCGATCCCAGAACGCCGCGCACACGCTCAACACGATCGGCGTGATCAGCGACCGCTTTGGTGTGCGCGTTTTCGACCCTGGCAGCGTTAACTTTTCCGGGTCAGGTGACAACACCCGCCGCCCCCGCAGGCGCTAATCGCCGGGGTGCCCGGCATATCCGCAGCGACGGGCGAGGCCAACATCGGAGCGCTGACGCCCTAGCAATGTAGGCGACGACTCGGCGTCGCTCGGCACCACGACAGCGCGGGCAAGTGACGTAGGGTGCGCATCAAAACGCGCACCAATGCACCCAACGCCGCTCCGACTGATCTGCCTGGAGGTGCGCACTCTGGCGCACATGCGATACCGTTCGCTTAAGCGAAATTTGTTCAGCTTCCGTTCAGGCTGAGCTCGTCGAAGCCTTGGTGCTAATCCACCTAACCAACGACCAAGCGCAGGGCGAACGATACAAACCGAACAGTTTTGGATCGGCACCTTGTGCCGATCGTGGGATGCACCATTCGGATAGCTTTTTTTGCTTTCAGCTTTAGCTTGGAAGCCCCGTTTTATGAGGCACGCATGCATAAAACGTGACTGGTCGATTTACGGCCAGATAAGCGTTGTGCCCCAACGGAATGGGCGTTTCAGCCAAAAGTTGTTTGACAGTTCGGATCCATCCATTACCAGCGAATCAGCGCGCTGCCCCACGTGAATCCGCCGCCTACGGCCACGGTTTGCACAAGATCTCCGGGCTTGATGCGGCCATCGCGCACGGCGGTGTCGAGCGCCAGCGGGATCGACGCGGCGGACGTGTTGCCCTGCCCTTGCACGGTGACGATGGTTTTCTCGGGCGGAACGCCGAGGCGACGGCCTGTGGCGTCGATGATGCGAACGTTGGCTTGATGCGGCACCAACCAGTCGATGTCGGCGGCGGTCATGTTGGCCATCGCGAGCGTCTCGTTGCACACCTCAGCCATCACGTTCACCGCCATTTTGAACACGGCCGGGCCGTCCATGTGCACGTGCGGGTCGCCGTAGACGACACCGTTCCTCACATGACCCGGTACGTTCAAAATGTTGCGGCGACTGCCGTCGGCGTGCAGCTTGGTGGCGAGAATTCCGGGGCTCAAAGATTGCGTCAAAACCACTGCGCCCGCGCCGTCGCCGAACAGCACGCAGGTGCTGCGATCCTGCCAATTCAAGATGCGCGAATAAATTTCAGCACCGATGATCAACGCGTTCTTATGCGCGCCACTCGCGACCATTTTGTCGGCCACCGACAGCGCATAAACAAAGCCGGAACACACCGCTTGAATGTCAAACGCGGCGGCTTTATTCGCACCTATTTTGTCTTGCACGATACAAGCGGTGCTCGGAAAAATCACGTCCGGCGTGGTGGTCGCCACAATCAGCAAATCGATGTCGGATGCGGTGAGCCCCGCTGCTTGCAAGGCGCTATTGGCTGCGGCTGCGGCTAAGTCGCTAGTCTCTTCACCGTCCGCCGCGATGTGTCGCGAACGAATGCCGGAGCGGGTGCGAATCCATTCGTCCGACGTGTCGACAAATTTCGACAGGTCGTCATTGGTGAGGATTTTTTCCGGAAGATAGCTTCCGGTTGAAATAATTTTGCTGAACACGAGAGATGCGCAATGACTGCCGGTTGACGCCATTTAATCAGCAATAGGACGGAATCAGAAACGCACGGCAAACGTTACCGAACGGGGCCTAACTGTTGGCAACTTTCGAGGAGAATTGCGGCGTGTTGATGTTCAGTGCGGCGACGCGCTCGGTCAGCTCAGCGATCAGATCGTGGCGCGCCTCCTCAAACGCGCGCTCGATGGCGGTGGCAAAACCGATTACATCGGCGCCGCCATGACTTTTCACCACGATGCCGCGCAGGCCAAGTAGCGTTGCGCCGTTGTGTTGCGATGGATCCATGCGCGCTTTAAATCGCTTCAATACCGGGTAGGCCACCGCAGCGCTCATCTTCGCCAGCGCATCACGCGAGAACTCTTCGCGCAACATCTGCGACATTAAATTGGCGATACCCTCGGCCGATTTAAGCGCCACGTTGCCAACAAATCCATCGCAAACGACCACGTCAACCTTGCCGCGAAACACATCGGTGCCTTCGACGTTGCCCACGAAATTGAGATCAGTGGCGCGAATCAGTTCAGCCGCATCCTTGACCAGTTCGTTGCCTTTGATTTCTTCTTCACCGATGTTGAGCAGCGCAACCGTTGGACGGGCATTACCGGTGAGCGCGGACGACAACGATGCGCCCATGATGGCAAATTGTCGAAGGTGTTCAGCCGAGCAATCCACGTTTGCGCCGAGGTCGAGCACCAGCGCGCCCCCGTCGCCTTCGCGACTGTGACCGGTGTGCGTGGGGAAAAAACCGGCGATGGCGGGCCGGTCAATACCCGGCAATGTTTTAAGTACGAAGCGCGCCGTGGCCATCAGCGCACCGGTGTTGCCCGCGCTAACGCAGGCGTCCGCCTGACCGTCTTTCACCGCGTTTAACGCGAGACGCAGGCTGGAATTTTTTTTGTTTTTGAGCGTGAGCGCAGGGGATTCGTCCATGCCCACTACTTCGGTGGCCGTCACTTTCGTGATGCGGCCTAGGTCGGCGGCGTTGATGAACTTGCTGGCTAGCGCCAGAGACGACTCTAGGCCAACGAGCACCAAGTGCGCGTCAACTCGCTTCGCTAGAAACCGGGCAGCAGCGGGCAGCGTAACTGCCGCGCCGTGGTCGCCGCCGTCGACGTCAATGGCAATGCGCACTGTGCTCGCACCCATGAGCGTAGACGAACCGACGAAATTTATTCGTCAGCTTTGGTCTGAACGACTTTTTGACCGCGGTAGAAACCGTTCGGGCTGATGTGGTGACGACGATGCACCTCACCGGTGGTCGGCTCGATGGCCAAATGCGGCGTCTCTAACGCGCTGTGCGCACGGTGCATACCGCGCTTGGAAGGTGATTTTTTATTTTGCTGAACGGCCATGATGGGCTCCTAACTTTATTGCGTAACGTGTGTAACTAATTAAACTCAGTTGCTTGCGGCGTGATTAACGCTTCGCACTTTTCGCATCGCGGAATGAACGGCACCGCGAGCAACAATTCATCTTCTACCAATTCAAGTGCCGAGGTTTTCTCGTTGCCCTCAATGCACTCAAACGCTTCGTCTTCCCAGCTCGCTAACTCGGCTGCGTCATGCGCCACATAAATCGTTGATTGCGAGTTGATAGGCAAATCAAATTCCGCGCTGCATGACTGGCAGGTCAAGCCCACCGACCCGCTAGCAACCACCACAAAACCTGATCGTGTCGACACTGATTTTTCAACACAGCGTACCGAGCCCGACAGATCGCCGACTTTCACATCGCCATCAGACGATCTTTCGAGCAAGGCAATCGGGATGACCCCGGCAATCGAATATCCTTGACGGGCAAATTGTGCGGCGTTCTGGCGAAATTTCCAGTCCGCTTCGGTGATTTGCTTGTTATCCTTATTTGCCACTGCCGCTACCAACTCGATTCTTCACTTTGCCTGCTGTTTGGGTCAAGACGTTTTGATCGCACTTCGGTGCTTTAAAAGCCTTGAAAGTCAGACAGTTAGCTGCAAACACGAAAGCCCACGATTATAGCTAATTTCGGCGGGATGCACCATCTTAACCGCTCGTTTTATGTCCAGTCCACTCGTCCTAGCGTCCACGTCCCGCTATCGCCGCGAGCTGCTTGAGCGTCTTGGGCTGCCGTTTTCTGTCGACACACCGGATGTCGACGAGACGCAAATCGCTGGTGAATCGCCACTCGCCAATTGCCGAAGACTGGCGCTGGCCAAGGCGCGCGTGGTGGCAGAACGCCATCGAACCGCCATCGTTATCGGCTCAGACCAAGTGCTGGACTTGGACGGCGTTGCCCTGTCAAAACCAGGCGATTTCGCGACCGCACTCGATCAGCTCAAGCGCTGCCAAGGCCGCACCATTCATTGCTACACAGCACTTTGCGTGCTCTCGCCCAACCGTGACCCGTTGATCGACGTGGTCAACACCGAAATCACCTATCGCACGGTGCCTGACGCCACATTGATCGCCTATCTCAACCGCGAGCAGCCGTTTGATGCCGCAGGCGCCGTGAAAGTAGAAACGGCCGGCATCGCGTTATTGCAAGCGGTGATTAGCGACGACCCGACCGCCATCATCGGCCTGCCGCTGCTCCGCTTGACCGATTTTTTGATTGAGTTGCGCGCGCTATGACCGGCACACTGTATCTGGTGCCCAATCTGCTAGGTGTTGCCGCGCCTTCGCACGTGCTGCCCGCCCGCAGCATCGCCCTCGCCCAGACGCTCAATCACTTCATCGTCGAAACGCCCAAAGTCGCACGCGCCTTTCTGAAAACGCTCTCGCCCGACCGCGTGATTGCCGACATCTGCATCGCCGCTTGCGACCCGTTGCCAGAGGCTGCAGCGCAATGTGCCGCGTGGCTTAAAGCGGGCATAGACGTGGGCGTCATCTCCGATGCAGGTTGCCCCGGCATGGCCGATCCGGGTGCCGTGTTCGTCGCGCTCGCGCACCGTGTGGGCGCGACAGTGGTGCCGCTGGTTGGCCCGTCGTCGGTGTTGCTCGGCCTCATGGCCAGCGGCTTCGAGGGCCAACACTTCGCATTTCACGGCTACCTGCCGAGCAAATCGTTTGAACGCGACGCGGCATTGCGAGGCCTCGACCGCCAGGTTCAAACCACAGGCAGCACGCAAATCTTCATAGAAACACCGTACCGCAACGCCGCGATGCTCGCCGCCCTCAGCGACGTTGTCAGCGGCAACACCCACATCTGCATCGCTCAAAACTTGGGTGCGGAAGGCGAAACCATTTGCTCCAAAGCGGCGAGCGCGTGGACGGACGCCGACCGCAGCCGTTTCATCATTAAAGCGCCGACATTGTTTCTGCTCGGCAACGCGCAGCACTAATCACCGCACCCACAAATCGGCAATCACACTGACCGCTAGAATTCACGAAGTCAGTCCATTGCCCGAGTGGTGGAATTGGTAGACACAGCGGACTTAAAATCCGCCGCTTTCGTGAATAGCGGGCGTACCGGTTCGATTCCGGTCTCGG
>JAYSRA010000174.1:0-16912 GCA_043721275.1 Burkholderiales bacterium
CGGTGGCACCGTTTTGCGTGGCTTGCGTCGCCGGTCGGACGGCGCGGCATCGGCCACCGAGGCCGCAGTCGCGGCAGGCTTTCTGCCGAGCGCCTTCAAAAGAAAATCAAAAAATCCCATCGCTGCGTCCCTGTTTACGATGTTGACAATGTAGCCTGCCCGTCACGAAGCGGCAACAGCCACGCAACGTTAACCCATGTGGCGCATGCATGGCGCGGGATAATAGTGGGGTGATCCCAAATGATTTTATTGCCCAGCTGCTTTCTCGTGTCGACGTGGTCGAGGTGATTGACCGCTTGGTGCCGCTTAAAAAAGCGGGGCAGAACTATCAGGCCTGCTGCCCGTTTCATAAAGAAAAATCGCCTTCATTTTCAGTGAGCCCCACCAAGCAGTTCTACCACTGCTTCGGCTGCGGCGCGCACGGCTCAGCGATTACTTTTTTGATGGAGTACGCGGGCAAAACCTTCCCTGATGCGGTGGAAGAGCTCGCGCAAAACTTGGGCTTGACGGTGCCGAACGACAACACGCGGCCGGCCGACCCGCAGGCCGGTGGCTTGTTCGACATGATGATCACTGCGGCGGGGTTTTATAAACAGCAACTCAAAAACTCCCCGATAGCCATTGAATATTTCAAGAAGCGCGGCGTGAGTGGCGACGTGGCGCGGCGCTTTCATCTGGGCTGGGCACCGGCCGGCTGGCAGCCGTTGGCCGAAGCGTTTGCCGACTATGCCGACAACCCGTTGCTCGAGACCGCAGGACTGATTGTGACCGGCGACGGCGGCAAGCGCTACGACCGTTTTCGTGAACGCGTGATGTTCCCGATTCTTAATCAACAGGGCGCGGTGATCGGCTTTGGTGGACGTATTCTCGGCAGCAAGGATGACGGTGGCGGACCCAAATATTTGAACTCGCCCGAGACGCCGATTTTCAGCAAAGGCCGTGAGCTGTACGGCCTGTTTCAGGCACAGGCCGCGATCCGCAAAATCAATCGCGTGCTGGTGGTTGAGGGCTACATGGATGTGGTGGCGCTGGCGCAATACGGCATTGAGTATGTCGTTGCCACGCTCGGCACGGCGACTACTGAGGCGCACACGCAGCGCTTGTTGCGCTTGGCTGATGAAGTGGTGTTCAGCTTCGATGGCGACTCGGCAGGTCTTCGCGCCGCTTGGCGCGCGCTAGAGAACGCGTTGCCCGCGCTGCGGGACGGCAAGCAGGTACGCTTTTTGTTTTTACCCGCCGATCACGACCCGGACAGTTACGTGCGCGAGTTCGGGCAGGCCGCGTTTGAGGCAATGGTTGCCAACGCGTTGCCGTTGTCTGAATACTGGATTCGTGAGTTGAACGTGCGTCACGCGGGCGACAGCGCCGAGGCCAAAGCGGGTCGTGCAGCAGCAGCGCGATTGCATTTGGAGTTGGTGAGCGCACCGATGATGCGCGAAGTGCTGGCAAAGGTGCTGGAGGGGGACGTAAACATCGCTGCGCACACGTTGTTGCCGCCGATTAAAGTCAAGCCGCAGGAGACGCAGGATGCCGATGACGATGGCCCGCGCACGCGCTACGTCGCGCGCCGTCCACCCATTCCGCGCACCGATCCGGCCACGCAACGCGTGCTCGCCTGCGCAAGGCGAATCCTCGGTCGTCCAAAGCTTGCGATGTATCTGGTCGACATGCAACTGCCCGACGCGAATAATCCGCCGCAGGTGTTGCGGTTGTTGCAGGCGGTGGTTGATGTGGCCATACGTTTTCCGGATGAGCCGAACGTCGGCGCGTTGCTAGAGCAATTTAGGGAGACTGAATTTGCCTCTGAGGTGTCGCGACTGATCACCCATCGCGATAGCGAACTTGATGACGGAATTTCTGACGAAGAAGCCGAATCAGAGTTGCGACAACTGCGCGCACAAATCGAGGACGGCGGCCTGTTTCCGCGCGCTCACACCGTGACCTTGCCCGCGCAGATGCAAGGCGTGGGCATTCTGGCGCTGGGCGCACGTCGGGCACCCGCGGCGGAAATCGCCGCTCCAACAGCGGTGCCCATACCGGCAAAGTCACGTGAATTTGTGCGCCCGGTGAGGGCCGCTGCGAGCACCGTAATTGCCGCCGTTTCGGTAACGAATCAAGAAAATTTGCAACATCCGACCGACCTTAGCGAGCACGACGACGACATTGCTTTTGACTTCGAAAGTCCGCGCGCGGCACGTGCGGCTTCAGACCAAGACGCGCCGTTTTGATTGCCGCACTGCGCTACAAAAACGCCATGTTGTAATTGTTGAATCGGCTCAGATGCGGCAACACCGTTGTAAAGTCGGTGATGCCATACCAACGCGCAAGCGCCGCTGCGTATTCGTCCACTGAGGTTGATGGCAACAACCGGCCTTCGCCGACATCGTCCGCACTACCCAGCAGCGTGTCGGGATAGCGGCCATACAAGCGCCCGCCCTTGACCGCGCCGCCGACCACGAAATGATGGCCGCCCCAGCCGTGATCTGAACCATCGCCATTGGCCAAAAGTGCGCGACCAAAATCCGATGCGGTGAACGTGGTGACATCGTTTGACACGCCCAAGGCAGCCGTTGCGTTGTAGAACGCCTCCATTGCGGACGACACAAACCCAAGCCGCCCGGCTTGATCGTTCAGCAGCGCCGAATGAAAATCGAAGCCACCTAACGTGACGTAGAAAATCTGCCGCTTGTGCCCGAGCGCGCTACGCGCCGCGATCATTCTGGCGACGAGATTGAGCTGTGCCGCCAGCGGATTGCCCGCAACGAAAGCCGCGGTGTATTCGGCGACACCGGTCAGCGCGCCGCGCACCGAGTTGTCCGCAGTGATCGAGCGCTTGACGATTTTGGCGTACTCATTTTCAAACAAATTGTTGCTGCCACTCTCTTCAATGACTTGCGTCAACAAGGCGGCGTTGGCCACGTTGCCGTGCAGCCCCTCCTGCGGCGAGATAGCTTTGATTTGCACCGACCCTTGATTGGTTAACTGATACTGCACCACGTTGGCACCGGCCTGGATCATGTTGTTGCCGCCAAGGGACATGCACATTGACACCGGGCTTGCGCCGTTCTGACTCATCATCACATCAGCTGCGCGACCTAACCAGCCAGTTGCCGACGGCGAATCGGGCAGCCCAGTTTGCCACGAGTTTTGTTGGTCGGAATGCGAGAACAGTTGTGCGGGCAACAGCACGCCGTTTTGGTACTGAGTTTTAGTGGTGGGCTGCACCAGCGTGGCGACGTTCGCGATGACTGCGCACTTGCCCGCATCGAACAAACTTTTCACACCGGTGAGGCTTGGATGCAATCCGAGCGTCGGCCCCAGATAGGCGCCGATGGCTGTGGCCGAAGGCGTAATCGGCAACAAACTTGCTCTGGCAAGCGATACGCCGCCACGTGCGCCAACGTAGGCGTTGTACAGCGGCATAGGGGTCGGTACGATGGTGTTGCTGTGGTCGTTGCCGCCCAATAAAAAAACGCAGACCAGCGCTTTGTAATCGCTGGCGGTTTGGGCGGCGGCTTCGTTCATCATGGCGAGATTGCCGAGAAACGATCCGCCGGACAGCGCCGAGAGAGCGGCGCTGCGTTTTAGAAAAGCGCGGCGACCGAGGTGGTGATTAATGTTGCTCATACGGGTTGACCTGCTGTTCTACTTTTGCACCACAAATTGCGGGCTGGCCATGATCAGTGCGGTGGCGGTGGCCACCCGGGTGTCGCGACCACGATTGCTGGTGAGATCAATATTGTTGACGGCGAGCTTGACCGTGGCACGCAGCGCGGGGGTGATGCGACCATGCAGCAGCAGCAAATTCAGGCGATCGATGAGCGCATCAGGGTCGCCCGCCATAGCAAGCTCGGCGCTTACGTCACCCGCGAGATATTCATTAATTGGCCCGTACTGCGACATGATGGTGCGAACGCGGTCGGTGCTATTTTCGGCAACGTAGGTAATGAAATTCGAGTAGCCGGTGACGGTGGTCTCATGGGTGATTTGAAATTCGGGGGCCACCAGCGCCTGCGCGAGGATGGCACCGGGTGGCGCGTAATCGGGTCGATACCAGTTGAACACCGACGGGGAGCGCAGCGGGTTTTGCCCCAAGCTGTTCACCGGGTCTTCAAGATTCCACAGCGTGTAAATAATCGGCGCTTGCGACTTCACGTCAAACGCGCGCATGAAGTTGGCATAGCGAACGATAGGCTCGCGCAGCTTGCCGGCGGTGGGCCCCGCCGCAATGGTGTTGCTGCGTGCCTCGGGGTCAAGCAGCACGGCGCGCAGCACGGCTTTCATGTCACCGCGCACGCCAGCACCGTTGTTATTAAACGCAGTGGCCACGCGCGTGACGTACGCCGGACTTGGGTTACTCATCACGAAGCGTTTGATGAGCTGACTGCCGATAAACGGGCCCACGTTCGGGTGATTAAACAAGGTGTCGAGCGCCACCTTCATGCTCGCGCGCGGATCGCTCACGCTTTGCGGCGCGATCACTACGCCGTTTATCAAACGCTTTTCACTCGTGGAGTGAAAGGCTGGGTAAGGCGCAAGCGGCAAGTCCCAGCGAACCGGTGGGTACCCAAAATTATCCGGGTCGTAGCCCGGCTCACCTGGCGTTTGCCCCCAGTTCCATCCGGTGAGCACGCGCGCCATGCCTTTGATGTCGCTCTGGCCGTAGGTCGGAATGGCCAGGCCGGTTGCCGGATCAAGCCGTCGCGTGCCGTCGATGTTCAATTGCCACAGTCCGATGGTGAACAACTGCATCACTTCGCGGGCGTAATTTTCGTCCGGCTGGCGGCCACCGGGCACCTCTTTTTCGTTTTGTCGCCACGATAGATACACCGCCATTGTTGGATGCAGCGTGACCTCTTCAAGTAGCGTGCGGAAATTGCCGAACGCGTTGCGCGAAAGCATGTCAAGGTAGCTCGCGTGCGCGTCTTCTTGAATGTCCACCGCGCTATTGACCGTTGACACCACGAACAATTGCGACAGGGCAAATACGGTGCGCTGGCGCAGCTGATCCGAGCCGCGCACCGCCTGCAACCAAAAGCTCTCCATCACCGAGTTGATGAACGCGCTATTGCCGTACGGGCCTTTGTCAATCACCACGTATTTCCAGTGCGACGGAACGTGCAGCGGCAACGCGAGCTGACCGTCCATCCACTGCGCGGGGGTTTGTGCGGTGTTCACCATCGTATCAATGGCGGCGATGGTCGGCCCGAAGGTGGCTTGCGTTAAAAAACGCGCGGCGTCAGCCTGTGCTGATACCGACGCCAGCGGACAGCCTTGGGCGATGTAGGCGCGAATCTCGTCAGCGGTGCGGCGCGTTGCCTGCGTGGAGAGGGTGATGCCGACCAGCCATCGCGATGAATCAAAGCCCGCCAAATACCGCGCCGCGATGAGCGCGTCATTAGCCGTAAACACGCGATCTCCATCAAGATCGAGCCGGGTGCTGGCGTTATTGCGGATCGTCGTTTCAATGGCGGAAACGTCGCCGCCAATCGGCAGCACGCCCGTGGTGAGTGCACCGCCACGCAAGGTGCCCGCGTAGCGACTCAACAACACGCCGTCGACCGTGAAGCGAGCACCGGTGCCACCGGACACGTTGAACGGGCACGCCAGCTGTGCTGCGGCGATAGTTGACGTCAACGTCGCGCCCATCAGCACCGCGAGCCAGATCATACGTTCGGGTCGCGCTGAAAAAATTCTAGAAATCATGGGCGAAGACCTTGGAGATACTTTTGTACGTACAAGCACCTGAGTTTAGCAAGTTGAATGCCAATGGCATAGTAGTAAGCTATGGCGCAAAAAAAACGATCAACGCATATCTGCTGCGCTATGGTGTTGCGCGCCGATGTTGCGCATGAGCGTACTGGTTGAATGTGACAATAATGTTGCGTGTGGTTGGACATGGCGAGCAGCCCGCGTGGCCCATTGCGGGCAGCTCAACGCTGCAACTAAATGAGTCGACAAATCGCTACATGCACCTAAATGCACCGAAAGGCATCGAAAATTTTTATGGCATCTCCGCTCATTTCCACCACCGAACTCGCTGCGCTGATTAACGATGCCGCCAACTTGGTCATCGTCGATACGCGACACGATTTGATGAACCCGTCCATCGGACGAGACGCGTATGCTGCGGGGCACATTCCCGGTGCGATTTACCTATCAATCGATGAAGATTTATCGGGCTTGAAGAGCGGAAAAAATGGTCGTCATCCGCTGCCGACCGCTGAGAACTTCGCGGCGACGCTTGGCGCGAAGGGCATCAACAATCGAAGCTCGGTAGTTGTGTACGATCAGGGCAGCGCGATGTTTGTCGGGCGGCTGTGGTGGATGCTGCGTTGGGTAGGGCATGACGATGTGCGCGTGCTTGACGGCGGTATCGCGCAATGGCAACAAGAAGGCCGCGCCGTTGAAACCACCGTTAACACGCGAAGTGCCACCACGTTCAGCGCGTCACCCCGCGATCACATGCGGCTCACTGCGGCGCAAACACTCACGGCGTTGACGGAGCCAACGCAGCGCATTCTTGACGCCCGCGCCGCGGAGCGTTATCGCGGCGAGGTGGAGCCGGTGGATCCGGTGGCTGGACACATTCCCGGTGCATTCAATCGCGCGTTCCCGAACAATTTGCGCGACGGCGTATTCAAACCCGCCGACGAATTAAAGCGCGAGTTTGAGGTGATTCTGGCAGGCCGCGCGCCCGACCAATTGATTCATCAATGCGGCAGCGGCGTGTCAGCGCTTGCCAACATGATTGCCATGGAGCACGCCGGTTTAAGCGGCAGCAGGCTGTATGCGGGCAGTTGGAGCGAATGGTGCAGCGACAGCTCGCGCCCGGTGGCGACGGGTTGAGTTTTAAAACTTTTACCGACGCGTCGATCAAGGCTCGCACGCAGCGCTTGGCGAGTAACAACTTTTTCTTGAAACGCCCATTTTACTTGGGCTAAACGCTGCTTTTACTAATAGTCGATATTAAGCATTTTATTCGTTCAGCCCCAATACAACCTGGGTTTCAGCATAAAGCTGTAGGTAGACCAATCACTCCAAACCCGCGTCAACCGACGACGCTCAGGGCACGTTTTTGCCGCAGACCTGTCCAATTTTTCACGCGACGCCTGAAACCCACGCCGCGTTTTTCAAAGGAGTTTTTCAATGAAACGAATTTTCGCCGCCGCCTTCGCAGTCACCGCGCTCACCAGCGCGATGGCCCAGAACTACAGCGACACCGCCCAAGTGCTGTCCGCACAGCCGATTTATGAGCGGAACAACGTGCCGCGTCAAGAATGCATCAACGAAACGGTCACCACCGACCGCGTGGTGCCGTCGCAAGGCTCAGGCTACGTCGAGGCGGGCTATCGCCAGCCAGCGCCATCCGGTGAACGCACCATCGGCGCAGGCACCGTCATCGGGGCCATCATCGGCGGCGTGGTCGGTCACCAGTTCGGTCGCTCATCGGGCGGTCGCGACGTCGGCACCGGTGTCGGCGTGGTGGCCGGTGGATTGATCGGCAATCAGATCGAGAACAGTCCGCCTGCCGGTCAACCGGCGTATGCGGCGGCACCCACTCGCGTTGATTACATCCCCGAAACGCGCAACGTGCAACGCTGCACCACTGTCTACGACAACCGCGACGAAGTCACCGGTTACAACGTGGCCTACCGCTACCAAGGCCGCGACTACACGACCCGCATGGCGTATGACCCAGGCCCCACAATGCGCGTGCAAGTGAATCTGGCACCTGATACCGGCGGACCGCGTCGCTAATTTTTTTGAGATAACCAAGAAGCGCAGACGTTAGCGTCATCCCGGTTACGGCCCGCACCTCCTCCCCCTGTGTGCGGGCCTGTGGCACCGCGCGAAGGCTTCCCCCCTAGCGCGGCCGGTCTGACTGCCGACAGTGGCGACAACACAACCTGACGAGCCAAGGGCCTCCCCTCCCGACGCTCTGACTCTGACCGCACCCAAGTGCGCGACGGCTGCCCTCCCCCGGCAGCCGTTTTTATTTGTGGCCCTTAAAATCAGTGAAATTCTTATTAATCGTTTTGAACTGGAGCACCGCATGATTCGTCGCTATGGCGTTGGTAAACGTCTCTCTGAAATGGTCACGTACCACGGCTTTTTGTATCTCGCCGGGCAAGTCGCGTCTGACCCCACGGCCGACGTGAAAGGTCAAACCGAGCAAATCCTCAAGCAGATTGATGAGCTGCTCGAAGACGGCGGTGCCACCAAAAAAAGCATCCTCACGGCCACCATTTATCTCGCCGACATCAGCGCCTTCGCGCAGATGAACGAAGCGTGGGACGCCTGGGTGCCCGAGGGCATGCCACCCGCTCGCGCCACGGTTGAGGCGAAGCTCGCGAAGCCAGAATACAAAGTAGAAATCATGGTCACCGCCTGTAACGGCATGAGTGCGCATGCGCCCGCAGAAAAAGCGGCGAAAGCTGCCGACCATGATCATGACCATGACCATGATCACGGCCACGATCACGATCACAAACATTAACGTCACACTAACCGCGAGGTAACCAGGATCCCGATGCTCGACCCGATCAGAACTCAATCCAACATTGCACCGTCCGCACACATTCGCGAAGTCGAAGGCATGCGTGTGTCGCGAGCAACGTTTGATGAGGTGATGTTTCAAACCTACGTGCCGGCGCAGTTTGTGCCGGTGCGCGCGTTGGGGTCGCGCATTTGGGATACGGAGGGCAAGGACTACGTTGATCTCGCGGGCGGCGTGGCCGTGCTCTCGCTTGGCCATTGCCATCCGGCGCTGAACGCGGCGCTTAAAGCGCAGGCCGATCGCATGTGGCACATCAGCAATTACATGGTCAACGAGCCCGCGATGCGCTTCGCCAAAAAGCTCACCGCCGCCACCTTTGCTGATCGCGTATTTCTGTGCAACAGCGGCGCTGAGGCTATCGAAGGTGCGCTGAAAACGGCGCGTAAATTTGCCAGCACCCATCACGGCGAGCAAAAGCACCGCATCATTTCCACCACCAATTCATTCCACGGCCGCACCTGGCTCGCCGTGTCCACCGGCGGCAGCGCCAAGTACACCAAAGGCATGGGCCCGGTGCCTGCCGGCATCACCCACATTGCGTACAACGATGTGGACGCACTGCGCGCCGTGATGGATGACGACGTAGCGTGCATCATCCTGGAGCCGATGCAGGGCGAAGGCGGCATGTTCCCCGGCTCACCCGCGTTTTTGAACGCCGCGCGCGAGCTGTGCGACAAGCACAAAGCGCTGTTGATTTTTGATGAAGTGCAAAGCGGCGTGGGCCGCACCGGCTCGCTCTACAGCTATATGCGCAAGGGCATAACGCCCGACATTTTGACCAGCGCCAAAGGCATCGGCGGCGGCTTTCCCATCGCCTGTTTCATCACCACCCACGCCATCGCCGAGGTCATGCAACCGGGCACCCACGGCACCACCTACGGCGGCAATCCGCTAGGCGCAGCAGTCGCTGAAACCGTGCTCGACATCGTCAACAACGAAGCATTTTTGAAGCGCGTGCTGGTCGCGGAAAAGCGCATGCGCGACGGATTCAAAGCCATCAATAAAAAGCACAACGTGTTTGCCGACGTGCGCGGCGAAGGCCTGTGGCTAGGCTGCGAATTAGTCAAAAAATACGACAACCGCGCAGGCGAATTCATGAAGTCCGGCCATCGCAACGGCGTAGTTTTTTTGACCGCAGGCAACAACAATATTTTGCGCTTTGCACCGGCGTTGAATATTACCGATGCGGATATTGACGATGGATTGGCAAGGACCGAACGCGCGATTGCGGAGATCGTTGGCGCGTAGCGCATGGAGCATTGGACACGTAATAAACGTCGTAGCTTTTTGTGGACCGCCAAGTCGCCTGCGACTTGGCAAGATGCGTTTTCAAGGCCTTATGAAGCCGATTTGCGAAATTGGCGAAGTCGTGTTGATATGCTCGTGGAGTCCGACATTGAAATCGTTGTTTCTTTCATTTGCAACGAATCAACAGGGTTTGGACACAACCATGCCCGAGCGCTTCTGTGCCGTAAATTAAAACACCTTGAAATCTCAAAAAGTAAAGTAGCTCGCTTAGCGCTTGTGATCGGAAATCGGCTTGCAACCGGAAACTTCAGCGAGCAATTTATTGATCAACTTCGATTGATCGCCCAAAAAGATATTTCGCTGCTAAAGCACTATTGCCGACGCGCGCTAGAAGGGTCGACAAAGCGACACGTCATCCAATTTGCCAATCGCGCGCTTTGTCTGCCATCGTGCGCCGCGGCGAGTCGACTGCGCGCGCGCCACACCGCGAAAGGACGCGCGAGGTGGGTTGCAGGCGCCGTGCGTGCGGAGAAAGAGGCGGCAGACGAAGCTGGAGTCGCGTACCGGCAAGCTCGGAATCACTGTAGCAACTCGAAGACGCTGGTTTGGTTTACGGATTTCACGCAACGATTTTGGAACTCGTGCGGCAAATCGTATCCGCCCGAGCTGGTCGAAAAAGCTGCACAACAAGAAAGCTACGACCAGACGCTGTTGCGCGAGGCTTTTGAAAAACTCTCCAACGCCCGCTACGCACTACGCGCTCGGCAGTCAATCGTTTAGTTCTGTGGTCAGACACGTTGCCGACTATCATATTGCTACAATAGCGACTAGTCTGACCAGTCAAGGAGCACAACCATGTCAGTATGGCAATTTCAAGAAGCCAAAGCTAAATTGAGCGAAGTAGTTCGCCTCGCCGCCACCGAACCGCAGGAAATTACGGTGCGTGGCGAGCCTGCAGCGGTGGTGATTTCGATGGCTGAATATCAACGGCTTCAAGCGCCAAAGCAAAATCTGGTTGAGTTTTTACAGGCATCGCCGCTATACGGACTTGATCTCGATTTCACGCGCGATAAAAGTCTGCCGCGCGACATTTCGCTCGACTAACGGTGGGGTTTCTGCTCGACACCAACGTGGTGTCAGAACCGCTGAAGCGAAACGCCAATCTTGTGGCGCTCGAACGTATTGCAGCGCTCAATCCTTCGCAGTGTTTCCTCAGCACGCTCACGCTTGGCGAGTTGCGCAAAGGCATAGAAAGCGCGAAAGATGCCAAGCACAAACACAAGCTTGAATCTTGGTTAGTCAATCAGCTAGTGCCGCGATTCGAATCGCGCATCCACGCGATTGATATGCACGTTGCAGATCGCTGGGGACGCATGATCGCGCAGACACCGCGACCACTGCCCGTCATCGACAGCCTGCTGGCAGCGACTGCGCTCACGTATGACTTGATTTTGGCCACTCGCAATGTGCGTGACTTTGCGGATATTGCGGGACTGCGGCTTTACGATCCGTGGACAGATGCCTGACGCGGAATGCGCCCCCTCACCCTAACCCTCTTGCGCGAGGGGAGAGGGGACAAAACGGCTACTTAACCCTCGCCACCCGCCCCATCAAATAAAACTCATCATTCGGCCGCATACTGCTCATGTTCGCCAAACGATTGCTCATGCCGAAAAAGGCGGTGATCGAGCCTATGTCCCAGATGTCGTCTTCGGTGAAACCGTGTTCACGTAATGCTGCAAAATCCGACTCGTCAATCTCGTTTGAATGCAGGCACACCTTGAGTGCAAAGTCGAGCATGGCGCGCTGCTTGGGCGTGATCTCAGCCTTGCGGTGATTGATGGCTACTTGGTCAGCGATGCGCGGATTTTTTGTGTACACGCGCAGTATCGCGCCGTGCGCCACGACGCAGTACACGCAGTCGTTCGCTCCACTGGTGGCAACCACAATCATCTCGCGCTCGGCCTTGTTCAGTGCCGGTGATTCTTTGAGCATCAGCGCGTCGTGATACGCGAAGAAAGCGCGGCATTCGTCAGGGCGATGCGCTAGCGTGAGGAAAACGTTCGGGATGAAGCCGGCTTTTTCTTGCACACCCAGCATGCGCATGCGCAGGTCTTCCGGAATGTCTTTGATCTCGGGGACGGGGAAGCGGGAGATGGCGTTCATAGCATTGTCATCCTGAGCGAAGCGAAGGACCGGCTGCTGAAATCAGCGCTTGGTGTGTACAGCGATAGCCTGAAGCGTTAGCCACCCGATCCTTCGCGGTGCTCAGGATGACCATGCTGCGTTGCTTACTTTGCAGGTGGAACGTAACCGCTTGCGGTTTCGCCGCCGCCCGAGAAGAAATATTTATCCATCTGCTCGGCAAGATATTTTCGCGCTTTTGGATCGGCGAGTCCTAGGCGGTTTTCGTTGATGAGCATGGTTTGATGCTTGAGCCAGCCTGCCCACGCTTCTTTGCTCACGCTCTCATAAATCTTCTTGCCGAGTTCGCCCGGATACGGCGCGAAATCAAGGCCGTCGGCTTCGCGGCCTAGTTTGATGCATTGAACGGTGCGTGCCATAAATTACTTTCTAGTGATCGGATGGGAGCGGAAGCGTAGGTCGCGGCAACGCCGCTCCTACAGGGTTTTGACGTAAACCTGTGACGCCCGCTCAAAGTTATAAAGCGCCTGTTTCTTCTCAGGTAAATCAGTAAATTTTGCCGTTGTAAAACCGCGCTCAATAAACCAATGCGCGGTGCGCGTAGTAAGCACAAACAGGGTGTTGATTCCCTGCGATTTTGCTTCGTTTTCGATGGCCTTCATGAGTCGCTCACCGTAACCCTCGCGACGATAATCGGGGCTCACCGCCAGGCATGCCAGCTCCGCTTTGTTCGCTTCAGGAAACGGGTACAACGCCGCGCAGCCGACGATTTGCCCGTCGTGTTCGGCAAGAAAAAAACGCTCTACTTCGCGCTCGATCAGCGAGCGTGGACGCGCCACCAGCACGCCCTGCCGCTCCAGCGGCTCGATGATTGAGAGCAGCGCGCCCACGTCGTTGATGGTGGCCGGCCGCAGGTTGTCGAGGCTATCGACCGAGATCATGGTGCCCACGCCGTCGCGCGTGAAAAGTTCCTGCAAAATCGCGCCGTCAAGCTTGCGCCCGATCAAGTGCGCGCGACCCACGCCTTTCTGGCAGGCGCGCACGGCAGCGGGCAAAAAATATTGCACGTCGGAGGCTTGCGCAGCCTTGCCGGAAATCACCAAAGCGTCCCGCGTATAAAGCGTGGAGATGACCGCACCGGCCACATCCATTACGCCCGGCGTATCGAGCAAAAAGATCAGCTTTGACGCCTTAAGCGCGATGGCGGTTTGTGTGGCCACCTCTTCCACCGTCAAGTTAAACGTGTCGCCCGACGTGGAATAGCCGAGCGTGGACATCAACACGATGTCACCGTCTTTCAGGCAATCGTTGATCGCTTGCGCGTCGACGCGACGCACCTCGCCGCTGTATTTCATGTCAACGCCGTCCACCACACCGATAGGTTTGGCGACCACGAAATTGCCGCCGGTGACGCGGTTGTGGATTGGCGTGACCGCGGCGGTGCGCGGGGCCATCGACAACGCCGCTTCGATGCGAGCACGGGCGCGTGCGCTGGCACCGATCACGCTGCCGAGCTGCGATTCGTCGGTGACGCGAATGCCTTTGTGATAGCGGCTCTCCATGCCGCGCTGCGCCAACAATTTTTCCACCTGCGGACGCGCGCCGTGCACCAGCACCAAGCGTATGCCCAGGCTTGCCAACAAGTTCATGTCGGCGATGAAATTGGGGAAGGTGTCGTCAGCCACCACTTCGCCGCCAAACGCCACCACAAACGTTTTGCCGCGAAAGGCGTGGATGTAGGGGGCAGAGGCGCGAAACGACGGCACAAAGGCCGACAGCTCGGTATTGGGCGCAGCCGCTACGGGGTGCCCGTTGCGCGGCAGGTCGGGAGAAACGAGATCAGGTGGCATGTCCGCAATTCTATCGACGCGATTCCGTGGCTCGTCGCCTGTCGCTCCGCCAGCGGCCCAAACCAGAGGGCACGCGCTACATTGCGCCCATGCTGCAATTTTTAATTCGCCTCTTACAACTGCCGCTCGCGCTCCTCGTGCTCTTCTACGACTGGGGCTGGGAGACGCTGTCGCATGTTTTCGATTGGCTGGCCCGTCGCCCGCTGTGGCGCGCGATGGAGACCGCCATACGTCGCCTGCCGCCGTGGGCTGCGCTGGTGCTGTTTGCGCTGCCAACGGTGCTGTTGTTTCCCATCAAACTTGCCGCGCTGTGGCTCATCGCGCAGGGCCAAGGCACGCTCGGTGTGATCGTCATTATTGCTGCCAAAGTGCTGGGCACCGCAGTGGTGGCGCGGCTGTTTAATTTGACTCAACCTGCGCTGATGCAATTGCGTTGGTTCGCGACGTTTTATCGCTGGTTTATTCCGTGGAAAGATTTGTGGTTGGACGCGATCCGCGCTAGCTGGCCATGGCGCGTCGGTCGCGTGGTCAAGCGACGGGTGAAACGCATCGTTGTTGCTGCGTACAACAAAATTTTTCGGCGCGCCTGACGCCAACCACCCTCTAGGGGCTCTGCACTGACCCGTATTTTTCGGCACATCGGTCTGGACAGAGCGCCTCCTACAATGACCCTATGTCTTCAAAGTTACTCGCGAATTTAAACGAGCCGCAACTCACGGCCGTCACCCTTCCCCACACGTCCGCCCTGATCCTTGCCGGTGCGGGCTCGGGCAAAACGCGGGTGCTCACCACGCGCATTGCATGGCTGCTCACGACCGGCCAAGTGAGCCCGTCCGGCGTGTTGGCGGTGACCTTCACCAACAAGGCCGCAAAGGAGATGCTGACGCGCCTCTCGTCGATGGTGCAGGTGAACGTGCGCACCATGTGGATGGGCACGTTTCACGGCTTGTGCAATCGTTTTTTGCGCATGCACTGGCGTGAGGCGAACCTGCCGCAAACGTTCACCATTATGGACACGCAAGAGCAGTTGTCGCTCATCAAGCGCATCATGAAACAAAACAATATCGACGACGAAAAGTTTCCGCCGAAGCAGTTGTCGTGGTTTATCTCCAGCGCCAAAGAAGAATGCTTGCGTCCGAACCACGTTGAAGCATTTGATGAATACACGCGCAAGCAAGTCGAGCTGTATCAACTGTACGAGGCCACCTGTCAACGCGAAGGCGTGGTGGACTTTGCCGAGCTGATGCTGCGCTGCTATGAGGTGCTCTCAAAATTCGAGGCGCTACGCGAGCATTACAACGCGCGCTTTCGCTACATTCTGGTCGACGAATTTCAAGACACCAATACGCTGCAATACAAGTGGTTGCGGCTGCTGGCGGGCCCCAACACGGCGGTGCTCGCAGTCGGTGACGACGACCAATCGATCTACGGATTTCGCGGCGCGAAAGTCGCCAACATGCAGCGTTTTGAGCATGATTTTGCACCGGCAAAAATCATCAAACTTGAGCAAAATTATCGCAGCGACGGCAGCATTCTTGAAGCCGCCAACGCGCTGATTCGCAACAACAACGGGCGGCTCGGCAAAGAGCTATGGACCGATCAGGGCCACGGTGAGCCGATTCGTGTTTTTCAGGGCTACAGTGACGGCGAAGAAGCGAGCTTCGTGCTGGACAGCGTGAAGGCGGCGATGAACGACGGTGTGCCGCTCGACGACATCGCGATTTTGTATCGCTCCAATGCGCAATCGCGCGTGTTTGAGCATGGCTTGTTTAACGCGGGCATTCCGTATCGCGTGTATGGCGGGCTGCGCTTTTTTGAGCGCGCCGAGGTCAAGCATGCGATGGCGTATTTGCGCTTGATCAACAACCCTGAAGACGACAACGCGTTGCTGCGCGTGGTGAACTTTCCGCCGCGCGGCATCGGTGCCAAATCCATCGAGAATTTGCAACAGGTCGCAACCGCCACCGGCGTGACGTTGTGGCAGGCCGCGTGTGCGGGTGGCGCAGGCTCGCGGGCGCATGTGGCGATGGCGCAGTTCATCGGGTTGATCGAAGGCATGCGCATTGCGACCAAGGGTTTGGCGCTGCCGGAAATCGTTCGTCACCTGCTTGATGCGAGCACGTTGAAGGCGTTGTATGCGGCTGACAAAGACGGGCAAGATCGCGTTGAAAACTTGGAAGAATTGATCAGCGCAGCAGACAATTTTTTGCGCGAAACGGGTGGTGTGGTGCACGTTGAAAATTTCGACGGCACGATTTCGGAAAGTGACGATCCGGTGAGCGCGTTTCTCGCGCATGCCTCGCTTGAAGCGGGCGATACTCAGGCGGCAGAAGGCCGTGCAGCGTTGCAAATGATGACGGTGCATTCGTCGAAGGGCTTGGAGTTCGACTACGTGTTCATGACGGGGCTGGAGGAAGGCCTCTTCCCCCATGACAACTCGTTGAACGATGACGGCGGGCTGGAAGAAGAGCGCCGCTTGATGTATGTGGCGATTACGCGCGCGCGCAAGCGGCTGCATTTCAGCTACGCGCAAATGCGCATGCTGCATGGGCAGACGCGCTACAACGTGCCGTCGCGTTTTCTCGATGAGGTACCGACTGAGCTTTTGAAATGGCTCTCGGCGAAACCAAAAAATCTACTGGCGATGGAGCCGCATGCGCCGTTATCGGGTGACTATTCAGATCGCAATGTGTCAACGTTTGCGTCCTCGATTGGAAGCAGCACGCGCACCGACTCAGGCTTCCGAATTGGGCAGCAAGTGTCACACGCGAAGTTCGGTCACGGCGTAATTATTAACGCCGACGGCAGTGGAAAAAACGTGCAGGTCGAAGTGAATTTTGTCGATCACGGCATCAAGCGGTTGGCGCTTGAGTATGCGAAGTTGACGGCGCTTTAAGCGGCGCTCAAAGCGTTTTTGGCGGGTGAAGATTTGCGAATCTTTACGTGTTCCGGCCTCCATTTTTTTACTACGCCTTTTGGCTGTAATGTCCGCTACGCCGGGGCTATGTGCATATTTGCTGCGTTTAAGTACGAACTGTCGGCGAGCGCGGTGGAGCGAAGTGTATTTCGTACGGAGTCAAGCCATTGAAGATTCTGCGAGGTCTGCGGT
>JAYSRA010000175.1:0-50795 GCA_043721275.1 Burkholderiales bacterium
CCTGATCGCCGGGCGCGAAATTCGCATCACGGCTTTCCAGCACGCGTGCGATGCCGCCGCCCATCATGACCTCGCCCAGCGGGATGCCCTGTTTGTAGGACGTGCCTTCGCTCATCCACGAACGCATGGCGGGATCCAGCGAGAGATAAGTGGTTTCGAGCAGCACTTCGCCGGCGGCGGGTGCGCGTGCGGGAACGGTATCAGCGGTGAAATTATCCGCGCCAGGAATGCCCGTAGGCCGGGAGGTCAGCAGCAGGCGATGATTGTTTGGCACGGCGCGCATCCGCAAGATGTTCTGGCGAAAAATGCCCGGCAAAACTGGCGGAGAGGGAGGGATTCGAACCCTCGAGGGCCTTGCGACCCTTCCGGTTTTCGAGACCGGTACATTCAACCACTCTGCCACCTCTCCGAGCTTTGAATTCTAGCGCAGCCGCAGCAATCGTTAAGCGCAGGTTCCTCAGCCTTTTACGGGCGTGGGCTTAGCGTTAGTCGCGCCGGTTGCGCCCTTTGCGGCACCTGGGCTTGAGGTGTCTTGCGTTTTCGGCGCGGCGCTCTGTTTTTGGCCCAGCGACTCGGATGAGGAGGGCTGTGCGGCGGCTGGCGGGATCACCGGTGGCGGGGGCACCCAAGTCGCCACGGGCACCGTCTTAACGGCTGTTTTCATGTCGCGAAAGTATTGCTCGGCGCTCTTGTCTTGGTAGCGTCCTAGGTCGGTCGCGTCTTTCTTGGCGGTATCCGCCGCTTTTTCTTTGGCCTCGGCGGCTTTCGCTTTTTGCTCGTCGGTGGGTGGCGGCGCAGCGGGGAGCTTGGCAATCGCCAGTGTGGTGACAATGCTGCCCGCAATCAGCGCTAACCATGCATTAAGTTTCATCAATCGTGTCCTCCAAGGGCTACCGGCTGCGCCGCGCTCGCGCTAGGCGCGACCGTTTTGTTGGCGGAGCCGACGTTGCCCGCTTTGAGTTGTTCGTCGTACCAAATTTCGTGGTGCTCTTTGGCCCATGACTCGTCGACCACGCCCGTTTTCATCGCGTCAAGCGCACCAGCCATGCCAAGCGTGCCCATGTAGATGTGTCCGAGCGCACCGAGCATGAACAGCGTGGATCCGGTCAAATGCACCAGATTCGCGAGCTGCATCGTGGCGCGGGTCTGCCCGAAATTCGGGAAGTTGAGGACCAGCCCCGACGCACCGACCACAAGACCGAGCACCATGAGGCCACCCCAGAACCAAATCTTTTCGCCGGCATTAAATTTCTCGCTGGGTATATGTTTGCCACTGATCAAGCCGCCAAAACTCGCAATCCACTTGAAATCAACGGCCTTCGGCATATTGTCACGCATAAAAATCACGAAAGTGATGATGCAGCTGACGATAAACAGCGGGCCGAGAAAGTTGTGCAGGTTTTTCGAGAGCGCTGCGAGCCATGAGAACAGCGTGAAGCCGATCACCGGGATCAACAGTGTCTTGCCGAAGGCAAGAATCAACCCAGAAATCGCCAGCACTGAGAACGAAATCGCCGTGCCCCAATGCGCCATGCGTTCCAGCAATGTGAAGCGTTCGATCATCCGGCCGGTCGGCGAATCGTGCAGCTGCACGGTGCCTTTCCACGCGTAGAAACCGCCAATAACGAGCATCATGACAACGATTGCCCAGCCACCGATAACCGAGAACCAACCGTTGCGCAGGGCGCGCCAATTTTGACCGCCGTCTTGAATCAACACACCCGCTTCCGGCGCAGGGATGCTGGTGTAGCCTTCGACCGCGCCGCGCGCGCTTTGCCAGATCGGCGCGTTGTTGTACGGCTGCGTGACTGATCGTTGCTGTTCAAGCTTTGCAAGATCAGCGGGGGAGGCGACCGGGCCGCTGCTCTGCTGTGCCGGCGCGAGCGTTGCAATAAACAATGTGGCGATCAACGCAAATAGGCGTTTCATAGTTTGCTCCTATCGCTGAGACTACTGCGATTAGTTGACACGCTTGTATTCGTTCTGATTGTCCGCGCGGGCACGAAGCTGAAGCTGCCATGCGTTGCGGTCAGCAAATGGCTTGCCCTCGCCGTAGGGCAAGTCGTCCGCTTTCGCGGCCGAGGTGCCCGGCTTTGCACTGATGGTTTGTGGTTGCTCGCCACAACCAGCCACTAGCGCCACCGCCGCGAGGGCCATCAATAGCTTACTCATGATTTTTGCGGAATGGATAGCGCGGCAGGCGCTGTTGCCTTGGTGTCAGGACGACCGTAAGCCGTCGCGTGGCCCCACAGGTCACCACCACGACCACGACGCATCACGCGTTCACGGTAAATGTCGGACAGCACGTCGCCATCACCGGCAAGTAGCGCTTTGGTCGAACACATTTCGGCACAGGCGGGCAGTTTGCCTTCGGACAAACGATTGCGACCGTACTTTTCGTGTTCGGCCTTCGAATTGTCTTTCTCCGGGCCGCCCGCGCAGAAGGTGCACTTGTCCATCTTGCCACGTACGCCGAATGCACCCGCTTGTGGAAACTGCGGCGCGCCGAAGGGACACGCGTAAAAGCAGTAACCGCAACCAATGCACAAGTCTTTGTCGTGCAATACGACGCCGTCCTCGGTTTTGTAGAAGCAGTTGACCGGGCACACGGCCATGCACGGCGCGTCTGAGCAGTGCATGCAGGCCACCGAGATTGAGCGCTCCGCACCCACGATGCCGTCGTTCAACGTGACAACGCGGCGGCGATTCACGCCCCACGGGACATCGTGCTCGTTTTTACAGGCAGTGACGCAGCCGTTGCATTCGATGCAGCGCTCGGCGTCACAAATAAACTTCATTCGTGCCATGGTGTGCTCCTTATCTTTCTTACGCCGCGTCGAATCGCGTGACCTGACAGACCGTAGTCTTGGTTTCTTGCATCATTGTCACCGAGTCGTAACCGTAGGTAGTCGCCACGTTAACCGACTCGCCGCGCACGATGGGCGCAGACCCGTCTGGATATTTTTCGAGCAAATCTTTGCCCTGCCACCAACCAGAAAAGTGGAACGGGATAAACGTCACACCGGGCCCCACGCGCTCAGTGACCATCGCTTTGACTTTGATCTGTGCACCGGTTGCCGCCTTAACCCACACGTATTCGTTGTTACGAACACCGCGATCATTGGCGTCTTTGGTATTGATCTCGATAAAGTTCTCTTGCTGCAACTCTGCGAGCCACGGGTTGGAGCGAGTTTCTTCGCCGCCGCCTTCGTATTCGACCAAACGACCGGACGTGAGCACGAGCGGAAACTTCTCGTAAACCTTGTCCGCAATAGCTTTGTCCTGCACCGATTTGTAGAGCGTTTTAACGCGCCAGAAAGCGCCGCCTTTGTCCGCATGCGTTGGGTACTTTGCGGTCAACGCTGCGTTGTTGCCATACAGCGGTTCACGATGCTGCGGGATAGCGTCAGGAAAATTCCACACCACGGCGCGTGCTTTGGCATTTCCAAACGGATGGCAGCCGTGATTTTTCATGAACACGCGCATCTGTCCGCCCGTCAAATCGGTCTTCCAATTCTTGCCTTCCGCACCTTTTTTCTCGGCATCGGTCAGCTCGTCCCACCAACCCAATTTTTTGAGCAGCACGTGATCCAGCTCGGGGTAGCCGGTGGTGAGATCAGCACCCTTTGAATGCGATCCGTCTTCTGCCAGCAACGAAATGCCTTCGCGCTCCACGCCAAAATTAGCGCGGAAATTACCGCCGCCTTCCATCACATGTTTCGACGTGTCGTACAGGTTCGGCGAGCCCGGATGCTTCATCTCCGGCGTGCCGTAGCACGGCCACGGCAAACCGAAATAATCGCCGTCGCACGGGCCGCCATTGGCCTTAAGCGTTTTCGGATCAAACGTGTTCATGTGCTTCATGTGAAGCTTCAAGCGCTCCGGCGATTGCCCGGTGTAGCCAATCGTCCACGTGCCTTTGTTGATCTCGCGAAGAATGCTCTCGACTTCAGGCTCTTCCCACTTTTTGGCGCCATCCGGTGTAACGATCTTGCAGTTCTTGGCGAACTCTTTTTCGAAGCCGAATTTTTTGGCGAACGCATACATGATCGCATGATCGGTTTGCGACTCGAACAGCGGCGTAATAACGCGCTCACGCCATTGCAATGAACGGTTCGAAGCAGTGGCTGAACCGCTGGTTTCAAATTGCGTGCAGGCTGGCAGCAGATACACGCCATCTTTACGATCTGGCATCGCGGCGGAAGCGGTTGGATACGGGTCGATGATGACCATCATCTCCACTTTTTCCATCGCCTTTTTCATCTCTGGCCCGCGCGTTTGCGAGTTGGGCGCGTGGCCCCAGAACAGGATGGCTTTAAGGTTCGAATCCTGATCAATCGTCTCGTTCGGATCAAGCACACCGTCGATCCAGCGCGACACGGTCATGCCGGGTTTTTCCATCATGGTCTGCGAAGCAAATTGCTTCTTCAACCATTCGTAATCAACGCCCCACACGGTTGACCAATGCTTCCATGCGCCCGTTGCAATGCCGTAGTAACCGGGCAGTGAATCAGGATTCGGGCCGACGTCGGTGGCACCCTGAACATTGTCGTGACCACGGAAAATGTTGGCACCGCCGCCAGACACGCCAATGTTGCCAAGCGCCAATTGCAGGATGCAGCTGGCGCGCACAATCGCATTGCCGATGGTGTGCTGCGTTTGGCCCATGCACCACACGATGGTGGACGGCTTGTTGGTGGCGAACATTTTGGTCAGCTCAGCCATGCGTGCTTCAGGCACGCCGCACGCTTCTTCGACCTTGTCCGGCGTCCACTTCGTCATGACCTCAGCTTTGATCTTGTCCATTCCGTAGACGCGATCATTGATGTACTTGGTGTCTTCCCAGCCGTTCTTGAAAATGTGATGCAGCATGCCGAACAGGAACGCGATATCGGAGCCGGAGCGAATACGTACAAACTCATCTGCGCGAGCCGCCGTTCGCGTGAAGCGCGGGTCGACGACGATTAACTTGGCACCGGTTTCTTTGGCGTGCAACATGTGCAGCATCGACACCGGATGCGCCTCGGCAGCGTTCGACCCGATATACATCGCACACTTGGTGTCCTGCATGTCGTTGTACGAGTTGGTCATCGCGCCGTAGCCCCAGGTGTTAGCCACACCGGCAACCGTGGTCGAGTGACAAATGCGCGCTTGATGATCGCAATTGTTGGAGCCAAACATGCTCACAAACTTGCGGAACATGTACGCCTGTTCGTTGTTATGCTTGCTTGATCCGACCCAGAACACGCTGTCCGGCCCAGCGTCTTTGCGCAATTGCAGCAGCTTGTCGCCCACTTCGGTCATCGCCGTTTCCCAACTGATGCGAACGTATTTGCCGTTCACCAGTTTCATTGGGTATTTCAAGCGATGCTCGCCGTGGCCGTGCTCACGAATCGCAGCACCCTTGGCGCAGTGCGCGCCGAGATTAATCGGCGAATCAAACACCGGCTCTTGCCGCGTCCACACACCGTTTTCAACGATCGCATCAATGGCGCAGCCCACCGAGCAGTGCGTGCACACCGTGCGTTTGACTTCGGCTTTGCCAGTGCCTTCGGCAGGCGCAGCGGCTTCTGCTTTAGTGACAAAGCCAAGCGGCAGTTGGCTCGCGAAGGCACCTGCGCCCAAACCAACGCCAGAGCGCTTAAGGAAAGCGCGCCGATCAAGCGTGCCACCGGTACGCGCTCCCGCGCCACTGGCACCACCAAAGCGACGCATCGTCGAATGGTCGGACAAGCTCTTGCCGTCCACATCGTGAGACTTTCTTACCAGCATAGTTTTTCTCCGGGAGATCTTTGGAGGGCTGCGTTACACGCGCGCCAGGTCGTAGTAAGTGCGAACATGGTCGCTCTCTTGGTAGCCCACGTCGCCCGTTTTTGGCAAGGCAGAAACAACGGGGGTAACGCGTTGTACAGTTGGGGCCACCACAGCGGCCACGGCTCCTGCAGCACCCACACCGCCAGCCAACAAAAAGCCACGCCGCTTCAAATCCGCGCCGGATTTTCCGTTATTCATCTTCGCTCTCCTTGATACAACTTATAGTCTTGATGGCTTCAAGCATCGATTGCGAACGCCTCACGTTCCACGTGCAAGAAACTACCTGTGAATTGTGCAACGACGCTGTAGTAATTTGCAAGCTCAGATTTCGATATAGCAGCGCAGCACAATTCAAACCACGGCTCGATGTGCATCAAGAAAAACTGACGCTGTGCTGACACCGAGGACGGTGCCACGCCGTCTCCCCCGACAATCAACAATCGCATGACCTCGGTAAGCGCAGCGAGGTGATCTTCCACCATCGTCTGCGCCTCGACTCGGGCAAACCCTAGTGTCGCAAGGGTGGTACGCACATCGGCCAGCGGCTGCTCCATCATGAAGCCCGTCAAGTGATGCGACGCGTGCAAATTCACCGGTGCTTTGCCGACGCCAATGAAGAGTTTTTCAAACTCCTCGCTCGCAGCATCTTCGTCCATTGCGGTGCTCGCAGCAATCAGTTTTGACCACGCCAACGTCAGCGCAGCGCCATGGTCATCGGTCGCAAGCGGCGGCGAACCGGCAATCGCAGCAAGCAACGCCTGATCCGGCGCAGCAGCAAACAGTCGCGAAATGAGCGCGTAAAAATTGGCGCGCCCGTGATCCTCGGGCGACACGTATGCGCCAATCGTAGGCAAGGCAACAGCGTCACTCATTTTGCAATGTTCCTGATGTCAAGCGGGTTCTCATCGGTGTAGAGATCCACCACGCGGCAGTCAGCACACATCTTGATTCGCGCCCGCGAGGCATCGTCTGGAAACATGCTGTGCGTCGCCAATTTGTTAAACATGTTCTCGATCATTTTCTTGGCACCGAGCGGTTTTCCGCAACGAGAACAACCGAGAATTTCCGCAACGTTCAACACGCGCGGTTTCTTCGCTTCCGCCGTCAAATTCAGGCGCGGCACTAGCGTGATGGCCTGCTCAGGACAAGTTTTTTCGCAGATGCCGCACTGCACACATTTGCTTTCGATGAAACGCAGCTGCGGTGCTTCAGGATTGTCAGCCAGCGCGCCTTCCGGGCAGCTGCCAACGCAGGCCAGGCACGTGGTGCATTTGTCAGCGTTGACAACGATTTCGCCGAACGGTGAGCCTGCGCTCAGCGCGATTACGGGGATCGGTGTGGGCGCGTGTTCGAGCAGATGCGCGAACGCAGCGTCGAGCGTGCCGCGTTTGTCATTACTCAGATTGAACGTAGCGGGGATGCGGACGGCGAGGCCGGGTGGTGCGTTCCAGAGCGCAGTCGCAAGCGATTGTTGGTTTACTACCCGAACGATGGCATCCTGATACCCCAGCGCAGAGAGAATCGTGTTCGCTATATCCGCCTGCGCCTTTAGCGCCGCCGAATATTGCGGAGCAATGTCGTCGGTGAGCAGCACAGTGATTGCCGTAGCACCATATGCAAATGCACCCACCCAAACGTCCAATCCTGCCGCCGCCGGATGCTCAAGTGTCACCGCCAAATAGCGCGCTGGAAGCCCATCACCCTTGCGCGCCAACTCGCCGATCGCATGCGTGCCAGCGGTCGCATCGTGCAACAACAATGCGGCATCCTTACCGCCGGACGCATGAAATGTGCGCAACAACGTTTTGATCTGCATGCTAAAATCAGACACGCGCGGCACCACGTACGCGAGCGCGCCGGACGGGCACACAGTCGTACACGCGCCGCATCCCATGCACAGCTGCGGCGTCACTTCAATATGGTCGCCTTTCGGCGCGATGGCTTTTGTCGAGCAGATGTCGATGCATTGAGTACAGCCGGTTTTTTTGTTGCGGCTGTGGGCGCAAATATTGGCGCGGTAGTTGAAAAATTTCGGCTTCTCGAACTCACCCTTGAGCGTTGCAATTTCTGCAATCGCCTTGATTCGTGCCATCGGATCAGCACCGGGTGCAAAGTAGCCTTGCGGCGGCTGGTGTTGCGTGAAAAATGGCTCGCTGGTCAGGTTGAGCACCACGTCAAACGTGGCGCTACGTTTCACGTCCGCACGCGCAAAATCAATGGCCTGAATGTCACCGCACGCGGCAACGCAACTGCGATGCGATTTGCACTTGTCCAGGTTCACTTGATACGACAAATCAATCGCGTTTTCAGGGCACGCCCGCACGCAGGCGTTGCAACGCGTGCAGGCATCAAGGTCAATCGGATTGGCTTGCTGCCAGTCCACGCTGAAAGCGCCGAGCCAGCCTTTTACTGCGACGTTGGCACCACTGACAACGGAGTATTCGCGCGTTGATGCGAGTTCGCCTGCTGCGTCGGTTGCCAACACGCTAACGCCCACTGAGCCCTTCAACACATCAGCCATGGCGAGCGCATCTGCCATCGATCCGATGATCAAGGTTTGCCCCGCACTTTTGTACGACACCTGCGTGGTTGGCGCTGGGTCGGGCAGCATCGCCTGCGCGATGAGCGCTGCAATTTTTGGCGTAGCGAAAGACGCCTCTTTCGACCAACCTGCTTTCTCGCGAATGTTGAAAAAACGTAGGGTCGAGACTTTGGGCGAGTCACTGGCGGCTTCACCCAACAATCGCGACTCTTGGGTGCAGGCCACTAGCGTGTCGCCGTCAACCGAGTCACCGAAACGCGCAAGCTCATGCTGGCACATCGCATCAAACGTTTGCACGCTCGCAGCACCGGCGCTAGCGGCGGCTTGAGTGAATGCGGTAGCGTCGAAAGGCAGCGTGCGATTGCACGAGCAGAGATTTACTTGGCGGGTCATTGATTACTTTTTTCGGGCAAGTCGGCGGCTACAGCCGAGTGGTCGATCACACGATCGGTGGCTACAAAATCGCCGACTCGTTTGCCATGTCGAGGATGCGGTGCGGCGCTGATTGCGACGGTTTCAGGTTGATCCAAGGGCGCGGCGATTTCTGCGTTGTGTGTTGCGTCTGACGCAGCGATTTCGGGCAGCTGCGGCGCTGAATCGGACGCGTTGATCGCAGCGATTCTTGCCTGTTCCGCCAGCACTGCCTTGCCCTCTTCACTCTGCAC
The DNA here is from genome assembly GCA_043721275.1 of Burkholderiales bacterium. Classification (GTDB taxonomy): domain Bacteria; phylum Pseudomonadota; class Gammaproteobacteria; order Burkholderiales; family Casimicrobiaceae; genus Casimicrobium. Next base: position 9,022 of record JAYSRA010000175.1, read on the forward strand.
ATCCACCGCGTAACCGCCGCTCGTCACCACGTGTTGTGGTGGATTCATGATGGCCTGCCATGATGAGAGCGTGGCCATCACTTCAGGCGAAATTGGCTCGAAAACGGTGTAGTCGTCGATGTAGATATCGAGGCCGTCCATCACGTTGAAGTGCGGCTCTTTAAACAAGGCTTTGAGTGCTTGCTGCTTGAGTGCTTGCGGCACCTTGGCCTGCATGAACGGCGTGAAATCTTCGGCGAGGGAAATGGCGGAGATGGGGGGCAACGCTTCGTACTCATCGCTCGTTGAGATTGCCCTTGCATCACCGTTCGGGCTGAGGCGGTCGTTGCCTTTCTCCGAAGCTACCAACGCAACGACTGCCTCAGCGCGAACGGCAGGCGGCGCAGCCTGTTCATGTGCAGCCGTCCGCTTAAGCCGCGACCAGCGCGACAGCGAAATTCCCTCTGTTGAAGGCACGGGTTTCAACTCAGCCACGAGCCGCTCCTGATCCTGACTCGCGCCGATACGCGCCCTCAACAAACGGGTCGTTCCGCTTCACCTTTTTTCGTGGCTCAGGCTTGTAATTTGCTGCTGTGTAGGTCGCCAGTAGTGCCTTCATCGCCTCTGGCATCGGCACGTTGTCAACGTGGTCACCCGCGTCAAGCATGCGCCCGGCCTCGTTATACGACACGGTGACCACCACTGGGCGCGGCACTGTGTCGTCCTCTTCCAGTCGCCACATCACAAAAATGCACGGCTGCGGCGAGTTGAGATTGAGCCAATAGCCTTCGCCTTCCGAAGGATGCAACTCGATGCGCTCGCCGTCCCAACGCCATTGCAGCTCGTCGTTGACGGTTAATTCAAGCGGGCCTGCCTGCGTCGCTTGCGCATCGTCGGACACAGAAATGCTCGCGGTGTCCCACTCAAAATCGGCCCAGCGGCTGTTGACCGCGCGCTTGCGAAAGGCAACGCTCGCTCCCCACGACGGTTTGACCGCGCGCCCACCGTCAGAGGTATTCACCACGACCACTTCAGTAACCACGTTCGCACTCATCTATCATCTTCGTATCCAGTCGACCACTTTAGCAGAATATGCAGTCATCAATCCCGCACGCTCACCATGGGTGAGCTGTCCAACTTGTCGGGCAAAGTCATTGCGCTGATCGATGCACGGACTGCTTCCGCGCCGCAAGCGCTGTCGGCGGGCGGTCTGAGCGCGGTTCGCGCGGCGGCTGCCGTGCGCGATCCACGCGAGCGACGGCTGCATGATCTGCGCATTTCGGTCACCGACAAATGCAATTTTCGCTGCACTTATTGCATGCCGAAAGACGTGTTCGGCCCCGGTTACAAATTTTTGCCGCATGACGCGTTGCTGTCGTTTGAAGAGATCACGCGGTTCGCAAAAATATCGGCAGAACTGGGTGTGGAGAAGCTGCGGCTGACCGGCGGTGAGCCCACGTTGCGGCGCAATTTACCAACGCTGATCGGCATGCTGTCTGAACTTCGCACGCCGTCCGGCACACCGCTGGATCTGACGCTTACCACCAATGGTTCGACGCTGGTCAAGCAAGCCCAAGCCCTGAAAGACGCCGGTTTGCAGCGCATTACGGTGTCGCTCGATTCGATGGATGACGCGGTGTTTCGCGCGATGAACGACGTGGATTTTCCGGTGGCCGATGTGCTGCGCGGGATCGATGCGGCGCTCGGTGCCGGACTGACACCGGTGAAGGTAAACATGGTTGTCAAGCGTGGTGTGAATGATCACACCGTGGTGCAAATGGCCAAGCATTTCAAGGGCACTGGCGTGACCGTGCGCTTCATCGAATTTATGGACGTCGGCGCGACCAACGGCTGGCGCATGATCGAGGTGATGCCGAGCCGCGACGTGGTTGCGGCGATTCACGCTGCGACGCCGCTGGTGGCCGTTGATCCGGGCTACGTTGGCGAAGTCGCCGAGCGTTGGCGCTACGCCGACGCGGCGGACGGTGAAGGCGAAATCGGCGTAATTTCCAGCGTCACGCAAGCGTTTTGCTCAACCTGTTCACGCGCGCGGCTGTCGACTGATGGGAAGATTTACACCTGCTTATTCGCTGATCAAGGCGTTGATTTTCGGGCGTTGTTGCGCGATGGTTCGAGCGATGACAACATCGCGGCGCTGCTCGCCGGATTGTGGCAAGTACGAACCGATCGCTACAGCGAAATCCGCACCGCTCAGACAAAAGACGGCGCGAAAATTCGCAAAGTGGAGATGAGCTACATCGGCGGCTAGCAAGGCTTGCAGCGCGTATCCAGGCTGTGCTCGCTACAGCGGCTAGACGCCTGAAAACTCAGCAGTGGAAGTAATAGCTTTTTCATAAAACCGCCATTTAACGTGGGCTACGCGTCTAAAATTACTATAGTTGACATTGCGCAGTTTTAGCATGTAGCCCAAGCAAAATAGGGCTTTCAGGCTAAAGCTGATAGCGCAGTTTGCTGATATTTTCGACAATAAAAAACGCGGACAGCCGCTCAGTGCGTGCCCGCGGTTGCGTGGTTTTAGTTCTCCGTTCCGGTTCGGCGTGTGAAAAAGTTTGTACTTAATTACACGCTTCACTCAACGCTTTCTGCCTACATCGCGTTGCCCGCTTGACGACGATTTCGCCGTGAGCTTGTCGCCGCAGCGCCCGCCAACAGCGCCATCAACGCAGCCATCAACATCAGCATCCACGTGGACAACGCCGGGATCGGCTCTGGCACCGCGTACCCAATGATTGGGGCAGTGGTGATGACGCCCGATACGACGCTGACGCGCTGCACCGAAGGCGTGGTGGCGGTGGTGCCGGGCGGCGCGATCGGTCGCACGTCGTACGTTCCGGGTGGCACGCCGGTGAACGCATAGTTGCCGCTTGCGTCGGTGGTGGTGGTGGCAATCACCGCGCCGGTTATCGGGTTGATGAGTTGCACTGTAGTGCCGGTTGCCACCGGTGGCTCGCCGGGGTCGCGCGTGCCGCCACGATTGGTGTCGAGGAACACGGTGCCCTGCACGCCGCCGACCAAACCAGGCGGCGGTGCAACCAGCCCGAGATCAAGCGTCAGGTCACTCTGCCCGGCCGTTAGCACGGCACTGGTTGCAGTCAACCCGTTCGAGTCGTTACCGGTCGTCGAACCGGGCGCGTTGGTGATGGTGGGCTGCAACCCGGGCGGCAAGTTACTGAACGTCACGCGGTATTGACCCGGCGCGAGATTCGCAAAGCCGTACAGGCCGTTGCCATCGGTCGTCGTGGTGGTTGCCACCGGCGCGCCCGATGGATCGGTGACGGGTGCGCCGTCGACACGAACGACGGTCACGGTAACGCCCGCGACCCCGAGTTCACCCGGGTCCTGAATGCCGTTTCCGTTGCTGTCAACCCACACAAAATTTCCGATCGACACTGGCGCGATGACCGGCTGATTGATGCCAGCATCTACGGTCAACCGAACTTCGCCTGGGCCCAGCGTGATCGGCGCGGTGCGACCTGTGGCCGGATTGGCATCACTGTCAACCGCGTCGTCCGCACCCGCATCTGCCGGGCTGAACACGTAGCCCGCAGGCAGGTTCGAGAAGCCGACGCTGTACGGCACGCCCGGTGTCAATCCGGTAAACAAGTAGTTACCGTTGCCATCAGTAGTTGTGCTGCGCAGCGGATTGCCGTTGCCGTCGTACAACGTGACGGTCACGCCCGATGCGCCCAGCTCGCCTGCGTCCTGCACGCCGTTGCGGTTGCTGTCAATCCACACGCGGTCGCCCAAACTCGCTGGCGGCACAAAGCCGACGTCATAGGTGGGCGTGTCGCTGCCGGCCGCACCGGTGGTGGCACCGGTGATGGTGGGCACGCCAGCAACGCGCACGGCGTCGCTGTCGGTTGCATCATTGCCGACGTTCGGTGTGGTTAGCGCATAACCCGCGAGCGGGCCGCCGGTGGCGAAGTTAGCCGGGTTGTTGAGCGACACGGTGAAGCTTGCGTTTGGTGCCAAGCCGGTGAACTGGTAGAGCCCGTTGCCATCGGTGGTGGTGGTGCCCACCAAATTGTTAGCGCTATCGAACAAGCTCACGGTGACGCCCGCAACGCCCGGCTCGCCAGGATCCTGCGTGCCGTTGCCATTGCTATCAACCCACACGAAATTACCGAGGCTTGCCACGCCAGTCAGGCTGATGGTTTTGCTGCTGCGGTTATTTGTATTCGGCGCGGCCAACGGAATGGTTTCCGCCGGATCGGTTGCGTTGGGACGCACTTCGGCCACGTTGGTCAGCGCGCCTGCAGCGCTCGGGCCGATTTCAGCTGAGTAGGTGAGTGCCACTTGTTTAGGTAGCGTTGCGCTGTTGATACCTGCGACGGCTGGATCAGGACGAATACCCTGCGTGCCGGTGCAGGTAAGCGCGCTAGCCACGAACGCACAGGTGGCCGCAGCAGGCGTCACACTGTCGACGACCGGATTGATCAAACCCGCTGGCAAGGTGTCGGAGACGACCCAGCCTGCTTGCGCATCATCCGGGCCTTTGTTGGTAACAATCACCGTGTACTGCACGCGATTGCCCGGCACCCACGGCGTGCCGTTGGCGGGCGCAACCGGAGCCAAGTCTTTCACCAGCACCAGATCGATCTCGCGCTTGAAGATACCGGCATCCCATGAAGGATCGTTCTCGTTGGAGACCAGCGTGATGATCTCTGTTTTGCCGGTCACCGGATCAGCGTCGCTGTCAGCCGGATCCTTGGTGCCAACCGGGCCCTTGGTGGTGAACTGATAACCCGGTGGCAGTGTTGACGGCACAAACGTCACGATGTAGCTGCCCGGAACGAGGTTCGGGAAGTTGTAGTTACCGTTGGCGTCAGTCGTTGCTGGCGCTACGGGGTTGCCGTTGGCATCGGTGACAGCACCTCCGCTCGCCGTGGTCAACGTGACCTGCACGCCCGACACGCCCAACTCACCGGCGTCTTGTATGCCGTTGCGGTTGTTATCAAACCACACGCGATCACCCAAGCTCGCGATGAAGAACAATCCAGCATCAACATCGGGTTTGTTTTGGCCCACGATCAACGTGATTGGACCGGTGCGACCGGTAGTGACGCTGGCGTCGCTGTCGGTGGTGTCGTCGCCGACGTTACTTGGCGAGCGTGAGTAGCCGGGCGGCTTGACAAATTCGACGTCGTAGTCGGTGCCTGGCACCAAGTTGTCAAATTTGTAATCACCATTCGCACCGGTAGTGGTGGTGGCAATCAGCACGCCGCCCCGATACAGGTTAACGGTCGCGCCCGGAATGCCGGTTTCGCCCGCATCTTGAATGCCGTTGGCGTTTTTGTCGAGCCATACAAAGTCACCGAGGCTTGCCGGACGGAAGAAGCCGAAATCGACCGTGAGGTTCGAGCTTGCGTTGGCTGCGGTGTCGGGCTGTGGCCCCGCGTCGGCGTCGTTGGTCGGCTCGGAATTGCTGGCGAGCGTTACCGCTTTGCTCAGTACCATTGGCACCACGGTGCCCGTTGCATTGGCTGCCGTGCTCAGCGAACCGTTGTCGTCGTTGTCAACGTCGTTATCAGGATCAGGCGTGGCCGTGCCTTCGTACGGACCGGTCGCCGCGCCGTTCTGACCGGTTGAAGATTTGAACGGTGCTTGACCGGCAACGGCTGGCAGTGTCGACGGATCGACACCGACGATGTAGTTTCCCGGAGCCAAGCCGGTGAACAGGTAGTACCCGTTGCCGTCGGTAGTTTTGGTTCCGATTGGATTGCCGTCCGGCACGCCGTCGTTATTGTTGTCAACGTACAAATAAACGGTCGCGTTGCTGATGCCGGTTTCGCCTGCATCGAGAATGCCGTTATTGTTCACGTCATTCCACACGCGGTTACCCAGCGAGAGTGGTGGTGGCACGATACCGAAATCAACCGTCAGGTTGTCGAACGCATCGCCATTGGGGCCGTTGCCGCCTGCACCGAGCGCGCCGGTATCGACTTCACCGGTCACCGGTGCCGTAGCGCCGCCGACGTTCACGGTGCCACTGGTGATGCCGGTGGTGGCCGGAGTTGCGCCGTCACTGCCGTGGTCGCGGTTGTTGCCCGCGCCGGTGTAGTCGGCGGACTGGCCTGTCGAGCCTAGGTAGCCCACCAGCGCGCCGGTGCCGGTGAAGTTTGATGCAGCGATGCGCACTTGATAGCCGCCAGCGGGCAAGCCGTCAAATCGGTAGTAGCCCGTTCCGTTGGTGGTGGTCGTCACTGGCGTGTTGCCGGTTGGGTTAGTCGTCAACGCGCCACCCGGTGTACGGAAGTACGGCGTGCCTGCGGCGTCGAGCAGCTGCATCGTGACACCTGCTGGCGCGGCCGGTTCACCGGCATCAACGACGCCGTTGTTGGCATTGCCTGGGGTGCCGCCGCCGTTGTCAATCCACACGCGGTTGCCGATGCTGTACGGTGCCACAAAGCCGAAGTCAACGCGAGGTTGATCGGTGGTGCCCAAAGCATTGTTCACGACCGCGCCGGGGCCCGCTGCGGCACCTGCGCCCAACGCGAAGTTGGCGCTGCTGGTGATGCCGGTGGCGGGGCTGGTGCCGATGCCGTTATCGTCGTTGTCAGCGGACAATGGTGTGGTGCCACCGGCCGGATCAGCCGAGCTGGAAAGCCCAGTCAGCGCGGTTTGCGCGCCGGGAATGCGCACTTGATAATCAGTGCCCGGCTGCAGAGGATTGCCCGAAGGGACGCCGCTCGCGTCAGTCTGCTGCGTAAACAGATACTGGCCCGCCGCATCAGTCGTCGTCACGGCAACGAGAACACCCGCGTTGTAGAGCTCAACTTTTACGCCGGCAATGCCCGGCTCGGTGCCGTCCTTGGTGCCGTTATTGGCGGTGCCGCCACCGTTGCCGTTATCGAGCCACACCGTGTTGCCGACCGAGAGTTTGTAGAAGCCGAAGTCAACCGTTAAGTTGTCGCTCGCGTCGCCGTTGGCGCCGTTGTCGCCCGAGCCAGTGGCACCGGCATCTTTGTCGCCGGTAGGTTGCTGACCTGCCCCAAGTGTGACGGTGCCGCTGCTGATGCCGGTGGTTGCTGGATTCGGGCTGTCAACACCCTTGTCGTTGTTGTTAGTCGATCCGGTGCCCGACGTGGTGCCCGTTACGCCCGTGCTGCTGCCGAAGCCCGCAAGCGCACCGGTGACTGGCGTGAAATTGCTTGCGGCGACGCGGACCTGATAACCGTTCGCGGGCAGGTTGTCGAAGCGGTAATAGCCGCTTGCGTCGGTCGTCAGTTCCACTGGTGTGTTTGTGCCCTGCGTGGTGGTGAGCACGCCCGCAGCGGTGCGATACAACTTTGCGCCGGCGCTATCCAACAATTCAATTTTGACGCTGCCGACGGGTTGCTCACCCGCGCCCAGAGTGCCGTCGTTATTGGTGTCAAACCAAATGCGATTGCCTAGGCTGTAGGTCGGCGTGAAGCCGAAGTCGACGCGCGGTTGATCGGTCGTGCCGGTTGCGTTGTCGGCCAGTGCGCCGGTGGCACCGTTGCTGCCAACCGCCAGCGTGAACGCGTTTGTGGTGACGCCCGCAGAGCCGGGGCCGACACCGGGGCCGTTGTCATCGTTGTCCGAGGACAACGGCGTCGCGTTGCCGGTGGGATCCCCGGAGCTGTTGAGTCCGTTGAGCACCGCTTGTCCCGCAGGGACGCGAACGGTGTAGCTGCCGGGGGGAATTGGATTGCCCGTGCCGACGCCCGCGCTGTCGGTGGTTTGCGTAAACAAGTATTGGCCACTTGCGTTAGTGGTGGCCGTGGCAATGACGTTGTTGCTCGAATCAAGTAGCTCCACCTTGACGCCCGCAATGCCGGGCTCGGTGCCGTTTTTGAGGCCGTCGTTGGCCACGCCGCCGCCGGTGCCGTCATCGCGCCACACGGTGTTGCCGATGGTCAGGCGGTTGAAGCCGAAATCAACCGTCAAGTTGTCGTTTACGTCACCCGGAGCCGGGCCCGCGGCACCAGCGCCTGTGGCACCCGCATCAGCGTCGTTTGCGGGCTGATTACCCGCGCCCAGCGTCACCGGGCGGCTGGTGATGCCGTTGGTTGCGGGCGTCGGATTGTCGATGCCTTTGTCGGTATTGTTCACCGCGGTCGTGCCATTTGGATTGCCCGCACCGTTGGCTGCCGTTGCGCCGGTAAACGAGGAATTGGCGTAGCCGGCAAGTGGTCCAGCGCCGGCCCAATTAGAGGCGGCGACGCGGACTGCGTACGTGGCAGGTGGCAGGTTGTCGAAACGGTAGTAGCCCGCCGCATCCGTGGTTGCAACAACGGCAACGTTTCCCGCCGCAGTCGTAACTAGACCGCCCGCTGGCGTGCGATACAGCTTAAGACCGGCGCTGTCGAGCAACTCGGTCGCTACACCACCAATGGGCAACTCGCCGTTGTTCAGAATGCCGTCGCCATTGGTGTCAAACCAAACTCGGTTGCCAAGAGAGAATACTGGATTGAAGCCTACGTCAAGGCCAAAATTATTTTCGCCCGGACCGCCCGTGTTGAAATCGATGCGAGGGAAATTGCCAGCAGCGATAGGCGCGCCCGGCGTTGGCAGCTTGGCGTCAGAGTCAGTCAGGTCGGTTAACGGGTTGTTGTCCGTAACCGCCGTGCCGCCGGCAGGCGCTGCGTCGGCTTGCGTAAGTTTGAGTGTGACCAGAGGGCCACCGGCGGCGTAATCGGCGGCGTTATCAACACGGATCGAAAAGCCCGGGGTGTCAGCTGTCAAACCGGCGATCGCATTGATCGTGCTGGCCGTCGATGTTGCAGCGGTTCCGTCCGCGTTGGCAATGCGGTTGCTAAAGGCGTACTGACCGTCAGCATCGGTAACGGCTGTGCCCAACAACGTTGTGCCGTTCGGCGCGTACAGCCGCACAGTGACCCCGGCGATGGGCGGCTCGCCCGGATCTTGAATGCCGTTGCCGTTGGTGTCAAGCCAGATGCGGTTACCGATTTCAAGCGGCGCGGCATCACAAAGCGCCTCTATGTCTCCCATATTGGAAGACTTGTTTCCCTCGCTGCTCGCGTTGCCACCAGTACTCAAAATCTCGTATGGCTTGCTGGCTTGCCCATTAGTGGTGCTGTACCAGCCCACGCCGCTCGTGTATATCCGCGACGGGTCTTTAACCGTGGTGACTACGTCCGGAAATCCCGGCACCTGCACCAAGCCGCCCATGGGATTGTTGGGATCCGGGAAACCGTCAGTAAACCAACGCGCACCCGTCGGTGACCAAGTCACGTCGGCAACGCAGTTGGCATTGTCGTAGCGCCCGCTAGTCGCGCTGTAGCATGCGCGGACGATGTCGCCGTGAGCACGGCCGTCCACTCCAGTGGTTCCGCTCAAGGCCAAATTGCCACGGCCCGTTGCGTCCCCCTGGCGGTCGCGGATGCCGAGAATCATGTCGCCCGATGGACTAAATTCGATGTCGGTAAGCAGTGGTTCGGGAACTTCGAAGCAGCAGCCGTCGAATCCTGTGTCCGCTGCATCCGTCCACCGATTCCATTTAAGGCCGCTTTCAAGGCTGTAGTTGAGTGACGTGTTGGCCACTTGCGTGAACAACGTGCCACCATCGTAGCGGTACACAAACGCACGCAGATCGCTGTCCGCGCCACCCGCGCCTTCACCGGTGCAGGTTATACCGACATAGACCACGCCGCGCGACGCCTTCAGTGCAAATGGGCGCAAGTTCAGATTGAGCTGGCCAGCGGGCGTGGTCGCATCGGCGCGGCATCCCGGACTCGCCGGGCTGCCGACCCCCGGATCTGGCAACGATACTTCGGTGATCGCACTGCCTGTCGTAGGTGCAGTCAGACCGACACCCACTGGAATGACGTAGAGCTTGCGCGAATTCAGGCCTATTGCGTACAGCGTTTTTTGATCATCAGAAATATCGATATCACCAATGCCAAGCTTGCCCGTTTTAAGATCGCCTCCAACCAGCACTGCATTATCCGAGTCGTATGTGTAGCCTGCCGGATCGGTCGGTGAAGCGCCGGCCGCAGGTGTTGGCGTAACGCGCGGATTAGGCCCAGCAGCACCGGGCATCAACACTTCAAGATTGAGAAAGTTCGTCACCGTTTGACCGGTCGTATTGGCCGCGTCAACCGAATAAATTTGACCCAACCCGCCAGGGCCGACACCGATATTGCGTTTCAGGTACGCAGATACGAGCACCTTGTTTTGTGGCTTGTGATACGCGAGCCCCCACGTCGACCCGACCTGGCCGTTCTTCGCAAGTTGCGTCGGAGCGGCGGGGGACGAGGTTGTCACATCGACACCATTGACGTTCGTGGTGACAGTCTTCGAGTTGTACTTGAAACCGTTTACCGCAGTTTCTGCGGTGAATGTCCCACCGCTCGCTCCAAAGCGCATGCAGCTGGTTACCAACGTAGGGTTGTTCTGGCAAAAGTCAGAGGGATAGTTGAGGCCAAGATTGGCCACGCCTCCGTCATTAACGAACTGCGTTGAAGTGTTGCTGCCGCCACCAACGAAAGTGGGACGCATGCCGAACACAGGATTGGGCAATACGTTGGCAGGCGCAACAAATGCTGTGGTCGCGTCCCAAGTGAACTCAACGCGGCACGACTTGCGCGGTGCGACCGCAGCCACCACGCCCGCTGTCGGAATGGTGTAGTTACCCGTGGCGTTGGTGCTTGCAGCGGACGAAGCCAACGGCGGAAAGGGCGTGATGATGTCATCAGCGGTTCCAAGAACGCCGTCAGCCCCAAGACTAGTGACGCAGTAGGCGCGAACATTCACGCCTTGCAAGTCGCGATCACTAGCCACCCCGATGGTGCCGGGCGTTCCTGTGCCCTGATTAGCAATCGTCCCGCCGACATCCTTGACGCCGTTACTGTTGAAATCCTGAAAAACGTTTCCAGTGATCGCTGCCCATGCCGTTAGCGGCATTGCCGCGACCAGCATCAAGGCGCGCAATGCGCCGACCGTTTTTTTTGTCATCTTCCGTGCCCCGAATGGATATTTCGTTATCGACTGCCCGTTTAAATCACCGTATTGGCGCTCGAACGGTGCCCGTCACAAATCAGGGCATAGGATAGCTACACCAGCAAAATGCAGCAAGCAAAGTCGCTGTTTATTTCAATTGCATATTCCGTGTTGTGAAAAAGCGTCAAGAAGCTTCTTATATTCTTGAATAATTTTCGCAGCAGCTTATAGCCATCATGGCCTTCTTGCTTGGGGAGAAGCAGCGTTTAGAGCTATGTCGACTTTAGCCATAAAAGGCGTGTAGCCCAAGCATAACGGGGCCGTGCGTGCAAAGCTGCTAGTTGACGCGCAACGCAAATCCGAGCAAAGTCACGGCGTTATGCCGCGTCCGCGTTTGTAATAATCGGAACCATGCAATTGCTTTTACGAACATCTCGGCTGTTTCTTTTCGCAGCCATCCCGCTCGTCGGCCTCCTCAACTGCGCTGCCGCGTCGGCGCAAAATTCTCGCGCGGAGCTTGCGGCCAAGGGCAGCTTCGCCGCAGCCACGCCACTGGTGGCGGCGCGGCGCGCAAGCATTGCGGCCACCCTCAAACTGCCGCTGCCGATCAAAACGCTGACCGCGAAAATGGACGCACGCCAGCAGCTCGCGCAGGACTTGGCGCTGGCCGACGCACGGGTAGCCGCACTAGCGCGCGCGCAGCCGGGAAACCGCCCGTTGCAGATCGAGGTGTTTGGCATTTATCCGCTGCGCGACAGCGACATGACCGAGCCGGTCGCGGCGTGTAAGGGCCAGCCTTGTTACCGCGTGGAAATTTACAGTTTTGCCGCGAACGCGACGTTTTTGGTGTTCGTCGATATTGATAAAAAATCGGTCGTCAACATCGCACAAATGCCGCGTGCGCAGCCCGATATTCCCGAACACTTAACCGCGTTGGCGCTTGAGATTGCAACTCAGTCGCCGGAGGTTGCACGCGCGCTCGGCGGCAAGCCGTTGCCCGGCAGCGCATTGATGGCCAGCACCAAAACGTCACTGAATCGAACCCGCTGCGAACGTTCGCGCCACTTGTGCGTTGCGCCGACTTTTGTTGACGGCAACCGCGCCTTGTGGGTGATCGTTGATTTGACCGATTTGCGCGTGGTCGGCACCCGCTGGACCGACGTGGGAACCACGGCAGGCGCGGCTTCGCCCGTTCGCCCGGTCACCGAAACGCGCTTGCAAAACCAAGTGTTAACCGAACAGTTTTGCGATAAAGAAACGCCGTTATCACGCGATGGTTGGAGCTTGAATTACATGTTGACCAGCTCCGACGGGCTGCGTATTGCTAACGTGAAATTTAAGGACGCAGCGGTTTTTGACAGCGTGAAACTAGTCGATTGGCATGTGAGTTATTCGCGCAAAGATGCGTTCGGTTATTCAGACGCGGTGGGCTGCCCGTTTTTCAGCCAATCGGCGGTGATCGCCGCCGAGCCGCCGCGCATTGAAGACATTGCGCAAGACGGCAAACGCGTCGGTTTTGCGCTGGTGCAGCACTTCTGGAGCGAGGGCTGGCCAACGCCGTGCAACTACTACTACATCCAGAGAAATGAGTTCTACCTCGACGGACGCTTTCGACCGATGGCGGCGAGTGTTGGGCGCGGCTGCGGCAACGACGGCACCTATCGGCCAGTCACGCGCATTGCGTTTGCCGAACGCGCCACGTTCTCGGAATGGGACGGCAAAGCATGGGCCGCGTGGGGCAACGAGCGCTGGCAATTGGCCGACGAAAAAACACCGGTAACGGCGGAGGGCAATCGATATCGTGTCAGCGGCAGCGCAGGTGCCGCACGCGGCTTCAACATTGCGCCGTCGCGCGGGCAATTTGGCGATGGTGGACGCGGCGACAACCCGTATGTATACGTCACGCGGCGACACACCGTTCGCGACGAAGGCGACGGCGATCTGAGCACGCTCGGGCCGTGCTGCAACACCAATTATGAGCAAGGACCGGAAAAATTTATCGACAAAATACCCGAGCCAATCAGCGACACAAAGTTTGTGTTTTGGTATGTGCCGGTGCTCAAAAACGACAATCGTGAGGGCCGCGAATACTGCTGGGCGAACACGGTGATTGAAAACGGTTTGATCGAGCCAAAAACGTTTCCGTGTTATTCCGGGCCGATGCTCACGCCGGTGGTTGCGCCATGAGGCCGATGCTGTTGTGGCTGTTGCTAGCTTTGATGAGCGCGCCATTTGCGCAGCCGTTGAAAACACCGCCGTCGCCCGTTAGCGCTACTCCGGCAACGACCGCAGCAACACCCCGCGAAACCCGCGGCGACGTGGTCGCATGCCGCACCAACCCGCGTTTTTTGCAAGGACGAAAAGACTTTACTTCGCGCGCGTATTTTTCAACGTCGGAGCGTTTTCTGAAAGGCTTAGTGCTGACTGAAAATGGCGATCCGCCGCGCACTTGGCAGCATCCAAGCTGGTCGCAATTTGGCTGGCTGGCGGGCATTCATTACGACGACAAAGGCAACGTGTACAGCGTGCCCGCGCCGCGCATAAACGTGTTCGACAACAAGCCGGACGAACAAAATCGCGTGCTCAAAGTGGACAGCGCAACGGGCGAGATGAAAGTGCTCGCGAACTTGCCTGCCGCCGCGCCGGCCAACGAGCAAAATCCCTACGGCGCTCTGGGCATTGCCTACGACTGCGAAACCCGTTTGCTCTACGTGAGCTCGATTGCGGGCTCAACGCGCAACAAAGAAGTAGGGCGCATTTTTGCGGTGGATCCCGACACCGGTGCAGTGAAATTTACGCGCAACGGCACCGATGCGATTGGTCTGCATTTGTTCAAAATCGGTGGCGAAAAGCGGCTGTATTTTGGTCGTGCGCGCGACTCCGAAATCGTCTCCATTCTGGTGGATCGCAGCGGCGCATTTGTCGGCGAGCCGCGCCCCGAAATTTCGCTCGAAGGCCTCGGCCCGCGCGGTGACGATCATGCGCGGCGCATCAGCTTCACGCCGACCAATGAGATGCTGGTGTGGGGCATTGAATTTAACGTGAATTTGGTCGCGCCCACCGAGAAGCAAGAGACGCAATATCGCTTCCGCTTTGACGCAGCAACGAAGCGCTGGGTGCGGCAGTTGGACTCACCCTATCAACGCTGATGGCTGCATTGGCGTGGTGAATTTTTCTCGGCGCCCCGGCGTTCGCAGCATCGTCGTCGCGCTTTCGGTTGTGGCGTTTGCTGCGCCCGGCTTTTCGAGCACGCCGGTCGATTCGCCCGCGCACGTTGCGTTTGGAAAAGCGCTTTTTTTTGACACTCGATTAAGCGTGGACGGCACGTTGTCGTGCGCCAGTTGCCACGACCCGGCGAACGCTTACGCAGACGGTCGTGCGTTGTCCGTGGGACGCGGCGGCGTGGTCGGCGTGCGCAACACGCCGAGCCTGCTGACCAGCACGCATTACACGCGATGGAGCGCAAGCGGCCAGCATGAAACGCTTGCCGCGCAAGTGTTGGAGCCGTTGTTTTCAGCGAGCGAACACGGCTTTAATTCAGAGCGCGAAGTGACCGCGCTGATCCGCGACACACCTGAATTTGCCGCGCTTTATCGCACTGCATTCGGCAGCCAAACGCCGTTCAAAATTAGCGCCGTCGCGCAGGCACTCGCTGCGTTCGTGCGCTCGTTGGCGATGTCGCCTGCGATCACCGCAGGCGTCGAATCGGACGCGACAACGCGAGGCCGCGCATTGTTTGCAGGCAAGGCGCTATGCGCGAGCTGCCACGTGCCGCAACAGGCGTTCACCGACAACCGATTTCACCTTGGCGCAGCTGGTGCGGTGGAGCGCAGTGCGACGGTGATTGCGGCGATGAATCAAGCTAGGCTGCGCGTCAGCGACGGCAAATATCAGCGCAGTGCGAACGCTGAGGTGGCGCGCCTCGGCGCGTTCGTCGCCACGCTCGATCCAGCGGACGTCGGCAAATTTCGCACGCCATCTTTGCTGCATGTGGCACGCACCGCGCCGTATTTTCACGACGGCAGCGCGGCCACGTTGCGCGAGGCGATCTTGATTGAAATGAAGCGCAATCCACAGCCGAAACTCAGCGCAGCTGAGATCGATGATTTGCTTGATTACGTGAGCAAACTGGAGTGACAGCTTTTCGTTATAAGCGCCATTTTGCGTGGGCTGAACGACATTTACAGTTAAAGTCGATAATTGCCATTTATAAGTTTCAGCCCAAGCGCGCAGGACGTTTCACGTAAAAGCTGACGCCATAATTTCGCCCATTCGAACCGGCGCGGCGGGCTTCCATTTTTCGTTGAGTCGCAACGTTTCACGCGGCCACAGCAGCACCACCGTAGAGCCCAGTAAAAACCGCCCAATCTCGTCGCCCTGCTTCAATTCAACCGTGCCCGCAGCGTACGTCCATTCTCGAATCGCGGCCGTTCGTGGCGGGTTCACCACGCCGTGCCAAGCGGTCGCCATGCTGCCGACAATGGTCGCGCCGACCAGCGTCAACACGAACGGCCCACGCGCGGTGTCGAACACACACACCACGCGTTCGTTGCGCGCGAATAATCCCGGCACCGCGAGCGCTGTCGCCGGATTCACCGAGAACAAATCACCGGGGACGTAGATCATGCGCGTGAGCGTGCCGTCGCACGGCATGTGAATACGGTGATAGTCCTTGGGGCTCAAATAAATCGTTGCGAATTGACCGCCATCAAAAAGTGCGGCGAGCGTTGCGTCTCCGCCGACTAAAGCACGTGTTGAATAGTGATGTCCCTTAGCCTGAAAAATCTGGTCGCCGTCGATTGCCCCCAATTGACTGATCGCGCCGTCCACGGGACACACATACGCAGCGCTCGCAAGTGGCCGCGCATCGGGCTTCAGCGCGCGCGTGAAGAAGTCGTTGAAGCTTGCATAACTGCTCACGTCCGGGTTCAGCGCCTCGGCCATAGTCACGCCATATTTCGCTACGAATTTGCGAATCGCAAACTGCGTCAATGCACCCGATTGCGAGCGCGCGAATGCGCCTGCGAGCTGAGTGAGCAATTTTTTTGGCAGTAAGTATTGCAGTGACGGCATGGTGTTTTTTTGAAGCGGAGGCATTGTGTGCACGACCGTAGGAGCAGCGCGAGCCGCAATTCTCGGTGATTACGAACCCAGCACAGCCAACCGCTATCGGTATGAGCGAAAATAGGCTCTACAAAGCCGCGAATCACGTCGCCTCCTTCCTCCGATTTTTTTAGAGCCCACCATGACCTATCCTGCAGTCCAGCTCCTCATCAGCAACGAATGGCGCGCCGCCCGCAGCGGCGCGACGCTGCCCGTGCACAACCCCGCTGACGGCTCAGTCATCGGCACCGTCGCAAAGGCAAGCATCGCCGATCTTGACGACGCCCTAAACGCCACAGCCCTTGGCTTCGCGCTGTGGAAAAACACCCCCGCCATTGAGCGGTCAAAAATCATGCGCGCGGCTGCGGCCATCCTGCGCGAGCGCACCGACGCGATTGCCATGATGATGACGCTGGAGCAAGGCAAACCGCTCGCCGAAGCGAAGGTCGAAATCGGCATGTCGGTGGACATCATCGAATGGTTCGCCGAAGAGGGTCGCCGCGTGTATGGCCGCATCGTCTCACCGCGCGCCATGAATCAGCAGCAGTTCATTTTGAAAGAACCGGTCGGCCCAGTCGCCGCGTTCACGCCGTGGAATTTCCCGATCAATCAAGTGGTGCGCAAGCTTTGCGGCGCGCTCGCCACGGGCTGCTCGATGATCGTCAAAGCGGCTGAAGAAACGCCCGCGTCGCCCGCTGAATTGATCCGCGCGTTTGTCGATGCAGGCCTGCCGCCGGGTGTGGTGGGCTTGGTCTACGGCGACCCCGCCGAGATCAGCAATTACTTGATTCCGCATCCGACGATTCGCAAAATCACCTTCACCGGATCAACGCCGGTCGGCAAACAATTGGCCTCGCTCGCAGGCAAACACATGAAGCGTTTGACGATGGAACTCGGCGGTCACGCGCCGGTCATCATCGCTGCTGACGCGAACATTCCGCACGCCGTGAAAATGATGGCGGGTGCGAAATTTCGCAACGCCGGTCAGGTGTGCATTTCGCCGACGCGCTTCTTGGTTGAAGAAGCCGCGCGCGAAGAATTTGTGGCCGGTCTTGTGGCCTACACGCAAGGCCTCAAAGTCGGCTCCGGCATGGAAAAGGGCATCAACATGGGCCCACTCGCCAACCCGCGCCGCGTGACCGCCATGCAAGAAATCACCGCAGACGCGATTAAGCACGGCGCAACGGTTGCCACTGGCGGCGAACGTATCGGCACCACCGGCAACTTCTTCCAGCCCACGGTGATCTTGGATGCGCCGCTCGACAGCTCGGTGTTCAACAACGAACCGTTCGGCCCGATGGCCGCCGTGCGCACGGTGAAAAATCTCGACGACGCCATTGCAGAAGCCAATCGCCTGCCGTTCGGCTTATCCGCCTACGCCTTCACCAGCAGCATCAAAAACGCACACCAACTGTCAAGCCAAATGCAAACCGGCATGCTCTGGATCAACCAAGGCGCAATGCCGTGGGCCGAGCTGCCCTTCGGTGGCATCAAGGACTCAGGCTACGGCAGCGAGGGTGGTCCGGAAGCGTTGGAGGCTTATCTCAACACCAAGACGGTGGCGATGACTAGCGTTTAGGGAACACTGCCGTAGGTCGGAACGCAGGCGGTTCCGACAAAAGCGTTGGCAATTGTGACCCCATCCGTCGGAACCGCAAGCGTTTCGACCTACGCGCCGTAGTGAACTACGCTTGACCATCTAAATAGTCACTTAGCCGCCCAGCCACGAGGTCGATCATGCAATTCAGCGTAGCGCAAATCAAGGCCAAATTTACTGCTATCGCCCAGCACGCCGACGCAGGCGAAGAGGTCATCATCACCTCGCGCGGCAAACCTGCCTACCGTTTGATGCCGATCATCAACACACCGGAACGTGCGCCGTTTGCAGACATCACCGCCTTGGCGAAGCGTTCCAAGTTTTACAAAGGCACGAAAAAGACCGGCGCAAACAGCGCGGGCACGGGCAGCTTTGTAGCCGACTGGCGCGCTCAAAACGAGCGCTTTTAGCGTTGCTGGCGAGGGTATGTGTCGACACCAGCGTGCTGGTGTCGGCCTTCAGCAACAAGCCCCTGCGGGCGGTTGCGATGGCCTTGCTTCAAGCACCGCTTTGGCAGCAAGTGTGCGTAAGCGACTGGACTGTGGCCGAATTCACCTGCGCCGTGCAGGCCAAAGTGCTGCGCAATGAAACCCCTAGTGAAGCTGCACACAGCATAGGTCAGACACTAAAAAAACTCATGGCGCAAGGTGCTTTGCATCGTATTGCCGTGCTGCGTGAAGACTATGCCGCAGTGCAACGCATCGTCCCCAGCCTGACTTGTTTGGTGCGCAGCGCGGATGCCCTGCACCTGGCGGTGGCAGCGCGCAGCAACATCACCCACTTTGCGAGCTTCGACAAAATCCAGCGTGTTGCGGCGAGCCATTGGCTAACGGGAATTGAGTGCGTGCCTCAAAGCTAAAGCCCGAAGCTCGTACGCTGGGTTACAACCCAGCGCTGCGTACTGTTAATTGGACGAAGGCTTTCACAGCGTAAGGCGGAACTCCAAGAGGTTCCGCAAGATCGTCGGCAAGCGCAAGGCCACAGTCGGAACTGCAATCGTTCCGACCTACTCGGGCTACGCGGGCTGATTGGTAGATTGGTAGGGTGTGCGCCAGAGCGCGCACCAAGCTTCACCGTTGCCAACGTTGGTGCGCATTTTGATGCGCACCCTACCTTGCTATGTTCGCCGCGACAACGACGTTAACGCGTTGGTGAGCTTCTTATTTTTTTGGTCTTTGGCCGGTTGGCGCGCTTGTGGGCGGCGTTATCGCTTATCGCATTCGTAAAAAACGTTGCTCGCCATCACGAGATGCAAAGTCGCGCGTCACTTCACAAAAAACACCCGAGTCATATCAACTGCTTTGTTCCGAGCTACGTCGTTAAAACGAAGCCACACAGTGCAACAATTTCATCATCATCATGACCAACGTTGAAGCCATCGAAAACCAAATCCAGCATCTCGACAATTCGTCGTTTGCTGCGCTGCGCGCTTGGTTTTTCGAATATGAGCACCTGCGCTGGGACCGCCAAATTGCGACCGATTCGGATTCGGGTGCGTTGGACTCGCTGATTGCCGACTCGCTGGCAGAACATAAAACCGGAACCACAAAGCCACTGTGATGCACAGTGCGGCATAGCGCAACCAACCGATTTTGAGCGAGCTACGAAGCGCTTCCCGCCGAGGTGGGCGCTCTTGCTGACAAAAACTTTGATCTGCTTCGGCTCAACCGACATCACCCGTCACTACAGTTCAAGCAAGTCGGAAAATTTTGGTCGGCGCGCGTCGGTATCCATCATCGCGCACTTGCACTTGAAGTCGATGACGGCTTTTTATGGGTCTGGGTTGGCTCGCACGCGGACTACGATAAGCTGATTCGCTGATTGGTAGGGTGTGCGCCAGAGCGCGCACCAAGCTTCACCGTTGCCAACGTTGGTGCGCATTTTGATGCGCACCCTACCTCACTGCAAACCCAAGTCTCGAACGAATTCAGCATTCGGCACCACGCGGTCACGCGGTATCGCAAAGGTGTTGACGAGATAGGTTTTTAGCGCGGCAAAAACCTGCGCTTCGGATAGCGCCGCATCTCCGTCTCGGGCTGCGATTTTTCGGTGCAAACACCGCGCGAACTCACCCACGGTGCGAATGGCGGTCGCCTCAATATCAGGCACAGAAACGCCGAACTCCTTTTCAGCCCAAAGCACCGTTTCAACCGCATCCAATCCCAAGAGGTTTCCTTTTGTTCAAGGCCACAGTCGGAACCGCAAGCGTTACGACCTACGCGGGCTGATTGGTAGGGTGTGCGCCAGAGCGCGCACCAAGCTTTATCGTTACCAACGTTGGTGCGAATTTTGATGCGCACCCTACCTTGCTTTGTCGTTATCCGTAGCGTTGATGAACAAAATTCGGCATTTCGCCTGCGACGATTTTCCTTCGCCAAATAGCAAGTCGCGATCCGCCCATTTTCCAAAACGACGCACACTGCTCTAAGTAATGAAGCACAGCATCCCGCTCACCTACCTCAAGTAACGCGATGGCCAGTTGCATGGTTGGGCCGAACGAATTAAGTTGCGGCGAACCGGGCGTGGCACCCGAGGCGTGTAGCGCTTCAACGGCACCAGGAACGTCGCCCTTTTGAAGCGCAAGCAGCCCGAGTATCGACGGGCTCTTGTGCTTCACATTCCCGTAATGCCAGTTGTCTTGAAAGCTAACGGCTAGCGCCAACGCACGTTCGGCGTAATCTTTAGCATCGTCAAAGCGCCCCAGATGAAAGGCCGCGAACGCCGCTCCCGGCAGTGCGTAAAACTGCTCATTATCGGAATCTGCAATTTCTAAAGCGGCGAGTGCTTTCGGCGCTTCACTCAACGCGAAGTCCCTCAGAAACGCCAACTGCTCCGCGGACAGAATCATCTCTTCGCTCGATCGCGCCCAGTCTTCTTCGACACTCACTTCGAACTACTTCGCCAAAAACGCCCGAATAACCTCAGCCGCTTTATTCACCGCGAGCACACCATCCAAATGCCCGCCATCCCCCTCAATCACAAACACATCCGCTGTCTTGCCCAGCCCGCGCAATTTCGCTGCGGCTTTTTGTGACATTTCAGGTGGGAAGACGAGGTCGCTTTGCGCGGGGAGGAAGAGGAATTTCGCCTTGATCTTCGCGGCATCGTCTTCTACGTTGAAGAGCTGATTCGCCTTCGCCATGTAAATCTTGTTGTTGGCGTCGGTCGTGACGGCGCGGGTGATGCCTGATTTGGTGAACGCGTCTTCGCTGGCGAAACGGTTGTTGATGGCCTCTTGAGGCGGCTTGGTGGCGTCGGCGGGTTTGTAGCCGAAGGTGCGCTCAATCCAGTTCCAGTGGCGCGTGGTGATGGTCACGAGTTTGAGCGCCAGCGCGATGCCTTCGAGCGGTTCGCCGGTGGCGTAGTAGTCGCCGTTGTTCCACTTCGGATCAGCCTTGATCGGCGCGACCCAGATGTCCAAGAGCGCGACGGCCCACGGCGAAATCGACAGGCCGGGCGAGATCACCGGAATCGCGCGATCCACGAAATCGGGGTACAGCACCGTCCATTCCACTGCCTGCACGCTGCCGCCAGATGCACCGGCAACGGCGTAGAGTTTTTTCACGCCGAGCGAATCAACCAGCGCCTTGTGAACGACCACCGAATCGCGCATCGCAATCACCGGGAAGCTCATGCCGTAAGGCTTGCCGGTGTCCGCGTTAATCGACGAGGGTCCGGTCGTGGTGACCATCGGGTCTTTGGTGTTCAGGTTCGACAACGTGTCGGCACTAATCACAAAAAACTTGTCGGTATCAATCGGCTTGCCCGCGCCGATGATCGAATCCCAGTATCCCGACCCCGCGTCGCCCGCTTTGTACTTGCCCGCCGCGTGCGAGTTGCCGGAGTAAAAGTGCGCGATGAAAATGGCGTTGTCGCCCGCCGCGTTCAAGGTGCCGTAGGTCTCGTAGCCGACCTTGACGTTCTTGATCGTCTTGCCGCCAAAGGTGGTGTAGCTCGGCATCGAGAACACTTTTTTCTCGGTGAGCATTGCCGCAGGCGCTGGCGCTGGCGTGGCGGGCGCTTGCGCATGTGAGGACAGCGCGCCTAGCGCACCGAGCGTGCACAGAGCGATGGCGCTGGTGACAACCAGTGTGCGGAAAATTTTCATGAGGCCTCCCTTTTGTCAATACGTCGACGACGTTTGTCAAGAGTTTTAGCATCAAAAAATCTTACGTGGCAACGCTGATCTGTTTCTCCATAAACACGCTCAGCGGATCGTCGGGGTAGTCGCCGTACGGCCCGCGTCGAGCGTAGCCTGCGCGGGCGTAAAGGCCGAGCGCTTCGGGTTGGTGGATGCCGGTTTCAAGCCGCAGAATAAGGCAGTGTCGCTGCACCGCTTCTGCTTCCAAGCGGCTGATGATGGCCTTGGCCACACCGCGTCCGCGTTGCGCGGTGGGCACGAACATGCGCTTCAATTCGCCGTACTCGTCGAACAACACGACTGCACCGCAGCCGATGGCTTCACCCGCATCGTCACGCGCCACAGCGAACAACACATTCGGCTGCATGAGCGCTGCAACGCTCAGGTGGTAGTTGCTCTCGGCGGGATAAAGTGCGCCTTGATAAGCGTCGAGGTCGCTGATGAATCGGATGATGTCGGGTTGATCGACGGATTCGAGGGCTACGTGCATCGTGGTGGTTTCAGAAGACAAACGACAACTATTGCAGGAGCGGCTTGCCGCGACCTCACGGCGCACACCAACGTCGGTCGCGGCAAGCCGCTCCTACAAGCAATCGGTCTAATCAAACACTGGCGACGCAACGCCGAGCACGTTATGCAGCTTGGTGCTGGTGGTGGTGTATTGCAGCGTGACTTTTTTGTCCGGGAAGATGTATTTCGCGGCACCGAATGCCGCGAGCGCGGCTTCGTGAAATCCCGAAAGGATCAGCTTCTTTTTGCCGGGATAGGTGTTGATATCGCCGACTGCAAAGATGCCCGGAATGCTGGTCTCAAACTTTTCGGTATCAACCTTTACCTGACGGCGCTCAATCTCCAAGCCCCATTCCGCAATCGGCCCAAGCCGTGGCGACAAGCCAAAAAAAGCGAGCAAATTGTCGAGCGGCAAGCGGCGCGTGACGCCGTCAAGACTCGTGACTTTAACCTCTTTCAGCACGCCGTCTTCAGCCTCAAATCCGGTGATTTGACCGGTGATGTGCATCATCTCGTGCGCCTCCGACATCGCCTTCATCTTGGCCACATTGGCAGGCGCTGCGCGGAACTCGTCACGACGATGAATCAGCGTCACGCTCGCCGCAATCGGCTGCAACGCCAGTGCCCAATCTAGCGCGGAATCGCCGCCGCCTAGGATCACCACATG
Organism: Burkholderiales bacterium; assembly: GCA_043721275.1. GTDB lineage: Bacteria > Pseudomonadota > Gammaproteobacteria > Burkholderiales > Casimicrobiaceae > Casimicrobium. Next base: position 31,966 of record JAYSRA010000175.1, read on the forward strand.
CTTGCCCGCATACAGCTGCGGGTCGCGCACGCGGTACGCGAGCTGGCCATTTTCTTCAAACTGCGTGATGCCTTCAACCTTCGGTTTGCGCGGCTGAAACGCGCCGACGCCGCCCGCGATGAAAATAGTTTTGGTGATGAAATTAGTGCCCGCAGCGGTGGCAATATCAAAGCGACCGTCTTCGCGTTTGGCAACAAGGCTCACCTCTTGCCCCAAGTGAAACGTCGGCTTGAACGGCTCGCACTGTTTGAGCAAACTGGTCGTCAGCTCTTGGCCGGTGCACACCGGAATCGCCGGGATGTCGTAGATCGGCTTGTCGGGATAAAGCTCAATCGGCTGTCCGCCTGCTTGCGACAGCGAGTCGATCACATGCGTTTTGATTTCCAACAGGCCCAGCTCAAACACTTGAAACAGGCCCACCGGGCCCGCGCCAATGATGACCGCATCGGCCTCAATCACGCTAGTGGCCGAGGCGACGGCCTGAGGAATTGCGGGGTTCACAATCATGTCCATAGTTACCATTTAAGAAGCTTGGTTTCGTTAACTTAATTTTAGAGTCGTTCCGTAGCAGTAATCCACCTAACGCGACATTTCCTTATGCCTGATACGATGCAAACCAGAATCAGCTTTTAGCGAAACGCTCATTTTCACTTGGCTTAGATCGCGATTTAATGCAAAGTCGATTTAAGACAAAAAGTCCGCTTAGCCCTCGTTAAACGGGCGTTTCAGCGAAAAGCTGTTGGCACCCACGCATAACGTCGAATCACTCAATCCGCGTCCACCAGTTTCTCAATAGCCTTCGCGTCCACCGGCGTGCCGCCGAGCGATGCGCAGTCCACGCCTTGCGTCGCCAACGCGGCGCAAATCGCGTTAAGCCGCGCGTCTTGTGCCGCGCTGTGGTCGAGCAGTTTGTGGATGGCTTGCACCAACGGGTCGTCTAAGTCGGCTGAAATTCCGTACGCAGAGAAGCCAATTTTTTGTGCGGCGGACTCACGATTATTTTTGGTTTCAGCCGTGATGATGCGCGCCGGAATGCCCACCGCGGTTGCGCCCGGCGGCACCGCTTTCAACACCACCGAATTCGAGCCAATCGTTGCGCCCTCGCCCACGGTGAAGCTGCCCAGCACCTTGGCACCCGCGCTCACGGTCACGCCGCGCGCGAGCGTTGGGTGTCGTTTCGCACCCCGCTCTAATGACGTGCCACCGAGCGTGACGCCCTGATAAATCGTGCAGTCGTCATGCACCTCGGCCGTCTCGCCGATCACGATGCCCATGCCGTGATCAATGAACACACGGCGACCGATAAGCGCGCCCGGATGAATTTCGATTCCGGTGAAAAAGCGCGAACAATGCGACACCCAGCGCGCGAACGTTTTGAAGCCTGCGCGCCACAACGCGTTGGCGATGCGATGAAAACGAATCGCATGAAAACCAGGGTACGACAGCCACACGTTGAGGGCCGACGTTGCCGCAGGGTCTTTAGTGCGAATGGCCTGAATGTCTTCGCGAATGTGAGCGAACATGAACGGGTGAGAGAAGTTTTGTGGCGTGACGCATATCTTAAGCCACTGAAAAGCCCCACCCACCATGTTGATTTACTTGCCCGTTGCGCGCCGTAAAGCCACATTGATAGTGTGGAACACCGTAGCGCTCGCGGTCGGGTGCGCAGCAACTGCCCTCGCGGCGGAAGATTTCACGTTAAAAATCTCGCACTTTTTCTCGCCCACGTCGAACGCTCGCGCCAACCGAAAAAGTAGCCTCGGTTAGACCAAATAACGCTCGGTCAACAGCACCCAATACGCCGAGCCGATGCTGATGTTTTCGTCGTTGAAGTTGTAGCCGGGGTTGTGCACCATGCATGCCCCCGCACTGTCGCCATCGCCGTTGCCAATGTAGAGATAACAACCCGGCCGCTGCTCCAACATGTACGCGAAATCCTCTGAGGCCATCAGCGGCGGCATGTTCCATTGCACCTTGTCCGCGCCCAACAATTCGCGCGCAACTTTCACCGCAAACTCGCTTTCTACGGTGGTGTTCACCAGCACTGGATAGTTGCGCTGATAGTCAATTTCAGCGCGCACGCCAAAGCTTGCCGCTTGCGCATGCGCGATTTCGCAAATGCGTTTTTCAAGCAAATTGCGCACGTCACGATCCAGCGCGCGCACCGATAATTTCATGGTCGCCGTTTGCGGAATCACGTTGTTAGCGATGCCTGCGTTTAACGCGCCGACCGTCACCACCGCTTGCAGCAGCGGATCCACGTTGCGCGACACAATCGTCTGCAACGCCATCACCAAGCTTGCTGCCGCCACCAACGGATCAGTGGCCTTGTGCGGAAACGCGCCGTGCCCGCCGTAGCCGTGCAAGGTGATGGTGACGTTGTCGGCCGAGGCCATCGTCGCGCCGTCGCGCACGAGCAAACTGCCCGCCACCTCTCCGGGCGCGTTGTGCATGGCAAAGATCGCGTCGCACGGATACTTGATAAACAAGCGCTCGTCCATCATGCGCTTGGCACCGCCTTGGCCCTCTTCCGCCGGTTGAAAAATCAAATTCAGCGTGCCTGAAAATTCGCTTTTCGCCGCGATGAATTTCGCGGCGGCGAGCAACATCGCGGTGTGCCCGTCGTGGCCGCACGCATGCATGATGCCGCGCTTTTGGCTTGCGTAGCCGAAGGTGTTGGTCTCAACAATCGGCAGCGCGTCCATGTCAGCACGCAGCCCCACCGATTTAGTGCCCGTGCCGCGCTTTAACTGCCCAACCACACCAGTGCCCCCGATGCCTCGCTCAACGCGGTAGCCGTAACTTTCAAGCTTCGCGGCGACTAAATCCGACGTGCGAAATTCTTCAAACCCAAGCTCAGGTTGGCTGTGAATATCGCGACGGATAACGACGAATTCATCGGCTTGCGCATAGAGCGCGTCAAGTAGATAGGCCATGGCGTCAAAAGTAAAAAATGTTGAAAAACGAGGTTAACCGAGTTTGCGTGAGTTGACCTCGCCCGTGCCGAATTGCTGTTCTGATTCGCATTTCACAGGCTGAGGATTGACCGTAAATAAGCATACAGCTTTAAGCTATAACTGCCATCCACATTGGGTTAAGTCGCGTTTATTGAGCAACTCGATAATCCGCTTTTTACGCGCTTTCCCCTAGTTAAATGGACGTTTTCGCACAAAGCTGATCGTCAATTTTTTCTTAACCGCGCCACCCCAACCGCTCCGAAATCGCCCTTGCTGTGGCTTTCACTTGTTTGGCAATCGGGCTTGTCCACGTGGCATCAAATTCGGCGGCTGAGCCGAGGGCTGTGAGTGCTAGAGCAATCTCGCCGGTGTGATCGAACACCGGCGCGGAAAACGCGTTAACGCCGGGAACGGGATTGCCCTGCGCGCGGGCCAAACCGCGCTGCCGAACCAGCGCAAATTCGGGTGCCAGCGCGGCGATTGCGCTTGACGCATTGCGCCGCTGCTTGCTAACCGGAAATGTGGCGACGAGGGCTGCGGCGATTGCCGCTGGCGAGACGTACGCGGCGAACACAAATCCGGTGGCCGTTTGGGTGAGCGCCATCACCGTGCCGGTGCGCATGTTCACGTGAATCGGACGCACCGATTGCTCAAAACGCACGATGGTCGGCCCGTAATTTCCCCACACGGCAATCGCTGTGGACTGCCCCGTGCGCTCGCTGAGCCCGGCCATTTCAGCGGTGGCAATTTTTACGGCATCAAGCCGGTTTAGGCTGACAAGCCCCAATTGCAACGCAAGCGGGCCTAAGTCGTAGCGGCCGGTAACGGCGTCTTGTTCGATCATGCCCAATTTGCAAAAGCTCACCAGATACGCGTGCGCCTTGGCGGCGGGCATGTCGGCCGCCTCAGCCAACTCCTTCAACATCATCGCACCACTACTGCGCGAAATCGCCTGCAACAAACGACCACCCACGTCGATGGACTGGATACCGCGCTGAAGTTTTGCCATTGCTATTTAATTTGTTATTGACGAACCAATTTACTTTTAGCGAACTGCGGACTAACATGCAATCTAATGTCCAATCAAACTTTTGGCGGCTCCATGTCAACACAAAAAACATTCGCCTCGCAAGCTGACCTAGACGTCAAAAAAGTAAGCTTCGATAAGCTCTCCGACAACGCGTATGCCTACACGGCCGAGGGCGACCCGAACACGGGCATCATCATTGGGGACGACTGCGTGATGGTGATCGACACGCAGGCCACGCCGATCATGGCGCAGGACGTGATCCGCCACATTCGTAACGTCACCGACAAGCCGATCAAATACGTGGTGTTGTCGCACTACCACGCGGTGCGCGTGCTGGGCGCATCGGCCTATCAGCCCGAGCACATCATCGCAAGCCACGACACCTACGACCTAATCGTCGAACGCGGCGAGCAGGATAAAGCCAGTGAGATCGGGCGCTTTCCACGGTTGTTTCAAAACGTGGAATCGGTGCCTGCGGGCATGACATGGCCGACGATGACGTTCAAGGGCGAAATGACGTTGTGGCTTGGCAAACTTGAGGTCAAGCTGATGCAAGTTGGGCGGGGCCACACGAAAGGCGACAGCATCGTGTGGATTCCGTCGCAGAAAATTTTGTTCTCCGGCGACTTGGTTGAATTTGATGCCACGCCGTATGCAGGTGACGCGTACTTTGAGGACTGGCCCGCCACGCTTGATGCGCTCACCGCAATGCAGCCCGAAAAACTGGTGCCCGGCCGCGGTGCTGCGCTGCAAACGCATGAGCAAGTCGCCGCAGGTTTGCGCGGCACGCGTGAGTTTGTGTCGGACCTGTACGCGTCGGTGAAAGCGGGCGCGTTGGCTGGCAAAGATTTGAACAGCGTGTATCGCGAAACCGTTGCCGCGCTCAAACCCAAATACGGCCACTGGGTAATCTTTGATCACTGCATGCCATTTGATGTGACGCGTGCGTATGACCTCGCCACCGGTCACGCCGACCCGCGCATCTGGACGGATAAACGCGATCAGGAAATGTGGGCAGCGCTGGAGGGGTAATCGCGCGTTTTCGCGCGCGTAAAAGAGATTTAGCGTGAGCTATCAAGCCAAACGATTCACCGCCGTCCGCAGCGCCGATCATGACGCAGCGACGGTTGCGCGTCACCCCGTGGTGATCGTTGGTGCCGATCCGGTCGGCATGACGCTCGCGCTTGATCTGGCGCAGCAAGGCGTGCCCGTCGTGGTGCTCGATGATGACGACAAATTGTCCACCGGTTCACGCGCTATTTGCTTCGCCAAACGCACGCTAGAAGTCTGGGATCGGCTCGGCATCGGCGACGCCATGGTGGCCAAGGGCGTATCGTGGAACGTTGGCAAAGTGTTCTTTCGCGATGCACTGGTTTACGACTTCGATTTGCTCGGCGAATCAGGCCATCGTAGACCCGCGTTTATCAATTTGCAGCAGTATTACGCCGAAGGTTTTTTGTTTGATGCGGTCGCAACCGCACCGCTAATTGAGGTGCGTTGGCATAGTCGTGTCGTTGAAATAAATAACGATGCGGACGGGGTGACGCTAAGCGTTGCAACGCCGCACGGAAGCTACGCAATAGATGCGGATTACGTTGTCGCCTGCGACGGCTCACGCTCGACTGTGCGCAGCTTGCTTGGCCTTGAAAGCAAGGGCCAAACGTTCCGTGATCGTTTCTTGATTGCCGACGTAAAAATGGCAGCACCCTTTCCGAGCGAGCGCTGGTTTTGGTTTGATCCGCCATTTCATCCCAATCAATCGGTGCTGTTGCATCGGCAGCCGGATGATGTGTGGCGCATTGATTTTCAGCTGGGTTGGGATGCCGATCCCGACGAAGAAAAAAAGCCCGAACGCGTGCGCCCTCGCGTACAGGCGCTGCTCGGGCCCGAAGCTCAATTCGAATTTGAGTGGATTAGCGTCTACACCTTTGCCTGCATGCGCATGGAGCGCTTTCGTCACGGTCGCGTGATGTTCGCGGGCGACTCGGCGCATTTAGTGTCGCCGTTCGGCGCGCGCGGCGCGAATTCGGGCGTGCAGGATGCTGACAACTTGGGCTGGAAACTGGGGCGCGTGGTGCGCGGCGATGCACCCGATGCGCTGCTTGATAGCTACGCTGATGAGCGCGAATTTGCTGCCGATGAAAATATTCTTAATTCAACACGCGCCACCGACTTCATCACGCCGAAAAGTGCGATCAGTCTGCTGTTTCGCAACGCGGTTCTGGAGCTTGCCAAAGACCATCCGTTTGCTAGAAAACTTGTCAACTCCGGGCGGCTGTCGTTGCCTGCGACGCTGCACATGTCGCCCTTGAACACGCCCGATGTGGACGCTTTTTTTGGGATGATGCTGCCCGGCGCACCCGCGGTAGATGCGCCGGTTTTTGTCGATGGGCAGCAGCAGTGGTTTTTGGATTTAATAGGCGGCGAGTTCGTGGTCGCTCGCGTTTCACGCGTTACGCCGCTATCGCTCGAGCGCTCTCCCCTTGCGGGAGAGGGTTGGGTGAGGGGTCTACTGGAATCGAATGACACCGTGGCTCTCGCGGTTCGCCACCCCCTCACCCTAACCCTAACCCTCTCCCGCGAGGGGAGAGGGGACGAAACGGTACACGCTTCACCCGAATGGGTCACCCGCTACGACGCCCAACTTGGCACCACCTACCTATTCCGGCCCGATCAACATGTGTGTGCGCGCTGGCGGGCCTACGACGAGCGGGCGGTAAACGTAGCGATTGCGCGCGCTTGTGGAAAGAATCAATCAACATGACGCAACTCAACATCGAACTCAACCTCACACATTTTGATGATTTTTATGAGGCGCTGATTGACGCGCACCGCGACCTAACGCTTGAACAAAGTCATCAGATGAATGCAAAGCTTGTGTTGCTGCTCGCCAATCATATTGGCGACATTGAGGTGGTACGCGACGCCATGCAAAGGGCAAAACTATGACCGCTGAACTCGTTTACCAATCCGGTTTCGGCAACGAATTTGCGACTGAAGCGTTGCCCGGTGCGCTACCCGTGGGCCGCAACTCGCCGCAGAAATGTGCGTACGGACTCTACGCGGAGCAACTCACCGGCAGCGCGTTCACCGCCTTGCGTGGTGACAACAAGCGCTCGTGGCTGTATCGCATTCGACCTGCCGCAATGCACGCGCCGTTCAAGCAAATCAGCGCGCGCAACTTTTTGAGTGACTTCGCAAACGTGCCGACTCAACCCAACCCATTGCGCTGGAGCCCAATGCCCATCCCAACCGCGCCCACCGACTTTGTCGATGGCGTGGTGACTTATGCGGGCAATGGCGACCCGCACGCCCAATCAGGGTGCGCCATTCACCTGTACGCAGCGAACCGCTCGATGCTGCGGCGAGCGTTCTACAACGCCGACGGCGAGATGCTGATCGTGCCGCAACTGGGACGGCTACGTTTCATCACCGAGCTCGGTGTAATCGAGGCTGAGCCGCAGGAGATGGTGGTGATTCCGCGCGGGGTGCGCTTTCGCGTGGAGCTGATCGACACCGAGGCGCGCGGCTACGTGTGCGAAAACTTTGGTGCGAATTTTCGGCTGCCAGACCGCGGGCCGATTGGGGCCAACGGGCTCGCTAATCCGCGCGATTTTTTAACGCCCATCGCCGCGTATGAGGACAAAGATGAGCCGACCGAGTTGATTGCGAAATTCGCTGGAAATTTGTGGTCGGCGCACATGGATCATTCACCCATGAATGTAGTGGCGTGGCACGGTAACTATGCGCCCTACAAATATGATTTGCGCCGATTTAACGCCATCGGCTCAATCAGTTTTGATCATCCCGATCCGTCCATTTTTCTGGTGCTGCACTCTGCGTCGGACACGCCCGGTGTCAGCAACATTGATTTTGTGATCTTCCCCCCACGAATTCTTGCTATGCAAGAAACCTTCCGCCCACCGTGGTTTCATCGCAATCTCGCCAGCGAATTTATGGGCCTTATTCACGGCGCGTACGACGCGAAAGCCGAGGGCTTTTCTCCGGGTGGCGCGAGCTTGCACAACTGCATGACCGGTCACGGCCCCGACGCGGAAACGTTTGAAAAGGCGTCAAACGCGGACACCTCAAAGCCGCACTACATTACCGATACGATGGCGTTTATGTTCGAGACGCGCACGATCATTCGCCCGACACAACACGCGTTGAATTCGCCTGAATTGCAGGCGCAGTATGCTGACTGTTGGCAGGGACTTGAGAAGCATTTTGATCGGACAAAAACTTAAGAATCGCTACAAGAGCTGTCATCCTGAGCAAAGCGAAGGAGCAGGTGGCGTCTCGCGTGATCCTTCGCTTTGCTCAGGATGACGACGTATATAAAAACGACTACCCACGACAACCTGCGACAGCACACCGAACTAACTAACGAACCCGCATGAAAACACATCTCAACGAAACACACGGTCCAGCACTGAAAAGCTTTGTTGCATCTGCCAACGACGGCATCACTGACTTTCCAATTCAGAACTTGCCGTTTGCCGTGTTCCGCCGAGCTCAATCAGACGAGCCGTTCCGCGGCGGCGTAGCGATTGGTGACCAAATTGTGGATCTTGCGCGGCTGAATCGTTCACGCCTTTTAAGCGGCGACGCAGCAGCAGCCGCCGCGTGCGAAGCTGCGTCGGCGACGACACTGAACGCTCTCATGGCGCACGGCACGGCGGCTGCATCTGCGCTGCGGCTCGCCTTGTCGCGCCTGCTGCGCGCGGGCTCTTCCGATGAAGGCGAGATGCATGCCTGCTTGGTGTCGCAAAGCGACGCTGAATTTGCACTACCCGCGCACATCGGCGACTACACCGATTTCTACACGTCGGTGCATCACGCAACCAACATTGGTCGCCAATTTCGGCCCGAAAGTCCGTTGCTGCCCAATTACAAATGGGTGCCGATTGGCTATCACGGTCGAGCCTCGTCAATCGTGATTTCAGGGCAGTCGTTTCCGCGACCTGTTGGTCAGCTGATGCCGCCGGGTGCCGAGGCACCCACGCTCGCACCGTGCAAGCGCATGGACTACGAACTAGAGCTGGGCATTTTTGTTGGTAGCGGCAACGCGCTAGGCTCGCGCATCGGTATTGCGGATGCAGAGTCGCATGTGTTCGGTTTGTGCTTACTCAACGATTGGTCGGCGCGCGATATTCAAGGCTGGGAATATCAGCCGCTCGGCCCGTTTCTGTCGAAGAACTTTGCGTCCACGATTTCGCCGTGGATCGTGACGCTTGAAGCACTCGCGCCGTATCGTCTCGCGTGGACACGCGCAGCAGGCGATCCGCAGCCGTTGCCGTATCTCGATTCCGCCGAAATGCGCAGCGTTGGCGCGGTCGATATTCAGCTCGAAGTGTTACTCGAAACCACGCTCATGCGAGAAAAAAAATTGCCGCCGCATCGCATTTGCCTGACCAGCTATCGCCACGCATACTGGACGATTTCGCAGCTCATCACGCACCACACGGTGAACGGCTGCAACCTGCAACCGGGTGATTTGCTCGGCACTGGCACGTTGTCCGGGCCGACCATGAGCGAAGCCGGCGCGCTGATCGAACTGACTTTGGGCGGCAAGCAACCCATCACCCTGCCGAGCGGCGAATCACGCGCGTTTCTGGAAGATGGCGACACAATCACGCTCCTCGCGCATTGCGAAAAGGCGGGCGTTGCGCGTGTAGGTTTTGGCACCTGCGTCAGCACCCTGTTACCCGCCCTCCCCCTGTAATTTAGCGCTGTAACGACAGTCATGCTGGCTACCGTCAGTCGTGGGTTATTGCTACTGTGCCGAACGCTTGGTCACGCTAGCATAATTATGTTTTGCAATCAAAGGAGGATCACATGAAGCAGCCATTTAGTTTGATCGGCGCAGCTATTGCCGTTGCACTCGCGGGCACATCGGCCGCATCGCACGCGCAAGAAATCACGCTCAAGGTGTCACACTTTTGGGCACCTACCGCGATGGCGCCAACCAAAGTAATCGGCCCGTGGTGCGACAAGATAAACAAGGAATCCGGCGGCAAACTCAAGTGCCAAATCTTCCCGGCGATGTCGCTCGGCGGCACACCCGCACAGCTATTTGATCAGGTGAAAGACGGCGTCGCCGACATCGCGTACACGCTGCCCGGTTACACCGCTGGTCGCTTCCCGTTAATGGAAGTATTCGAGCTGCCGTTTATGAATGAGAACGCTGAGGCATCGTCGCAAGCGGTGTGGGATTACTACTTGACGACACCTGCCGTGCAGAAAGAATTTGCCGGCGCGAAGCCGCTGATGTTTCACACCCATGACGAAGGCTACGTCCACACCAAAGACCGCCAGATCAAGACGCTCGCCGACTTCAAAGGCTTGAAGATGCGCGCGCCAACGCGGCAGACCAATAAGCTCTTGTCAAAGCTCGGTGCAACACCGGTATCGATGCCGCTGCCGGCCATCCCGGATGCCGTGAGCAAAGGCGTGATCGATGGTTTTATGCTGCCGTGGGAAGTGATTCCGAGCGTGAAGCTGCACGAGATGGTGAAGTTCCACTCCGAGACCGATCCCAAGGAGCGCGCGCTCTACAGTGCGATCTTCATCATGGCGATGAATCCGGCGAAATACGACTCGCTGCCCGCCGATCTCAAGAAAGTGATCGACAACAATTCTGGCGCGGCGCTAGTGCAGCAAACCGGCAAGATATGGGACGAATCCGCTGCGCCCGGAAGAAAAGCCGCCGAGGATCGCAAGAACACGTTCTACATGATTCCTGCGGCGGAACTAGCCAACTGGCGCACCGCCTCCGCACCGCTCTACGACGAGTGGGTTGCTGAGGCCACAGCGAAAGGAAACGACGGAAAAGCTCTGCTTGCAAAGGCGCAGGATTTGATTAAAAAGTACGAGAAGAAATAGCGTCGGCGAGATGTAAGGATCGTGCGAATCGTACGGTGGGCACCACGTTGCCCACGCGTCAATTTTCCTTACAGCTTTTCGATGTAACCTATATTTCATTGGGCCTAGATGCAATTTTCGATGCAAGTCGACTTACTGGTTAAATGCGACCCTAGCCCCAATCTAATGGCATTTTCAGCGAAGAGTTACTCAAGTATTTTCGTGACATCTGCACCGCGTGGGCAACACGTTGCCCACCCTACGCGACAGCACACATCATAAAAAAGCGGGGACGACTGAACCATGTGGATTCGATGGGTGGAGCGCGCGGCGCTTTTTTTTGCGATGCTCGGCGGCGGCATTTTGATGTTGATTGCGGTGATGACGGTGGCCTCCGTCATTGGCCGCGCGGCCTTCGGACAACCGGTGCCCGGCGACATTGAAGTTACGCAATACGCCATCGCCGTGGCAATCGCCGCCTTCCTGCCGTACTGCCTGTTTTCTGGCGGCAATCTGATCGTCGATTTCTTCACCGCAAAGGCGAGCGTGCGAACCAAGCGCGTGCTTGATGCGATCGGCGCGCTGACCCTCGCGTTCGCCATGGGTCTATTCGCTTGGCGCACCGTCGTGGGCATGGTGTCGGTCAAAAATGCGGGCGAAACGTCGATGGTGATTGGCGTGCCGCTGTGGTGGACGTATGCGGCCATGGCCCCCGGTTTTGTGCTGGCCACATTGGCAGCCCTTGCGCTGGCAATCAAGCTGTGGCGCGGTGAAGCACAGGCCGGAGGTGCTGCATGACCACGCCAATGATTATTGGTTTGTGCCTGCTCGGCTTGATGCTCGCGCTCATGGTCATTCGCGTGCCGATTGCAGCGACCATGCTAATTCCCGGCTTTGTTGGCTACTGGATACTGGCCTCTCCCGAAGCGCTGTTGGCGCACTTGAAAGGCGTCGCCTTTGCGCGGCTTTCGGTGTACGACCTGTCGGTGATCCCGCTATTTTTATTGATGGGTTATTTCGCCACGCAAGGTGGTTTGTCGCGCGATTTATTTCGTGCGGCGAACGCGATGATTGGGCACGTGCGCGGCGGCATGGCGATGGCTGCCGTGCTTGCCTGCGCGATGTTTGGCACGGTCTGCGGCTCGTCGGTGGCAACCGCCGCCACTATCGGTCAAGTGGCCATTCCTGAGATGAAAAAGCTTGGCTACAGTGGCCGCATTTACACCGCAACCCTTGCTGCGGGCGGCACGTTGGGCATCCTGATTCCGCCTTCGGTGATCTTGATTGTGTACGGCATTTTGACCGAGCAAAACATCGCCAAACTTTTTGCCGCAGCCATCATCCCCGGCATCATCGCGACCATCGGTTATCTGTTCGCCATCGCATGGTTTGCCCGCAAGTATCCTGAGCATTGTCCTGCAGCGCCGCGCATGTCACGCGACGCACGCATTGCTGCGTGCAAACCGGTGTGGCCGATTGTGCTGATATTTATCGTGGTGTTTGGCGGCATTTACGGCGGCTATTTTTCACCGACCGAAGCGGCCTCAGTCGGTGCACTGGCGACCTTTGTGGTGGCGCTCGCCAAGGGCGAGCTGACTTGGATTGGCATTCAAGAAAGCTTCCTCGGCACCGCATCAAACACCGGCATGATCTTCCTGATTTTCCTCGGCGCGGATCTGCTGAACTCTGCATTAGCGCTGTCGCAAATGCCCGCGCAGCTCGCGCAGTGGGTGTCGGCGTCCGGCGCGTCTCCGGTGTTCATCATCGTGCTGATTTTGCTGTTCTATATTGTGCTGGGTGGCGTGATGGACGAGATGAGCATGATCCTGCTTACGCTGCCCATTGTGTTTCCGATTGTGATGGGCTTGGACCTGTACGGCTTGGATCCACAAAGCAAAGCGATCTGGTTTGGCATGCTGATTTTGATGGTGGTGCAGATCGGTTTAATTGCGCCGCCGGTGGGGCTCAACGTGTACGTGATCAACGGCATGGCAAAAGATGTTCCGATGGCTGAAAGTTATCGCGGCGTGATGCCGTTTCTTGTGACGGACTTCATCCGAACCGCGCTGTTGGTGATCTTTCCGCAGATTTCGTTGTGGTTGGTAAAGTACATGAACTGAGCGGCGTAGGCGCTTACTGATCGCCTCTGCAGGAGCGGCTATGCCGCGACCTGCGCTGGCGTTTTATCCCGACCAGTCGCGGCAGAGCCGCTCCTACAGTTGAAACTAATATGGCAACTTTTCTACTCACCGATTTCGACGCGTCGCACTTCTCAATCGAAGAAAAACTCTTCGCTGACGCGGGCATGCGCTTGGTCATCGCACACGCAAAAACCGAGGATGACGTGATTCGTGCCGCAACCGCTTGCAACGCCGATGGCTTGCTCGTGCAATACGCGCCGGTCACCGAGTGCGTGTTGGCTGCGCTGCCGCGCGTGGGCATCTGCTCGCGCATCGGCGCAGGCTTTGACACGATTGATCCAAAAGCCTGTGAAAAGCATGGCGTGTGGCTCGCCAATTCGCCCGATTACGGCGTCGGTGAAGTCGCAACGCATGCGTTGGCACTCGCGCTTGACATCATTCGCGGCACCACGTTTCACACCGCTGACATTCGTGCGGGCACGTGGCATTACGAATCAAACGGCAAGCGTCGCCGCGCCACCGAAATGACGCTCGGCATCGTCGGCCTCGGCCGCATCGGCAAGCGCATGGCGCACGTGTCGAGAAATCTATTCAAGCGCGTCGTCGCGTATGACCCGTACTTGATTGACGGCGATTTTCCGGCGTTCGTCGAGCGGGCGCGCAGTCTGCATGAATTGTTCGCGCGGGCCGATGTGGTGTCGCCACACACGCCGCTCAACGACGAGACTCGCAGCATGCTCGACGCTGGATGTTTCGCCGCGATGAAGCGCGGCAGTTATGTGGTGAACACGTCGCGCGGTGCCGTCATCAATATTGACGATCTGCTAAGCGCGCTCGATTCGGGGCGACTCGATTCAGCGGGACTTGATGTGTTGCCCGTCGAGCCTGCACGTCCCGGTGAGCGCTTGACCGAACATCCGCGCGTGGTGCTCACGCCGCACTCGGCGTTTTATTCGGTTGAAAGCGAAGTGGAATTGCGCACCAAGGCAGCGAAAAATCTCATCACGTGGGCGAAGACCGGGCGGCCAGATTATCCGGTAGTCGTTGGCACGCGCTCACTCGCATAGCGAGCGCTCTGCGCACCACGTGTGGATGGGTGCGCAGAGCGCGCCCTATATATTTTCGTCACCATAAAACACTAGAGATCGCCCATGAAAGCCCTCGTCTGCAAACAGTTTGGCCCCATTGATGATCTGACCATCGAAGACTTGCCGATCCCCATACCCGGGCCCGGCAAGGTGACGATCAACATCAAGGCCGCATCGCTCAACTTCCCCGATGCACTGACCGTGCAAGGTTTGTATCAAGTCAAGCCACCTACCCCGTTCGTGCCCGGTGCCGAATTCGCGGGCGTAATTCACGCGCTGGGCGAAGGCGTGACCCATGTGAAAGTCGGCGACCGCGTAATCAGCACCGGTCGCGGCGGCTTTGCGGAATATGCGGAAGCCGACGCGCGCTTGTTGATGCCCATTCCACCGAGCATGAGCTTTGAGCAAGCCGCTGCATTCGTGTTGACGTATGCAACTTCACTGCACGCACTGAAAGACGTAGGCAACCTGCAACCTGGTGAAACGCTGTTGGTGCTCGGCGCTGCGGGCGGCGTGGGAACCACCGCTATTCAACTGGCCAAACTGATGGGCGCGACGGTGATTGCAGCGGCGTCGACGGACGAAAAATTAGCGCTCTGCAAATCGCTGGGGGCCGATCATTTAGTGAATTATTCCGCCGCCGATTGGCGCGATCAGGTCACCGCAATCGTGGGTAAAAAAGGCGTGGAGATGGTCTACGACGCAGTCGGTGGGCCGTATTCAGAACCCGCGTTGCGTTCAGTCGGCTGGCGAGGTCGCTATCTCGTCGTGGGCTTTGCGGCGGGTGAGATTCCGAGGATTCCATTGAACTTGGCACTCCTCAAAGAGCGACAAATTCTCGGCGTGTATTGGGGCGACAGCACGGTTGCAGATCCGAAGGGGCATATGGCCAACATGATGCAATTAGCCGCATGGTTCGAGAGCGGAAAGATCGCGCCAAGCATCACCGAAACCGTGACGCTCGAAGGCACTAAAGACGCGTTGACCCGGCTGTCATCGCGGCACGCGATGGGCAAGATCGTGGTGAAGCTGTAGCCGGTTTCCGTAGTTTCCGTAGGGTGTGCGCCAAAGCGCGCACCGTCGCGATCAATCATCAATCGCGCGTTTGCGACCACGGTGCGTATTTTTATGCGCACCCTACCGCTACCTGCCACGCTCCGCCGCCAACACCGCGTCAATCACGTCCCCCAACAGCACCGCGCGCGGCTGGTCGTCAATGTCAACGACCACGAGATAACCCACGTCTTTTCCGGTCGAAACAAACGCTTTGACCAACGCGAGTTGATCGCTGTGAACCAGCGTTCCATCGTCTTTCGACCAATACTCTGCCGCTACCAAACAACCCGCCGATGGCGCAGCTGAAAAATACGATTGGCCGCGATAGTAGGCCGGGTTCACCGTGTTGCCGTGGGCAAGGATTTCATCACGTCCCGCAAGACCCGCGAGCCACGCCTCCCTGATCGGAAAATAGTTGCGCCACGACGCAGGCAAAAGCCGCTCGTACGCCTGCTCGGTCCACGCGCGCTGGTTGTCCTCGGGTGCAACCGGAGGCAGGTCAGCACCCGCGCGAGGCGCGTCAAACAGCCCCACAGGCGCTTCCACTGGCAGCATGGACTCAAGGTAGGGCGTGGGCCCAATCCAGCGGTTGGTGGCCGTTCCGGTGCCCTTGATGACGAACACGCCTTGCGGGGTGTTGCCGTTGGTGATGGTGCCCGGCAAATTGCTGCGCGCGAGGCCGAGTTGCGCGATGTTGAAATAGCTTCCGTCCGCGTTCTTCACAAAGCGCCCATCGGCGCCCCGCACCAGCGCCAAGCCAAAGTGTTCGCGATCACGACGCTGAAAACTAAACACCACCGGATAGCCCGCGAGCATCGGCGCGGCGAGCAAATCGGCGAGCGCTGGCCGCAGCAACAAATCGTCACGCGGGTCAACACGCAAGCGTCGCTCCAACGCGCGCAAACGCGGCTCGTCGATCCAATCCGGAAAGTTCACGCGCATCGCCGCGAGCAGCATTTGCCGCTGCGCCGCGCTCTCATCGTTACGCAATAACGTGTATGCGGCGATGGCAAATTCGCGCGCCGTTTTGATCTTTGGCAACAGCGCGGCAATGAGCGGCGCAGCAGCGTTCCAATACTGCGTGTGCGCAGCAGTGAGCACCTCGCGCTGATACGCCGCGCTCTTTTCGGCGGCGGTCGGCAGCACCTTGAGCAGGTGCGCGAGTACCGCGTCTTTTTCGATGTTGAACAACGCCGCAGCACGCAACGCGCCGGGTAATTTCTCATCGGCCTCCGGCCCCGGCGGCAACGCCAGCGCGGCTCGAACGGATGCAGCCTCGACTTCGAATACTTCACGCTCACCCGCTTGAGATGCAATCGCCGCGCTCAACGCAGCAGGTCGCAACGCAGCAAGCTCAGGCACCGTTCGCCGCGCAACGCCGGACGGATCAGCTGCGCGCTGCGGTGTTGCGCAACCCGCCAGCAGCAACATTGCGACGATGAAAAAAAGCGGAAGCGTGAGCCTGAGAGTACGCATGTTTTTGATCAATTTGACGCGCTGAGTGAACGCCCTGCGATGGTATCGCGGCGAGGCGGGTTGCGCGAAATTTGGAGTGGCGTCGTGCGCGGTTTTGAGCAGCGGTGGTGCCTACAGCTTTACCCTGCCATCCCCATTTCAATTGGGCTAGGAGCGCGTTTATCAAATTCTCGACTTATTTCTTTTATTTACTTTAGCCCAAGCATAGCGGCGCTTTGCAATAAAAGCTGTATCCGCAAAACATTGCGGGAATGCGCCCGTTAGACTTCGCAAATCGCCTTGCCAAAAGACCGCCATGACCGCCACCACGCTCGCATCAAAAGCCACGCCACGCGGTGCCTTTCCGCACCTTCGCCGTGCGGGTGATTTCTTGTTCGTCTCTGGCACCAGCTCGCGACGAAACGACAATTCGTTTGCAGGCGTTGCGGTCGATGCGATGGGCGCAACCCAGCTCGACATTCGCGTGCAAACCCGCGCGGTCATCGAGAACATTCGCGACATTCTCGCGGCTGAGGGCGCGAGGCTCGTCGACTGCGTCGAGATCACGAGCTATCTCGTCGACATGAATGATTTCGCGGGCTACAACGAAGTGTGGGCAGAATATTTTGACCACACCGGCCCAACGCGCACAACCGTCGCCGTGCACCAACTGCCGCATCCGCACTTGCGCATCGAGATGAAGGCAGTCGCCTATAAACCACTATGAATGCACCGATCAATTTTCCAGTTTGGCTCATGGACAACGCGCATTTGTTGAAGCCCCCCGTCGGCAATCAGCAACTGTGGAAAAAAACCGATCTCATCGTCACGGTAGTCGGCGGCCCGAACGCGCGCACCGATTTTCACGACGACCCATTTGAAGAATATTTCTGGCAATTCAAAGGCAATGCGCACTTAAACATCATGGATCGCGGCCAGCGTGATCGCATCGAACTCAAGGAAGGCACGATGTATCTCATGCCACCGCGCCTGCGCCACTCCCCACAACGCCCCGAGCCCGATTCGCGCTGCCTCGTGATTGAACGCTCACGGCCCGAAGGCGTGGTGGACGGGTTTGAGTGGTACTGCCTGACGTGCGATGGATTGGTGCATCGGGTGGAAGTGCAATTGAAAAGTATCGTGGATGATTTGCCGCCTTTGTTCGAGGCGTTTTATGCGAGTGAGAAGTTGCGGACTTGTTCGCATTGCGGAAGCGTTCATCCGGGGCGGCTTGCGGGCGCGGCGACTCAAGTCCTCTCTCCCCTCGGCGCTCCGACGGTTCTAGTCCCCTCTCCCCTCGCGGGAGAGGGTTAGGGTGAGGGGGCTGGTGGCATGACCACCAAACTCACCCAATTCGCCAGAACCTTAAGACACAACCAAACCGACACAGAACGCGAACTCTGGCACCTATTACGACGCCGCGAACTAGCAGGCTATAAATTCCGCAGGCAGGTCCCACTCGGCCCCTACATTGCAGACTTCGTATGCCTAAGCGCCCGTCTAATTGTCGAACTCGACGGCGGTCAACACGGCGACCAGATCACCTACGATTCGGAAAGAACAAAATGGTTAGAAGCTCAAGATTTTCGCGTGCTTCGATTCTGGAATAACCAGGTATTTGAGGAGCGGGAAGCGGTACTGGCAACCATCCTCTCCACGCTAACCGCCCCCTCACCCTAACCCTCTCCCGCGAGGGGAGAGGGGACAGAACGGCTTAACTCAAACCAAATAACGTTAATCGCCAGTTTCACCGTATGAAAGCAATACCCACACTCACGCACCTTTCTGTCCCAGCGCTGCTGACGGTTGCATTGATTGTCGTACGCTTTGGTCGGGAGTCGTTTGACGCCCCGGAATTCATTGCCTTTACGTTTATAAGTTTTTTGTTTTACGCCGCGCCGCACCTGTGGTGGCTGGCGATCTCAAAACTATTCGCGTGCAGCAACGCGTTGCTTCACGCGGGCTTTGTGGCTGCTTCCTTGGCTTTAGCCGCTATTTGTAGTGTGTGGTTTTTTCCGCCTGATCCGTCCGGGCTGCCGCTGCAATGGATGTTGTACTGGCCGCTTGCAATTGCATTGCAAGTGATATTAGGCGTCGTTATTAGAAGCCTGCTTCCGAAGGATCCCCGTTGATTGGCCCCGAGAAGCGGAAGAAAAAAGCGATCAGAACGAAAAACTGTCTGAGCGAAGCGAGTTTTTTTCGTTCCGCTTTTTTCTGAGCATCGCAGGATTAGGCCAAT
>JAYSRA010000176.1:0-16895 GCA_043721275.1 Burkholderiales bacterium
GTTCATGGGCATGACGGTGCTCCAATCGTTCAAATGCATAACTGTACGCAAATACAGCACTACCGTCAATACTTCATGAGCCAGCTTGCTAATCAGGAAACGACTTAAGTGCATTGAGGCTGTTGATATCGGACGGGTCAACGAAGACCCACGCTAGGTTGGTGTGGTCACTGAGGTTGGAACTGTAGTTGCTATTGCCGTTCTCACCGACGTAGTAGTACGAAAAATTTTTAGGGCTTGGATTAACCGGGGGCGCATTCCGCGTGAAGTCAACCGCGCCGCAGTACACCCAGTCACCACCATTGGTTGGCAGCAGGTATGCATACGTGACGTAGCTGCCATACGCTTGCGCGTAAACACCGCCAGTAAATGAAATGTTTCTGACCGCCTGACCATTCACCGGGGTGACGTAAGTCCATTCATCGTAGATATTCGAAACCCCGGCATCGCCGTAGGTAAGAAATGCGACCGCAGCAGCTCCAGTCACACCAGTTGCGCTTACCTGACTCGTGCTTTGTGTCCAGGGGATGGACGCAGACGGCGTGCTCACGCCCTGACACGCAGTGACGGTAGGTTGTGCGACGCCTGCGATGTTTACGCTCTTGAGTAGAGTTCCGGACGCTGTGGCACCGGCTCGAAGCTCAAAAACATACGTGCCTTGTCTTATCCACGTGATTGGCGTAGAGCCCACCGTGGAAGTGTCAAACACCCATCCTCCCAACTCTGGAGCGCCTGCTGGAGCGGACGCCACCCACACTCGCCCACTTCCATTCGAGACGCTCGCGCTTAGCGTAGGCGACGAATTGCAACTCACCGAACCGCTCGGCACCGTGCATGTCGCAGCCGAAGTAGTCATTTGCCCCGAAACCGTAGGGGGCGGCAAAACGCCGTAGGCTCGAATTTCGTACCACGCTACCCACGAAGGACTGTTTACTGTGCTCACGCGTACATACCGTACGGGGGTAGTCGCCGAGATGGGCAATGAAAGCATCTGCCCGTCGTAGGTCACGCCCGTCAGGGTGCCGAAATTGATGACCGATCCTCCAGATGTTATGCCGGAAACAACATGTTCAGATTGACCATTCGGCCACTGATTCACCACTAGTTGAAGCAGGCTCAGCTGGCGGTCAGAGCCATAGTCGATTTGAATATACGGGCTACTGGTCGCGCCTACACCGGCCGACCAAAACGTGTTGGCCGCTCCATCGGTAGCGGCCGACGGCGGGTACCCCGGGTAGCTAGAAGTGGCCGTCGCACCGGCTGGAGTAACGAGGGGTTGCGCACTTGCGCTCAACACGCCGCTACAAAACACCAACAAAACGAGTAGTAAGCGAAGGCTGGTGCTCATTGAGATCCTCTTGCCGATTGATGAGCAGGTTTACGAGGCAAAAAAAACCCTGTGAGACTGCAATTAAAAAAATGCAAACTAGCGGGAGCGTATGCCATGGTCATATCAAATGTCAATCGCATTGCGTCGGCTTTAAAGTTGGTGCGGAGCCTTGGCGAACACGCCTGAACGAAATGTATCAGGTGGATAGCATGCATTTTCGGGTTTTCCGCAACGTGAAGAAGCGGTGTCGAACTCAACCGTAAGTATTCACGGCGACAGATCAGGCCTACGCTGTTTAAGGGCTGACAAATTACCATCAGCCCATTGATCGTGAAAGCATAATCGCTGCTCAAATCGGCTTTACAACAACCAGAATAACAATCGCGACTAAGGCAAGCACTGGCAGCTCGTTGAGTGCGCGAAAGTAGCGCTGCGTGTGCTCATTTGCGCCTTTCGCAAATGATTTCATTTGCACCAGACACCAGATGTGAAAAACGATCAGCAACAGCACGAATAGCAATTTCCACATCATCCATTTGCCGGTGATGCCGTAGCCCATCCAAAGCCACATGCCAAAGACGATAGTCAAAATTGCGCCCGGCGTCATGATGCCCCAGAACAGTTTGCGCTCCATGATTTTGAAGCGCGCGTCGCCGATGGCGTCACCTTGTGTATTGGCTTGTGCGTGATACACGAACAACCGCGGCAGATAAAAAATACCGGCCATCCACGTGACCATAGTGATGATGTGCAGTGATTTAATCCAGAGCATGATGTGCGGTTCGATTATCGAGGAGTGATTGAAACGTTTCGTTTGACCACAGCCTTCAGCTCCATCAAACGTCCGTGGAAAAAGTGTCCCGCACCGGGAAAAACGGTGATCGGAAGGCCCTGCGGTCGCGCCCAGTTCATCACGTCGGCAAGCGGCACTACGTCATCTTCTTCGCCGTGGATGATGATCGTGTCCTTGTCCACTTCGGGTATTTTGAAGCGGTTCACCGCAGGCCCAACAAGCACCAATTGCTGCGGCTGCGAGCGCGGCAGCAACTGCGTTTGCACGAAACAGCCAAACGAAAAACCGGCTGCGATCAACGGAGTCGATGCAGGTAATTGCGCCTTCGCCCATTCGAGCGCGGCGGCTGCATCTTCAGTCTCACCGATGCCGTCATCGAACACGCCTGCGCTTTTGCCAACGCCACGAAAATTAAAACGCATGGTGGCACACCCCAGCTCAAGAAAGGCTTTAGCGAGCGTTTGCACCACCTTGTTGTCCATGGTTCCGCCAAACTGCGGATGCGGATGGCAGATTAGCGCGAGCGCGGTGGGCGGCACGCCATCAGGCATCGTGAAAGCAACTTCCAGCGCTCCTGCAGGGCCTGCGATAAGTTGATTAGGTGATGTCAGCATCGCTGCATTCTATGAGTTGCCCAAAATCAACGATTCATTGCCAAGGGCGACGCGTAGGCGGCACCACAAATCGCCAGAACAGCACGCCGGTGGCAACAAACGGCCACAAAATCACAATCGTGTGCGTCAAGCCATTCAGATGCAGCAAATGCCCGTAGTTCCAGCTAAAAATGGACAGCGGCGCTTTCGCGGCAACGAAGTCTGGAAGCAATAAATTGATAAGCACGCTCGACAGCAACGCGATGCCCGCAAGCACCGACTTAATGCTAAGCGGCAGCCAAAATAGCACCATGAGCGCGAACGCACCGCCCGCGAGCCCCAGCGTGTGTCCGGGGCGCAACCATTCGTCCCACGCTAGGGGTTTCAGCACCGCCTGCGCGGCGGCTGTTTTCATGACAATCGCTCCGCTGATGAACAACACCAGTGCAATGCCGCCCATCCAGCGTTTGCGCATAGTGAGATCGGTGAACAGGCCAATGCCAATCAACGCCGCCGCCGTTTGCGCAAACTCCACGACCATCACAGCAGGGTCGAATGCCGCTTGTTGACCCTGGTGAAATGTCGCACCAAATAGCGGAATCGCCGGATTGATTTGCGCCAACAGCCACACTAAAAGCAGCACCAATTTGAGTTCACCCGACGGGCCCGGAACGATCACTGCGTTGCGTGCCCGGTTGACCCACATCATCATGGGCGTAAAGGCCATCACGATGATACCTAGCAGCGCACCGATCAGGGTGCCCACCAAGTTCGCGAGCGTGTCCAACACACTGGCGTAGCGGGTTGGTAGCCACATTTGCGCGGTTTCCATGCCAATCGACAATGCGCCGGCGAGCAGGAGCGTGAATGCCAATTTCGGGGCCCGCGACCAGTTCGCGGGCCACACGATTGCCAGAGCTGCGCCAAGTGGCACGTACGCAACGACGTTGAAAGTAACGTCGGACACCCGCCAGCGCTCACCCCACTGCCACAAAAAATAAGTGACCGGTGGTTCGGGCGCAATCCAACCGGCGAACGGCTGCAAGCTCGCGTAAACGATCACCGCCACACACACGCCCACCACCCACAGCGCTAGCCAATGGTGGGAGAGTCGCGTGATTTGCATTTCAGAATTCAGATGCAGATGAAGGCAGCACGCGTTTACAGGTACGCGTGATCCACCTTGAAGCCAACGACGTTCGTCTGGCTGGCATCGAGATAGAGCTTGACCTCGATCTCCGCGCCAGCTTCAAGGCCACGCACAAGGCTTGCTGTAGCGGGCGCAAATTCGGCGGGCGTGAACACCCGGCGCACCACCATTTCGCCGCCAAGGCCATCAAGCGACAACACCAAATGCGGATACGCGACCGCTGTCAGACCGGAGTTGCGCAGCGTGGCAGTGAAAACCAGTAAGCCTTTATGCGCAGGATCAGCAGCGAGATCGGTGCCAACAAAACCCAGCGATTCGCCGCGCTTTGGCGGCTGCAATCGGCAGTCGAGATACCTACATGCTGCGGCCAGACCGGGGGCTATTTGCGGAAAGCGGCTGGCGATGTCGTCGCGAAAAAAATAGGCGGCCTGCACCGCAAGTCCGACCACGCCCAACACACAGAGCAGCGCATAAACCCAGCGCATGCCTAGCGAGTTCGTTTGTGGCTGCGGCCGCCAGCGATAGCTGTCCATAGCGCCGGGAATTGCGGCGTCGTCAAGCGTGCGCGCCTCAGCATCAACGTTGCGCACTGCGGGCTCGACACCGCCCGTCGGCAACGGCGAGGTGGGGCTCTGCGGCAGCTGCGACGGGGCACCGGTGGGGGCCTTCCGTTTCGCGGCCGCGTGCTCCGCCGCCGATGTTTCGCGAGGCGGAGGTGCATCCGCCGTGTGCGTCATGGCAGGCATGCCTTGAATGATGGTTTGCGGTGGCGTGACGACGCCGTGCTCATCAATCGGGTCCATTGTTGGCAGCGTGCCTTCGATGAGGTGCTCAACGGCATCAAAAATACCGCGACACGCGCCACAGCGCACCAGCCCCGCATGCAACTTTACCTGCTCGGGCCGCACGCGGAATTTCGCGTTGCAGTGCGGACACCGCGTTACCGCTGAAATTTGGGTGGGAACCGTCATGGCGCAATCGTAGCGTAGCGAGGAAACGCCGCGCGGCACTGCCTGACCGTCATACTAATAGCGAGTGCCGGTCATTCGCACCCAACCGTCGCGCTCGGCCGTCACGGTCATCTCAATCCACGGTGCGTAGGCGGCCTGAATGCGCTCGATTTGCGGCGCAAGAATGCCGGCTAATGCAAGCCGTCCACCTGTTTTAACGTGTGCACAAATGGCGGGAGCCAACACCGTCAGCGGCCCCGCAAGAATATTGGCGACAACCACGTCGTATTGCAGATGCAGCTCGCGGTCGGACACGGCGTAACTCACTTGCAAACCGTTGGCTGCGGTGTTGTAGCGCGCGGTGTCAACGGCTTGCGGATCGATATCAACGCCGAACACGCTAGCCGCGCCAAGTGCCGACGCGGCCATCGCCAAAATACCGGAGCCGCAGCCGTAGTCGAGGACTGTTTTGCCTTTGAGCGGTAAGTCGCTGAGCCACTGCAAACACAGACGCGTGGTGGGGTGAGTGCCAGTGCCGAATGCGAGACCGGGATCAACGCGCAGATTAATCGCCGCAGGATTCGGCGGCTCGCACCACGTCGGCACAATCCAAAGGTTGGGCGTGATTTCTATCGGCTCAAATTGCGCCTGTGTGGCGCGCACCCAATCGGTTTCAGGCACCACACGAAATTCATGCGGGCCGAGGCTATCGGTAGATTCCGCGCGCAGCGAATTCCACAGTATTTCTAGCGCGTCGGTGGCAACTCCGCCTTCAAATAGGGCGGCGATGCGGCTGTCGGCCCAGCGCTGCGTGAGCGCCATGCCCGGTTCACCAAAAATCGGCTGCTCCGCGTCGCTCTCGGCGTTGAGATCGGCTACGTCTACGGCGAGCGCACCGGCCTCAAGCAATGCGTCGGCAATCGCGTCCGCCGCTGCACCTTTCACCGGGCCGGAAATTTCAATCCAAGACTGCGGCATGCGATTACTTGCGTCGCTCGGCAAGCTTTGCCATGCGTTGTTCAAGATAGTGAATTGAGAAGCCGCCTTTGATGAACTGCGCGTCGTCCATTAGTTCACGGTGCAGTTGAATGTTGGTCTTGATGCCTTCAACAATCATCTCGGACAGCGCAATACGCATGCGCGCAATCGCCTGTTCGCGCGTGGCACCGTAGGCCAGCAGTTTGCCGATCATCGAGTCGTAATTCGGCGGCACGAAGTAGCCGTTGTAGGCATGCGAATCAACACGAATGCCGGGGCCGCCGGGCGCATGCCAATTGGTGATGCGTCCGGGCGATGGCACAAAGCTGTTCGGGTCTTCGGCGTTGATGCGGCACTCGATGGCGTGACCTTTTTTGATGATGTCTTTTTGCCGCAAGATCATCTTTTGGTTGGCCGCGATCTTGATCTGCTCTTGCACGATGTCAACACCGGTGATGAGCTCGGTGACCGGATGCTCCACCTGCACGCGGGTGTTCATTTCGATGAAATAAAACTCGCCGTTTTCATACAAAAATTCAAAGGTGCCTGCGCCGCGATAGCCAATTTTTTTGCAGGCCTCCACGCACCGCTCACCGATCTTTGCGATCAATCGATCCGGAATGCCAGGTGCCGGACCTTCTTCAATGATTTTCTGATGACGACGTTGCATCGAGCAGTCGCGCTCGCCGAGATACACCACGTTTTTGTGCTGATCGGCGAGGATTTGAATTTCGATGTGGCGCGGGTTTTCAAGGAATTTTTCCATGTACACCGTGCCGTTGCCGAACGCGGCGAGTGCCTCGCCTTTGGTGAGCGTGACCGCGCTGATCAACGCGCCCTCGGTGTGCACGGTGCGCATGCCGCGCCCGCCGCCGCCGCCTGAGGCCTTGATGATGACCGGATAGCCAATGCTGCGAGCGATTTTGATGATTTCGCGCGGGTCGTCGGGCAATGCGCCATCAACCCCGGGCACCACCGGCACGCCCGCCTTTTTCATGGTCAATTTGGCAGAAACTTTGTCGCCCATCAAGCGAATGGTTTCAGCGCGCGGGCCGATGAACACAAAGCCGGACTTCTCAACTTTTTCCGCGAAGTCCGCGTTCTCGGACAGAAAGCCGTAGCCCGGATGTATCGCCTGCGCGTCGGTCACCTCAGCCGCCGCAATGATCGCGGGCACGTTCAGGTAGCTCTGCGCGGAGGGGGCCGGGCCGATGCAGACGGACTCGTCGGCGAGTTTTACGTATTTAGCGTCAGCGTCAGCTTCGGAATGCACGACCACCGTTTTGATGCCCATTTCGCGGCACGCGCGCTGAATACGCAGCGCGATTTCGCCGCGATTGGCAATCAGAATCTTCTCGAACATTTGTGTCGGCGGCTTTTTGGCCGCAGTCAATGAGAGCGCCATCGTCCGGCTACTCAATCATGAACATAGGTTGCCCGTATTCCACTGCCTGCCCGGACTCGACAAGGATTGCCTTGATGACGCCCGCTTTGTCGCACTCGATTTCGTTCATCAGCTTCATCGCCTCGATGATGCAAATGGTGTCGCCGACGGAAACGGTCGAACCCACATCCACAAACGGCTTGGCTCCGGGCGCGGCTGAGCGGTAGAAGGTGCCGACCATGGGCGACTTGACGGCGTGGCCTTCAGGCGTGACAGGGGCAGGTGCTGCTGCCGGAACGGCGGACGCGGCGGCAGCGCCCTGCATAGGCGCAGCCTGCATGCCCATGCCTTGCTGCGGCATCTGCATCATCGGCGCGGCGTAATGCATCAGCGGCTGCACAGTGTTGGCCACGGTGCGGGTGATGCGCACTTTTTCTTCGCCCTCGGTCACTTCCAGCTCGGCGATGCCGGACTCTTGCACCAGTTCGATCAATGTTTTCAGTTTGCGCAGATCCATGCGACGGTCTCCTCGGATAGAGAAAAAATGGGGAAGCAACCGGGTGAGTTACTTGGCTGCGAGCTCTGTGGTCAGGAAATCGAGCGCGAGATCGTAACCGCGCACGCCAAAACCGACGATGATGCCGCGCGCGACGGCGCTCAAGTGCGAGTGGTGACGAAATTCCTCGCGGGCATGCACATTGGTGATGTGCACTTCAACAAAGGTGAGCGACGCGCCCGTGAACGCGTCACGCAGCGCAATGCTGGTGTGGGTCAATGCGCCAGCGTTGATGATGCAAGCGATCGTGCCATCGCTGCGCGTGGCATGAATGCGATCCACCAGCACGCCTTCGTGATTGCTTTGTAGGCAGTCGAGTTGAAAGCCCGCCTTGGCGGCACGCTCGGTGAGATGCGACTCAAGTTGCGCCAGTGTGGTCGAGCCGTACTTTTCGGGCTCGCGGGTGCCGAGCAAATTTAGATTCGGCCCATGCAGCAACACAATTTTCGGCGTTGCCCTCACCGGCTTTTCGGCCACGGCGGTCGCGAACGCGGCGCTGGTGGCCTTCGCGATGCTGGCAATATCCGTTTTTGAAATAGTTTCTGTGTCCGCGACCATCAAGACAGCGTCGCTTCAATCCGTAAGATCGCAGCGAGTTAAGTTGAGATGACGCTAGTTTGCCTCAAATTTGGATTTTCCGCTAGATTTGTTGCCGTCTGGCGACAGAAAATAGTCTTGGATTTACGCGTGCGAACGGGTGTCAAATTTGGCGTTGCGAAGCAGCAGCTTCGGGCGCTAAGCGCCATTACATTTGGGCTAGATGCTCAAATCGATTTTAGTCGACTAATGCCCGAATACGAGCGCAAGCCCCCGTTAAAAAAGCGTTTCGTTGAAAAGCTGAACGAAAAAAGCGTACAAAACTTGAGTTCGCTAGCCTCATTAATTACGAGAAGATAGCTGCAATTTCGCTGTACTTAAGCTTTCCTACGCGACGAAGCATCACTTCACTCTTTGGCGAAATCACCATCGTGAACGGCAACACGCCTTGCGGATTGCCCATCGTTTTCACCGCGTCCAGCCACGCTACGTCTCCCAAAAGTAGCGGATAGTTGATCGCTAATTCTTTAGCAAATTTCTCAACCGGAGCGCGCCGGTCGATGGCGATGCCGACAAATTGCAGCCCTTTTGCAGCAAATTCGGTCTGCGCCTTGACGAATTCAGGCATTTCTTCGCGGCAAGGGCCGCACCACGTTGCCCAAAAATTCACCACTAACGTCTTGCCCTTCCACGCGGCGATGGGCTGCTGTTTGCCATCCAAACCTTCAAAGCTCGCCGCCAACAGCTTGCCCTCATCGCCGGGCACCGTGCCGCGCGTCAACCACCAATGTCCGCCGTACGCACCCGCCGCTGCCGCTGTTAACCCACCTGCACCGAGCAGCAGCGCGCGTTTGCTTGCCGATTTCACTGACTCACCTGCGGCTTGAATTGCTGCTTTAGATTCACCGGCGCGATCTCTTTCGCAGGCACAGCTTTCGCACCCGCCACCAACGCAAAGGTGCGCGTGGTGGGCGGATAGCAGACGCCCGCGACTTCCGAGCAGCCTTGAAACACCAGTTTCAGCTCAGTGTCAGCGGAGAGTTTCGTCGCCGCAGACAAAGCAAACGGGTGCTCGTAGACCTCAACCCGCCCGAAATTAGGATCAACCTTCACCTTGCCTTTGGGCAACGTAATGGCCGAAATCACCTGCCCGTTCGCCTGCACTTCAAAGCGATCACGGTACAAATAATGCCCAGGCAACACGTCGAACTTCACCACGATTTTTCCGGGCTCAAGCGCGGCCACGGTTGCGAATGCGGCGTCCACCGGCAGCGGCGCAGGCGGCTGGGCGGCCCCCGCAGCGCCAGCCGAGCCACACAGCGCGCCGAGCATTGCCAAGAACGCAACACCGAGCATCATTCGCAACGGTTGGCACCCGCCACCACCGGCACTTTTTTGCGGGCTTACTGTCATACTTCGCATGCGGTGTTACGTCTTTCAAAATGAGGCGTCGGGCCGTAACTGGGATCAATCGCGTCGTTGCGGAATTAGGTCACAAAATCAGCAATCAGAGGACAGACATGCCACTTATCTTGCTCGGAATTTTAATTGCGCTGCCGGTGCTCGACATCTACGCCACCCTTCGATTGGCCGAAGCGCTGAACGTTCCCGGCTTAGCGCTGTTCATCCCCGGTGTCATTTTCGGCGTGTTGGTCATGAAACGCGAAACCCGCACCCTGCGCGCGCAATTCGTCGGCGCAATGCAAAGCATGGCGCTGCAAGGCATGGTGTTCGACAGCGGCCGCCGCATGCTCGCCGCCGTGCTGCTGCTGCTCCCCGGCATGGTCAGCGACTTGTTCGCCGTGTTTTTGCTGCTGGTGCCGAATCGCGCCATGCCGCTCGCCGCTGCGACCGCAGCACCGTCACCCATGCCGAAGACGGTGGACGGAGAATTTCGGCGCGTAGAGTAGCAGCGACTATTTTTTGCGCCGAATGCCGAGGGCATCGAGGTTTCCCTCACGAATTGCGCGCACCACTCGGTTAGCTTCGCGATCCAGCCACTGCGGGTCTAAACCATCTCGAGCTAGCGCATAGCGAACCTGTGCGCCGACTGATTCGAGGTGGCAACCTCCAAAGCTTACACACAGTTCTTTGAAGCGTGGGCTACTGGCCGAACAATCATTGACGCCGAGTTCGCAAGCGGTCAACGTGGCCACTATTGCGCTCGCTGAAAAAGCTGCCGACATGGCGCTCCATTCGAGCTTGTCGGCATTGCTAACAAGATTCAGCGAAGAAAAAGCGTTGCTTTGTGAAAACAGCCGCGCCAATCCGTCTGGTTGCCGCTCGCGAATAATCCGCTCTACCAGTTCAAAATCCTTCGGCTCCAACTCGTCCAAGCTTTTGCTTGTCCATCCCGCCTGCCAGTTCTGAAGCAACGCGCCCGTTGAGCCTTGCGCTGCGAAGCCGAGACCGGCAGCACGCCGCTTGTCCCAAAAGTCCTCGGGGAACCGCTCGCACCAGCGCCGCGTTTCGCTCAGCACTCGCTGATAAGCGGCGTTGTCCGCGGCGGAGAGCGGTGCCCACGACGCGTCCATCATCGCCTTCTGAAGTGCTGAGTCAAACCCGCCAAGACCCTTGGCTAATGCGTTGTTGATGACGCCTCCATAAGGCTCAGGAACGGCCAGCCGCAGCGGCGGATAATCGCGCGACTCGTTCATTTGCCGCATCACTTGTGCGAGGTTAGGCTCGGAAGTTGCCTTTTGCGCTTTCAGTATGTCGGCTTCACTCATAGGACGAGCGAACCGCGATGAAACGCACATCAACCACATGTCTAACGACTGAACCCAAATCACCGGGTCGTTGGACTGTGCCGCTGTGAGCGTTGCAGCGCCTATGTCCGGCTGTGCATACAGCACACGTAGGCGTTCAGCCGATACCAAAGAACCGGCGCTCGCCGGATCCTTTGCAGCTTGCGACGTTGACGCGGCGTCGCGACCGGTAAACGCTTGCGCTTCGGCGCGCGCAAGGCCGACATCGGTAGATACGGAACGCAGACCGTGCAGCGTGTATTGTCGCAGGCCTAGCGTCACCGCGATCAGCACAAAGACCGTAGCGATGATCCATAGCAAAACTGATCGCTGTTTCATGGCAGGATTCCAGCGCGATGGTTCGTTAAGAAAGCTCAGCGCACCCTGCGCAGCAACAACCATCCACCGAGCAACACCATCGGCACGCACAGCCACTGCCCCATGGTCATCCCGAAAGACAGAAATCCCAAGAACGCATCGGGCTCGCGAAAAAATTCCGACGTTGACCGCAAGATGCCGTAGCCGAGCAAAAACGCGCCTGACACACGCCCGGTTGCGCGCGGTTTGCTTGAATAAATCCACACGATGATGAACAGCAACACGCCTTCCAGCGCAAACTGATAAAGCTGCGACGGATGTCTTGGAATCTGGTCCACCGTCGGGAAAATCATCGCCCACGGCAGCGACGGGTCTGCGGCGCGGCCCGGCAGTTCAGCATTGATAAAGTTACCGATTCGGCCAGACGCTAGCCCAAGAGGAACTAGCGGCGCGATGAAATCCATCACGCGCAGGAACGGCCGTTCGTTGCGCCGCGCGTAGAGCCACATCGCGAAAATCACGCCGAGCAAGCCACCGTGAAAGCTCATGCCGCCTTGCCAGACGGCGAATATTTCCAGCGGATTGCTCAGGTAATAGCCGGGCTTATAGAACAGGCAATACCCGAATCGCCCACCCAGCACCACGCCCAAAATGCCGTAAAGCAGCAGGTCGTCAACGTCGCCCGGCTTCCAGCCTTGAAGAATTTTCTTTCGAGCGCGATAGGTGCCCAGCGCCATAAAAAGCGCGAACGCAGCGAGATAGGTCAGGCCGTACCAGCGGATGGCCAGCGGGCCGATTTGCAGGGCAATGGGGTCGATTTCAGGATGAATCAGCATGGCGGCAGTTTAACGGGAATAAAATTTACGGCAGTGCTCCTGCGGAGCGTGGTGACGAACGAAACACTGAGAACAATTGACACCCCGGCGAAGGCCGGGGCCCACGCCTGAAGGAACAATAGAGCCGCTCGGGCGTGGATACCGGCCTACGCCGGTATGGCTATAGTTTGAATCCCCACCTTGTCACTGGTCACCCATCACTCGTCACCCATCAACGGACCCACCATGTCATTCAACCGTCGCAGCAAAACCATCACCGCAGGCATTGCCCGCTCGCCCAACCGTTCCATGCTTCGCGCGGTCGGTTTCGGTGACAACGATTTCGATAAACCCATCGTGGGTGTGGCCAACGGACACAGCACGATGAACCCGTGCAATGCCGGTATTCAACCGCTGGCGGATCGCGCGGTTGAAGCGATCAAAGCCGCAGGCGGCATGCCGCAAATGTTTGGCGTGATTACCGTGACCGACGGCATCAGCATGGGCACCGAGGGCATGAAATATTCGCTCGTCTCGCGCGAGGTGATTGCCGACGCGATAGAAACCGCAACGCAGAGCCAAATGATGGACGGCGTGCTGGTGCTTGGTGCCTGCGACAAGAACATGCCGGGCGGCATGATCGCCATGTGTCGCATGAATATTCCGTCGATTTACTGCTACGGCGGCACCATCAAACCCGGTAACTGGAAGGGCCAAGCGCTCACCGTCGTGTCTGCGTTTGAGGCGGTCGGCAAGATGGGCGCGGGCAGCATCAGTCAAGAAGATTTTGACGGCATCGAAAAGAATGCCTGCCCAACCCACGGCGCGTGTGGCGGCATGTTCACCGCGAACACGATGTCGTCCTCGTTTGAAGCGCTGGGCATGAGTTTGCTGGGCTCCAGCTCGATGGCGAACCCCGATCAAGAGAAATCAGACAGCGTGGCTGAGTCGGGCCGGGTGCTGCTGAACGCGATTAAAAATGATCTGAAACCGCTCGACATCATCACCAAAAAATCCATCGAAAATGCAGTCGCGGTGATCATGGCGACTGGCGGTTCTACCAACGCCGTGCTGCACTTTTTAGCGATCACGCACGCCGCCGACATTGACTGGACGATTGACGACTTTGAGCGGATGCGCAAGAAGGTGCCGGTGCTGTGCGACCTGAAGCCGTCGGGCCAATACGTGATGACCGATTTGCATGCCGTGGGTGGTGTGCCGCAGGTGATGAAGCTGCTGCTCAACAAAGGTTTGCTGCACGGTGATTGCATGACCATCACCGGCAAAACCATGGCTGAAGAATTGGCCAACGTGCCCGATCTGCCCGCGCTCACGCAAGACGTGATTCGCCAGCCGGATAACCCGATGTATGAGCAAGGCCACTTGGCCATCCTTAAAGGCAATTTGTCGCCCGAAGGATGTGTGGCCAAAATCACCGGGCTTAAAAACCCGGTGCTGACCGGCCCCGCTCGCGTGTTCAACAGCGAGCCCGAATGCATGGACGCAATCATGGCCAACAAGATCAATCATGGTGATGTGTTGGTGCTGCGCTACGAAGGCCCGAAAGGCGGCCCCGGCATGCGCGAAATGTTGGCACCCACCAGCGCCATCATCGGCAAGGGCATGGGCGAAACGGTGGCACTGATTACTGATGGTCGATTTAGCGGCGGCACCTGGGGCATGGTGGTCGGCCACATCGCGCCCGAAGCGCAGGTGGGCGGGTTGCTGGCGATTGTTGAAGAAGGCGATTCGATCACCGTGGATGCGCACAAATTGCTGCTGCAATTGAATGTGGACGAAGCGACCATTGCCGCCCGCATGTTCAACTGGGTGGCACCACCTATGAAATACAAAAAAGGCGTGATGTACAAATTTGCGCTGATGGCGTCGAGCGCGAGCAAAGGTGCGGTCACCGATGCTTAAGTTTGCTCCATCCCGCATTGCGCTCGCGCTTGCCTGTGCCTGCGTGTCGGCGTCAAGCTTCGCTGCGACTGACATCAAACTGGTTAACCCAAGTTTCGAAGAACCCGCCAATGGCCCGCGAACGCCGGGGTGGTCGCCGACGCAACACTACGGGCCGAACCGCGAGCGAGATTATGAGTGGTCGGTCGACACCAATACAGCCTCTGATGGCAAAGCGAGCTACCGCATTCGCCGCAAAAACCCGCAGACCTACGGCATGATCGCTCAAGGCGTTGTCATCGAGGCGCACGCCGGAAAAACGCTCGAACTTTCTGCGATGATGAAGACCGACGACGTGGGACCGGAAGGCTGGTTGCTGGTGGTCAATGTTGAAAACAGAAACGCGCTGTTGGAGCAGGTGCGCAGCACGCCGGCCACCGGCAAGCACGACTTCAAGCGCTACAGCGTGCGCTTCAAACTGCCCGCTGACGCGTATGAGCTCAAAATCGGTGTGATGCTGCTCGACGCGGGTACCGGTTGGGTGGACGACGTGAAGCTGCGCTTGGTGGATTGAGCGCGAGCAGTGTTTGCGGCAGCGGTTCCATCGCAAGGGGCGCGACGCTAGAGCAGTCGCCGTGGAACCGCGCCCACTGCGCGCGGGTCAACAGCATGACAACTCTCACGTTAAGGTTCAATGAATAAATTTGCACTCACCGTTTCGCTGTTCGCATCAGCATTGGCATTAGCTTTGCCTGCCTTCGCCATTGAAGGCATTCCGCTTGAGCAGCTGCGGCCCGGCCTGTGGAAGGTGGAGCGCAAGATCGAAAAACTCGATCTGTCGCCGGTGGAATACGAAACGCGAAACAGCGAATATTGCGCGAGTCCAAAAAAGGAATTGTCGCGCACCATGAACGTGGCGAGTTTGTTGTGCAAAACCAGTGTGACCACGCTCGCCGAGAATAAATTTCAGATGCTGGCGCGCTGCAACTTGCCCGGCATTTCAGGCACCAACACCACCACCATCACCATCGTGAGCGCCGACGAGTACACCGCCGACGTTGACACTATTGGCACCAAGTTCGGTGAAAAGCAGCATCGCAAAGAACAGATTTCTGCGCTGCGTGCGGGTGATTGCAAGCTGTAGTTCGGCAGGCGACATTACGCGGCACTACAGCCTCATACGGGGACTACACTCGCCCGCATGAAAGCCACAAAAATAGTTGCCACGCTCGGGCCTGCGAGCGACACCGTCGACATTATCGCCGCCATGATCGAGGCGGGTTGCGACGTGTTCCGACTGAATTTTTCACACGGCACGCCCGAGGATCATCTCGCCCGCGCGGGCCGGGTCCGCGAGGCTTCAGCCCGCGTGGGTCGCGAGGTGGCGATCATGGGCGACCTGCAAGGCCCGAAGATTCGTGTGGGCAAATTTGATGGCGGCAAAGCGTGGCTTGAGGCCGGTCAACCGTTTTTGCTTGATGCCGCGCTCGACAACAAAGCGCCGCTGTCAAACTCAGCGCAAGCGAGCCTTGATTACAAAGAGCTGCCGCGCGACGTTAAGGCGGGCGACCAACTGCTGCTGGCCGATGGGTTGATTCAGCTTAAAGTGGATCGGGTGGTGGGCGACAAAGTATTCACCACGGTCGAGCTCGGCGGCGAGCTTTCAAACAACAAAGGCATCAATCGTTTAGGCGGCGGCCTCACCGCGCCCGCGCTCACAGCTAAAGATATGGCCGACATCAAAACGGCGGTAGAAATTAATTGCGACTACCTCGCCATCTCGTTCCCGAAAAGCGCGAATGACATGCAGACTGCGCGCACGATTTTGAACGCGGCCGGCGGCAAGGCGAAACTCATCGCAAAAATCGAGCGCGCCGAGGCCATCATTCCGCAAACGCTGGACGAAATTATTGACGCCAGCGACGGCATCATGGTCGCGCGCGGTGACCTCGCCATTGAGGTCGGCAACGCCGCCGTGCCCGCGCTGCAAAAGCGCATGATCAAACGCGCCCGCGAGCGAAACAAGCTCACCATCACCGCCACGCAAATGATGGAAAGCATGATCACCGCGCCGGTGCCGACGCGCGCCGAGGTGTCCGACGTGGCCAATGCCGTGCTCGACGGCACCGACGCGGTGATGCTCTCGGCCGAGTCCGCCACCGGAAAATATCCGGTCGAAACCATTCGCACCATGAGCGCGATTGCGCTCGCGGCCGAGCGCTCGCAGGTGTACGAGTTGGACAGCGATTTCGTCAACCAGCAGTTTGTGCGCGTCGATCAAGCCATCGCCATGGCCTCGCTGTTCACCGCGTTTCACTTGAACGCGAAGGCCATTGCCGCGCTATCGCAGTCCGGTTCAACCGCGCTGTGGATGAGCCGCCACGACAGCGGCGTGCCCATTTTTGCGTTGACGCCCGAGGTATCGGCCGCGCGACGTGCCGCGTTGTACCGCGGCGTGCGCCCCATCGTCGTGCCGTTTGATTCGGACCGGGAGGCCGCGTTGCTGTCCGCCGAGAACGCGCTGAAAGCACGCGGTGTCGTGGGCGACGGCGATCTGATCGTGCTGTCGTGCGGCGAACCGATGGGCAAAAGCGGCGGCACCAACGCGCTTAAAGTGGTGCGCGTGGGCGAGCTTCGCGGGTAACAGCTTTTCGCTGAACGCGCCGTTTGGCTTGGGCTAAGCGCAATAAACGTAGTTTATCGACTATTGATTAGCAAGCTGGCTCCGGAAGCCGTATCTGGGACAGCGGATGAGGCTTGGAGGCGACGGCAGCATGGAGCAATCTCGGCAGCATCGCCCTCAAGTTGCCGCGGCGATTGAAGCGATAGGCGAATTCGGCGA
>JAYSRA010000177.1:0-16825 GCA_043721275.1 Burkholderiales bacterium
TTTGCGTGCCCCCGTGGATAACTCTACATCCCCAATCAATCCGCCCACGTTTCTCTTAATCTCGGGGTTTGTTGTCTTAACTAACTGAGCCACTTCTCAGGATCGCCGTTCTCGGCTTGCTTTCGGTCAAAAAAACATACTTTAACGCCATCGGCCTTGTAAGTCAGGTTGCCCGTGGAGGCATTGCGCACCATATCGTCACGCGAGCCCGTGCGCAGCAAAATGTCAAGCTCATCGCGCTCAGCGACTAGCGCTTTCCACTCTTGACCAATCACGGTGGGCGTTTTGTTCGCTGCCAATCCATCCACCTCAGCAATCGTACTTTTGCGATCTGCCAATTGCGCACGCAGGCTCTCTACAGACGTTGAAGGCATATCGTTGTAGACCAGCAACTTTTTGCCATCATTTTGGTGATAGTCCTGTAGCTGCTCATACATGCGATTTTTAATCGCTTGCGTAGCGTTGGTGGCATAGGCCTCAATCAAGCTGGCTTCAAGCGTGCGCAAACGTCGAAGCGACTCAATGCGCACTCCAGATTTCGCGTCGGTTTGATACCAAGCAGCTGCTTCGCTCCACATGGGTAGCTTGCGGTTTAACAGCGCTACGCGATCTTCGATTTTAAAGACGGCATCATCACCGTTAAAACCATATTTGGGCGCGTACACCATAGTGCGGACCTTCATCGAGCTGATTCGGTTGTGCCATTCGTTGGGCAAGTTCTGCTGGCCGCGAGGCAGTATGTCAATAGAAGCTCCGCCGTAGTAAGTGTGCTCGTACGCACGCACGATCACGCTTTTGGAAAGACTCGCCACTTTGATCTTGTCATTCCAATCATCTTGGTGCGCTTTGTTGCACTTACCCTCATCCCAAAGCACATACCCTGCCCCACGCCCATAGCTGCTGATATCCTTTTTCACGCAAGTTGCGCCAATATCAGTGGTGCCGTCAGGACAGCCAGACCAGCATACGCCAGCAACGTTGTTCTCACCGTTGCCGCAGTTTTTGTAGCAAAGCAAACCGCTTTTCGTCTCACCAGGTCCGCAGCTGCCGGGAATAGTGCCCACGCCTCGGCCATAAGAATCTTTCCAACACACTTTATTACTGTCTAGCCCGAGCGAGGCACCTAGCTGCGCCTGCGCGCTCCAAGCAATCATGATCAGCAGCATGCTGAACAGCTTAACAATGGGGTGAATGATGGCTCGCATAGCGATGTTCCTCCTGAGACTAATTTTTACGAACGGTGAATTACTTGGTCAACGCAACTTCACGTGCGGCCGTGGCAGAAGACACTTTGTTAGCACGCACGGCTTTGATAACTGCACGCAGGTTGTCGGCATCAATGGCCCCAGGAATCAAGGTGTTTTCCACCACGAACGCGGGGGTGCCGTTAATGCCGAGCTCAGAGGCGAGCTGACTGTCTTTGGCAACAGCATCCGCCCACACTGCTTGGTCTGCGGTGTCGCGCTCAAACTTCGCAGTGTCTAACCCCAAACTGACGGCAATGGCGCTCACGCTGCCCGCATCAATTTGCTGCTGCTCAAATAATTTATTGTGAAACTCGGCGTATTTGCCTTGCTTGTTTGCGGCCAACGCGGCTTGCGTGACGCGCATCGAATCGGGCCCGAGTATGGGCAGTTGCTTAAGCACTACGCGAACGTTGTTGTCTGTGGCCAGCAGCTCTTTGATCGTGCCGTGTGCGCGCTTGCAGTAACCACAGCGAAAGTCAAAGAACTCAACGATGGTGATGTCGCCCTTCGGATTGCCCAGCACCATATCGCTCGCGTCTTCGTAGAGCTCTTTGCGTTTGGCTCGCACCACTACGGCCGTACGCTCGGTCTCTGCTTTTTGCGCACGCTCTTGTTGCAAGGCCATGGCGCGCTGAATGATGTCAGGGTTTTTTAGTAGGTATTGCTCGATGACTCTTTCTACTGCGCCCGTATCTTGAGCAGACAAAGCGCCCGCACCGCTGAACTGAGCTAAGACCGAATTGGCCATGAAAATTCCGACGGCAACGACAGCGCTTGCTGCCAAATTGATGCGCCATAGCTTTGCGCGGTGCACTGACGTTGCGATGAAAAATGACATAGTGGAGAGGTCCAATTGGCTACAAGTTTTTTGCGGTTTACGCATCGAGTGTAGGTTTGGATGCGAGCTTTTTCTATTGTTCTTAAGTACTACGTCCCCCGTGAAGCTGAGTTGCTTGGTCGCCCGCTCGCAAGCAATCATTGCTGCGCAATCGCCGCTGACAAAAGGGCAATGCACCACTGACAGCACGCGGCGTTTAGCTAAATCTTGGCCATGAACGGCGGCGCTGCGGCCCCCAAAAACAGTACTTTCGTGCGATGGCGCAACGTCTACACCGCTTCTAATATTGTCTAAGTTGTGGAGTCGTTCACGGTCTTCGGGAACATTGACTCGTGCGTCACCAAACGCGACATTGCTCAATCGATGCGGCCTTGCCGCTTTTCTAAAAAATGTTCAACAAGGCTTTTTATGCAGTTTCAACGCAACTACTCACAACCGTTGTTCAAAGGTTTAGCGCTGCTTTTGACAGCTTATTGCGCTGCCTTGCCTTCGGCCCATGCTGACGAACATTTGGTTTTTCGGCCGTTTATCGTAGGCGACCAGATAGTGAGACCGGGCAGTGGCGAGAAAATGCAAATTTTTGCCAAATACAACCCGCAATTGTGTTTTGAGCACTATGAATATGACGGTCCTGGCACTTATCGATTCAAGCAGCGTAAATGCGATCCCAACAACTACAGGCAGTATTTTGTTTTTGATTACAGCAACAGATTCCCGGGAACCGTTTTGATAAAAACTTGGCCGGACGGGGCCGTGTTGACAGACAACACTAGAGGATTGCAAGCTTTTAGGCTGAGTGACAAGCCACAAACTCCAGAAGGCGGCGTCTGGAAAGCAGGCAAAACGCAAGGGAGCAGTACTGGTTTTGTGATGCTGGATTTAACCGCTTCAATAAAAGTCAATTTGCCTACGTTTGACTTTGGGCCCAAACACATAAGTTGGCAGCACGTCGAAGTGGACTGCAACGGCAAGCAGTTTGCCAGCAACCCCGATAATAAGTTTCCGGCAGAACGCTTGGATTCATGCACGGATGTGGAGTTTTATTTTGCTCAAAACGGTAAACGAGAATGTTTTGACGGCACCGGGGGCAACGGTGAGGGCTACAACATCGGCATTGATCATTGCAATGGCGGCGGTAACCAGCACTGGGGCGTAAGGCATGTTGAAGCGTGGCGCAACGGGCCGACAGGATGGAATGCCGCGAGAGCATTTTTTATCAGCCCTAAAAATCAAGACAAAAATTGCGTCGTCAATTTGGCGGATGGGTCGGCGAAATTGCGCGTTTGCAACAGCGTTGCCATTAATGAAAAAACATATGTGTTGAGTTACGGACGCATCATCAACACCACCCCGGGTAAAGAATGCCTCGGAGCAGATTTTCGTGGCGCGCCTTGCACAACAAAAAGCCCTTTTGTTAACAACGCCGTCATGTCAGATGATGCGCTGACAGGGGCAGGTTGGAAGATTACAGATCAAGGTTTGTTGCGCAATAAGTATGGGGAATGCCTCACCATGGCTGGCGATGCGGTTGTGAAAGCCAGCTGCGGTAATCGGGAAGACCAAGTATGGAACATCACAAGCGCTTCCGACAACGATGTCAACCAACTTAAATCTATGCGCAGCAATGCTGCGGCCACTACGTTGATGGCATCGCTCCCATCAGACGTGCGACCAAACCATATGGGCGCACGTCGCGGCATGAGCTTGACCACGAAAGCCAATTCGGATTATTGTCTTGATATGGCAGGTGGCATTGCTGGCCCTGCTATTGTCTATTGGTGCCACGGCGGCGCGCCCCAGCAGCTGCATCAGGACTATGCAGGCCCCAACACGTATGCGGTTGCAGACCTGCAAGGAAAGCCGATGTGTTTGACCGCTAACGGCGCAAGAAAACAGTTGTCATTCACTGCTTGTAATGGTGGCGCACAGCAAACTTGGATGCTGACGGGTTATGACAGCACGGTATTCCTACGTAATCCTGAAATTAATCAATGTTTGGATCTGGCTAATGGCAATGCCGTAAACGGCAATCCCGTCACAGCGTGGGATTGTGATCGCAGCGGCAACCAGCAATGGGGCTTGACCACGTTAGTGACGTATCTTGCGGACAGCGTTGCTTCGCCAGCCACTGTGATTGGCACCGCGACTACATCGAGCTTCGCCAACATCAAACTGCAAACCAATCACCCCGCGCCAAACGCCATGTGCATTGACATCGACCGAGGCAACGATAAGTCGCCCGTGTTGTGGCAATGTCATGGTGAATACAACCAGCGTTTCACGATTGACACCGCTAAATCCGTGGTGCGCTACAAAGACCGCTGCATGACGGTGGTGGCGCTGCCTGCGGCGCAGAGCGACGGCGGGCAATTGGCAGCGATTTCGTTTAACGCTTGCGACAACTCAATGGCGCAAAAGTGGACAGCTACGGCGCAAGGCCAGTTGAAAAACGACAGCGGCAAGTGTGCTGATATCTCAAAAATGCGCAACGACAACGGTGCACCGATCATGGCGTGGCCTTGCCATACAGGCACCAACCAGAGCTGGAAACCGGCGCAGTAATTTGCCGTCAGCTTAATGCCATGAGCTCAGCGGCGGCAAATTTTTTTTCTGCTGCTGAACGGTGGTTACGGGCGCTTCGGCCGCAGCCACTTATTTTTTACGCGACACAGGTTAGTAGAGTCAATAGCGTGTTTAAACCTTCATTACGATTACCACTGCTGTGGATTGCGACAACGGCGGGGATGCTGAGCTGTGCAGCAGCCAACACTACCGCACCCATTTCACAAAGCACAGCCATAGCGGCAGTAACGCCCGCATCTTCAACAGCAACTGCCAACGATTTTTTGTGTCGCAGTGAACTTCGAGCCAACGCGGCATCGAGCGCGCGCAGCGACACCAACAATTTTTGCGCTGCCAGCGTGGTGGCCGTTGCCAAGTCGTTGCGGCAACTCAAAGCGTCTGAATCTGATTGGCGAGCGGCCGGGGCCACGGCGTATTGGGTGTCGCTATTTGCGCGGCTCAACACGCTTCAAGCTGACATAGATGCGAGCATGCGTCGGCAGCCCTCGTTAGGCTGGGTGGCGGGTGGCACCGCTTCGACCACGCTGACGCCCGCGCAGTCGTGCGAACACTGCGGCGACGTTCACACTCGTGCGCGGCGTTTGGCGCAAGAGCTTGATCGCAAAGAGGGGCGACGGCAATGCGCGCTGTCGGTGCAAACCACGCTCACTGAGCGGTTGCAGTTGAAGCTGCGCACCGCCACCGAGAAAACGCGCGGCGCGGTATTGAGCGCCGCCGTTGAAAGCGTAACGCCTGAGGTGTTGGGCTCAATTGATGCCGACAGTGGCGACATGACGAGCAACGAGTGCGAGCGTTTTAAAACGCAACGCACGGCAGAGGCCGATGCTTTGGTTGAAAAATTAACGGCTGGCTTAGCGCCCGTCGCTACGACTACTGCTGCGCCAACGGCGGGCGCGAGTGATGCGGCATCGCTCTTGTCGGCTGTGAAAATTGTGTCCAATCACAGCTTGCCGGATCGTGCGCTGTGTTTAGATCTTGATCGCGGCAATCGCACCTATTTGGCACTGGCCGCCTGCGTTGACGCGGCAGTGCAGCGCTTTTCAATTGACACCGTAAAGTCGGAGCTACGCCATCAGGATCGATGCGTGCAGCTCAATCTAGCCGTAACCACGGTGCCGGGCAGCGTTAAAACCGCGCCCCGAATGAGCGCGCCGAGCCTCACCCTTGCGGCGTGCAATGGCAGTGCGTTGCAGAAATGGACGGCCACCGCGCAAGGTGAGATTCGCCATGCCGGTGGGCTGTGCGTGGAGGTGGCCAACGGCCAACGCACCGTGGGCGCAGCAATCACCGTGTCGGTCTGCGCCAACCTTTCGCACCAGTTCTGGCACCCAGAGCGCTAGCGCTGTGCACCGTGTTGCGACATAAATTCAAGCACAAACGTGACTTACATCTTTTTGCTGTAAGCCCCATTTAACGTGGGCTAAGCACGCAAAATTTTACTAGTCGACTAATTGCATAAATAACCGGTAGCCCCAATGAAATATGGCTTTCAGCGCAAAGCTGTTAGTCAATCCTCACGTTAAAACTGCGCTCAGCACACGCCCGCTACGACTGTGCTGGCCACTATGGTTGCTTCGCCACTTTCCACTTGCTGAGCGCCACGTCCCAGTTGGTGCGGTAAACATTGCCGTCCCAGCTGATGTAGTCCATAAACGTGCTCTCTTGCGCGCCCTGAGGTCGCCCAAGGCCGTCAAACTTGCCGACCATGACTTGGGGCTGATGCAACAACTTTTCGCCGTACACGCCGGTGATGCTGGCCTGCCATTTTGCGCCGCCTGCGGTGAGGTAATTGATCACGCGGTCGGTGTGGGTCTTGCCGGTCGTTTTTTCACTATGGATGAAGCTCACGCCGTTGCTGACTCCACCGCTGCCCTGAGCGCGACCCGCGCTC
This sequence comes from Burkholderiales bacterium, assembly GCA_043721275.1. Classification (GTDB taxonomy): domain Bacteria; phylum Pseudomonadota; class Gammaproteobacteria; order Burkholderiales; family Casimicrobiaceae; genus Casimicrobium. The sequence continues at coordinate 6,560 of JAYSRA010000177.1, forward strand.
CACAAACTGCCGTCCCACGCTTTGTAGTCAAAGCGATCCACGCTTAAAAACGCGGCAGCTGCCTGCCCACGCGGGGTAACGCCGGGCGCACCACATATCGGTTTATTGAATGCTTTAACCAAGCCTGCAATGCCCGTGGGATCGAGCGATTCGAGCTCGAAGTCGAGACCCACCGAGGCCTTGGCCATATTTAAAATTTGCGCTTCGGTGAATACTTTGCCCGTCTCAAGGGCAACCCTTCGGATCGCTGAAACGGCGACCTCGCGGGTCACCTCTTTCGCCGCAATGGTGGCTGCTGTTTTCGCCGCTGCTTTGACCGCGCTGGCCGCACCACCGGTGGCAATGGTAGCAACAATGGTGCCAATCATTTCAAGCGACGACAACACGAGCTCGGTGGTGGCTTTAGCGCAGGCGGTGCTGTCGGTGGCGCACAACCCGCCGCATTCCAACGGAAACTGACCCGAGCATCGGCCGTAGCACACGGGGCCTAAGCCGTCGTAGTTGTCGCGGCAACGCTCGTAGCACAGCCCCGCATCACTCGCCTTGCCCGCATCGCACACCATCGATGCGCCAGCGCTGCGGCCATAGCTTGGTTTGGTGCATGAGTTAGCGGCGGTCTCGGCAAATCCTACGGGGCAAGCCTGCGCCACGTAGCACTTGAGCGGCGCGCCGGTGTAACCCGGTTTGCATTTGGCGTACCACGCGGCAAACTCCCACACGCAGTCCACGCCGCCCGCAGCGTCTTTGCACGCCTGGCCGAAGGCGACGGTGTAAGGCACGCGCGCGTAATTTGTCTCAGGCGGTTTATTGCAAAACGCACCCACGTCGCTGAAGCCTGCGGGGCACGCGCCCCAACACACCGGCCCGATGCCTGCGAAGCCCGCATTGCATGCGGGGTAGCACAGTGCGCCGTCCCTCTGCTGGCCGGGCAAACATCGATCTGGAATGCTGCCCACGCCGCGCCCGTATGAGGTTTTCCAGCACACATCATCGGCGGCAATCGCCTCGGACGTGTAGGCGCTCAACAGCAGCGCAATGATGGATGCGAACATCGCCAGCAACTGCTTGAATTTCATGGTGCACACCTCACAAAAAAATACTATTCTTAAAAAAATCGGGCGAAGCAATCACTGCCCAATCACCGCCACATCAGCGTCAGCAGAACACCCCTGCCCCGCGAAGCGTCCACAAATCCGATACGCCATGCCAAATTGCGTGCCCGATGCGGACTGCGGCATGGTGACTACACCGGTAGCCGATACGGCATTCGCAGGCAGTGGCGGGAACTGGCCGTTGTAGGGCCGTCGCTCAAACAGCACGTTGACGCCGACTACAGCGGCCACCCCATTGGAAGTGTCGTTAGCGAGCGGATTAACGGTCGCACCCGCTGCAACTCCGAACACAAAATCGTTGACCGCCGTGCCCACCCACGGTGCCAACACGGCAATGACAGCGCTGGCCTGTCGACAGGACTGTCCAGCGATCAAGCCGCACAGCCGGTAGGTGATCGTGTTGCCTGCACTCGGAGGTTGCGCTGCCGGAATAGTGAGCACGCCGCTTGCACTGATGGCACTGGCCGGTATCGCGCCGCTCGACAGCACAGTCAACGTAGCATTGCCGCCCACATTGACCGGCCCGCCCGACACCGTGTCGTTGGCCAGCACGTCAAGCGTTTCAAAGGGCCGCAAACTGGCCGCCTCGCCGCTGAGTATGGCCACAAACGGCGTCACCACATTAAAGCTCGCCACGGCATTGAGCGAGCATCCCTGGCCCGCGATCACCCCGCACAGCCTGTAGGTCAGACTGTAGCTGCCCGGCGCAATCGAGCTGCTGATTTGCACCGCGCCCCCACCGGACGAATAGGTGCCTGTTGGCAGCGTACTGGAGAGCTCAACGAAATTGGCGTTCACGCCTAAGTTAACCGCGCCGCCAGCGACCGTGTCATTGCTGATGAGCGGCAACACGGAGGCGGGCGTTTCAGTGGCAAAGTTGTCGGCATTCACCACCGCCACAAACAGCGGCACCACGGTGATGCTTGACGAAGTGCCCACACAACCTTGGCCTTGCTGCAAACCGCACAACTGATAGTTCACGGTGTAGGCCCCCGGGGCTTGCCCCAAAGCAATCGTGACCACACCCGCAACACTGATGGAGACCGGTGGCAGCGTGCTGTTGAGCAGGTTAAAACTCGCGTTAGTGCCCACCACCACCCCCCCACCCGCGACGGTGTCATTGGCAAGCAAATTGATGGTTCTGGTTTGCTCAAGCGTCACGTTATCAGGGTTGGCCACGGCCACAAATGCAGGCGTGGGTATAGCGACGGTTATCGTAGAGACAGTCGAAAAACAGCCCTGAGCAGCGAGCACACCGCACAGGCGATAGGTAACGGTATACACGCCCAAAGGCTGCGCGGCAGAAATGCTCACCACGCCGGTGGGACTAATACTGCCACTGCGCAGCGTGGAAGACAGAACGCTAAACAATGCGTTACTGCCTAAATTCACAGGGCGCCCACCGACTGAATCGTTCAGCAACAAATCGACCGATTGCCCTGGCTGTAAAGTAGCGTTATCAGGATTGACTGACGCAAAAAATGGCGGCGTGATGGGTGTCACAGTGATGGTTGAAATCGCGGCCACGCAGCCCTGCCCGGACAACAATCCGCACAGCTGGTAGTTGATGCTGTAATAACCCGGCCCTTGGTTTGCTGGCGCAGTCACCACGCCGTCTGAGGCGATGCTTGACCTCGGTAATGTCGTTGCGATGACGCTGAAGCTTGCGTTTATGCCCAACGCTACGGGGCCTCCGCCCACGCTATCGTTCGCTATTAAATTGACGCTCTGGCTTTGCGCCAGCGTAACGTTATCGGGATTGACTTGAGCGACAAAGGGCGCGGCAGTCACGGTGATGGTGGCGTTGGTGGCAACGCACGCTTGATCACGCAGCAGCCCGCACAGTTGATAGCGAAGATTGAAAACGCCAGGGCTTACGTTCGTGGGCACGGTCACCACCCCAAAGCGATCCACGCTACCAGCGGGCAGCGCTGAGCTAAGCAGTTCAAATCGCGCGTTCACATCCAGCGCGACAGGCTCGTTGTTTACGCTGTCATTGGCCAACAGATCGCGTGATGCGCCGGGTGGTAAAGTGAAGTCGTCAGCGCCCACCACAGCGATAAATGGCGGCACGATAACCGTGATGAGGGCACTGGCCTCAACGCATGATTGACCGGCCAGCAGGCCGCACAGCTGGTAGCGCAACGAATACGCGCCTAATGCCTGATCGCTGCTGATGGTAAGCACGCCCGCGTTGATGAAGCGCGAGGGCAGCGTGCTGCTGACCAATACAAATCGAGCATTACCGCCCACAATCGCCGGGGCACCGGCCACCCGATCATTTGCTAACAAATCAAAACTTGCGCCGCGCAGGAGCGAGACGCGATCATCAGTCGCTGTAGCGACAAAAGCGGGCGGACTCACTGTGATGTTGGCACTGGCCATGGCACAAGATTGCCCGGCCAGCAGGCCGCACAATTGGTAGCGAATTGCGTACATACCCGCAGCTTGATCTGCGGAAATGGTCACCACACCGTCGCGCACGGCAGCGCTGGGTAGGCTGCTTGAAATCACCGAGAATGCAGCGTTGACCCCGAGCTCTACAGGACGAGAGTCAATTGAATCGTTGGCCAGCAGATTAAAACTACCACCGCGTGCCAGCGTTACCGTGTCGTCGACAAGGGTGGCCAAAAATGTCGGCGCTGTCACTCGAATAGCCACGCTGCTGCTGGCGCAGGGTTGGCCCTGCGGTGCAGCGCAAATGCCGTAGCGCACGCGGTAGCTTCCGGGGTTTTGCATGGCTGGAATCGTCACCATGCCGGTACTCGCAATCGCGTTGCTGGGTAAATCGGTGCTCAGCAACTGAAAGCGCACATTGCCGCTCATGCTTGCATCGGCTCGCGCTGCGCCGTAGCTGTCATTGGACAACAAATCCAGCACGCCACCACGGGCGAGCGTGGCCGCATCGGGTCGGGCGATGATGCTAATGATAGGCAGCGACACCGGAAGCGCGGGCAATGCGGTCACCGAAACGGCGGCAGTGCTGGTAAGGTTTTGGCAAAAATCATGGCCGCCAAGGTTGCCGGTCGTGGGTTTGGGTAGTGGCTCGGCAGTGAGCACCGTGCCGGTAGCGGTCACCAGCCACGGCAGGCCCTGCGGCCCGGTTGCGGCGTTGGCGATATTGCCTTGCCCAATTCGCTCAAAGCTCGCCACGGCGTTGCTTGCAGTAGTTGACGACACAGCTATTTGCCTCTGCAAATTGCCTGCCGCGTCCACCACAAACACGGAACCCTCGGGGCCTACACTGATGTCTTTTGCACTCATGGTTTGTGCAATGCATTGACCGTTATTGCAGCGCCATAGTCCGCCCGATTTATTTGCAATCCACAACATATTTCTCGACACCGCCGCGATGCGATACGCATTGATTGTGAAGCCATTAGCGCGCAGCTCAACGGGTTCAAATGCGTCGTTTGCCGATGTTCGGCGCAACACCTGCTCATCACGGCCTACAACGAACACCGAGCCGTCGGTAGCCACTGAAACATCTGTCACAGGCAACGCAAGCGGGGACGTTGCCGATGCCGCGACTGCGTATTTCAACCACGTTAACTGGCCCAGTGCGTCCACAATCCACACATCGCGATCCGGTGATGCGCTCACCCGCCGCGCCGCGCCCGAGATCAACGGTAAAAACTTTTGTAGAGCCGGTGAAAAGCAGCTGACGCCCGTTTCTTTACCGGTGGCAAACACTGCACCAAAGGCGGACACGGTAACGTCGCCAGCCAGGCCGTCAATCGTCCTAAATTGCAGCGGTTTTCTGGTGGTTTCGGCGCGTAATGCGAAGTTAACAGTGGCGGGTCGCGATAAGTCAGGTGTGGGCGCGGTGGCCGGCTCCGTGCCGACGCCGTCAACAGCGAGTGCTGCGGCCGACGCCAGTATGTCGCCGTTCGCAGTCATCGCCCAGAGCGCATCACGCGGGCCCAGCGCCACCGAGGCTGCGCGGCCATTAGCGGGTTTGAATAGGTTTTCGCGCGGGTCGAACCAATAAATCTCATCACTCGCGGCCACTGCATACGCGCTTTGTCGGGCGCCACCTGCAATGCTCTTGGCCTTCAGTCCACCGAAGCTCACGCGCGCCCAATCGACGCTGCTGCCCGATATCGATTTTGACCGCCAGAGCTCGCCGTTCGTGTCGAGTAACCACACCGCATTGGCTGCATCCACCGAGAGCTGGCGCGCGCGCGGAGAAACGATTCTTTGCGCTGAAAATGCGGGCGCTAGTAGCCGCATCACACTGCCATCAGGGGTCAGCGCCCACAAGCCTGATCCCCTTGCCTCCGGCGCAATTGAGGCCAGCGGCATGGCGGCTATGTCCGACCAAACGCCGCGCACGCTGCGCATTAACAGGCCGCCTTCTTTAAGCGCCCACAATGACTGATCCGCTGCGCCCGCGATGGCTGTAAACCGTCCCGGATAAATAGACCATTGACCGCGACCTTGATAGCGATGCGCTGTGCCTTGCTCGTCAAGTGCTATCACCGAGCCGCTGGGCGACACTGACAGCGAGCGCCCGAGACCACGCATGATTTTCCATTGCAACAGGCGGGTAAATGTCGCAGGTGGTCGCAGGTTGGTGTCGCGTGCGTCACTGCCATTCGCGGTTGCGGTGTTGGACGGTAGTAGAGCGATTTCGCCGTTGGCCAACACGCTCCACAGCGCACCGTCCGGCGCAATGTTGGTGGCAAGCAGCGTCAACGCCGAGAGTGCTGGCAACAACGACCAGCGTTGTGCGGCGGCATCCCAAGACAAGGTGCGCCCAGAAAGATCCGTCAGCATCACGACTCCTGAAGCGCCGATGGATACGTGACGCACACCGTTGGCCACAATTTGCCACTGCGTGCCATCAAATCGATAAAGCACCGCTGCCTCGTTAATCACCCACGGCAGCGCGTGTTCATCGAGCGCCACTTTGCGGGCTAATCCGTAGGGAAATTGCCCATTAGCCCATTGCTCATCGCGACTTACGAGCAGTGCACCGGTATCGGTGGCCAGCACGATGCTGCCGTCGACGCCCACCGCGAGATCAACCGAATCAGGCGCTGCGTACACACGCCGACTGCCGCCGCTGAGCGCGACGAGCTCGCCGCTCACTGAGAGAGACCACGCGCTATTTTGATCGACGGCAGCCACCGCTGCCACGCCGCTGCCACGCCGAGACCACGTGCTTGAGTTCTGCGCGCGCGCGTACAGCGCGCCTTCCGGGTCAACCACCCACACGCTGCCGTCGCGCGCCACCGATAACAAGGCCGCCGCACCGCGCACCGTTTGCAACGCGCCATGGGTGGTGACGGGCAATGCTTGCGCCCACACACCCTGAGCGCTTAGCGCACATCCGGCTAGGATCAGCGCGCAAACGTAAGCGTTTCCGAGCGATCGTGATCGATTCACGACGCTGTGCAGAAAGTTCATGAAAATGGGTTCGTCAGAGGGTCAAAAGTGATGTCCGCATTTGCAGCGGTGGCTCCAGTTATGCTTAGAAAAACATGAAGCTCAACGCGCGTTTCATGCGCGATGCATGCGCCGCCTCAGCCCGCCAATTGGGCAGATCAACATCGCCAATTCGGAACTCACGATACACCGAGGTGCTTTCAAGCATTGAGTTGGCAAGCGCTGCGTTTGGCACAGGCTTAAACCACACGCGATATTTATCTTCAAACTCCGCCGTTGCCTGTTGGTCGGCACTTAGCTTCGCGCGATCCGCTTTCATCGCATCTTCTGATCGATTGGTATAGCTAGGGCGACGCGGGGTAAGCAAAATCAGCACTGATTTTGAGTATTCACGCACCTGATTTTTCGAAAACAAATACTGCGCAATGGGCACGTCGCGCAAACCTGGCACGCCTGAGTTGTCACGCTCAACATCACGTTCACTCAAGCCGCTCAACACGATGGTTTCACCAAACTTCATCACCACATTAGCGTTAACAATGGTCTTGGTGGTGTCCAACCGAAAATCAAAAACGACGTTGGAATTGGGGTTCGTCAAAAACGTGCGCTCGGCTGACACTTGCAGCTTAATCATGTCATCCGGTAAAAATTCCGGGGTCACGCTCAACTTCACGCCCACTTCTTTTTGCACCTGCACCGAGCCGCCTTGGCCTGAAGATACCGCTGCGCCAAGAACGTCCACACCTGAGAAAAACTGCGAGGTTTGCCCGCCCAGTGCAACCAGTGTAGGCCGCGCTAGCAACTCGTTTCGCCGATCACGAGCGTTGGCGATATTCAAGGTGTACGACACGGCTGAAACCGACAGCGCGCGAGACAGCGTGGTGGCGCTTGAGGTGATAGCGTTGGTGAGTCGATCCAACGAACTTGTGGATGCGCGCGACCAGCTTGGCGTGGCCGAATTGCCGAATTGCAATTTCAAGCCATCGAGCAGATTCACGCCCATGGTGTCGCCATTATCGTCTTCAGCGCCAATGATGGCCACGTCAACGGCGACCATGTTTTTGTCAATAAAGTCTGATGCGGCGCGGGGCCCTCCCGATTGATTGAATGCGCCGCCACCACCGGGGCGGGTGATCCCCGCACTGCCCGTAGCGCTAGGAAAGGGCGTGCCGCCCGCAGCACCTGGATAGTTGGGTGAGGAAGATTGATTTGACTGATTGGGCTGCGTAAGCGAACCGCCCAGCGCGGGGTTATTTGAGCCTGGGGCGGTAACAGGCTGCGAGAATTGCACTGGCACCATTGGTGCGCGCTGGTGAATGTCAGACCAGGTATCCACCCGTCGCGCGAGCTGCGTCGCCTCAGCGTCGTCAGTACTCAACCGCTTGAAGCGTTCGGTGTGCGCTTTGGCCACGGTTGCATCCCCTGATGCGGCGGCAATCATGGCGCTCGTTTTTGCAATTTTTATGCGTAACTCGCTGGGCACTGCAAGCTTCTTAAGCCCTTCAATCGCCGCCGCAGCGGTGCGAATATCGCGAGCGTAGTACGATGATACGGCCAGCGCGTAGAGCAGCTCTGCGTCATCGCCATCGTAAATTGCGGCATCCATAAATTCACGCTGCGCGGATACGAAATCACGGCGATCCATGTGCAGCAGGCCGTGATAGAAGCGCGCAGTTGAATTCGATTGGTCGAACTGCACAGCGAGCTCATAGCCGCGCTGCGCCACTTCGTAGAGCGTTCCTTCACCGGCCAGTGCGCGGTAGTGATAGGTCAGCGCATTTAAAAAGTGCAGGTAAGAATTGTTGATTTCAACTTTCAAGCCGAGGTTAAACAAACTGGAGGCTTTGCTGTAATCACCGGCATCAAGCGATTTAATGCCTTCAGAGGCAAGCTGTTTGGCAGCGGTGCCAAGTTTGGCGCTATCAATGTTTGCAGCAAGGGCCGTGGCCGTGGTGCGTGTGACCGATTGCGCAATGCGAGCAACCGCCGCTTGATCGGTGGCCACGTGGGGGCTGTGGGTGGTGGCGCAGCCAGCGAGGGCGGCCACGAGTGCCAACAATAAGGCGCTGCTGCGTCTACCTGCGTGAGCGCGCGGCTTCGCTCTCGTGAGTGATTTCATGGATTCCCGTCCCCAACATTCTCATAAGTTAACTTCGCGACGCGAGCATCGCGGCATGAGCAGTTTGATGCGCGCATCCCTGCTTGGCTACTTTGGATGCTAGGCAACAAAGCAAGGTGCGGCAATACGACTAAAGTGTTAGTACGTTCAAATTGTGCCGACCCGCTCACGTGATGAGTCGCTGGGTCGAAGACGGCAATTGCAGAATCGTCCGGTATGTTGGTTGGTTATCTCATGATGACAGAGACAGCGCCCTTAGTTCATAGCAACATCAACGACCGCATCGCACAACGCGTACGTTGCTTGCGGGCGGCGGGTGGGCTATCGCTAGATGCGCTGACAACGCAGTGCGGCGTCAGCCGGTCAATGATCTCGCTGATTGAGCGCGGCGAGAGCAGTCCGGCCGCGGTCGCTTGAGAAGCTCGCCACTGGTTTGAACGTCACCCTTGCCGCACTCTTTGCCGCGCCGCAAGCGATCGGTGAACCGGTCGCGCGGCTTGCCAGTTAAGCCACGTGGCGCGATCCGCACCTGGAATACGTGCGCCGCAACGTGTCACCCACGCGTGTCAGTAGTGATGATCGCGTAGCGGTCGGCACACCGATCCAGATTATCGAAGTGTGACTCCCGGCAAAGGCGCGCGTTGCCTACGAAACCGGCGCGCGCGAAGCAGACGTTCAGCAGCAGGTGTGGGTAGTGGAAGGGGCCATCAATGTGACGGTCGGCGACGAGCAATATCGGCTCAAGTGTGGCGACTGCTTAGCGCTGGTGTTGGATCGTCCCGTTACTTTCCACAACCCCACCCGCACGGCCACATGCTATGCCGTGGTGATCGCAACACCGCCTGCTTTTGGACGATGACACAGCTATGCACGCGCCCAACATTCGCCGCGTAACGCAGCTCGACGGCGAATAGTTGTAGACGCTCACCGAGCTCCTCATCGACTGCGTGGACGGCGGCGCGTCGGTGAGGTTTATGCATCCGTTGTCGGCGGAAAAAAACGTTGGCGTTCTGCCGCTGCGTGGCTAACGAAATGGCGCGGGGCGAACGCGGTTTTTTGGCTGCCGACGACGAAACAGGCATCGTCGGCCCCGTGCAGCTGATGCTCGCGCAACCCGAAAATCAGCCGCATCGCGCCCATCTAGCGAAGATGCTGGTGCGTCAACGCGCGCCGCCAAGGGCTTGGCGCAGCGCTGATGCAAGCGGCGGAACAGCAGGCCCACGATTGCGGCAAAACGCTGCTCGCGCTTGACACGGTCGCCGGCAGCGATGGCGAACGACTTTACTCGCGACTCGGCTGGCAGAGGAGCTGCGTCAACCCGGACTATGCGCCTTGGTCGCGCGGTGGTTTGTACGCCGCCACTTACTTTTATCGCGTGCTAAGCGACTGATTTCAACGCGCTCAAATTTCGTTTTCGCGATGCCGAAACAGGCCGCATTTCTCCTATCAGCTTTTACGTCAAAGCCTTTGCGTACTTGGGCTACGCGCATAAATCGACAAGTGTCGACTTACGACTATTTATGCGTTCAGCCCTATTTGCACGGCAATTTCCGAATTGACTCATAAATAATCGTACCGAAGGGGTCATCGTTGACTCATAAGTCAGCGTACCGAGCGGGTTTAAATATTTGCCGCAGAGTATCG
>JAYSRA010000178.1:0-2333 GCA_043721275.1 Burkholderiales bacterium
TTGCGTGCCCCCGTGGATAACTCTACATCCCCAATCAATCCGCCCACGTTTCTCTTAATCTCGGGGTTTGTTGTCTTAACTAACTGAGCCACTTCTAAGGACAATACGTGCGCAAAATAGCCCTGTTGGTTTAACATAGTTATAACTAACGAAAGTGCAGATTTTGAATTGAAAACCGCGATTCGCCAGATGGGAAACTCTCGTGGGGTCATCATTCCGAAAGCGTTGCTGGCGCAGGCGGGCCTTGTTGACGAGGCTGACATCGTGCTCGTTGACAATGTAATCACGCTGCGCAAACCTGCGGTGGAGCGGCGTGTCGGTTGGGCAGAATCGGCGCAGCGCATTGCGCAGGCGGGTGACGACGCGTTGGTGATGGGCGAGTTTGCCAACGCTGACGACAAAGATTTGCGGTGGTGATCGCTGCGAGTCGGAGCTCGGCCAAGGGCACGGTGGTTGTGCGTGGCGAGATTTGGCTCGCGGCACTTGACCCAACGCTTGGTAGCGAGATTCAGAAAACGCGGCCCTGCGTGGTTATTTCACCGGATGAAATGAACGCGCATCTGCGCACGGTGGTGGTGGCGCCCATGACCACCGGTAGCCATCCCGCGCCGTTTCGCATAGCGATATCGCACGGCGGAAAGCGCGGTTTGATATTGCTTGACCAGATACGGACGCTCGATAAAGTGCGCTTGATCCAGCGCTCGGGTCGTGTGTCAGCAACGACGTTGAGCGCGACACTTGAACGCTTGCAAGAAACGTTTGCGCTGTGACTAATTGGCCGCATTTTCTAGGGTTAGTGAAATTTGCATGTCACTGAGCGAACAAAAGACTGAATCATCGATTTGAACGCGATGCATACACAAGCGCTGCACGGTCTTAAAATCATCGAACTTGGCCAACTCATTGCAGGTCCGTTTGCGGCAAAGACGCTCGCTGATTTTGGCGCGGATGTGATCAAGATTGAGCCGCCCGCGACGGCAACAACGGAAGGCGGCGACCCGCTGCGCAAATGGCGCTTGCTGCATAACGGCACGTCGGTGTGGTGGCAGGTGCAGTCGCGCAATAAAAAGAGTGTGGCGCTCGATTTGCGACAGGCAGAAGGGCGCGATATTGTGCGGCGTTTGATCGCTGAGGCCGACGTGCTGATCGAGAATTTCAAACCCGGCACGATGGAGAAATGGGGCATGGGTTATCAGGCGCTCGCCGCAGCGAATCCCGGGCTGATCATGCTGCGCGTGTCCGGTTACGGGCAAACCGGGCCGTACAAAGATCGGCCCGGATTTGGTGTGGTGGCGGAGGCCATGGGCGGCTTGCGTCATCTCACGGGCGAGCCCGCGCGGGTGCCGGTGCGCGTCGGCGTGAGCATTGGCGACACACTGGCGAGTTTGCACGGCGTGATCGGCGTGTTGCTCGCGCTCAATCATCGCAACAATTCAAAGACCGATGCGGCGCCGAAAGGCATCGGCCAAGTGATCGACGTGGCGCTATACGAGAGCGTGTTCAACGTGATGGAAAGCTTGCTGCCAGAGTACAGCGCGTTCGGCGCGATACGTGAGGCGGCGGGCTCGGCGCTGCCGGGCATTGCGCCGACTAACGCGTATCCGTGTGCCGATGGATACGTGTTGGTGGCGGGCAATGGCGACTCGATTTTCAAGCGTTTGATGGTGGCGATTGGGCGCGATGATTTGGCCGCTGATATCGAGCTTGCAACCAATCCGGGCCGCGTGAAACGCGTGCTCGAACTCGATGCCGCGATCGCTGCTTACACGCGCTCGCGCAGCGTGGCTGATGTGCTCGCGACATTGAACGAGGCCGACGTGCCCGGCGGGCGAATCTACACCGTGAAAGACATCGCTGACGACCCGCATTACCGGGCACGCGAGATGATCGTTCCGGTGACCACTGCCGACGGCTTGATGCTAGAAACACCTGGCATCGTGCCGAAATTGTCGGTGACGCCGGGCGCAATTACGCGACGCGCGCCGACGTTGGGCGAAGACACCAATACCGTTTTGCGCGACATCGGTTTGACGCCGACGCAGGTGGCGGCACTTCGGGCGCGCGGCATCGTTTGACGGCAAAAATAGCGAATGGCTTTAAACTGAAACCGCCATTTTACGTGGGCTCATAGCATTAAATTGCAATAAGTCGACTCCTGATTAGCAAGCTGGCTCAGGAAGTATTGACGGTAGTGCTGTATTTGCGTACAGTTACGCATTTCAAGCATTGGAGCATCGTCATGCCCATGAACCGTATCCAGTTCCAGCCCGGACTCTCGTTAGCCGAGTTTCTGCGTGACTATGGGTCTGAGGCGCAGTGCGAAGCCGCCGTCG
>JAYSRA010000179.1:0-16824 GCA_043721275.1 Burkholderiales bacterium
GGCATGACGGTGCTCCAATCGTTCAAATGCGTAACTGTACGCAAATACAGCATTACCGTCAATACTTCCTGAGCCAGCTTGCTAATCAGGTATCGACTAATGACATTTAAGCATCCTAGCCCAGGTGCAGCGGGCGTTACGCAGAAAAGCTGATTCGTCGTGCGATGCGCGACAGCCCTGCTTTGACCCGCGATTAAGCGAGCACTCGACTGGGCAGAACTGTCGCCGCGGTTATCCGTTAAATCTTTTGAATCGAGCACACCGTGTCATACCAACCCTGCATGCCCACCAGTGGCGCCGGTTGAATCGGCAGGATGGCGTTAATGTTGTAGCCCGCGCCGGTGCCGCCGTTTTTCGGGTCCCACCAGATGTCATCGCGCAGGTCTTGATCCTCGGCGATCACGTTGTCAGCGAACGCCGGAATGTTTTGCCGGGCGCCGTTGGTGGCGGTTGCGGCGCGACCGTGGAACAGGTTGCCTAGGGTGTTTGACACGGCGAGCACACGCGGGTGAATGCCCTCCGTCACCCACACCGGAATCACCGCCGTGCCGAGCACCTCACCGGCGCCGGGGCCCATCGCATGACCGTGCGGCCGGAAGGTGGTGATCTCGACCCAATCGCCGGTTTTCAGTCCTTTTTCCGTAGCGGTTTTGCTGTTGATCCACATGGGATTGTGGTGCACGATTTCGGTCAGGAATTTTTGTGATTGGGTGCGGCCCTGCGTGTGCACATTCCACTTGAAGGTGACCAAGTGCAAATGCTCCGGCTTCATCTTGGCGATGCTCGGCACCGGGAAATAATCGGGCATGCCTTTGCCGCCGTCTTCATCGAATTTTCGCTCTCTGGCGGCGGCTTCAATGTCCTCGTGATGCACGGAGAATTTGCGTGACGGCGTGGCAAAACCGCGTCGTGGTTTGCCGTCCACAAAAAGCCCAATTTTTGCTTCTTTACCGGTTGCATCGGCTTTGAAAATATCGCCCGTTTTCTCGTCAACTCGCGCATCCTTCATTTGCGACGCGCTCAGCTCCCACGCATACAGCGCGTAGTATTTCGGCTTGGTCATGTCTTGCCACACGCCGTGCTTTTTCATGTACTCAAAGCCGTCTTCACCCACGCGCGCAGTGAGACCTTGGCAGCGAATTTTCATCCATTCTTCGTGGTTCTTGAAGGCGAAATATTTCGCCGTCTCGGGGTTGATGCGTTTGCCGATTTCGATCATCGAATCAACAAAGCTCACGCATTCGCCGGGCGGTTGCACCATCGGTTGCCGCATCGTCACGTAGTCGCGTAGCTCCATGTTGTTGCGCGTGTCGAGACCCCAGCGCTCCATGTAAGTCGCGTCCGGCAAGATCATGTCGGCATAGTGCGCCTGCTCGGAATACACCACGTCGCTGCAGGCATGAAACGGGATCAGCTTCTCGTCTTTGAGCACGTCCACCGTCAGGCTTCGGCCCTCCGGCCAAGTGAGCGGTGCGGCCACGGTGTAGCTCAAATACACCTGAATTTTGCCGCGTCCTTCTTTAATGCCGCGATAGACGATTTGGCCCACTTTCATGCGCTGCCATTTGTTGGCGAGCGGCCATTCCGGCGGGTTTTCAAGCGCGCTTTTGGCTTTCGGCGATGGCGGAATCGGAAGCGGTTGTGGGAACACACGCGGTGGCACGCGGGTCGGCTCTTCGCCGTAACAATAGCCGCCCACGGCACCAATGGCACCCACAATCGCGTTGAGCAAAATCACCGCGCGATCATTGTTGAAACCGTTGTAATGCGCGCCCGATCCACGGTTCGTAAACGCGCATACAGCGGGGGCGGCAGCGGCAAATTCAAGACCGATACGCCGGATGTCTTTCGCTGGAATGCCAGTGATGCCTTCGGCCCATTCCGGTGTGTATTTGGCGATCCACACTTTAAGTTCAGCGGCGTTGATATTGCTCCACGTATCGAGCCATTTTTTGTCGTGCTTATCAGCCGCAATGATCGCGTTGCACATGCCCAGTGCGAGCGCGCCGTCGCTGCCCGGATGCGGACACAACCACTCGTCCGCGCGACCTGCGGTGTTGCTGCAGCGCACGTCCACCGCAACGAATTTGGCCCCATTGTCGAAGCGCCCCCGAATGACTCGTTTCGCCGCGTGAATCGCGCCCTGATGGGCTTCATACACATTCGCGCCGAAGCTAATCATGTACTTGCTGTGTGCGAAATCGCCCGACTCCCAATCGGTCTCGCCCAAACTCACATAGTTCGCAGCGCGCTTGTTCGACGAGCACAGCGCGCGATGGTTGAAGAGGGACGGCGAGCCGATGGCGTTCAAAAATCGCGTCATCTCCTCAGCGATGCGCGAGCGCCCGATTTGGATTGACACTTCTTCCGGTTTGCCTTCGTCGATGGCTTTGCGAATTCGCGTGGCGATTTCGCTGTAAGCCTCGTCCCACGAGATGCGCTTCCACTTGCCTTCGCCGCGTGCGCCGACCCTTTTGAGCGGAAACAACACACGCTCGGCGTTGGTGTTAATCGTCGGGCCCGATTGGCCTTTGGCGCACAGCGATTTGCCGTTGTTCGGGTCTTCCGGGTTGCCGCCGACTTTCACCAATTTGCCGTCAATCACGTAGCCTTGAATGCCACACACGGTGGAGCAATTGAGGCATACGCCTTTGATGATTTTGGCTTTGGTGTAATCGTTTTTCAGTCGTCCTTTGCCGTTGGCGTTGCGCACGGTTTTGCGTTGCCCGATCAGCTCATTCTTCTTTTTGAATGGCCCAAAAAATGCGGCAGCTTCACCGGGCATCAGCAGAATGGTTTCGCCGAGCGCGAGCGTGGCCAGCGCGCCGATGCCTTGCTTCATCGCCGTGCGGCGGGACGGTGATTGTGGTGCTGCTTGGCCCCGTTCGCGCTGAGGCAAGGCCGAAGCGTTGGATCGTGCATCAAACCCCTCGCTCTGCTCAGGGCGAACGGTTTTTGGGTCGACGCGCTTCATACTTTGCTCCCGACCGGATTCGCATCAGTCAGCTTCGCCCAAATCACCCGCTTCGGCTTGGGAAATTGTGCTTCCAGAGAAGTCCAGTGTTCGATTTCGTAGGAGAACGGATCGTGCACTTTGCCTTTAGGAATTTTGCTTTCCATCTCTTTGGCGTGGCCGCGGTAGACCACCGATGGCAGGGTTTTTTCTTCGGGCTTCAATACCGCAGTTTGACCGCCATGTTTTTGCATAAATAGCGAGTAAGGCGATTGCGGATCGTTGGCATCACCAAAGTGAAACACCTCCGCTGGGCATGTTTCCACACAGGCCGGCTCCATACCAGCGTCGAGCCGGTGCGAGCAAAAATCGCATTTATCGGCCACGTCGTTTTCATCGCATCCGATTGCGCCGTACGGGCACGCTTTTTCGCACGAACCTAGGTGGTCGCACTTGTCGGCGATGACGCGCACAATGCCGTCGGCTCCACGCTCAATGGCGTTGTTGTCACACGATTTAAGACACGGTGTGTCTTCACATTGCATGCACAAGGTGGGCAAAAAATTGCGGGTGACGCTGGGGTATTTGCCGTGCTCCCAGTAATAAACCTTGGTACGGAAGCGGGCGAGGGGAACGTTGTTTTCGACCTTGCAGGCGACGGAGCAGGCGTGGCATCCAATGCAGCGCTCAACGTCTAGGGCTAATTTCCATCTTGGGTTAGCGGTGGGCATTGAAACCTCCGAGGCTCTGGCATCGGAAGATCGGGGCCGGTGTGCCGTTGGTGCCGCTGACTAGCGCCCCCAACACAGCACGTCGCGAACGACAGGCGCTTGGTTTAAACATGTTCACACTCCATTTGGCTGGTTTTTGGCGGTCATAAAAGTGATGCCGTCAGCATGAAGTATGCCTTGCTTAATCGCGCGGCGCTAGCTTTGTAGTCCTACGTCAAGACAACGGAAACCACAGCGCAAATGCTGCGCCGCCCGAGTCACGGTTGGCTGCACTCGCCCGTCCGCCGTGCAGTTGCGCGACACGTTCGACGACCGCCAAGCCGAGCCCCGCGTGGCCACCACCTTCTCGGTGGCGGCTGCCCTGAAAGAAGCGCTCAAACACGTGGGCGAGCACGGTTGCGTCGATACCTGTTCCGTTGTCGGCGACCGTGACGGCAACGCCGTCGTCACGGCGGTCTGCGCTCAACATGATCGCGCCGCCCGACGGCGTATAGCGCAGTGCGTTGTCCATCAAGTTGGCCAACGCGCGTTCCACCAACGCCGCATCAATTGACGCTAACGGCAAGCTGGGCGGATATTCCACGGTCAGCGAGATGTTGCGCGTTTCGGCCACGGCGGCAAAACGAGCAACAAAATCATCAAGGAATTCACCGAGGTGCGCTGGCGATTTATCAAGCGGCAAGTCGTCGCTTTCCAGCCGCGCCAGATCAAATAGCGATGACGACAATCGATCAAGATGCTGCGCGTTACGCATCGCGACATCGAGAAAGCGACTTCGATCTTCCGCGCTCATGCGTTCGCCGCGTATTTGAATCGTTTCTAAATGACCAATCAACGAGGTGAGCGGTGTGCGCAGGTCGTGCGACACGTTGGCCACCCATTCACGGCGATTGGCGTCGACGCGTTTAACCCGCTGCGCCTGTTCGCGCAGGCGCATCACCATTGACCGAAACGCGCGCGATACGCGACCAATTTCGTCAGTTCGCAACTCGTCATCATCGTGTGGTGACACGTTGAGATTGAGCCCACCCTCCGCATCCTGTGCGCTTACCGCGTCTGCTGCATCGGTCAATCGTTTGAGCGGCCGCGTGATCAGCGACAGCACCGCAAATACCAGCAGCGCGCCCGCCAGCGCACCGCCTAACGCCACCGCGAACGCGCTTCGATTAGCGTAGCTCGCGATCAAACTCTGCTTCACGTCTGCGTCGGGCGGACGCATCAGCACGTAGATGTAGCCGATCGGTTTTTGATTGGACGCAGCAGCTCCGAGCGGCGCCGCGGCGAATAGACTTTGTCGGGCGCTGAATTCAGGATCGTCGCCGAACACGGTTTGGCCTACCGGTGCGCTGAGCAACCGTCTGATCGGTTCAAGCGCAACGCTCGCTTTGCTGCCGATAGATCGTTCTTTGGTGTAACCCGCGCGAATGCGGCCGTCGCTGTCGAGCAGATAAATCGCGCTGCGTGGATCGAGCAGCAACATTTTTTCGAACATTGCCTCGATGTCAGCTCGATCAAGTGTGTCGAACTTGCCAAACTGCGGGTACATCTCGGCAATATTGCGCGCGAACTCGCTGCCTTGTCGCTGCCGCAGCTCGTCGTAGTAGCCCATGTAGGCGTAGTTCAATACGCCAACGAAAATAGCGCTGACCAAGACGCAAAACACGATGATCAGCGCCGTGATACGCGCGCGCAGGCTGTTGAAAATTCGCATTACTCGCAACTAGCTCGGGTCGATGAAACGATAGCCTGCACCGCGCACCGTGATTACGTAGTGCGGCACCGTCGGATCAGCTTCAATCTTTGCGCGCAGGCGATTGATGTTGGTGTTGACGTTGTGCTCGTAGCTCTCAAGCGTGGTGCGCCACACAGCACCTAGCAATTGTGATCGGCTGTAAACGCGACCCGGATTTTGCGCGAAAAAATGCAGCAGATCGAACTCTTTCGCGGTAAGCGCGACGACCTTGCTGTCGAGACGCACTTCGCGCCGCTTTGGATCAATCGACAGCTTGTCAAAATTGATCGTGTCGCTCGATGCGGCGCCCACTCGTGCAGCAGAACTTGACGCGCCCATGCGCTCAGCGCGGCGCAATAGCGCCTTGGCGCGCGCCTGCAATTCCGGAATCGAAAACGGTTTGCTCAGGTAATCGTCAGCGCCCATTTCAAGGCCAACCACGCGGTCAATCTCGCCACTCTTCGCCGTCAACATCAGGATCGGCGTGTATTGGCTCGAGTCCGCCCGCAGCGAGCGGCAGATTTCCAGCCCATCCTTGCCGGGCAGCATTAGGTCTAACACGATCAAATCAAACGCTTCACTCTGTGCCTTGGCCAGCCCCCGGCTTCCGTCGGATTCCCACGTCGTTGCATGCCCCAAATCCTCCATGTGCATGCGGATCAGGTGCGCGATTTCGACGTTGTCCTCGATAACCAGAATTTTTGACATCTCCATCTTTCTCAGTCTGCGTAGCGCCCGTGACCTGACACTTCAAGCGTCAATTTTGTTATGAAATTGATATGTTGCCGCGATAAAGCTGTGACCAAGGCTCACCAAAATTCTCCCTATGGACAAACCATAACAGTCCAAGGAGAAATTCATGATTGCCGCCGTTCCCACCCCCGATTCGTCCGTCGTCGCCCCTGCGAGTGTGTCCGATCCCGCCCAGCACCGCGACTATTTGTACCGCTTCGCGATGCGCCGCGTCGGGGATCCTGCGCTGGCCGACGATTTGGTGCAAGAGACGTTTCTCGCGGCGTTGCAATCGGCACAGTCTAAGGGCGAACAATCAGCCGACGCGGCCACCTTCACCGGCCGCTCCACCTACCGTGTGTGGCTCGCAGGCATCCTTAAACACAAGCTCGCCGATGTCATGCGCGAGCGCTACCGCTTCCTGGCAATTGCGGCGGATAACCCCGAGCACGAGCACGATCAGATGAACGCCGCAATGGTCGCGTCCGGCGCAGGCGATTTGGGCGACAACCCGCAGCACGCCTGCGAACGCTCCGAGTTGCTCGCTCAAATCAACGACGCATTGGTCAAGTTGCCGACGGGTGTGGCCGAGGTGTTCATGGCGCGCGAAGTCGAAGGCGAAACCACAGCGTCCATCGCCGCACGATCCGGGCTGTCAGAAGCGAACATCTGGGTGCGCGTTCATCGTGCCCGCAAAGCGTTGCAAACGCATCTGGCAGCGTGTGGTGCTGCTGAGCGATGGAAAAGTGTGGGGGGGCAAGAGTTTCGTTGGGCGGCTTAACTTCGGGCAAATGTATTCGCGCGGGCAAGTGCCCGACGGCCGCCCTCGATGTTGCCGACATTTTGTATTCCAGCGCGAGTCAGCTGAGCCGCCATTTCTGATGAGCGATAGCCGATGGCGCAAGAGATAAAGATGCGCCCCAGCTGATGCTGTTGCTGAAAGGTGGTTGCTACCGCTTGCGCCTCAATCAGTGATGTGACTGCTTGCGCGCGCCCCGCCAAATCAAACGGGCAATAGGCCGACGGGATGTCAATCCACAACATTCGCGGATGCGTTGTCGCAATATCTAAAACGCGTTGCGCTGAAATTTGCATGACGTTTGGAAAGCGGCGGCGAATGAGGGCGTTTGACAGCCATAGCGGCATGCGAACCGCTAGGTGGAGCGCGGCCTCTTTCGCGCTACGTCGCAAGTCATAGGCAAATCCGGCGACCATCAGCAGCAATTCGGCAGCCGTCGCGACCGGGAACACCGAGAATTCTGGTCGCACACTTGTGATGCCGAAATCCGCAAGCGTTGATCCGTTGGCGTAGCCAAGCAGCAGCGCAAAACTTCCGAGCCACGGCGTTAGTAGTAACGCGCCATCTTGGCGCTGCGCGATCACCGCGAGCGGTAGCAAGGGCAGCCAATACCAAGGATTGACGGTGGGTGCGGTGAAGAGAATCAACGCTAAAAGCTGGACGGAAACCGTCGCGGTTGGCACCTTTTTAGTGGCCACCAGAGCCGCAACAACTGCTGTGCAAACAACGTAGAACCCGATTAACAGCATTCGCGAATGTGCGCCTGCAATCCATTCAAAAACGAGGTAGCCCAACGCGTTAAAGCGCCACTGATCAGCAAACGCAAGAAGGCCAAAAAACGGCTGCATAGGATCAGGAAAAAGAAACGGCAGATACGCAACCACCGCGACCAGTGCGCAGAAAAAAATCGTCTTTCGATGCGCCGCACTTTTCAAATTGAGCGTTGCAACCAGCAGCAATAACGGTAACTTCGCGCACACCACCGCTGCGGCGAAAACGCCTGCCTGAAAAGGTCGCACGCGAGCAAGAGCCAGGAGCGCAAGCGTCATCGCCAACGCGATGACGCCGTCGGGATGCAGCGAGAAGCCGATCTCTTTTATTGCCAACGGATTGATGACGTACAGCAACACCAGCCAGCGTGCACATCCAGCTCGCAGCAACACGATCACCAGCGCTAAGTCGGCAGCTAAAAATATCAACTTCAATGCCCACGTATCAGCGCTGCCCAAGGCGACCGCCAGCGCGAACAGCGCCTGCAAGCTGGGGCCGTAAATGGTGGGTACATCGGGATGATTTATTTCGCTGAGCACCGCGGCCCATGCCGAGCTGAGATCAATGCGCAAAAAGTGTTGCGACGGCGCGTTTGCGTATGGCGATAGACCCGCGGCAAGCTGATGGCCGTCCCACAAAAAACGAAAGTAATCGTCATCAAGTAGCGGCAACGCAAACAATGCGGGAAGCCGCGTCAGCAGCGCGATGACAATCACCGTACTCGCACCAATCGACAATGTGTTGCGAGCCCGCGCGATGATCAGGCTGCAAATCAGCCCCATCAATATCAGCAGCAGTAGCGCCAACCACTGCCACGGGCGGTCCATTCGCGTGCTGATGGCCAACAGAATTTCAGCGATAACAAACAGCGCAACCCAAGAAAAAAGGCGGTCAAGCCCGAACTTTCGTAGAGGGTTGACCGCCACGGGATCGCGTGGATGGTTTGAGGAGAGACTAACGGTATCCAACACGATCCATCGACACAAACATCCGCGCTAGCGCGGCCTAAAAATCAAACGCAACACCGAGGCCGTATAAATCATTTTTCGACGTGTTGCGACCGCTGATGACCTTACCGATATTGCCGTTAAGGCTGGTGCGCTCGGTCACGGAATAGCTGAGGCCTGCGTTGATAACGTTGCGCTTTTCTGCAACCTGTTGAAAGCGTAGCGGTGTAAAGCCGGGGCCGCCGATATCCAAATTGCCTGAATTGCGAATAGTGCTAAATCCGACGCTGCCTGCGAGCGACGGCGTGATGCGTAAATCCGCCCCCACGCTCACGAACGTCTGGTTCGGCACACCGCGATTGCGGTCGCGAATGCCCACCTCGCCGCGAATGCCGAAGCTGGGCGTCAGGTAGCGCCCCACCAACAACGACACCTCGTAGCCAGACGCGCCATCGCCTATCGAGTCAGGGCGAAACGTTTGATAGTTGCCGGCGATGATTGCACCGGCTCGAACCGCGACGGTGGGTGCGCCGCTCCTCTCATATTCATCGACAAATCGCCACGTGAGGCCGACGCGCGCATCCCCCGTGCCACTGTCGCTGCCGAGCCCGGAGGTGCGTCGCGCAAACGGAAGTTTGGCATCCACCACCACGCCGTCTGCTATCGCGTATTGCGCGGCGAGCGTGGTGGTTTTGATCTTGATCGCGCCGAACGGGAGCGACATTAAATTGCCTCCAATGTAGAACCGGTCAGCGTCTTGGCTGAGGTAGCTCAGACCCACAGAACCGCTGCCTGGCGCTGGCAACCACACTGAGTTTTGTGCGTGGCTGAATGTCGGGAAGGCGAGCGCTGCGGCGACGGTGCTCAACGCACCTAACTGTCTAAGCGCGATGATTTTTGCTGATTTCATATGAGATTCCCCTGGTAAATGAGTGGATCGATGCGCGGATCAAAGGCCGAACCGTTTTTTGGCGTAGGCGACGACAACTTCTTTGTCGTCAGCCGCGAGTGCTTCCGTGGCTTTGGGATCGGTGACGATCTTTTGCGCAAACTCTTTGTCGATACGTTTGCCGGCAAACATGCACGTGCCGCACGCTAATTTTTCGCTGAAAACACGCTTGCCCGCGTTGTAGCGTCCGGTGGCGTTGGAGGTGGTTGAAAACGAATCGCTGCCTGAGGCGAAACCGGGTTGACTGAAGCTGAGCGCAAGCGCGGGAATGATGACGGCAGTTGACCAAGCGGAACGTGTGAAAGTCATGGCGGAAGCTCCTTGTTGAGAGTGGGTTCTAGGGCAGGGTGAGTGGCTCGAAACGTATTGATCGGTTTCAGGTACGGGGAGGCGTGAGCGGGCGCTACCCGCCGCTCGTTGCGCGTTATCCACAGCGTGAAAATGGTGTGCAACATCACCCGGCCACACCGTGCTGCGGCGCGTAGCGTGGCGCTGACTTTAGAGTTGCCGGCGCGGCGTGCGAGCGTGGTGACTGGCACTTCAATCACGCTCAAGCGCTGCTCATGCGCTTTGATCTGCATCTCTAGCGTCCAGCCGTAGGTGAACGCCTGCATGTCGAGCCGATTGAACTCAGCCGCGCGGATGGCGCGCAACGGGCCCAGATCGTGCACGGGAGCGCGCCACAGCAGGCGAATCAGCGCGCAGCACAACGCGTTGCCGAACACTTGCGGCTGCGACATGCTGTGTGCAGCACGATGCACGCGGCGACCGATCACGAGCTGCGCGCCGCGCTCGATTGCCGTTAGCAACGACTCAATGTCTGGGTAATTCAGCGTGTCGTCACCGTCGACAAATACATAGGCGTCGGCGTCCGGTGCGGCGCGAATAGCGGCCATGCAACCGTGGCCGTAACCGCGCGAAGGTGAATGCGCAACGTGCGCTCCGGCCCGCACAGCGACTTCGCAAGTTTGATCGGTAGAGCCGTTGTCGCCGACCACCACGGCCACAAACGCGGGCGCGCCGTCGTTGCGCTTCAGCGCGATTAACGCAGCGACTACGCGGCCAATGCAGTCCGCTTCATTGAGGGCCGGAATAATGGCCACATAACGCGTTGCACGTGAGGTTTGCGGTGAGTACGTGCTGCGGCGATTGGTGTGCTCCATGAGCGCTAAGTCGCGCGGTGGAAAGCACCCTTACACAATTGAATGATTATTTTTTTGAATGAGCGATGTGGTGTTTGTACCGCCGAAAAAATATCATCAGCTTATCGCTGAAACCTCCATTTAACGTGGGCTAAAGGTCGATTTAGTCATTTATCGACTATTGCGCGTATTTGCTTCTACCCCTCAGCGCGACGCCATTTTTTCCAAAAGCTGTTGGCGTCTAATCGTCTTCCGACAACCGCACACCGCGTTTGCGCAGAATGATCGGAACGAACATTACGGCGATGGTGATGACCATGAAAGTGCAGGCGATGGGCTGCTTGAAAAAGATCAGCCAGTCACCTTGCGCGATGGCCAAAGCGTTCCTCAATTGCTTCTCGGCCATCGGGCCCAAGATCATGCCAACGATCACCGGCGCGACCGGGAAATCGAAGCGCCGCATGATGACGCCGATGACGCCGATTACGTACATGAGCACTAGATCAAACGCGCTTTGCCGCATGCCGTACACACCGATGGAGGCGAACACCAAGATGCCAGCGTAGAGCTGCGGTTTGGGAATCGTCAAAAGCCGCGCCCACATGCCAACCAATGGCAAATTGAGCACCAGCAACATCACGTTGCCCACATAGAGTGAGGCGATCAAGCCCCACACCAACGGCCCGCTGGTTTGAAAGAGCAGGGGGCCGGGCTGGATGTTGTAGTTCTGAAAGGCGGCGATCAGGATCGCGGCGGTGGCTGACGTGGGAATGCCGAGCGTCAACAGCGGCACCAACGCGCCTGCTGCGGTGGCGTTGTTGGCGGCCTCAGGACCGGCCACGCCTTCAATCGCGCCCTTGCCGCCTTCACCCGAAAATTCTTTCGGAAATTTCGAGAGTTTGCGCTCGGTGGAGTACGACAAAAAGGTCGGAATTTCTGCGCCACCGGCCGGGATCGAGCCAAACGGAAAGCCAATCGCCGTGCCGCGCAACCACGCCGGCCACGAGCGCTTCCAGTCGTCTTTGGTCATCCAGATCGAGGTTAACTTGTTGCGCTGCGCGGCGTCGCCCTTGGGGTCGTACAACACCGAATACAGCGCTTCTCCCACCGCGAATAAACCCACTGCGACCAGCACAAATTCGATGCCGTCAATCAGCTCAGGCACGCCCGCCGTGTAGCGCGGAATGCCCGCGATGGAATCCATACCAACTAAGCCAATGGCCAGGCCCAGCGCCAGCGACACCATGCCGCGCAACATCGATGCGCCAAGCACCGATGACACCGTCACAAACGCCAACACCATCAGTGCGAAAAATTCAGCAGGCCCAAATTTGAGCGCCAGATCAGCGACGAGCGGTGCGAACAAAGTGAGTAACACCACGCCAATGGTGCCCGCGATAAACGAGCCGATGGCGGAGGTCGCTAACGCGGGCCCCGCGCGACCACATTTGGCCATCGTGTTGCCTTCGAGGGCGGTCATGATGGACGAGCTCTCACCCGGCGTGTTCATCAAAATCGATGTGGTTGAGCCGCCGTAGGCTGCGCCGTAATACACGCCGCAGAGCATGATCAGCGCGCCCGCCGGATCAACCTTCGTGGTCACCGGCAAGAGCATTGCCACGGTCAGCGCAGGCCCAATGCCGGGCAGCACACCGATGGCAGTTCCTAGCAAGCAGCCGATAAACGCCCACATTAAATTCATCGGTTGCAGCGCGGTGCCGAAGCCGCCGAGCAGCAGGGTCCAGGTTTCCATCATGGTGCAGGCCCTACAACCAGTCGTTGAACAAGCGCGGCAAATTCACGTCGAGCACGAGCGTAAACAACCAGAACACGGGCAGCACCAACACCGCGCCGGTCACCGCATCGCGCAACCACGTTTTGCTGCCAAAGCCGCGCGCGACGCAGACGAACAGCGTGGTCGCGCTGATAACAAAACCGAGCTTGGTGATGAGCGCAGCGCTCGCCAAAATGCCCGCTGTGACCCACAACGCGCCGCGATGATCGGCGATCAGATCAACTACACCATCGCTGAAATTTCTGAAGCCGCCGGTGAACGCTTGCCACATTAGCAACCCGCCGACCAGTAGCAGCAGCAACGCCACCACCGCTGGCATAAACGCCGAGCCGATGCCCGCGTAGCCGGTGTCCGCAGGCAACTGTGTTGCCCCCACGCCGAATACGGCAGACAGCATCAGAATGAAGGCGGCAATGCCGACCTGCCAGCGTTGTTGCATGAGTTCCCCTTTTTGTTCGTCGCGATGCCATGAAATGTAGGAGCGGCTCGACCGCCACCGACGCTGTTCGTACATGTGCTGGTCGCGGCCGAGCCGCTCCTACAAAAAAAATTATTGGTCGTTATTTAACCAGGCCCACCGCGCGCATCGACTCTTCAATCCGCTTGTGTTCCGCATCGACAAACTTGCTAAATTCGTCGCCCGTGAGTAAGGCTGTGAACCAGTCGTTGGCGGCCAAAGAATCGTTCCATGATTTTTGCTTGGTGGCCGCGATCACGGCGTCAGTCAATGCTTTTCGCTGCTCGGGCGTGATACCGGGCGCGCCGTATACGCCGCGCCAGTTGCCGATTTCGACGTTAATACCTTGCTCCTTGAGCGAGGGCACGGCTTCCCCCGGCAGCTTGGCCGCGGACGTTACCGCCAGTGCACGCATCTTGCCGCTCTTCACGAACTGCGCCATTTCATTCCAGCCCGATGTGCCCACCGTGACGTGGCCACCGAGGATTGCAGCCGACGCTTCTCCGCCGCCTTGAAACGGTACGTAGTTAATTTTGGTCGGATCAACGCCTGCATCTTTAGCAATTTGCGCCACCGAAATATGATCCACCGAACCGCGTGAACCACCGCCCCATTTCACCGAGCCCGGATCTTTTTTCAGCATGTCGATCACGTCTTTCATGGTCTTGATCGGCGAATTGGCAGGCACCACAAACACGTTGTATTCGTAAAACAGGCGGGCAATTGGCGTGGCTTGCGCGAGGGTGACCGGAGGCTTGTTTTGCACAATTGCGCCGACCATCACCGCCCCGGTAACGATCATCGCATTGCCATCGCCTTTGCTGGCGTTGACGAATTGCGCAAGGCCAATGGTGCCGCCCGCACCGCCTTTGTTTTCAAATTGGGTGCTTTTCGCGGCACCCGCCTCAACCATCGCTTTGCCTAGGCCGCGACCGGTTTGATCAAAGCCGCCGCCGGGGTTCGCGCCAATCATGAATTTGACGTTTTCGACCGCGAGCGCGCTGCCCGTAAGGAGCGCAGCGGTGCCCAATGCAGCTAGGGCTTGGCGTAACATGAGTCTCATAAATCTCGTCCTTGCGTGAATGGCTTCTAAAGCGAATTATTTGTTTGATTTATCTAGCGCGATGGTAGAAAGTCGACCTGTCGGCTAGCTGTCCTTCGCAACGGGTCGGCTGCGTGCAGTGCGCCTGCGCAACCGTTGGCAATACGACAGACGTCCTTGACGTCACAACAAGAATGTAGGGCAATGAGTAACGGCACTCAAGCGGAGAAACCCCGACTGCTGGTCGTGGAGGATGACCCAGCGCTGGCGCAGGCGCTGGCGTTGGCGCTGTCGCGCCGCGGCTTTCACGTGTCGCAATCGACCAACGGCAAGAGCGCGCTTGAACGCGCAACGCATGAAGAATTCGCAGCGATTGTGCTCGATTTAACGCTGCCGGAAATGGACGGGCTGGACGTGCTGCGCGCCTTGCGTACGCATGGCACGACCACGCCGGTGATCGTGCTCACGGCGCGCGGCGCGGTCGGCGACCGGGTGCAGGGATTGCGCGCTGGGGCGGACGACTATTTGCCGAAACCGTTTGATCTTGATGAGCTTGAGGCGCGCATTCTTGCGCTGCTGCGTCGCGGTGGCAACGTCGCTCTGGTGCGTCGCCAGTTCGGTGCGTTGCGGGTGGATGAAGCCGCCTTGGTGTGTTATGCCAACGATCAAGCGCTCGAACTTTCAGCGCGCGAATTTGCGATGCTCGCCACGCTGATCGAAAAGCCCGCGCATGCGGTGACGCGTGACCGATTGTGGGAGAAGGTTTTCGGCGATGGTCGCGATGCACAACCCGACGCCATTGAGGTGGTGGCCTATCGTTTGCGCAAAAAACTCACGGGCTTAGGTGTAGAGCTCGTGGCGCTACGCGGTGTCGGTTATCTGATCCGCGAAAAACGGGCGGAATGAAACTGAAACCCGCGCGGCCCGGCTCGCCCATCTCAATCAAGCGGCGTTTAACGCTATGGATACTCGCTGCGCTGGTGACGTTTTTGATTGTCGACACCACGGTGATTTATCAAAACACGTTGCAGTCGATCAACGTCGCCTTTGATCGAACGCTGCTCGCGTCAGCGCGCGCGATAGGCGACACGGTCAAGTTTGAAGACGGCAAACTAAGCGCCTCGCTGCCGTACGCAACGCTTGAGGTGTTTGAGGCCGTCACGCGGGGTCGCATCGTGTATCGAGTGAGCGATTTTGACGGCGGATTTTTGTCCGGCTATGCCGATCTGCCGCCGCACGACGGCACGTTTCCGAAGCGCTCGCCATATGCTGCACTCGCTGCGTTTTATGAAGCGCGTTTTGAAAATGAACCGATGCGCGTGGCGGCCCTGCTGCAACCGGTCTATGTTGGTGAGGGCTCGGGAGATGCCTATCGAATGGTGACGGTGCAAGTGGCTGAAACGCTCGAGCTTCGCAAGGGCCTCGCACAGCAGGCGCTTATCTCCACACTAGATCGTCAAGTGATTTTTTTAATGCTGATGTCGACCTTGATCTGGTGGCTGATCGCGCGCGGCATGCGACCGATTTCTGCCTTGCGCCGGGAGCTTTTGGAGCGTGATCCGGAGTCGCTCACGCCCATCACTACACCGGCGCCGCGTGAGCTTGCGCCATTGGTTGAGGCGCTCAACGAGGTGATGGCGCGACTTAAACGCGTGCTCGACAATCAGCAACGCTTTGTGCGCGACGCATCGCACCAACTGCGCACGCCGCTCGCGGTGCTCAAGGTGCAGGTACAAAATGCGCAGCGCGGCAACGTTCCGCCCGATGTGGCGTTTGCGCAGCTTGCGGCATCAGTGAACCGCGCCACGCGCGTGGCCAATCAGATGCTGGCGCTGGCCAAAGTCGCGCAGCTGGACGCGGTAGCTGACGACGGCGCTGAGCTCACCGATTTACACATCATGGCGCGCGAATTGATCGTGGAATGCTCGCCGCTGATTGCCGATAAAGAACTTGATTTCGCGCTGGAAACGTATGGTTCCGCGACAGGAAAATATCGGGCAAAAGGTCACGAATGGCTGATCCGAGAATTGTTTCGCAACCTCATCAGCAACGCCATACGCCACACGCCGCGCGGCGCGGCGTTTGGCGTTGATATTCGAGCATCGGGCAGCATCATCGCGATGTCGGTGTGGGACAGTGGCGAGGGCATCGATGCGGATCGCGAGGCTAGATTGTTCGAACCTTTTTCTACCAGCGATCCGCTGGCGGGCAGCGGCTTGGGGCTGGTGATTTGTCGAGATATCTGCCGAGCCATCGGCGCGCAGATGACGCTTAAAAATCGTCGACTCGACGAGCCCGGCGCGCGCGGGTTGCGCGCCACCGTGGAGTTCACACAGCTTTTTGTTGAACGCCCAGTTTGACTTGGGCTGGAGCCATTAATGTAATAAAGTCGACTGTATCAATAATCGGAAGCTAGGAGTCTGCGCGGCAGAAGGCAGATCGTGTAGACCAACGTAGAGGCTCATCCGTTAAGTTGTGATGAGCACGAGCTACCTACCGTATGAGCCGCAGCAGCAAAGGCTGATGCCCGACGCACTGCAAGACTGGTTGCCTGAAGGACACCTGGCGTACTTCATCAGCGACACCGTAGATCGACTGGACTTAAGCGGCTTCCATGCGCGCTACGCCAAGGGTGGCCCACGCAACCAGCCGTTTCACCCGCTGATGATGGTCAAGGTGGACTTGACCCGTTTCAACGGACTGTTTAGAGGTGCTATACCTCATAGTGATTTTCTACTAATTGGGCAACGCAAAGCTCGTCGAAGCGCTCGAGT
>JAYSRA010000180.1:0-5750 GCA_043721275.1 Burkholderiales bacterium
GTTTCGGGCTGTTCCGCTTTTTTCTGAGCATCGCAGGATCAGGCCAATCGTCGGGGTCGCCTTTTTTGGGTTACCTTTTTTGGCGAAGCAAAAAAGGTAACTGCCCCGCGGCATCAGCGGGATGATCGGCGCTCATCAGAGGCCCGAACCCCTAACCCTCTCCCGCAAGGGGAGAGGGGACAGAACCGCGCTTCGCGCGAGACCGAACCGCCCGCCGGGGGCCGCCCGGGAGGCCCAGTGTCCTGCTACACGAACTCCCCTGCTCTCATCCACTTCGTCGCGACATATTTTTCTCCCAGCGTGACCGGCATACCGCCGTGCAAGGTTTTGGTGTCTGGATGGGGGCGGTCGTAAGTGAAGAAGACGGCCGAGCCTTTGATCGGGGCGACCTCTAACCCGATGTCGGGAAAGATGGTGGCACCACCGCGCTCGGGGGTGCGCAGATACATCACGATGGTGGCTACGCGCTGGCCGCCGCGCATGAGGATTTTTGGCGTGCCGGGTTGCGCCGGGTCGAAGTAGTCGTAGTGCGGCACGTACTGCGCGCCGTGACGATAACGCAGCACTTGCAGTCCCTCGCCGTTCTCAAAAGGCCAGCGCAGCAAGTCAGCGAGACGTCGCTCGACGCGCTCGACAACCGGGTGCTCAGCGCGCGTAAAAAACATGCCGTCGCTGGTGCGAGCGCTGTTGACCTCATCTCCGCCTGTTTGATTATCGACCGTAAGCGACCTCGTTAATTTGGGGGAGGCGAGATCGATCAGCGCATCGCATTCTTCCATTGAAAGCAAGTTGCCAAACACGACCACGCGCGGATGTTTAACCACGGTCCACACCTCAACGCGTCGATCCGCCGTGTCAATAAAAGTGGGCGACTGCGATAGGTCGGGCCCCGGCAGCGCAACGGCTACGCCGTTGTTTGCCGCAGCCGGCGCGCCAGCGCGATGCGCGACCAATTCGTTGCCGACGGCCTCAGCCATCGCGGCGCGCACCACGTCAGGATGCCAGCCTGTTTTCAGCGCCGACGCGGTGAGGCTCGCTGCACTGTGGCCGCGAGCGAGGCATTCATTGAGCCACTTCAGAAGATCGGGATTTGCGTGCATGTCTTGATTTGAAAAGCTGGTGATTCACTCAAGCAAGAGCACTGGGCAACGCGTGCTGCTGTTGAGACGAATTTCGTTTTCGCCAGAGCGCATGGCCACCCACAGCGCAGGCTGGCCGACGGCGACATCCGCACAATTTCGCGTCGTCCATTTGCGTCCGTCGCGACCGTCCGCCGCGATGAAACGATCCGGCGCGGTGGCCACAACGCTTAGTGTGGCGACATCGTTATCGCGATTAGCGGACGCCACGGCTTGCGCGCCGACGACCACCAGCGTACCCGCGGCAACCGCCGTGCCGACCGCAGCGACCGTGACCGATTTGGCGGCGGTCGCGGCCGATACTGCCGCGCTTCCGACCACAACCGTTGCGCCCACAACCGTAGAGGCGACGCCAACCGTCGCGCTGGCCACAGTGGCGGTTGCCTTAACGACCGATGCACCGGTTTCGACAACCGCGCAGCCGAACGAAAACGCCAGCGCACACACAGCGGCGAAGAGGGAAAAAACGCGAAGATTTAAAAATACCATCACTCAATTATGGCAATGCTGCGCCCGTCCCGCAGCACGCCCGCCTATTTTGCAAATGCCGCACGAATTTGTGCGAGCGCGGCTGGGTCTTCAAGGGTCGTCAAATCGCCCGGATCGCGGCCTTCGGCGAGCGCCTGAATCGAGCGCCGCAGCAATTTTCCGGAACGCGTTTTCGGCAACATCGCCACAAGGTACACGGCCGCGGGCCGCGCGATAGCACCAATCTCTTTATCGACCGTTTGCGCAATCGCCGCTTTAGTTGCGTCGGACGCGAGGCTTGCATCTTTCAGCACGACGAACGCAATCGGCACTTGGCCTTTAAGCGCATCGGCCACACCCACGACCGCGCATTCTGCAACCATCGAGTTGGACTGCAACGCCTCTTCAATTTCACGTGTGCCGAGCCGGTGACCGGCGACGTTTATCACGTCATCGGTGCGTCCCAAAATGAAGTAATAACCGTCGGCGTCGCGCGTCGCCCAATCAAAACTGGAGTACACCTGCTCGTCGGCAAAGGTTGAAAAATAGGTGCTTACAAAGCGCTCGTCATCGCCCCACACCGTGGTCATCGCACCCGGCGGCAGCGGCGGCACGACGGTCAACACGCCCTTCTCGTCGGCGGCCGTGACCTTGCCCGTGGCTTCGTTTTTGAGCTTGACGTTGAAGCCGTACACCGGAAACGACGGCGAGCCGAATTTGCGCGGCGTGTCTTCCACGCCGACTTGCGTGGAGATGATCGGGTAGCCGCTCTCGGTTTGCCAGTAGTTGTCGATGATCGCTACGCCACCGAGCGCGCCGCTGACCCAGCGGGCCGTGGGCTCGTCGAGCGGTTCACCGGCGAGGAACAAATATTTAAGATGAGGCAGCTTGTATTTCTGCATGAATTTTGGGTCCTGCTTTTTTAAAACGCGAATCGCGGTGGGCGATGACGACATGGTTTTAACGTTATGTTCAGCGCAAATCTTCCACCAAATTGCGGGGTCGGGACGCAGCGGAACGCCTTCGTACATGATGGTGGTGCAGCCCGCCAAGAGCGGCGCGTACACGATGTAGCAATGACCGACGACCCAGCCAATGTCCGAGGTGCAGAACATCGTCTCGCCGGCTTTGAGACCGAAGATTTTGTACATACTGGTGGTGAGCGTGACCGCATAACCGCCGGTGTCGCGCTGCACACCCTTGGGCTTGCCGGTGGTGCCGCTGGTGTAGAGGATGTAGCTCGGGTGTGAGCTTTCGACCCACTCGCAGGGCACTGCTTTCATCATGTTCGACAGGCGGAAACTCGCCCAGTCGATATCGCGCCCCGGCGTGGTTTTCATCGGCTCCAGACTGCGATCAAACAGCAACACTTTCGCCGGTTTGTGAATGGCCAATTCAATGGCCGCATCGAGCAATGGCTTGTACGGCACGACCTTGCCCATGCGCATGCCGGCGTCGGCGGACACAATCACTTTCGGCTTCGCATCATCAATGCGTGTGGCCAGCGAGGCGGACGC
Organism: Burkholderiales bacterium; assembly: GCA_043721275.1. Taxonomy (GTDB): domain Bacteria; phylum Pseudomonadota; class Gammaproteobacteria; order Burkholderiales; family Casimicrobiaceae; genus Casimicrobium. The sequence goes on from JAYSRA010000180.1 coordinate 3,125, forward strand.
GAATCCACCGAACACCACCGAGTGAATCGCGCCGATGCGCACCGTGGCGAGCATCGCAAAAACGGCCTCCGGAATCATCGGCATGTAGATCAACACGCGGTCGCCCTTGGCAACGCCAAGCGCTTGTAGCATGGCGGCAACGCGGTTGACCTCGGCGTGCATTTGCCGGTACGTGTATTTGGTTTCGACGTCCGTTTCGCTTGAGATGAAGTGCAGCGCGGTCTGCTCGCCGCGCGAAGCTAGGTGGCGATCAATCGCGTTGTGACACAGGTTGGTGGTGCCGCCGACAAACCATTTGGCGAACGGCGGATTTGAAAAGTCGCAGACCTGCGTGAACGGCGTGTGCCAGTCAATCAACTTCGCCTCTTCCGCCCAGAAAGCGTCTCGCTCGTTAATGGATCGGTTGAAATGTTCCGCGTATTTATTGCCAACCCGTGCCATTGCGTTTCTCCACGAACCCAAAATTTGGGCGCAAGCGAATTGTGCCAGACAGCCGCTGACGCAGAGCTTAAGTCTTATATAAGAGTGGCACTCTAACTCAAATCAACTTTTCGCTGAAACGACCACATTACTTGGGCTAACCGTTCGAAATAGCGTAAGTCGATATTTTTACTAATTTGAGCTTAGCCCCGGTGCAGCATGGGTTTAGCGAAAAAGCTGCTTCGTGAAATCGGACTGCTGCGGTGTTTTGCTGCGCACACAAATGTCGACGACCCTTAGCCTGAGTAAGCGGGTCAAACGATCGGCGATGCTCTGCGCTAGGCAAGATTTTGCGCCGCCACCAGCGAAGTGACGCCGCTTTCGCGCTACTTAAATCCCAATCGTTTTTCAATCGCGGCAAGCCGCGCGGTGAGCTTGGCGATGGTGTCGTCTTTGGCTTTGATTTTTTCGTTGAGCTTCAAATTCAAGCCCTGAATTGCTGCCAGTGCTACGCCTTGCGCGTCGGTCGAGTTGATGGTTTTGTCATCACGGCCCAAACCAAAAACCGCGCGGAAATCTTGCGCCATTGGGCCCATGTGCAGTTGCTCATAGCCTTTGATGACCCACGTGGAAACCGGCAAACTCGCTACTTTTTCGAGCACCGCGCGGGGGCTCACCTCAACGATTTTTTCTTTGAGGTTACGGTCACTGGCGCAGAACCAACCCGTGCCGCCAGCGGCAAGTGTGCAACCCGTCGAGGAGCCCGCTTGGAAATACACACCTTGTTGCGCTTTCATGTTGATCGTGTACTCCGTAACGCCGCCCCACAAGCCTTGGGTCTGCGGATCGAAACCGGCATCCGAATTGTTGAACGTCATCTCTCTAAAGCCCCGCGCGGTAGCCTGGTAGCCGATGGCGACCGAATTACGGCCAATTGCAAAGTTTCTTTGCCCACCGATCACAGTGGACGCGAAGCCATTCGCTTGGTTACTATTGCCTCCCGAGACGGTGGCATAGATGCCTGCGAAGTTGTCGGATCCGCCACCGATCGACCCGAAATCACCTCCGACGACATTGTTATAGAGACTCCCAGCCGACGTTACTTCACCGCCGCCCGCGATCGTCCCGCCAACCGTACCGGAATTGGCTCTGTTAGAAACGTGGCCATTGACCACGGTGACTTGCTTGCTGAGTTGGCTGTTGGGGACGGATTCCCTCATCCTCAAGCCGCCCTGGCTTTGCATCAAAACATTGATGCTGTCGCCCCCGGCTTTCACCGTCAATGGTTGCAGATCGTTGGTGCCGACCACGCCCGGCGCACCAAACAAGTTGCCGCCCTGCGCCCAGCCATTGCTTGCGGTGCCGCAACCCGCGAGCAGAAAGCTTTGCACGGCGGCGGCGTTGCTGCGCGAACCGCTGCCCAGGGCCACGCCGTTGGTGAGCGCCGCGCCGCTGAAGCCTGCGATTTTGCGGCTGATGATGGTGGCGTCCGCTGCCGTGAAGATCGGGTTGTTCAGCGCATCTTTATCGTCGGTCACGCGCAGGCCGCAGCTCGGGCAGGCGATGTTGGATTCGATGGCTGCCACATCACCCCCTGCAAACGACGTGTTGGCAACCATCGGTGCGCCACGCAACCCCAGCGCGTAGCGCGTGAGCACGAGCCCGTCGTTTTCAAGCGTTGATCCGCCGTTATCAAACGGGCAGGTTTGCGCTGCCAACCCGGCCGACGCTACAAGGGCCGCGGCCAGCGTGCAAGCCTTCATTGCGTCCGACAACGGACGCGTCACATTCAATGTCCACATAAATTTCCCCAGTTAAAAACGTTGCTACGTGCGCGCAGATGCGTTTTTTCGCACGAAGTATTTGTATTAGACGTTAAAGACTGAAAAAAGTGGACATTCGATCAATAAAAAACTTGACCACCGTGGGCGTGACGCAAATGGAATACGCGCGTTGAACCAAAAAAATTCAGACGCAGCTTTACAGCCAAGCCCTTCCTTTACTTGGGCTAGCTACGCTTTTGCTCGATTATCGACTCCTGATTAGCAAGCTGGCTCATGAAGTATTGACGGTAATGCTGTATTTGCGTACAGTTACGCATTTCAAGCATTGGAGCACCGTCATGCCCATGAACCGTATCCAGTTCCAACCCGGACTCTCGTTAGCCGAGTTTCTGCGTGACTATGGGTCTGAGGCGCAGTGCGAA